>DATBDT010000062.1:0-38735 GCA_036269815.1 Bryobacteraceae bacterium
CCGGTAATTCGCCACCGTCGCAATCACGATGGTGCTGGTGCAGTTGATCTGTTTCAACAGTTCTTCATCGAGCAAGACGCACGCGTCTTCTGTGGCAATCAGATTCGCCCTGCCGCCCGCGGCAAGCTTGATCTCAATCGATCCGCAGCACATTCCACCGGCAACTGCCGTGACGGCCTCGTCTTCGCCGACCTCGCCATCTTCGAGCTGCGTCACCCAAACCTGGTTCATGCCTTCCGTTTGAAGCAAACGAACGTCTTCGTCACTCAGAACATGGCCCTTCGCCAAGAGCTTTCGCCCGCCTGGACGAAAAATCGTGCAGCAGAGAATACGTCCGGTTGATTCTTGAATGTCTACTGTTTGAGCGCGCATTTTTGTGTTGATAACCTTCCCTAGTCACCCAGTACTAGAAACGGATTGGTACTGAGTATACTGGTACTGGTTCGTTAAATCTAGTAAAAAATGCGAAAAGTCGAAAAAATTTACCGTTACTTCTGAGAAATAGCCGCGGCTTTATTAAATAGCCAATGGATTTTCAGTTCGCTGAGGGTAAGTTTTGCCGGATCGGCAGTTGTACCAATTCGTGCAATGAAGCCAAACGAATTTTGCCTAACTGTTCCGGTATTCGCCAGGCGAGGCGCTTCAAGACCCGGACTTCATCGCAGCTTTGCCTATTCGATTGAATTAATCCTCGTTCGAAATCTTTTGCTACGCGGCATTATTCAACGAAAGAGTGGTCCCAATAACTTCTCCCGCGAGCAGACGGCTGCAAATGTCCGGCTCACGCCCGGAGGCGATTATTACGGTTGAAATGCCGGCGTGCAGCGCTGCAACGGCAGCTTCGAGTTTGGCTTGCATTCCTCCATGGGCAACGCCCGAACCGACAAGCTGCTCAACCACTTCCGGAGTTATTGAGGAGACAAGTTCGCCGTTGCCGTCCCTTACGCCCGGCACATCGGTCAAGAAGATCAGCCTCGCCGCGTGCCACCCGGTCGCGCAGGATACCGCCATTTGATCCGCGTTCACATTGTAGATGTTGCCCGACTCATCGGCCGCGATACAGGCGACAACCGGCAAAAACCGTGCCTCAACTAACAAATCGAGCAGATTTCCATCCGTTTTCGACGGTTTTCCAACAAAACCAAGCTCCGGATTTAACCTTTCTGCTTTGGTCAACAATCCATCCACGCCGGACAATCCCACCGCCAGTTTTCCCGCGGCATTTATAGCGGCCACCAGTTGCTTGTTGACCTTGCCCGCAATCACCTGGGTGACAGCGTCGATGACGGATTCATCGGATACGCGCAGGCCGCCGACGAACCGGCTCTGAATGCCACGTTCTTCCAGGTAGCGAGTGACCTGTTTGCCGCCGCCGTGGACAACCACCAGTTCATGTTCGCGGGCAAGTGCGGCAACTTGGGTGGCTATAATCCTGCGCGCCGCTTCGTCATCCACGAGCGTGCCGCCGAGTTTCACCAAAACTTTCACAGCAGGGCCGCGGTCTCTGGATACCCCAGCACCAGATTCATATTTTGGACGGCCTGTCCTGCCGCGCCTTTCACCAGGTTGTCGATGGCCGCTACAATCACGACGCGCTGGCTTTCGCTGTCAAATACAAACCCAATGTCACAGAAGTTGGTCCGTTGAACGGCGTGAAGATCGGGAAACTTACCCGGCGCATACAGCCGAACGAACGGCTCATCCGAATACGCCTCTTCGTAAATAGACAGCAAATCGACTGCCTTATCGATGCGCAGCGTACGCAAATAGATGGTCTCGAGAATACCCCGATCCACCGGCAGTAAATGGGCGGAAAATGTGAGTTCACGTTCGCCGAGGCCCGAATTCTGCAGGACTTCCGGAACATGCCGATGATCGAAGATGCCGTATGCGCTGAAGTTTTCGGTCGATTCGCAAAAACTCGTGCGCAGAGAGGCTTTGCGTCCCGCGCCGCTGATGCCCGACTTCGCGTCACAAATTACGCCGCGCGCCCGATCGATGACTTCCGCGGCTACCAGCGGACGGAGCGCGAGATTTGCGGCTGTAGGATAGCAGCCCGGGTTTGAAACCAGACGCGCCTCGCGGATTCGATCGCGATAAAATTCCGGCAAGCCGTAGACCGCGTCTTCGAAGAGCGCAGGAGCAGTGTGCCGCTCCTTATACCACTGCGAGTAATTCTCCGCATCGCGTAAACGAAAAGCCCCGCTCAGATCAATGACTTTCACGCCGGCGTTCAGGATGGCCGGAGTCAGTTCCATCGAGGGGCCGGGCGGGGTCGCCAAAAAAACCAGATCCAGACGCTCCCGAACAATCTCGTCCACAGTGGCTGGAATGGTTTTTGGGGGAGTTGCTCCGAGCGGCATAGGACGAGCTTCGGAGTCGGAGCGATGCTCCAATAGAACAATTTCCACGTTCGGGTGACGGGACAGAATTTGAACTAATTCCGCGCCGCTGTAACCCCGGAAACCAACGACACCGACGCTGTGCCGTCTTGTATCTTTATTCACTGTGCCGAATAATTATAACTAAAGCTGCTCGTGCGTGGAGCGTGCGGCGAGATCTCCCAGTATGGGCAGCCGCACGTCCTGTTGTTGAGATGCTTTCACCAGCATGTAGAGCCAGCAGATGATGAGTGCCACCCGCATCAGGCCGAAAATGAGACGCTCAGGACCGTTCTCCCACGCCCCTGCCAGGATACTTGGAAAGGCCGACGACAAGATCAGCCAGGCGACGAAAATATACAGGCCCTGGAAAGCATTGAAACGAACCCGGTAATTGTGACGGAACTTCTGTGCGGCCAGAAAGACAATCGCCGGAATTATCCCAAACACTGGGATATAACAAAGGACGCACGCCGCCCGGTCGCTGATTCCGTCAAGAATGCTATGCGCTGTCGAGCCAGGGCCGGCGGCAAAATTTGGCGGTGCTGTTGCTCCAGCACCTCTTACTTGTGGTGCGCCGCAGTTGCGGCAAAACGCGGCTTGAGGATGAACCTGGTAGCCACAATTTGTGCAATACGGCATTGACGCCTGCTCTCCCTTTATCTTTACGAGATCCCCGGATGTCTCCGGCGCACCCGTTGTAACTTCACTTTCAACAACGTTGCGAAACTCACTTTTGTTCCGCTCAGGACCCTCTGATAGTATCGGCTCCGATGCGGACACGTTTGCTTACTTTTTTTGCAGTCTTATGCCTGGCTCCCTCCATTTACGGTCGTAAAGACCTCGAGATTTACTTCATTGATGTCGAGGGTGGCCAGGCGACTTTATTCGTGACGCCGGCTGGACAGTCGCTGCTAGTCGATACAGGGTGGCCCGGCAATGCCTTTCGCGATGCTAACCGAATTGTCAAAGCAGCGAAGCTCGCCGACATCAAGAAAATAGATTACCTGTTGATCACCCACTTTCATGTCGATCATGTAGGCGGCGTGCCGCAGCTTGCGGCGAAAATGCCCATCGGAACTTTTATCGATCATGGGCCGAACCGGGAGGACAGCAACAGCGGTCGCGTGAACTATGAGGACTATCTCAAAGCGATTGGAAGTTCTCAGCACCTGGTGGTGAAACCCGGCGATCATCTTCCCGTAAAGGGTATCGATGCGGTGGTGGTGAGTGCCGACGGCAACGTGATCGATCAGCCGCTGCCCGGTGCGGGCCAACCGAATGCATTTTGTGCCCAGAGCCCCGCCCGGGAGGTCGATACGACCGAGAATGCGCGGTCTACGGGAATCGTTATCACCTATGCCAATCTGAAGATCGTGGATTTGGGCGATCTCACCTGGAACAAAGAGCTTGCTTTGATGTGCCCGAACAACAAGCTTGGGTTGGCGGACATCCTGGTCGTGTCCCACCATGGCAGCGATCTCAGCAACAGCCCGGCCTTGGTTCATGCCCTGGCGCCGCGGGTCGCGATCATGGATAACGGAAAAAAGAAGGGCGCCTCACCCGCGGCGTGGGACGTTGTCCATTCCTCGCCGGGTTTGGTTCAGCTTTGGCAGCTTCATTTTGCGGACGAAGGCGGCAAGGAACACAACGTCCCTGACCCCTTTATCGCGAATATCGACGAAGCCGACACCGGCTATTATTTGTTGTTGACGGCGGATCCCAGCGGAAGGTTCACCGTATTCAACCCACGGAACAAACTGACCAGGGTGTACCAGACGCGCTGAGGAACGGTGCGGCTGATTTTTGGGCCAAGTTGAATCTAAGCAAAAAAGTCTTTTACTTTTTCGAAAACGCTCTTTTCGTGCGGAGCGTTTTCGACCGGAAGCACTTCGCGGAGTTGTTCGAACAGACGTTTTTGTTCGCGTGTGAGGCGCTTCGGTATCTGAACGTCGACGTGTACGAAGAGATCGCCGCGTGCCCGGCTGTTCAGTTGCGGCACTCCTAAATTTCTTAGGCGGAATTGAGAGCCCGACGGAGTGCCTTCCGGTATCCGCACCGTTTGAACGCCATCGAGCGTCTCGATTTCGATATCGGCGCCGAGGACTGCCTGTGCAACGTTGATCGGAAGTGAACAATGCAGGTCGTTTTCGCGGCGATGGAAGATTGAATGTTCGGCGACGCTGATCACAACGTACAAGTCGCCCGGCTGGCTTCCCGAAGGCCCGGGGTTACCTTCACCGCTTAGCCGCAACTGCATGCCATTATCGACACCCGCCGGTATCGTGACCTTCAGTTTCCTTTCGCTTCGGCTGAAGCCTTCCCCGCGGCACAGTGAACACGCCTGCCGGATAATCTTGCCGCGTCCGCCACAAGTCGGACAGGTTTTGCGAATCGAGAGGAAGCTTTGCTGGTATAGAACTTCCCCGCGTCCCTGACAAACTGTGCACGTAATCAGGCCGCCGTTTGGTTCCGCGCCCGAGCCCTGGCATTTCGAACACGGGTCCATTCTGGGAACTTGAATATCGGCCGAGATGCCGCGCATCGCATCTTCAAAACTGATTTCGAGGTCATAGCGAATATCGTCGCCGCGCTGCGGCGCCGACCGCCTGCGCCCCCGGCCGCCCCCTCCGAAGATGTCGCCGAACAGATCGCCAAACAAATCGCCGAGGTCGGTAAAATTTCCGCCGTCGAATCCCGCGCCGTTTGAAACGCCTTGATGACCGAAACGGTCGTATGACGCTCGTTTTTGCGTGTCGCTCAACACCGCATATGCTTCGGCGGCTTCTTTAAACCGATCTTCTGCTTCCTGATTGTCAGGATTGCGGTCTGGGTGGTATTGGAGCGCCAGTTTCCGGTACGCGCTCTTCAGCGCCTGGTCGTCGCAGGTACGCGACACGCCGAGCACCTCATAATAATCCCTTTTGGCTACGCTCATCCGCTCAGTCCGCTGCTACGGGTTGACGGCGACGCTTACCATCGCGGGACGCAACAACTTGCCTTTGAAGTAATAACCGCGCTGATATTCGTCGAGGATCGTCTGGTCGGCATGATCTTTCGTATCGACCATTTCCACCGCATGATGAATGTGCGGATTGAATACCGGAACGTCATTGACGATGGGTTCCAGACCAAGCTTTTTCAGCGCTTCAAATACGCGCTGGTAGATCATTTCCATACCGCGGGCGTACTCCTTATCGGCGCTTTCCACCTTCAAAGCTCGTTCGAAATCGTCGAGCGCCGGTAAGAGAGATTTCACCGCGTCCATACTGGCAAATTCAAACGTCTCCGATCGTTCCCGTTCCGAGCGGCGGCGAAAATTCTCAAATTCGGCCTGTCGGCGCTGCAGCAAATCCTGCAGCTCCGCTTTTTCCCGGGCTAAGCGGTCTCGTTCGGCAATGACGTCGGCCGCCGGGCTAGTCGTCTGCTGTTCTGGGGACGATTCCTCGCCTTTGGTAGCGCCAGCAGATTCGTCGATCACTACGCCATTTGCTGTTTCTGAAGATTCCATGAGTAGACACGACTCCACAAACGTTCTCAGGATTGGAGTCACTTTCAGATTAACAAAAATAGCCTCGATTGAGAAAAACCGGCGCTGCGCGCGATCGGGTTGGGGTTGAACTGACGGAGAATCATCCAAAACGAAAGAAAAGGTAATCAACAGAAGATCGTATGGTCCGCCCGCCAAGCTATTGAACGTACGTTTTAGACCGCCTTGTGCTCGTAATATTCCCATTGCTCCGGGCGCGGTGTCTAATGTTTTTCTAGTGCTCACTGGATCTGATCTACTGGTTTTCATAGCCGTCGCTTTCATTTTCGAAAGTTTTTTCTTTAGCTTTCTTTTCCTTTCTTTTTTCTTGACACCCCTTTGACACACTCCTACAATTTGGTCTATGCAGCAGTTCTCGCGCCGTTTGTCGGACCGGTATTCCGTCGTCCGGCTAGCGAAGGAGGGTTTCAATTTGAAGAAGGTCTTTCAACGATCCGTGCCGTTGGGGGCGCGGATCCTTTCAGCCATCTCTCTACTTTCCGTCTTCTTACTCGTGTGCGCCTCGTCGTTCGCCCAGGAGGTCACAGCGGCCGTCAATGGGGTCATCAGCGATCCCTCGGGAGCTCCAATTTCCGGAGCGAAAGTGACCGCGAAAGATTTGGAACGGGGCACAGTATTCCCGGACGTAACGGACAGCAGCGGCCACTACAGCCTTCCGCGCTTGCCAATTGGAAGCTACGAAGTGCGCGCCGAAAATCCGGGATTCCAGACAGCCATTCAATCGCCGGTTCGCCTGGTTCTGAACCAGGTGGCCAAAATTGACTTCCAGATGGCGATCGGCGACGTGAACCAGACCGTCGAGGTGACCGCCTCGGCGCCGATTCTGCAGACTGAGACGACTCAATTGGGAACGGTTCTCGATGCCCGAACGAACGTCTCGTTGCCTCTGGCAACCCGAAACTATAACCAGTTGACTCTGCTGGCGCCCGGATCGGTCACGACTGACCCGAGCGAATTCACCGGCGCCCAGACCACATTCAGCAGCGGCCGTCCTTATATCAACGGCAATCGTGAAGAGGCAAATAACTATTTGCTCGATGGAATGGATAACAACCAGGTCTCTGAAAATGACGTGGGTTTTGCCCCAAGTGTAGATTCGATCCAAGAGTTCAACCTGATTACGCAAAACGCTTCCGCGGAGTTTGGCAACTTCATGGGCGGCATCGTCAGCGTCAGCCTGAAGTCGGGCACAAACTCCTATCACGGAGTGGTTTTCGAGTTCCTGCGCAACGACCAGTTGAACGCAAACCAGTGGTCTAACAACTTTCAGGGCATCGCACGTCCGTTGCTCCGCTGGAATGAATTTGGCGGTGCGGTAGGCGGACGCATCATCAGAGACAAGTTGTTCTTCTTCGCCGATTACCAGGGCTCACGCTACGATCAGCCCGCGACCGGCAACGGCTTCAGCGTACTAACTGCAGCGGAGCGTACCGGTGATTTCTCAGGAATCTGTACCGCGGGATTCAACGCCGCTGGTGTCTGCAACAATCCCAAGCAGCAGCTTTATAATCCGTTTTCGAGTAGCACGACCACCCGAACTCCGTTCCGCAATAATCAGATTCCGGCCTCGCTGTTCAGCCCGGTCGCCACATCCATACTGGGGTCACCGTTGTATCCGGCGCCGATCAATGGCGATCTGATCAACAACCAGGTTAACTTTCAGCAAACTTATACAAACTCCGATCAGGGGGACATAAAGGTCGACTGGGCCCCCACGGACAAGGACCACATGTTTGGCCGGTATTCGCAGCAGAATGTCGTGAATCCGACCGTCAACAGCCAACCGCTTTTGTACAACAGCTTCAATAACTACCCGCTTTACAACGGCGTGTTGGATTACACCCGCACCATCAGTCCAACCTTCGTCAACGATGTGCGCGGCGGCGTGAACTATTTCCCGGTCGCTACCGGAAACAATGCCCCCAGCACAAATGACACATTTGGAATCGGCGGCGCTCCCTCGAACTTCCTCCCCGGACTCAACTTCAATGGCGGCAACATTTCGAATTTCGGTAACTCCAATATTGTGCAGAATTTCGCGTCAACCGTGATCCAAGCCGAAGACACGGCCATCATCACCAAGGGTTCGCATACGATCCATGCGGGATTCCAATACTTCCGCGATCGCATTAACGTGTTCTATTCCGGTAATGAAGGCCTTGCCGGTCAGTTCACGTTCAACGGGCAATACACCGGCAACACTGTTGGCGGCGTAACGACGAATGGCATTCCGGAAGCTGATTTCGTGCTTGGACTTCCCCAGCAGCTCGGCGTCGGAGCCGGCGGCGGCACGTGGGGACAGCGTTCCAGTATTTATGCGGCATTCGTTCAAGACGATTGGAAAGTGCTGCCGAACCTGACTGTGAACATCGGCGTTCGCTGGGAACTGCATACGCCCTGGGAGGAAGTCTTCAATCGTCAGACAAACTTCCAGGAATATACCGGTGCGGTTCTTCTCTCCGGGAAAACCAATCTATTCAACAACAACAATGCTTTGTACAACCAGTACAACGGCATCACCAATTTCCAGCCGCGCATCGGGCTTGCCTATTCGCCGAGTCGCAATGTCGTCGTTCGCGCGTCCTATGGGCTGTCGAACTTCCTCGAAGGCACTGGAACGAACCTGCGCTTGACCAGAAATCCACCGTGGCAGACGGGACATCTGGTTACGTATGCGAGCGGTGCGGATCTAGTTCTTCCACCCACGAACCTGGAGCAAGGATACCTGGGCTTCAGCGGCAACGGCGCTTGCACTCCGGAAGCGGCTTTGGCCTCATCGCCTGCCTGCTTTTCCGGCGCGACCATCTTTACCTGGGATCCGAATAATCGTCCAGCGGTTTCCAATCAGTGGAACATCAGCATTCAGCGCCAGTTTGGAGCGAACATGACGATGCAACTCGCCTATGTCGGCCAAAACAACGACCACCTGATGGTTCCGGTGAATGCGTCGCAAGGTTACCTCGCGTCGAACGGAGCCGTCATCCCAAGTCCTTACCTGGCGGGAAATCCGACGCTCGCTGCGAACAACCCGACGGATAAGCTGACGATCACAAGCGGCATTCAGAACTACAACGCACTGCAGGCCAGCTTCCAGAAGCGGCTTAGCAACGGTCTTGAGTTCCAAGCCAATTACACCTGGTCCAAGTGCCTCACCAATTCCATCGGATACTACGGCGGATACGGTCAAGGCGGCGGCAACTACTACTATTGGCAAAACACCTATGATGCGCACTCGTACTACGGCAACTGCTACTATGACGTGCCGCATTCCTTCAACGGCTTCGTTACTTACGACATCCCGTTCGGCCGCGGCCGCGCATACGGCAAGGACCTGAACAAAGTAGTCAACGCTCTCGTCGGCGACTGGCAGGTCAACTCAATCGTGACGTTCCACTCGGGCTTTCCGTTCACCATCGGCGCCAATGATGTATCCGGCACCGGGTCTTTCGGACCGCTGGCAAGCTGCAGCGGCTCTCCGATCGTCCTGGGCAAACAAAACAGTCCAAACGGCGGATATCAATGGTGGAGTCAAAGCACATTCTTCCAGCCATCGTCAGGCTTCGGCAATTGCGGCGTCGGAATCATTCGCGGGCCGGGTTTGCATACGGCCGATCTAGCGGTCTCGAAGTTGTTCGCCTTCACCGAACGCCAGAACCTGGAGTTCAAGGCGCAGGCGATTAACTTCACGAACACACCTATTCTCAACGCTCCCAGCAGCGGACTCGGCCCACAACTCGGGTTGGTCAACGCTTCGCAGGGCGCTCGCCAGATCCAATTCGGCTTGAAATACAACTTCTAGCCGAGGGTTTTTACCGTCTATAAAAAAGGGCGCCTTTTCGAAGGCGCCCTTTTTTTCGTCGAGGATACAATTCCGAGTGTGCCGTCCAGTGTCGAATGCTGATTGAACCGCGCACAACGGCACCAAACGCCTTTGCGCTCACAAGAACAGTCCGCGTTATGCGTTACGTTACACCGTTGCGCGAAGGCGGATCGCTTCCCGCAATCGTTGAAGGTGATGACGAAGGTCTTTACGTTTTAAAGTTCCGCGGGGCTGGGCAGGGGCCGTTAGCCTTGGTAGCGGAGCTCATCGGCGGCGAAATAGGCCGGGCATTAGGTTTGCGCGTTCCCGAGCTTGTGTTTATGGATCTGGACGAGGCGATCGGACGCAACGAACCGGACCCTGAAATTCGCGACTTGCTGATCTCGAGCGCCGGATTGAATCTCGGCCTTGATTTTCTTCCCGGCGCGACGATGTTCGATCCCGCTGCAGGCGATCGTGCAGATCCGGCAACTGCTTCCAAAGCGGTTTGGTTCGACGCCTTCATCACCAATATCGATCGCACACCGAAGAATGCCAACCTGCTCCTGTGGCGCAAGCAGCTGTACTTCATCGATCACGGTGCGAGTCTGTTCTTCCATCACAATTGGCAAGACATTGAACGGATGGCACTGAAACCGTTTCCTGCGATCAAGCAACATATTCTGCTGCCCTGGGCAGATCAGATTGCTGATGTTGATGGCGAGCTGCGCGGGCGTCTCTCAGAGCGAGTAGTCGAACACATTGTGCAAACTGTTCCGGACGCATGGTTGAGTAATACCGAGGGCCCAAGCAAAGAAGGCTACCTGGCTTACTTCAAAGAGCGTCTTCAAAACTCGCGTTTTGTCGAGGAGGCTGTGCGTGCACGCGCCGAACTCGTTTGACTACGCGGTGGTTCGAGTGGTTCCCTTTACGGAACGTGAAGAGTTCTTCAACGCCGGGGTTATCGTCTTCTGTCCGCAGCAACAGTTTCTTCGAGCCCGCGTTCATCTGGACGAAGCAAAGCTTCACGTGCTGGCGCCCGGCCTCGCTGCTGAGGAGGTGCGGCAGCGGTTGGACGCGATCGTGAGGATCGCTGACGGCGATGCGAATGGGGGACCGATTGCGCAATTGGCGCAGCGTGCCCGGTTTCACTGGCTGGTTGCGCCAAGGAGCACGCTGATTCAAGTTTCGGCGACCCACACCGGTATTTGTGACAAACCGGAGTTCGTACTTGACCGGCTTTTTCAGGAGCAGGTCCTGGAGATTCCTTCGACCTAGAGTTTTCCTTTACTGCGGTTGAGTTCCTGCTTTTCAAATATCGGCAGAAGATGCTCTTCAATCCAACGATATGCGGCGTCGAGTCCATCATGTTCAAAGATTCGGCCGATTACTGCTTCCGTTACGCTCGGTTCCGCATGTACGGATAAGAACCGATTTGACGTCATCCGATTCGCTTTGGCGCCGTCCGTCTTACCGTTTTCGCGAAGAATTTTCGTGCGAACGTACAGCGTCAACACGGCGTCGCCGATCCACGCTTCTTTCAGAATCTGTTCGCGCTCTGCTTTACGGACCACTATTGCTTTACGGGAATGAAGCGCACAGCATATCCGCCGCCCGGTGCCAAGCTCGCGGTCAGAGTCGTTGTTGCATCGACGGTTTGCTTGCGGACGGCAACGTTTTTCGGATACTGCGCCGCATCGTCGGCATCCGCGTAGATCTCGGCAGTGTATTTGCCGGCGCCTAAAAAGCTGAGGGGCAATTCAAGCTTGCGCGCAGTCCAGTTGGTCATGCTTCCGACAAACCATTCCGCTCCGTTGCGCCGCGCAATGGTGATGTATTCTCCCGGCAGGCCGTTCAGCACGCGCGTTTCGTCCCAGGTGGCCGGGCAGTGTTTGATGAACTCGAACGCCGGTTGGTCTTCGTACGCTTTTGGAGTGTCCGAAACCATCTGAAACGGCGATTCGTAGATTGCGTACATGGCTAACTGCTGGGCGCGGGTTCCCATCACGGATGTCCGCGGCGCGTGCGGGACAAAATCATTACGCGTGACGTTGTCAAAGCCGCCGGGCGTGTAGTCCATGCGGCCTGTCAGCATGCGCGTGAAGGGTAGCGTAACGCGATGCTCAGGATCGTCTCGTGCGCCGACCCGCGATTGCTCCATGCCGAGCACTGCTTCGTATCCGAGCACGTTGGGATAGGTGCGATCGATACCGGTCGGTTTCGTTGCACCGTGGAAGTCGAGCAGCAGGTGATGCGCGGCGCCTTCGCGCGCGGCACGGTAATAAAACTCGATTCCTTTCTGATCGTCGCGCTCGACGAAATCGATCTTCAGTCCGGCCACGCCCCACTTCTCATACAGCGGAAACGCTTCTTCCATTTGCGCATCCGCTTCGCGATAGAGCAGCCAGATCCAGACCTTCACATTTTTGCCCGCGGCATATCGGACGACCTCCGGCACATCGACTTTGCCGTTCATCTTCGTGATGTCGCCAGGAGTGGACCAGCCGGCGTCGATCAACATGTAGCGAAACCCGGACGTTGCCGCAAAGTCAACGTAATATTTCATCGTTTCGGTTGTGAACGCCGATTTGCCCTCCTTATTGATGCTGCCGCTCCACCAGTCCCAGGAACTGAGCCCGCTGTGAATCCAGGAGGTGTCTTTGATCTCCGATTCGGGGTTCAGACTGGTGATCATATTCGACTCGATCAGCTTGCCGGGCTGATCGCCGATCAATAGAACGCGCCACGGCGAATGGTGCGGCAGATCTCCCGAAACTTTGATGTCGGGATCATCACCGGGCGCGAGCTGCGACTCGAAGTAATGGCCGCCCCAGTCGGTAGATGGATTCACCAGGTAGGTCGCGGCATAGCCGCGCATATCCGCTTCTGTAATGGCCATCCACGCGATACCGGGAACCTCCATCAACAGCGGCAAGCCGATCAGTATCTTGCGCGATAACCCGTTCTGATTCGCGAATGAGCTGGTCCGCAGCTTCAAATACTCCGACTCGTACATGGTGTGAAAGTGCGGCAACACGAGCGCGTAGGTGGTTGCGTCTTTGCTGATCCGGAACTCGGTTGCTTCGTCCGCCAGTTTGAAGTCGGGGAGGCTTCGCTGCTCGGGCACGATATAGCGGAAAGCGACGCCGTCGTCATAAGCGCGTGCTTCGATATTGAGCATTCGCTCTAATCCTCGCGCCTCTGCGGTCTCGACGAGCACGGCGTTGTAGTGATTGCGCACGGTGCTTGCTTTCCCGGTAACCAACCGGTACGTTTCGTCAGCCTGCGAGGGCGTCTGCTTCACAATGCGAACGTTCTCGCCAAGCGGCCGCGCGCCCGCCAAATTCAATCGGAGCGCCGATCTGGTGATCAGGCTTTTTCCGCGATAGGTCACTGAGTAGGACAAAGCGCCGGCTGCGCCGTCCGTCTCTATCGAAATCGACAGCTGGCCATCGGGCGATTTGACCGAAACCGGACCGGACTCGGCGAGTAAGCTGGCGGATGCCAGGACGATTGAAAATACGGCAGCAGAGATAACGGCGCAAATACGCATCGCTGTAAACTATATCGCTGCCGATTGCCGGACGAAAGGAAAGTCATCTATCGAGGCGGCGGGCCCTGGCTGATGGCTGAATCGGGTCAATACACGTGCGTGTCGGCGACAAGGCCCAAAGTTCCACCGCCGCCCGTCGCTCCCGTACACTTGCCGGACCCCGATGGAGCGCCTTGACCACCTCTGCCGGGAAGGCTGGAACTGCCTGCATAGTAGACAGTGCCGGAACCCTGAAGAGAAGCACCTGCGAGCAGCGCCACACCGATTGCCGGGCCGCCATTACCGCCCGCTCCGCCTGCGCCGCCTCCTCCAGTGCCGCCAGGTCCTCCCCATCCGCCTACGCTCGCCTCGGAGCTTTCACCAGGACCGCCGGCTCCACCTGCACCGCCGGCGCCCGCGGGGCCGCCCGCGCCGCCCGGTCCACCCAACGCGGAGACAACCCGACAATTCGTCAAAGTCAAGGTTGAAGCAGTCGCCACCACTGCGAAGGAGCCTCCTCCTTGTTGACCACCATTTCCCCCGCCTCCGCCGCAGCCACCCGCTCCGCCGCCGCCTCCGGAACCGCCGGGATGGCTTCTCATAACCCAAAAGCATCCCTCGCCCCACCAGCCGCCCGCTCCTCCGCCGCCGCCACCACCGCCATCCCCGCCCGCTCCTCCGATGCCCCCGATGCTTGCCGACCACCTGGTGCCCGAGAATGAGCCGGCGATGTCTGAAGAAGCCCGTCCGCTCCCGCCGCAATCGCCGTCATGGCCAGCTTCACCAATATGTCCTGTCCCTGCATAGCTGGCAGAGCAGACTACGCACAACGGTCCACCCATCTGGCCGGGGAGTGTGGAATAACCAGTCGATCCGGGGGAGCCACGCGGATTTCCACCATTTGGGCCAAAGCCCGCGGGGACACACCATAGGCACGCAAAGCTTTCAGATGTCGTGACCTGGCTTTCTCCCCAACCTCCGCCGCCGGTCGTATCGGTGCAGCCCCCCTCTTTCACCTTGCCCGGTGCACCGCCTGCTGCGGCGGTCCCGGTGGCCCCCGTGCCACCGCTGTCGCCAACTGCGCCGGTCCCGCTTGCCGCGGCCCCTTCTCCTCCACGTCCGGCATAGATCTCAGAGTTGAGCACCATGAGTCCGGAACTGTTGCTCACCACAAGCGCGATGCTGGACGCACCGTTTGTGCCCCCTGCGTCAGAAGCGCTGAGCTGAAAACTCTCGAGAGTAGTCGCGGCTGTGATCTCATCGGCACTGACCGCCGCCAAACCGCCCGCTGGACCCGTGATGATGGACACGTACCTCGGATTCGATTGACTCGCTGGTAAGCACCCGCCATAAACGTTGACACCGTTTCGCAACGAGAGCGGTTGTGTTTGCGCGTATTTGCCGTAGGCGACCAACACCCCGCATGCTGCGCCGGAGCATCTTTGAATACCTTGCGCGATCGTCTGGCAGGCGCTGTTTTCGGATGCACCGCAACCGCTGCTGTCAACGCCCTGAGCCGATACATAAATTCGATTCTGCAAATGCGACAGATCAGCGCTGCCACATTGCCATGCCTCAGCTTGCACCGCGCCGGGTTTGGCCGCTTTCGGCCCGGCGATGGTCTGAGTCAGATCGGTACCGCTAAAGTCGGCGCCACTCACTTCCGCGTATTGCAAATTGCATCCCGCCATCTGTGCGCCTCGCAGCTTCGCTCCCGACAGATTTGCTCGTGAGAGATTTGCCGGGCCATTGGCCACACTCGTCAATTGAGCGCGATCCAGATTCGCGTTCGCCAGATTCGCAGCAGTAAGAATTGCGCCGTCGAGCGTAGCCCCGCTAAGGTCGGCGCCGGTGAGATCCGCTCCATATAGATTCGCCTTAGTCAGCTTCTGCCCTGCCAATTTGACTCCCTTCAACTGACAAAACGGGCAGGAAAAAGGCAACTCTCCTGCAAGCACGCGCCGTGTCTTCGTGTCGAATGTGACGGTTTGACCGCTGCTACTGCAAGCGCCGCAACCCACTTGCTGCTGTGTCATCGGGGTTTGCGTATTCGGCGATTGTGCGTCTGTCCGGCAAATGGCGATCAGCAGGGCTAGGGAGCAAAGTTTCAGTACGCGCTGATTCTGCTTGGTCTCAGATCGCATATTGCTTTATGACCTCGCTTTTTCTTCTCAGAGGTGCTTCGGAACCGGCGGGAGCCATTCGCTCACTGAGGGAACAGTTCGTCCGGCCGGTCCGAGGTTAGTGCCTGATGACGGGCCCGCAGGCTTCCCTTTGCCGTCCGTTGTCATGGCATAGTTCAATACGTAAGCTGTATGCCACATATCGACAGCTAGTTTCGCGGCCGCGAGATTGTCCGTCGTCACCAGCGGATTTGATTTTGGTATGGTTTTTCCGTATTGATAGATCGCCATGTGATAATCCGCGGCAGCTTGACCGTCTCCGCTGTAGTACAGCACATACATGTACGTCATCTTCTGATCGCCGATCGCGGCGATGTCGAGATATGTATTTGCGCCCGTGGTGGACAGGTTTAGAAACGACGAAGCATTTCCGCCGGTATCGAAGAATCGATTAACCGGCCGGCCGCGAAGATCGAATGCCTGGATTCGTGCTAAGACTACCGAATTCGGGTTGCCGCCCTTCGTGTCCTCAAGTACCAGGATCGTTCCGTCATAGGAGCACGTCACCGCCACCGGGTGAAAGAGAAGCCCGGGGCGGTGCTGGATCTGGGCCTCACCGGCATAGACACGGGCAAGCGGAAGGTCTTCGTCATTGGCGCCTTCGAGCGCCAGTACGCCGATCTGAATCCTTTTATGCTGCGTATTGACAGCCACCACATGCCCGGAAGGATGCAGCGCAATGGAATCGGGCTGGTGCCGGAATCGCGCGTAGCTTTTGAGATTGGTCCCCAGGTTGAATGGAGTCGTATCGTCGAGAGTGACGAGCCGCAGATGATAACCACCATCCTGCTCTTCCGGATTATCGGCTTTTCTCGGGTCCACATAGTAATTGCCCAGCGATGCCGAGTTCGGATCCGGTAACGGGCGCCCATGGGGGCCAAGGACCCAGTTACCGTCCTCTCCCATCTGGAACTTGGGTGGATACGAGTCGTAGACTAACATGGTCTGTCCATCCAGCCCGCAGTTTGGGAATTTGACTGCATTCATGGGTGTACCCGGAATGTTCACGTTCTGCATGGCGAAGAGTTGGACAGTGGCGCCGCTGACACAGGAGGTGATGCCCATGCCCGCGGCTTTCCAGGCGAAACCGATCATTCCAGTTCGTTGGCTCAATGTCAGGCCGGCCCATTCGGAGATGGCATTTCCGCTTCCGGTATCAGCGTTTGCAATCGTCTCCGTGGGAGCCGTTGCCGTGGATTGCCACAGATAGGCATCGTTCTGATATGTCAGCAGAGCGGAATGCTGGTAGACGGATTGGTTCGTCAACGCAACGGGCAGTTCCACGAGCCACATATTCACCTGCGTGACATGTGTCTGGTCATTGTTCATCCAACCCGTGGTGGCTTTTGCGGCCAACCAGTCGCCGAGATAATAATCCGCTTCGAATTTGACCTGACCGCCAAGCGTATTGCCGGGAAAGCTGGCTGTTAACGTTTTCGAGATGTTTCCGCTGGGCACATCGTGGGAATCGGACCGCGTCGGCCGGGTCTGATTTTGGTAGATCATCTTTACGACATAGTGTCCATTCTCGACACCTTGCCCCGGGAAAGCGCCATGGCGCGGGTCCGGATTGAGGGTTACGTTCGTCGTAACTGTAATAGAGATTGTATTCTCGATGTTCCATGGTGAGAGTGCAACTTCCACCATCGTTTCCGCAAGCTGCGCAACCCCCAGAGAGATGTTGATCGTCACCATGATCCAGCCGGCAAACGGAATCTGTTCCTCGATCTCGTCCGCCACGATTTGTTCCTCCATCCAGAGCAGCAGTTGGGTAGCGCCCTTGCTGAACAGGACTTTGAAGAGCCCGGTGAGTGCGCCCCAGTTCATTTTCATTTCGCCGTGAGTGCCAAATGTCGAAAATAGGCCGATTACGGGGAGTAACACGCCGGTAATGAAGGGCGTTTGCTTGAGAAGCTGGTCGACAATCGTGTAGGCGGGGCCAAAGGCCTGCGCGGCGGCGCCCGCGGCAAGAAGAAAAGTCGGAATACCCAGATTCACAATGCCGGTGAGGAGCCCGCCCACGACTGGAGTCAAGGGCCATTCGTCGGAGCCGGTTCCTAATCCCGATCCATAGATCGTTGCGCTCACTGCATCTTTGGGAAACGTAATACCGGCCTTCAGTCCTCCGGCAGGCGGGATTGGGATTGCGAGGATATTGTTCTGTGGTCCGACGTGGCCGACATAGCGCAGATCGTCGTACTGGATACCCATGGCCGATGCTACCGGTTCGCCCCCACCGTCCGGCGTCCAGCTGGGCACGCTTATGGGGTTGACGCATGCATCAAAGAAGCGGATGTAGACGCCTAAATATCGGATGTAATTGTTGGAAAGTGTAAGTTGTAGTTGATTGTTAGTGGCATCCAAAACCTGGATCTGCGCCGTCAGGCCGCTGATGGTCCCGGTGTTTTGCAGAGCCGGCTGCCAAGTGCTGTCACCGGCTTTAAGGTTAGTCGCTTTCTCGGATTGCGAAGAGATATTGGGCTGCACGCTAACGCCCATCTCGAGAGTCCACTTCTTTCCTTGCAGCGTCAGATCATTTTTGGTGACCTTCATGAGGGCTGTCATTGCAGCCCCCGCCGCCGTTTGGATGTCATCGGCGGGCATTGTGTAATAGAACGTCTGATTGTTTGGATTGATCTTTGTGTCCGAATTCGGAGGTGGCGCGTAGGGCACCAACGTCGCCCAGCCCGAAGTCTCTGTTGGCGGCCCCATGTCGCGCATTTTTCCCGCGAGCGTTTCGATTAAGTCACTGATGGTGGGATCATTCAGCATGTAGCCTTTGATCGTGTGCGTGGCCGTGACGTCCACGTTGATCAGATCCGGGTGGTGAAACAGGAGGGTTCGCGCCGTTTCCGGATAGTTGATGAACTGAAAATGCTGCGCAGGGGCATCTGCTGCAGCTTTGAGATGCTCAACGTCGGGCGGAACGTGGATGGCGGCATGTGCCACTCCATACTCGGCTTGAGCCCAGCGGCAGGTACGGAGTGTGTGTTTCACATGAACCCGCACGACACGATCCGCGGGCATCACAATCGGTTCTGCATAGTGTGTAAGGTGATCGTCCGGTACACTCGCCAAAAAAGGCCATTCGCTTCTTGCCTTAGTTCGACTCCCCGGGGTGTGCCGCGATAACGGCAGTCGCTTGCCTACCGCACATAGAAGATAATCTTCTTCTGCGAAAGCGTCGGACAAATCAAAGTGAAACTGAGTTTTGACTGTCGGCCAAGAGTTAGTGGTTGTCATCTGGAACCCTTCCTTTCATGCCGTAGGCCGGCAGGGCACAATGGATTGGTCAAAATAATCCATTGATTGTTTTGTGGGTTGTAATCCGCGCAGTTACTCTTTTGCAGCGCCATCGACTGTCCGTCGAGCTGTAAAGTGGAGCAGCGGAAGGTAGGGTTGCACCCTAAGAAGAGAGACTGGAGAACCGGTTGTTTCCCGCCGCTTGGCTCACCGATTGCCGCCGCCGAGCCGATACCGGGAATAGAGTTGTGAGACAAATCCAGGTATTGAAGGCTCGTCAGCGCGCTTAGACTATTGCTATTCCCATTTAATACATTCGTCAGATTGTTATAGGAAAGATCGGCCCAGGCGAGGTACGACTGGGAGGGTAAATCAAAAGTAGTGATTTGGTTATGCGAAATATCCAGTACCTCGAAATAGACGGATGCGGTTCCTACCATCGTTTTCAATTGGTTGTTCGAGGCATCTACTCGTATCGGACCGCCGTCGTAGAGCCTTGATACATCCAGCGATGTGAGCTGGTTATAGCCGATCTTCAGATCTCCCAATTTTGTCAGTGGAAGAGCGAATCCCGTGAGCCGATTAGCCGTCAAGTCGAGACTTGTCAAGTTAATGAACTGTTCGAGTCCCGTCAGGTCACTGATCTCTTTCGCAGGACAACTGACGGATTGAATCTGTTGGGCGGTCTTAAGCGTGATCTCGGCAGGTTTGCCCGGCAACGCGCTCAGAATGCACTGCTTCAGATTTGCGTCCTTGAATTGGACAATGGGGCCCACCGGTCCTCCACAATCCGGAGACGACCAGACCGTTTGGGTTGTATGATCCTGGGTACACAAATTGGTTTGCCAGTTAGGGATCACCCACTGATCTCCGGCACAGGCCGCCACATCCCCGTTCGGGCAGATTATTGCGGTTTGTAGCACCGGGTACACCACTGGGCCATACGCCTGCTGCGTGACATCGACAGTCCCGCACCAGGGACCGCCGCTCTTTTCGGGGCAGCAGTCTTTCGCCGGGGGCATGACAGCCGCTGTAAACCCGGCTGCGGTGATGGTTGCATTAGCGAAAGTCGCGCCCCCCAACTGAGCACATGAGAAGCTGACTCCCGCGCCGCCGGATGGTGGGGTCTTCATGGTCGTACTCGTGAAGATGGCGTTCTCCAGAATAGTGGCATTGAATTGCACGTTTTCAAGGACGGCATTGTTGAAGTTGACGTGCGGCATGATCGATCCGCTGAAAATCGTCCCGTTCAGCGTCGTGTTCTGATCGAAGAGCGCTTCCGTAAGAATCACATTCCCGAACGTCACGAAGTTCAGGTGGGCGTTTTCGAAGTTCGCACCGGTAAAGTCGCCGCCGAGGATGCTTGCTGTTCCGATGGATCCGGCAGATTCAAAAATCGCTGCTCTGAAGCTGGTACCGCGGAATATGACACCGGACAGGCTCGCCCCGCTCAACTTGGCCGAGTCCATGGTCGCGTTGCTGACATCCGCGTTGCCCAGCATGGCCTGCGTCAAATCAGCCGCATGGTTCGCATCCGACGAAGCAGGCGGCGCAGTTTTGCAATTGCCGTTCGGTGTAGACCCATAGAACTGCGCGCAGGCCAGCGTTGCATATTTGAGATTGGCGTTCTTTACGATCACGCCGTTGAGCGCAGCATGGCCGAGCTTGGCATGTACCAGATTGGCGCCCGTCAGGTCCGCGTCCGTCAGATTGGCGCCAGTCAGGTCAATGCCGCTGAAGTTTTTGCAGCCGGGCGTGTTGAGGGTCGTGCACCCCAGCATGGCGTTGCTGATGTCAATGCCGGCGAGCGAGAATGTTGCGTTTGAGAGGTTCTGGAAAATTGCGTCGGTGAAGTCCGACTTTCCCCAGTTGCTGGCAGCAATGGCGTTCACGTCCATGGTGCTGCCGTTGAACTTAGTCCGACAGCCGCTGACCGTCTGCATGTTTTGCACCGGCCCGAACTGCGCTTTCATCAGCGACGTATTGGAGAAGTTCGCGCAGGTTATGGTTGCGAAAGTGAAATCCGTCGCGTTCATGATTGCACCGATAAAACAAGTTCTATTCAGATTGGTGCTCGTGAAGTCGACCGGGCCTTTATCAGAAGGCGCCAGGTTTGCCTGTTGAAAATTAGCGCCAGTCAGATCTTGTCCGGCAAAGATAGCGCCATTCAGCGTTGCATTCGCGAAATTTGCATTAATGAGGGAGCCCGGCGGGTCAGTACGAAAATTGTGGTTGGTTAAGTTCTGCCCCGAGTAGTTTTGACCAGACGGCACTGGGCAGGAAGCCGTCTGGGCAGCGCCGGCAGAGCCGATGGAGAGCAATACAGCAAAAACTGCGCCAATCGCTGTCATTCGCAGCATCCTCTTTTTCTCCCCTTCCCGGCATGCTCCGGGTAAGACAGACTTGACCCGACGTTGTTGCCCGATCAGTCGCAGCAATCGCAGCGTGCGCGAGAAACAAGCCTATCTATAAAGTGGTCGGAGCGCAACCGAAAGGTTCATGTGGAGAGCAACTGGAATACTGTGAAGTCTGGATGTATAGGCCCGGAAGTATCGCCTCGATGTGCAGGCGATTCAGCGAACACGGAAGTGGTCCATGCTCTCTGCCGGCCGCGGCGAATATAATTTATCGCCTCGGACTAAGCCTGAACCGCTGTCCAGTAACAACAAAGATGCCGACTAAGGCTTGACGCCTTCGCGCAGGTTACCCGGCTTTCGCCGAAGAATTAGCCTGTGCGAACGCGAGCGTTCCATCCGCATTGATCGTGATTTGGAGATTTCCGGCAGACATATTGAACCCGAGCGGAGATCCCTTCTCCCCGATACCGTTGATCGCGCTGTTCGTGTTATCCCAGAAGCAGTAATTGTCGGTGTTGCTGTAGATATTGACTGCGGTGCCAATGGCATCGAGGTATCGAGGATTTCCACCCATGGTGTTGACCAGTATTGGACGCTCTGGGACGTAGGGTCGATTGGGGCCAACTAGTCTCGAGTCAGCCTCATATGCCGGGTTTGTGAGTGCGATAGAGCTGCTCGAATTGTTCGTGACGAGTGTGATGTGGTAAGCCATTCAAGTTCCTTTCTCAACTAACTTGCGTATTTAACCACCGACGGCAAATCTAAATGACGATTCCGCTGTGGGTTCGTGCAGGACGCAAGAATTATACATCCAATCTCATACTATTTGTTGCTTGTTTTTGAGAGGAGCTTCTTTCTCGTTGCGGAATTTGCACAATGTTCACGCGATCGCCGGGATGCTGCAGCAAATCTCACGACAAAAACTAAATGTCCCGCGCTTCGGCTCAACTTCTTGATCAGTGATCGGAACCCGGGTTACGCTACGTTGTTCGCTGATGAATTCTCAAGTCATCCCAGCCGTCTTCTCGCGCTGCAGTATACGGAACCTGATCTTTCTCGTGCGTGCTCAGGTGCACTAATGACGCAAATTACTTTGGCACTACGGCCCGCTAAAAACAGACTTTGTTGCTCCGACTGATTAGCGATCACCGCGCAGTGTTTTTTTGACGTGGCCCGGGTTGCCTGAGCTTGGCACTTCCCCAAGCGTCTTTGGTTCTAGTAGACTTTCAGTAACTTCCTATCTGAGGTGTGCGGAATGGCGCGTTTGTTTTGTTTGCCGTTGGTCATTCTAGTGACTCGGCTGGCGTACGGGCAAGAAGCCGACCAAACGGCTGCGGCGAATGCCGATTCGGGGTACGAAGAAGAATCCGATGAAGCACTCGCGCCTGCGGCGGTACAGCTTGATATCTCGCATACATCGCCGCTCATCAAAGTTCTATACCAAGCGACGCGTGAGACAAAGGACGGCCCAACGCTCGAGTGCTTACGCGAGGCGAAGGCACTGATTGCTCAGAAAGCCGACGTCACAGCTTTCGATGGATCGGGGCGGACGCCGCTGCATTGGGCAGTATTCGGATCGAGTTACGCAAGCAAACCCGCGATCCTAGTGGCGTACGAAGAAGTGGCCGATGCATTGATTGAGCGGGGCGTGTCAATCAATCGTCAAGACGTATACAACAACACTGCTCTGGATTATTTGCTCTATTCACCCAACTTCGAAATGCAAACGCTGCTGCTGGAGCACGGCGCAACGAGTGGTGTATTGCCTACTGTGTTCCAGTCCGCGGGTGGATCTGCGCGCGACGGTCTTACGCCAGGCCAGACGATTGACGTTCGAATCGATGTTCCTCTGTATAGCGACCGTTCGCGTACAGGCGACCCGATTACGGGCACCGTGACTTACCCATTGTGCGTAAATGGCGAGTTAGTCGCATGTAAGGAAGGTGAGCTTTTGCTGGCGCCGGGGACGAAGGTGAATGGGACCGTCCTATTCGCTCAGAAGGCGCCGGACAAGTACTGGCGGCCCCGCCTCGTGCTGGACTTTTCGAATATAGTCCATAACGATGGTTCATCTTCGCCGCTCCATGCACGCGTTCTGAGTGTCGACAATGCACGCGAAACGGTGCGGAACAACGAAATTCTTGGCATTGTGCAGCCACACGCTTCTTCAACGGCTTCGCTGGTGATGACGGCTGTAAGTGCGGTGCACCCGGTCGCCAGTTACACCATCAAAGGCGTGCAGGCTGTGTACGGGCTATCGATTCGCCGGGAAGTTTTGTTTCCGGCTGGAACGGACCTACAGTTACAGGTAGTCGGCGCCTCCACGTTGAAGCGGAGCGACTCATGGCCTGGCTGGAAAGTGCTGCCGGTTACTTCTAAGCTAGAGGCGTTGGTAACGACAGCGCCTGTACGCACTCATGCGAAAGATGGAACACCTTCCGATATCACAAACCTGATGTTCCTTGGATCGCGGCGACAAATTGTGGCAGCTTTCGGCGAGGCGGGCTGGTTCGAGGCAGACGACCTGAATATACGTTCGGCGGCAAAAACGGCGGGAGCGACAATACGCCAGACCGGATATACAACGGCGCCTGTATCGACCCTCATGATCAATGCTCAGCCGCCCGATTTGGCCTTTCAAAAATCACTTGATACTTTCGCGAAAAGGCATCATTTGCGTATTTGGAAGCAACCAGGAACGTACGACGGGAGAGAAGTATGGGTGGGCGCCGCTACTCACGACATTGCGATCTCGAAGGCGCGAGGCGGAACCAAATGGTCTCACCGAATCGATCCGCACATCGATCGCGAGCGTGACTGGGTCGCGACAGATCTCCTCTATATCGGAACTGCTGCTGCATACGCGGATGTGGACCGTCCAGCTGCTCCAAAAAAAGCGGCGAACGCGACGGGAGATCAAATATTCACAGATGGCAAGATGTCGGTCCTGGAATTAACTGGGAAGGTGGAGAGCGATCAGAAGTTCTGAGTTATCACGGGCACGATCTTGGCTGCGCTCACTTCTTTTGCAAGAGGGAAATGCCGTTCTGGTTTAACTTCCTTGTCAGCGGCGGACCACCACCAAAGCGAAAGATGGTGAATTCAGCTAAATACAGAACACGGCAGCCTTTCTCCAGGTGACCTCCGTATGTGCCTTTTTCAGGGTTCGACAGTGCGATATGTATGTGCGGTTCGCCATCAGCAATAATGCCGCCGCCGCTAAGGATCTCTGACGGACCCGTTACCGTTCTGTATTCGTTCTGGGCCTTCAGAGCGGTGGATGCAACGAAATGATAGGTACACTCCTGTACTGATCCAGAACTGATGATGACCTGGCCGTCGCGGATGTTTTTCGAGCGGACGACATCGTTGATAGATTCGAGAAGCGACGCGCCGCGGTCCAGAGACACGCGATAGATGCCGGTGATGTGATCGGGGCCGAATATCTCCGGCGCCGGCGCCTGTGCGTGCAGCTTAGTTGCGACAAGGATAAGCGCTGTGGTGAGTAGCGGTCTGGCCATACGCGGCCAAGCTTATCAAGCAGGACTTGAGTGCTAAGGCACTTCGACTGATCTTGACTTTGATCACAATTGAGGGCGGATAGTTAAGGTCGCTCACGCTTCCGGCTCAGTTTCCAGGCTGATCGAGTTCCAGTGGGTGCTCGCGCCGCATAAACTGGCACTGTGACCTATGTCGATCTTCATCGTCCGGCTCGGTACGCCTCGAAAGCCCCGGGAAGGTTTGCGGCTCGGCACCGTAAGGCGGCCGCCCCGCGGAATTCCCAAGTCTGATTTCGCGCGGCTGGACTACTATGACGTCTGGTTCCCGAACTTATCGCCGAGCATTGAACTTGTGAAGGAAGCTCTGGGCGCAGCAGACGAGCGAGCGTGGACTGCCTTTAAGCGGAAATTCCGACGCCAAATGAGCGTGGCCGACCGGAGCCGGGAGCTGGACGTGCTCGCTGCGCTGTCACTTCATACAAACCTATCGCTCGGCTGCTACTGCGAGGACGAGACGCGGTGCCATCGATCCGTGTTGCGCGAGCTGTTGCTCGAACGCGGGGCGCGCGTCATCTGAAGCGGCGCCTGCGAGTTGCAGCATATGAACTGAATAGTCATAGGTTATATGTGTATGCGCACGACGCTCGTCCTTGACGAAAAGCTGCTCGACCGGGCGCGTGAGGTTACCGGTATTCGTGAGGAGACGGCGTTGGTGCACGCAGGTCTGGAGGCTCTTATCGCACGCGAGGCCGGTAAACGGTTGGCGAAACTGGGCGGGACACAACCAAAGCTTGCCGCCATTCCGCGGCCGGTATTGTTGTTGACTTCGTCTTGCTATATAGCAATGATGTATAGCAGGAATACTAGACATGGCACAGATTGCGAAAGCGAGAGTTTTCATGAGCGGGAGAAGTCAGCACGTCACGATTCCGGCCGAGTTTCGCTTTTCAGGTGAAGAAGTTTACGTCCGACGCGACGCCCAGACGGGTGATTTGATCCTTTCTCAGGCTCCCGGTAGCTGGGATGAACTGTTTGCTGCTCTCGATGCCGCCGGTTTTCCAGATGACTTTATGGCTGACCGGGCACAGGGCATCCCCGAGAAGCGCGAAGAGCTATGACCCGGCTTTACATGTTGGATACCAACATGGTGAGCTACATCCTGAAAGGGAAGTCACGGGCGGCACGCGCTCGAATCGCTTCCCTTGGCGCGGGCCAAATAGCGTGCATATCCGCGGTGACGGAAGCGGAGCTGTTGTACGGCATTGCCAAGTCTGGCATAGGAGCCCGGCGCAAACAATTACTGGATTGGTTTGTTCTCCGTATGACGGTGTACCGTTGGGGCCGGGAAGAAGCGGCGGAATACGGTCCACTTCGAGCGAAGCAAGAAGCTATCGGGAAAACTCTCGGTCCCCTGGACATGCAGATCGCTGCGCATGCGGTCGCGCTTGGCGCAATCCTTATTACCAACGACAAGAGTTTCCAGAACGTCGCGGACCTGGTTGGAGTGGAGAACTGGGCCACCGATCTCTGACTGACGGCGGTCCCTGCGGGATTTCAGCCCTGGTAACCGGCGGGAGTACAGCAGCCAAAAGCGGCTTGCAATGATAGTATCGGCTGCGGTCTCGCAGCTGATCCGACACCATGGACTTTGAATATACGCCGGAGCAGATTCAACTCCGGAAATCAGTTCGCGACTTTGCGGAAGGTGAACTTACTCCGCATGTACGGGAATGGGATGAAGGGCAGATTTTCCCGCTTGCAGCAGTGAAAAAGGCCGGCGAACTTGGCTTGATGGGGGCGATTTTTCCGGAGGAATTAGGCGGCGCTGGTTTCGGTTATATCGAATACGCGATTGCGATCGAGGAACTGGCGCGCGTGGATCCGAGTGTGGCCTTGATTGTTGCCGCCCACAACTCGCTTTGTACGAACCACATTTTCACCGCGGCGACCGATGAGCAGCGGCGCAAGTATATTCCGAAGCTTGCCACGGGTGAGTGGATCGGCTGCTGGTCTTTGACGGAGCCGGATGCAGGCTCGGATGCTGCGGGTACGAGATCGACGGCTACGTTGACGGATGGAGAGTGGGTGCTGAACGGCGGGAAGACTTTTACTACAAATGCGCAGTATGCAGACGTGTGCGTTGCGATGGCGGTGACGGACCGTTCGGCTTCGCAGCACGGCATCTCGGCATTCATTCTCGACGCGGGCACGCCGGGCTTTCGAGTTGGTAAGAAAGAAGATAAGTTGGGCATGCGCGCGAGTGCTACGGGCGAGGTGCTGTTTACCAATTGCCGGCTGCCGCAAACTCAGCTTTTGGGGAAGGCCGGAGACGGATTTGTCGACAGCCTGCGCATTCTGGACGGGGGCAGAATTTCGATTGCGGCGCTGGCCGTCGGGCTGGCGCAAGGCGCGTATGAGGCCGCTTTGAAGTATTCGAAGCAGCGCAAACAATTTGGGCGCTTTATTTCGGAGTTTCAGGCGATTCAACATAAATTGGCGGACATGGCGACCTCGATTGAGGCCTCGCGCTGGCTGGTGTATTGCGCCGGAGCACGAAAAGACGCGGGCAAGCGAGTGACGCGGGAGTCCGCCATGGCGAAGTTATTCGCGTCCGAGATGGCGGTGAGAGTGGCGGATGAAGCGCTGCAGATTCACGGCGGCTACGGCTTCATCAAAGACTATCCGGTGGAAAAGTTCTACCGCGACGTGAAGCTCTGTACGATTGGCGAGGGGACCAGCGAGATTCAGCGCATGGTGATCGCTCGTCAGTTATTGAAGGAATGACGTTAGCTGAACGCATTCTGAGCGGCGATGTCAAGGCACTTGCCCGTGCAGCAACCCTCATCGAGAACGGCACTGAGCAGGGCCGCGAACTGATTCGTGAGATGTTTCCGCACAGCGGCAAAGCATTGGCAGCCGGAATTACCGGGCCGCCGGGCGCCGGCAAAAGCACGCTGGTGGATCAACTCACACGACATCTGCGCGCGCAAGGCAAGCGTGTGGGAATTCTGGCGATCGATCCGAGCAGCAAGTTTTCGGGCGGGGCAATTTTAGGCGACCGTATCCGCATGCAGGAACACAGTAATGACGGCGGCGTTTTTTTACGTTCGTTGGCGTCTCGCGGCGGAATCGGTGGGTTGGCTTCCGCGACATCGGATCTGGTGTTGCTGCTGGATGCGGCCAGCTTCGATGTGGTGCTGGTTGAGACGGTCGGAGTGGGGCAGGACGAAGTGGAGGTTGCGGAAGTAGCGGACGTTACGGTGGTGGTGCTGGCGCCCGGAAGCGGAGACGACGTGCAGGCGATCAAGGCGGGCATTTTGGAGATTGCGGACGTGTTTGCGGTGAACAAGTCGGATCTGCCGGGCGCCGAGCTTGCGGCGGAACAGATAGGCGGGGCGCAGTCGATATCGGTACAAAAATCCAAGTCGGATCGGGCACAAGTGTGCCGTGTGAGTGCGCGCGAAGGAACGGGCATAGATGCGCTTTGGCAGGCGATTGAAGCAGCCGCGAGTGAGACCGGGCGCAAGCGGCGTGGCGTGGCGGTCGCGGGCGTGGAGATCGATCATATCGGCATTGCGGTGGAAAAGCTTGAAAGCGGATTGCATTTTTATCAGGAGCTATTAGGGATGCCGTTGGCCGGGCGCGAGACGGTGGACGGAGAGCGTGTGCATGTTGCGATGCTGCCTGCCGGCAATGGGAACGACAGCCCACGAGTGGAACTGCTGGAACCGACGGACGAAGCTTCCCCGATCGCGCGGTTTCTGGCGAAGCACGGGCCGGGCCTGCATCACATTGCTTTGCGCGTACCAGACCTGGAGGCGTCGGTCGATCGTTTGAAGAGAGAAGGCGCGCTGCTGCTGAACGAACCGCGGGAAGGCGCAGGCGGGCACAGATATGTCTTTGTCCATCCGAAATCGGCGGGCGGTGTACTGTTGGAATTGATTCAAAAATAGAAGCCGGTTTGGGAGGAGATGATTCGTTTGGAACAGCGGGCAAGTATCGGCATTATCGGGGGCAGCGGCCTGTATTCGATGCCGGGTTTTGCGGCGGAAGAAGAAGTGGTGCTGAAGACGCCGTTCGGCGACGCGTCCGATGCATTCAATCTGGGAGAACTGGCGGGCAAACGGGTTGCTTTTCTGGCACGGCACGGCCGCGGGCATCGCATTTCTCCATCGGAGTTGAACTTCCGCGCAAACATTTACGGCATGAAATCGCTGGGTGTGGAGCGGATTGTTTCGCTGAGCGCCGTTGGATCGTTGAAAGACGAACATGCGCCGCTTGATTTCGTGATTCCGGATCAATTTTTCGATCGTACGCGCGGCCGTATCAGCACGTTCTTCAGCGGGGGCGTGGTGGCGCATATCAGTTTCGCCGACCCGGTTTGCCCGCAGCTCTCGAAGTTCGTTCATGAGTCAGCCGGCTCGCTGGGGATCAGCAGTAAGTTGGGCGGAACATACTTGTGTATGGAAGGGCCGGCGTTTTCGACGCGCGCGGAATCGAACGTCTACCGATCGTGGGGCATGGACGTGATCGGCATGACGAATCTGCAGGAAGCCAAGCTGGCGCGGGAGGCAGAGATTTGCTACGTCACGGTCGCGATGGTCACGGACTATGATTGCTGGCATCCGGGTCATGATGCGGTGTCGGTCGAACAGATCATGACTTACTTCCACCAGAATGTGGAGAATGCACAGAAGCTGGTAGTGCATCTGGTTGCCGGGATGCCGGCTGATAGAAGCTGCAAATGCGGACAGGCATTGAAGCATGCCATTCTTACCGACCGGAAAGCGATTTCCGCCGAGGCAAAGCAGCGTTTGGGATTATTGATTGGCAAGTATATCGGCAGTTGAACTCGCGACCGAAGTGTTGGACGCATGCCTGCGCGACGGAACCTGGCCGTCCCGCGCACTGGATGCGTTGGTGGAGCGCGCTTTAGATGAGAGCGATCTGTTTGTCGCGCAGGCGGCGACGCGCGCGCTGTTCGGTATTGTGATTGAACGGCTGGCCGATCTTTTCGAACCGCATCTGTGCGACGTGTATGCGCAGCTTTTTTCGCACGTGGTGGCGCGGGCTTTGCCGGAGTACAATGCGCGAGATCTGCTGGTGCGATACCGCAATGTGCGGCAGGTGCGGCGCTTCCCTGGCGGCGAAATCCATCGAGTCTATGTGCTGTCGCGCGTGACGCTAGGCGCGGATGTCGCAGTGACCAGCGTGTTGATGCAGGCCGCCAAGCAACGGTTCCCCGATGCGGAGATCAGCTTCGTAGGACCGGAAAAGAATGCGGAGTTGTTCGCAGCAGATCCCCAGGTTGTCTCTATACCGGTAGTCTATGGACGTTCCAGCATGCTGCGCGACCGTCTGTCGGCGGCAGTGGAATTGCAAACTCTGGTAGACGAGCCGGGAACGCTGGTGCTGGATCCGGATTCGCGTTTGACGCAGTTAGGATTGATCCCGATTTGTGATGATGCACGTTATTACTTCTTCGAAAGCCGCGCATTCGGCGGGGAGTTGGACGGCACGCTGCCGGATCTGAGCGCGGAATGGGCGTCGGAGGTTTTCGAAGTACGCGGTGTGCGGCCGTATCTTGCGCCGATGCCTCAGGAGCGGGTGGCGCCTCTTTCGGTCAGTCTCGGGGTGGGAGAAAACGCCAGTAAGCGCATGGATACGGAGTTCGAGCGGCAGGTGTTATCGCACCTTGTGAAGTTGGGAAAGCCATTCGTGATTGATTGTGGTGCGGGCGGGGAAGAGTCGGAGCGAGTGAACGCGCTAGTCGAGGGGTTGGGACATCCCGAAACGATTCATCTGCATAAAGGCAGCTATGCTTCATTTGCCAGCCACATTCTGCAGAGCGAACTGTATGTGGGGTACGATTCGGCGGGGCAACATGTCGCCGCGGCGGGAGGAATTCCGCTGGTCTCCGTATTTGCGGGATTCGTATGTGAACGCATGTTTGAGCGATGGCGCCCAACGGGCAAGCACGCCCACGTGATTCGGGTGGAAGATTCGGACCGGTGCTCGGCACTTGCCCGGACGATGGCAGCTATTTCGGAGGAGGCGGCGGCGGTAGCGTAGGCACGGCGAAGGGATCAGAGCTTTCAACCGGGTGAGGCAGATTCCTGGTGTCGGTCTTTTTGTTTTCAGCCTGCGAAGGAGCAGCGCCGGCTGCCGGCTGTTCCTGATCGGGAGTCATGGGCGCAAGCACGTCGCCGAAGACAATGCCGCTTTCCACGCCGAACTTGCGATAGTTTCGAAACTCGATTTGATTCTCGGTTCTGCCGTCAATTCCTTCCATGAAGAGGCGCGCCATGAGCGGCACGGTAAATTTCTGGCCGCTGATGTCCGTTAACCCGTAATCCAAGGTCTCGTTTGTGTTGTGAACGGGAAAGCTCTTCGGGATGTTTACGGCATGGAAGGTGATTCGGGAAATCTCGCGGGTGTTTTCGTCCGCGTAGACCAGACCTTCGTAAGCGGTGTAGATTCGTTGTTCACCGGTCTCGTGGGAGCCATAGGCGATTGTAAATTTGGAGTGGGCGACGTCAATCGAGTAGTGAAAAACGGCCATTTTCTGGCCGCGCAGCTTACCCCAATGATCCCAGCTAAACTCGGCTTCGCTGGCAGGCTCAAAGATCTCACGCATCATGCTGCCGAACTCGCCGGTTGAGATGGCCCCTCCCGTACCCACGTCCATCATGTTGGTCTCTCTATACTGACCATGCACTGAATAAACGTCGTACTTCTCCTGGCCTTCGTTGTATTGAACCTTTGCCAGAATGTCGCCGAGGTAGTGCTTCGTATCGGCGGCGCGGCCGCGCATCGGCTGTATGTACTGCCGCGTGACCTCGACGCAAACGAAGTTCGGCAGATTCTTCGTGTAGCCCAACGCATACTCTCGCATCTGATCGATTATCTGCTGCTGACGAACTGAATCCGGCGGCGGAATCACCTGTGTTACCTGCAGCGAAGCGGTTGCCGTTCCGCCGACTGCACCGGCGGCCGGAGCGGTCCCGGGGGAGTAGGTCGCGTCACTGGCGGGTGGCTTCAATTGTGCGGTTTCGGTTTGGAGAGCTTTCAAGGCCTCGACTGTTTTCGGTCCGGCGCCCTGCTCTTCCAGGTCTTCAATGGTTTTATCGGGTAGTTTTTCGGAGAGGTGGACCTTCTTCAAGTAGACTGCGATTTGTTTGTCGGTGTGCTGCTTCAAGGCGAGCTCGGAGCGAATGAACTGAGCGAGTTGATCGACGTTCATATCCATCTGCGCCTGCAGAGCGATAGCACAACACAAGACAAGCAGCGGAAGGCGGAACTTCATAAATTGGCGAAAATCTCTATCCATATGATGACGCAGAATTACTGATATGGGTTGCCCGGCGAACAAAACAAAGGTGATCGATTAGAATTTCTGCTGCTTTTCGAGTTGCAGCAGGACGTTGCCGACGGGAAAGCCAATCTCGAAGCGCAGTTGGACGGGTGTTCGGCCGACGTCGTCCGCTACCCAGATAAAGAGCCGGCCATGCCGTCTGTAAAGAACGTTATCGAATAGAAACGCCTCGTAGCGGGTGGTGTTGTAGTGGGTTCCGTCGATGGTCAGGGACTCACGCGCCTGCGATTCAATCCGTGCATTGACTGCTTTTTTTCCGTTCGTGACGGCGAATGTGGCGGTTTTGCCCGGCGCAAGGTCGAGCTGGCTTAAGGCGGCAAGCGCGCCGCTGATCTCACGGGTACATTCGTCCGGCGTGCTGATTTTGTTCCGCTTGTCGGTGTTCTTGATGGCGTCGTGTTCGTGATATTCCACGGTCCGGTTAGCGGAATCGAAGTTCAGATTCGTGATGGTATGCTTGCCGCCTTCCTGCGCGTCGAGGGTTGCCGCAGCCGGGCAGAAACGGTCGTTCCCGAGTACGGTGTATTTGTCAGAGATGTGGTATAAACGGCTGACCAACCCGGCACTTTCGACATTGAGACGGACCTGCCAATTGTCGCCGCTGCTGTGACTGAATTGCAGGTTTGCGGTTCCCGCATTGACGCTGTGCCACTCGATTCGATAAGTGAGGGCTTGCTGGAGAGGAAAGTGTTCCGAATGGGGGACGTCGTTTGCTGTCCCACCAGCGCAAATAAAAACCGCAAACAGGGCGAGGCAGGACGTGCGGCGGAGTCCCGCCGAGAAAAAGCTCATGAACTCTCTAATTTTTGCAGACGCAACGATACTCGGCAACGTTGCCTAGTAGTTATGCCCTAGCCGAGAACCCGAGAGGCACGAGCGAGCCAAAGGAGCCGCTTACGCAATGGTTTTGCTGACGCTATACTGCTACCAACCTGATGCGTTGTAAGGTTCGCGAATTGTTATGTGGATTGTACGGCTAGCACTTGCGCGTCCGTATACGTTCGTGGTGATGTCGATTCTGATCGCGATCCTCGGCGGAACGGCTATTGTCACGATGCCGGTGGACATCTTTCCGTATATCGACATTCCGGTTGTCAGTGTTCTGTGGGTTTATTCGGGGCTATCTCCGGAGGAGATGGAAAAGCGAGTTGTCACGGGGTTTGAACGCAGCCTGACCTCGAATGTGAACGATATCGAACATATCGAATCGCAGTCTTACAGCGGTTATGGCGTTGTCAAAATTTACTTTCATTCGAACGTGAAAATTGACATGGCGGTGGCGCAAGTCACGGCGACGATGCAAACGGGGCTGCGGCAGATGCCGCCCGGAATGTTTCCCGCAAACGTGCTGAAGTATGACGCCTCCAGCGTTCCTATCCTGCAGTTGGGACTGTCAAGCAAAACGTTGCGCGAGCAGGAAATCTTCGACTTGGGTAACAACTTCATCCGTACGCCGCTGGGGACTGTTCAGGGCGCTTCCGTTTCTTACCCGTTTGGCGGGAAGCAGCGGTCCATCATGGTCGATCTGAATCCGGATGAGTTATACGCCAAACAGCTCTCACCGATAGACGTTTCGAATGCGCTGACTGCGCAGAATCTGATTCTTCCGGCGGGCACGGCAAAACTGGCGAAGACGGAATACCAAGTGCGGGTCAACAGCAGCCCGGTGCTCCTGGATGAGCTGAACAATCTGCCGATCAAGACGGTGAACGGCGCGACGGTCTATATAAAGGACGTCGCGCAGGTTCACGACGGCTTTTCGGTTCAAAACAACATTGTGCGTACGAACGGCTCACGAGGCGTGCTGATTACCATTACGCGCAACGGAAAAGCGTCTACGCTCGCGATCGTGAATGCCGTGAAGGCGGCGCTTCCCAGAATTCTTGCGAACGTGACACCGGAGCTGAAGGTGACGGCGCTGGCCGATCAATCGATTTTCGTGCGTGCGTCGATTCGAGGCGTGGTGCGGGAGGCGTTGATTGCGGCGGCGCTTACCGGCCTGATGATCCTGCTTTTTTTGGGCAGTCTGCGCAGCACGCTGATTGTTTGTATTTCGATTCCGCTGTCGATCCTGGCTTCGCTTTCCATCCTGAACCTGATGGGACAAACGATCAACGTGATGACGCTTGGAGGGCTGGCACTGGCGGTCGGCATTCTGGTTGACGACGCTACGGTTGAAATTGAGAATACGCACCGCAATATTGCAATGCGGAAGCCGCTGATCCGCGCGGTGCTGGATGGGGCCTCGCAGATCGCCGTTCCCACGTTTGTGGCGACGCTCTCGATCTGTATTGTGTTTGTGCCTGTTTTGTTGCTTACCGGCACGGCGAAATATCTGTTCACTCCGTTGGCGCTGGCGGTTGTGTTCGCGTTGATGGCTTCTTATCTGCTGTCGCGCACACTGGTCCCGACGATGATGGCTGCTCTCCTAGGACCTGAACTCGATCTTTACCAGAACCCGCACAGTGCGGCGCCAGACCGCAGCGGTCTCCTATGGCAGGTCCATCACCGTTTTGATGCGCAGTTCGAGAGGCTGCGCGATCGATATGTCGGCCTGCTCGATTGGGCGCTGCGGCATCGGGGGCCGTTTCTGTTGGCGTCTTCCGCGTTTTGCGTCTTATCGCTTGGGCTGGTGGCGCTGGTGGGAGAGGATTTCTTTCCTAATGTGGATTCCGGTCAGATGCGCCTGCATGCGAGGGGCCCGGCCGGATTGCGGATCGAAGAAACAGAGGCCCGGTTTGCTGCGCTCGAGCGTGAGATTCGCTCGGTGATTCCAAATGACGAGATCGATACGCTGATCGACAATATCGGAATTCCGAACAGCTGGCCGGCGATTGCGCAGGGCGATATCCCGACGATCTCCGCTGCCGATGGCGAGATTCTGATTTCGCTGAATAAGGAAAAACATGGCTCGACACGCGACTATGAAGTGCTGCTCCGGAAGCAGTTGAGCTATGACTTTCCGGACATGACGTTCTTCTTTCAGCCGGCGAATATCACCAGCCAGATCGTCAACTTCGGAATTCCTGCGCCGATCGATTTGCAGGTGGTGGGCCGCAATTCGGGCGTGAATTATAAGATTGCGCGCCAGCTGGCCGAAAGAATCTCGCATATACCGGGCGCCGCGGACGTGCATGTGCATCAGGTGGTCGCGCAGCCACAGCTGGAATTGAATGTCGACCGCGTGAAAGCTTCGCAACTTGGGCTGACGCAGCGGGATGTTACGAGCAGCATGCTCATTTCGCTGACGGGCAACGGATCCGTGGCTCCAAATTTCTGGCTGAACTGGTCGAACGGGGTGAATTACAACGTGGGCGTGCAGACACCGCAGTATCGGGTGAATTCACTGGATGCGTTGCTGCGGACGCCGATCTCGGTCTCAACGCCGGCTGAGAGCAGTACCACCGATTCCGCGCCTACGGGCGCGCCCATGTCTACGAACAGCTTTGTGGCGGCGGCTCCCAACAGTTCTTCGCAAGCGTATGCGAATCCGGGCGCGCAGGCGGGAACGACGCAGCTGCTTTCAAACCTGGTGAGCATACAACGGGCGAGCACGCCTGTGATTGTGAATCACTACAACGTCTGGCCGGTGTTCGACGTGTATGCAAATGTGGATCGCCGTGATCTGGGTGGCGTTGGAAGAGACGTGGAACGGATCATGCGAGAGGAAGAAGCGCGGCTGCCTCGGGGCACTTCGTTCAATTTACGAGGCCAGGTGGAAACCATGCAGTCCTCGTTTTTCCGGCTTGGCCTGGGCATGGTGTTCGCGGTCGCGTTGGTTTATCTGTTGATGACCGTCAATTTCCAGTCGTGGGTGGATCCGTTCATCATTCTGACAGCGTTGCCGGGCGCGATGGCTGGCATATTATGGATGTTGTTTGTTACCCGGACGACGCTCAGTGTCCCGTCTCTTATGGGCGCGATCATGTGTGTCGGCGTTGCCACCGCGAACAGCATTCTGATTGTGACCTTCGCGAATGATGAACGTTCCAGCATCCCTTCAGCGCGAGAAGCGATGATCTCCGCCGGTTATGCGCGCATGCGGCCGGTGCTGATGACAGCGACGGCGATGATTCTCGGCATGCTTCCGATGTCTCTTGGGCTAGGGGAGGGCGGCGAGCAGAATGCTCCGCTGGGCCGTGCGGTGATTGGCGGGCTGCTTTTTGCGACAGTCACGACATTGTTCGTGGTTCCGATCATCTACAGCTACATGCGAAACCATCCGCCAATCGACCATGAGCGCCGGCTCCAGGAGCGAGAAGCGGAATTTCCGGCAGGCTCGTAAGCGTAACGAATGCGATATAGCGAGTCCGATCGTCCTCCGACCGAGTTTGCGAGCAGCGCGGAGGAAACGCTACGCCGTGAAAACGAAGAGTTGCGCAGACAACTGCAGCAGTTGCTGGCGGCGCATACAGCCACCGGTCATCCGGGTACGGGAGTTCCGGGAAGGCTTTGGCGGCCTTCGTCAACTACGATTTGGGCGTTGGGCCTGTTTGTCATGGTGCTGCTGGTCATTGCGTTCTTTGCCGGCTATCTTCCGCTGCATCGCCGGAGCGTGGTAATCGCCGATGAAGCGCGCGATCGCGCGCAGGCTGTGCCGCGCGTGCCGGTGGTTACGGTGGGCAAGTCATCACACGACACGAGCCTGCAATTGCCGGGCAATATTCAAGCCGTTACGGAGGCGCCGATACTGGCCCGTGCTGATGGTTACATCAAGCAGCGGCTGGTTGATATAGGCGATCGCGTTCATGCCGGGCAGACGCTGGCGGTGATTGAAGCGCCGGAACTGGATGAACAGGTGCGGCAGGCGCAGGCCAACCTGCACCAGTCGCATGCCGCTGTCGACCAGGCGAATGCAAATCTGCAGGAGGGACGTGCGGACCTGGAGTTGGCCCGCATCACGGCCAAGCGTTGGGCCAATCTGGTGAGCGACGGCTCGGTTTCCGTGCAGGAGAACGATCAATATCAGGCGCAGTATCAATCCAAGATAGCTGCAGTGCATGCGCTGGAGCAAGCAGTGGCGGGCACGCAAGGCGGAGTTGCGGCGGCGGAAGCGAATCTGGCCCGGCTACAAAACATGAAAGGCTATCGCGTGGTGGAAGCGCCTTTTGATGGAGTGATCACGCTTCGTAACGTGGACACGGGTGCGCTGGTGAACAATGGAAACACTCTGCTGTTCCGCATCGCGCAAACAGAGGCGCTGCGTATTTATCTGAACGTTCCGCAGACGAACGCCAGCTCGGTGCATCGGGGCGACGCGGCATCGCTGACCGTTTCGAACCAGCCGGGCAGAACATTCAGCGGGATAGTGGCGCGAACCGCCAATGCTCTCGATCCGGCCAGCCGTACTTTGCTGGTGGAAGTGCACGTGCCGAACCCTGACCGAGTTTTGCTGCCGGGGATGTATGCGCAGGTGGAACTGAGCAGCAGCCGATCGAATCCGCCCCTGCTGATCCCGAGCGATGCACTGATTATTTCGGACCAGGGCACACAAGTAGCGCTGGTAAAACCCGACCACCGCGTGCATTTACAACCCATTGTTGCCGGGCGGGATTATGGCGACCGTATCGAAGTGATGAGCGGGCTGCACGTCGGAGATGCAATTGTCGCGAATCCCGGAGACGTTTTGCATGAGGGCACGCTGGTGGAGCCGACGAATAAATCTGCGACCGGCTCGCAGTAATCAGGCTGACGGCATCCAAAAAGTAAAGCAAGTTCCTCGGGCGGTGGCCTGGGGTGGTGCCGCGTGTTACAGCGGAGCATCGACTGGCTAGCCGGCGCCGAAGCAGCTAAAGTCGATGCAATGTCGGACAATCGCATTGAAATGACGAACAATACGTGATTTAGGCCGCAGGGGAGCGTCGGAAACAATTTACCTCCTTTGCAGCTGCTGAAACCAGTTTTTAGTAACGGTGTTCTCGTGTCTCAATTACCGAGTAGGCGACGATCCAGTAGCAAATCGAGGCCAAGCGCTAGCACACTTGTTCCTCGTTTAGCTTGCTATTGCTTACACCTCAGAAGATCTGAAAGAACCCACCGAGGGTCCTTTAGGGATCGAACCTCATCGAGCAACCATTCTCCGGCACCACGCTGGAACTCAAATTCGATCTCTTCGGGCGTTCCAGCATTTTTGAATCTCGCGATCACGATTTCGCGACTCGCATTGCCTGGAACGCGCCGGCTAGTAATGTCGATATCGCTGAGAGTAGAATCTTGCGCATTGAGCCAGTACGAGAAGTCCAAACAACCGAGGTCACCATTCATTCTCTTGAGATATTTCGAATACAAGGCTCCGAGTCTGTGCGTGTACATGTACTCCGGTGGGCTGTAGATGGGGCGATTAACTTCTTGCGTCTCATCGCGCTTTAGATTTCGGTACACGTCCCTGACAAACGCCTTCGGATCACTGATCTGCAATCGAGGCGCGCTCTTCGAAGTGCTGGTCGCAAGCAATGCCGCACCGAACACCAATATTGCCGTCCGCGCCGCTCTGGATTTCCGGCCGACGCGTTGACGGATCCATTTACGATATTCAACCCGAGCAATCATCAGCACCGTCCTCCACACAGATTAGCCTTTCCGGCTTAAAGTCCTGGATGACGGGCAATCCGGAAGTTGACATTCAGTTCGGCTGCTTAGATGGCATTATCTGGCAAGTCACAAGCCGCCGGAATCCTAGCCCGGAAATTTCACAAATAAATAGCAAAGGGCCGCCACTTCTGGCATAACTGAGTTTCTAGACAACAGTTTGCGTGGAAGGAGACGGCCCGAATGCCTGCTACAGAGTGTACCCAATCCAGTTTCGAGTTTGCGGG
>DATBDT010000066.1:0-90092 GCA_036269815.1 Bryobacteraceae bacterium
TCCCCTGGTCGAATGGCTGCCACGCCTTTTGATAGACGTCTCGTGCCACCGGTTGCATGATCAGCATCGAAAGAAAAAGTCCAAGGCCGATGAGGACCTGATTCGAAGGCGCGGATTGCGTTCCGAGTGCCTGCCGCAGAAAATGCAGCACGATAGAAATGCGCAGAAACGGTGTGACACACATCACCGCCGCAGGCAGCAACGCAAGCAGCGTCAGCAAGATGACGATCTGTAGGGGGGCGCTGATGGTTTGCCCGTTGGGTCCGGTAGAGAGATTTGCCCCAAGCAGCGGTCCGACCGGAATGGCGCCTGCATTCCCCCCGGCCGCGAACACCGGAACGGCAGCCAAAATTAACACGACTGAACGCAGGACCGATTTCATGGGCGCACTTCCTCTGCGTGTCCTTCCTGCATTTGCGATTGCAGCGACTTCCAGGAAGAGCTTTCAACTAAATAAAAACCGCTCGGGGAGGTCCCGACGAGGATGACCCGGTCCGCCATCTTCACCACATTCAGCGAATGAGTGGACGACAGCGGCAAGGTGTCGAGATGTTCCAGTATCTTGCCGCGGCGGCCTGACGGCTTCATCGGGAAGCGGAACGGAAGTTTGGAGTTGAGCTGTAGCGCGCCGCGCTTGCGCAGCCACCAGAGTGTCAGGCCCAGGACAGCGAAGACCACTAGCACGGCGGCGAATTGGGGCAGTAAATCCAACGTTATTCCTTCAAATCGAAATCGGTAATGCGAACTCCGGTGGTGGTCTCCGAGATGACAATTTCACCGCAGGCGATCATCGCGCCGCCAATGCGGATGTCGAGGTTTTCGCCAGCCGACCGCGTCATTTTCAGAACGCTATTCGAATCGAGTTGCAGCACTTCGCGCACGGTTAGCGTGCGGCGGTCGAGTTCGACCTCAACGTTGACCGGAATGTCGGCAAAAGCGGCTATATCTTCGATAGAGTCCATTTATTCGTCACCGCGGGCTTACTTAACCAGGTTCACGGCATCCTGCGCAAGTTCATCGGAGACAGTGACGACGCGCGAGTCGGCCTGGTAGCTGCGTTCAAATGTGAGCAGGTTTGAGAACTCAGTGGCGATATCGACGGTGGAACTCTCAAGCGAACCGCCGTCGATGGTTCCTAAGCCGCCGACACCGGAGGCTCCGATATTTGGAGTGGCGGATTCGGCGCCCAGGCTGAAATTGTTATTGCCGATGTCGATAAGCGACTGCGGGTTGCGGATGGATGCAAGGGCAAGCTGCGCGACCACCTGTTGTGATGCGCCATTCGAATACGTTGCCATGATCTTGCCGTCATTTTGCAGACTCACACCGGTTAGAACCGCGGCGGGTTGACCGTCGGCACTCTGAGCGGTAAGACTGGAAGACTCGGCGTACTGGGTCAAGGTCGGATTGTTATTGGCGTCGTAGAGGTTCCAGTTCACGCCCATGTTGGCCGAACCGTCGGTGAAGTTTGTGAGAGTTAACGGAATACTGCCGTTGGCAAGGCTCGGGGTAACCAGATTGCCGCTGGTGTCGAACTGCAATGTTCCGGTGCTATTGCCGACCGCGGCGCCGGTTGCGGAAATGCTATAAGTCCATGCCCCGGAGACGTTCGGGACTTTGGTGTAGGTGACGTTGAGCGGAATTTTGTTTCCAAGAGAATCGATCACATCGACAGCGCCGCTGGACCAGGTTGCATTATTTCCTGTTGCCGAATTAAGGTTTACCGTCGTCGAAAACTTGGTTGTCTGCTGAGCAGGCAGGGCCTCGCCGATCGGAACTTGGATATCGGTTAATGCACCGCTTGGATTCACCGCGCCGGTGGCGTTTGCGATCCAGCCCTGCACGCGATCACCGGTTTGCGTTGTCAGAAAGCCGTTCTTATCGACAGTAAAGTCTCCGGCGCGCGTGTACAAAGTCTGTTGGTCGACATCCCTTACTACAAAAAAACCTGCCCCGTTTATAGCGCCATCGAAGCTGTTGTTTGTGGTTTGAATAGAGCCCTGGATGAATTGCGCCGCTGTTCTTGGCGACGACGTGCCGAGGCCCACCTGTGTCGCATCATTGCCTGACAGGGAGGCAGCCACGAGGTCCTCAAACGAAACGGTCTGGTTTTTGTAGCCTGTCGTATTCAAGTTCGCCAGATTGTTGCCGACGACGTCAATCGCGGTCGTCATCGAGTTAAGTCCCGAAAGTGCGGTGGAGAATGATGTAAACATGAGTGTTCCTTTTGCCTGTCGATTAGCCAATACTGTTGAGCAACGAATTGTTTAAGGTATCGTCGATTCCCGAAGTGGAAGAAGAATTGGGCGTTGTTCCACTGCTTGGGGTTGTTCCGGAGCTGGTCGATGAAGTTGAGGCTGTGGGATCGACGACACCGCTGATGTTGGTGACGCCTTGGTTGATATTGATGAGTTGCTCGAGCGAGCTGAATTGAGCAAGCTCCGACACGAACTGCGTGCTGTCCGTCGGATTTAGCGGATCCTGATTCTTCAACTGGGTTACGAGTAGAGTCAGAAACGTGCCTTCGTTGGCCGAGACTCCGGTGATCGATCCGGAGCCGTTCGACGACGAACTGTTCGCGGAGCTTTGCGTATTGGTTAACGACGAGATGGGGCTGGTTGCCATGTGAGTGTGAGTCCTTATTAACGGTCGTTTGTGCCGGCGAAGCTGAATTCTTCTTGCCAATCCTGGCGGCGCTGCTGGCGATTTTGACGATCCTCCGGTGTACCGGATTGTTGCTGATTTTGTGATTCCTGCTGGCCCTGCGAATTGGGATTCGACTGCGAATCTGCGCCGTGATCCGATGATGCTGATTGTGCAGTCGAGGGCTGCCAGAGATCTGCGTGAACGCCGCTTTGCGTCAGTTTGTCAGCCAGCTCGGGCAGATGTTGCCGAAGCGATTGCGCCATATCGTTGTCGGCGGTGCGGACGGTGATCTGAACATCGCCTGCTCTTTGGGAAACGCGCACATTCACATCCCCGGCTTGCAGATCGATGCTGGGCGATCGAGGAGCGGCGGCCGTAACCGGCTCCTTGATTTCTGCAGCCCGCTCGAGTGCTGCGGGCTGAGTGGACTTCGCGACTGCGGGACCTGTGTAAGCAGAAGTTACCGGCGCAGCAGACGCGACCGCATTTGCCATCGAAGCTTCCGGAACGTGAAACTGTGCCGGGGCGTTAGACGTTGCGCTGATGGCCGTAGCAGCGGCTTTATCCGCAGGGGAGTCGTTCGATGAAGATGACTCATGTCCGGAGTTGGACGATCCGGAATGTTGCTTGGACTGATTCGATTTCTCGTCCATCGCCGGCGCGCCGATCGTTTGCTGAAGCTTATTGGCCGCTGCTCCGTTTACCTGTGACTCTGCCTTCGCCTGCAGCTCTGCCTTAGAAAGCGTGGCCTCGAATGCAATTTGCTGCTTCGAATTAACTTGCGGAGAGCTCGCGGCGGTGGGCGCTACAGCATCTTCGGCGTCTGCAGATTTCTTGTCTGTCGCGCCTTCGGTGGCCGGCGCTTCCTTCTTGGGAAGCGAAAGCGACCAGGAGCGCGAATCTACTGGCAGATGCTGTTGTTGAATTGCCGAAAGAAGACCCAATGCCGCAGAAGAGTCCGGCGATTCTTTTGGCGATTGTGTCTTGTCATCCTTGCTCGAATCTGTGGGCTTTTCCGTAGCTTTCCCCGATACAGTTTTTGGAGCGTTGCTGTTCTCGAGGACTTCGGCGAATGACTTCGCGCGAACGCCCGTGCGTGAAGCGGAAGCGGAGTTAGCGGGCGCATGGCTTTGGGCAGAAGCAGATGGCGAAATGGAAGGCGCGGTCATGACGGGCAGGTGCTGCCATCAACCGGTTTGCAATTGCGGAGCCATTCGCGCTTTCCGCGTTTTCAGTGTGTTAGCGCGATCGTTGACGTCAGGAAACGGGCAGCGTCGGAACGTAGCCGTCAAGATCTTGACGATGAATCGGGGCTCATCAGTCTTTTCGGCCATCTTTGAGCGGATTCCGCTCGGTTTCCTACACAAAGACTGTGGCCGCTCGCGTGCAAACCGAGTGGGAGTTTCCTATGGATCCTTTGACAGGCGCCGCCGCGAGCGGCATGCGGGCAAGCATGGAGTCTCTCGACATGCTCGCCAATAATCTCGCGAATGCGCAGACCAATGGCTATAAGAGCGATCGGGAGTTCTACGACTTGTATACATCGCCCGATGCGACCGAAGGGCCGGTCGAGATGCCCAACATCGTGAAGAATTGGACTGACTTCAGCCAAGGATCTTTGCAACAGACATCGAACTCACTCGACTTCGGAATTTCCGGCCAGGGCTTCTTCTCCGTCAATGGACCGAACGGCACGCTGTATACACGCAATGGCAGCTTCAAGTTGAATGCCGCCGGGCAGTTGGCTACGCAAGACGGCTACACGGTCCGGGGAACCGACGGCAAACCAGTTCAGATGGATCCCGCGCAGGCAGTGAACGTCGGTTCGGACGGCGTCGTGATGCAGAGCGGAAACCAGGTGGGTCAAATCCAATTGGCCGCGTTTCAGAATCCAAGCGACCTGGTGAAGCAGGGCACGAACAACTTTCAATTTACCGGCCGGCCGAACGAAATGAAGACGGCTGCTGGAGAGATTCAGCAAGGCAAGTTGGAAAGCTCCAACGTGGCGCCGGCGGATTCCGCTGTTCGATTGGTTGGGGTGATGCGGCAGTTCGAAATGTTGCAGAAGGCCATCAGTATCGGCACGGACATGAACAAACAGGCGATTGAAGAAGTCGCGAGATCGGGGAATTAAGGATGATCAGAGCTCTGTACAGTGCTGCCAGCGGCATGAACGCACAGCAGATTAACGTTGACGATATCGCCAACAACCTGGCAAACGCGAACACCGCCGGATACAAAATGCGAAGGACTGAGTTTCAGGATCTGATTTACCAGAACCTTATTCAGCCGGGCGCCGCATCGGGCGCGCAATCGATTGTTCCGGCAGGCCTGCAAATCGGTCTGGGCGCACGGCCGGCTTCGAACGAAATCATTCAGACGCAAGGCAGCATGGTGCAGACACAGAACCCGCTGGACCTCGCAATCCAGGGGAAAGGATTCTTCCAGATCAAGCAGGAGGATGGAACGTTGGCTTATACACGCGACGGATCTTTCCAGCTCGACAGGTCCGGCAATCTGGTGAACAGCAACGGACTCCTAGTAGATCCCCAGATTACGATTCCCGCTCAGGCGACATCGGTCACGGTGGCCGCGGACGGCACGGTGTCGTATAACTTGCCAGGGACAACGGCGTCGCAAGTTGCGGGGCAGATCCAGCTGGCGAATTTTCAGAATCCGGCGGGCTTGAACAGCCTGGGTGGCAATCTTTATTCGCCTACGGACGCCTCGGGACAACCAATCGTTGGTAACCCCGGTGGCTCCGACGGTCTGGGAACGTTGATGCAAGGCTACCAGGAGCAATCGAACGTGAACGTGGTGGAAGAGTTTATCAACCTGATCCAAAGCCAGCGCGCTTATGAAGCCAACTCTAAGGTGGTGAAGGCGGCTGACGAGATGTACCAGCAGATCAACAACCTGAAACAGTAAGATGCTGGCTGCTCTGGTTGCTTCCACATGCCTTGCCGTCGCGGGTCCGAATATCACGGCGCGCGACCTGGCGCGTGTGGTTCCCGAATTCGTCCCGGGCGATCCGAATGCGGTAGTTGCGTACGCGCCCGCTCCGGGCGTGGAGCGGACGTTTTATGCGGAGGAGCTACGCCAGGCGCTTAGCCGGATGCACTATGAGACGGCGGCGCCACTGAGCAGCGTGTGCTTTGCGCGGCCCGTCGTTCCTCTTAGCACTGGCGATGCGTTGGCGGCTATGAAGCGAACGCTCGGCGAGAGCGCACATATCGAGATTCTGGAACTCAGCCGTTTTCCTGCACCGGCCGGGACAATCGTGTTCCCACGCGAACAGTTGAGCGCCCCTCCGCAGGCGATGTGGCGTGGCTTTATTGAATACGACGGCGGCAAGAGATTTTCTATATGGGCGCGAGTTTCGGTATCGATGAAGATCGTACGTGCTATTGCCGTGGAGCAATTGAAGCCAGGCGCACCCATTCGAGCCGAGCAGGTGAAGTTCGAAACCGTGGAGGGATTTCCCGAGCAGCGGACAACGCCGCAATCGGCAAAGGCCATCGAGGGATATTTACCGCGGCGATTTATCGCAGCGGATTCGCCGGTGTGGAATGACGCAATCGATCCGCCCAACGAGGTGATAAAGGGAGATCGGGTCACAGTTATTGTGCACAGCGGGCAGGCGCGTTTGAGTTTCGATGCCGAGGCTCAAGGATCGGGAAAGCATGGCGATGTGATCTCGCTCAAGAATCCCGACTCGGGAAAACTCTTTCGTGCTCGCATAGAGGGTCCCGAGCAGGCGCGATTGGATACGGTTCCGGTGAAAGCAAATGACTAAACTGTTTGTGCTGCTAGTGGTGGCGACGGCTATATCGGTGAACGCCAAAGATAAGCCCGTCAAGCAACAGCAGCCTTCCCCGCTTGATCAATATGTTCGCGAAGCCGATGGAAGAGTAAGTACCGATCCGGCGGCAGTTACAACCGGATCAACATGGTCCAATTACTCGGTGATGACCGACTTGACGCGTGACCCGCGCGCCAGCCGCATCGATGACGTGGTGACGATTGTAGTGGCGGAATCAGCATCCGCCGTCAGCACCGGCGCAACGCAAACGGCTAGAAAATCGAGTGCCACCGCGGCGATCACCAGCTTAGGCGGCGTCAAGAGTGCGGCGGCAACGACGCTGCTCTCTAATCTGGCGAAAATGTCCAGCGATGCCGAGCTGAACGGGCAAGGAACAACCTCGCGAACCACAACGCTAAACACCCAGTTGACGGCGCGTGTCGTGCATGTTCTTCCAAATGGCTTTCTGGTGATCGAGGGGACGAAGAACGTGCAGGTGAACTCGGAGTGGCAGACGGTAAGCGTGCGTGGCGTAGTGCGGCCAGCCGATTTGGCGGCAGACAACACAATTTCATCTGCCCGCATTGCGCAGCTCGAAGTGAAGCTCGACGGCAAAGGTGTTGTGAACGATGCTATTCGCCGCCCGAACGTTCTCTATCGAATTCTGCTCGGGCTGTTGCCGTTTTAACAATATGGCCAGGTTTCTCAAAGTACTGCTCGCATTGTCGCTGACACTTCCGCTTCCGGCCGCGACGCGGCTGAGGGAGTTGGTATCGGTGGAGGGCGTGCGCGATAACCAACTGCTCGGGTATGGCCTGGTGGTTGGGCTCGCCGGCACCGGCGACCGGCAGCAGACTATATTTTCCGCACAGAGTTTAGCCAACACACTGCAGCGCATGGGTGTGACGGTTTCGGCGTCCGCACTGACCGTAAAGAACACCGCTGCCGTCATGGTTACGGCGACCCTGCCACCGTTTGCTCAGCCTGGTATGAAGATTGACGTGACGGCATCGTCGATTGGGGACGCGCCGAATCTGCAGGGTGGGTTATTGATCATGACACCGCTGCGCGCGGCGGATGGACAGGTTTATGCGGTGGCGCAAGGGCCGGTATTGACGGGTGGGTTCGCCGCGGGTGGCGCCGGAACTGTAAAGATCGTCAACCATCCAACTGTTGGACGCATCCCGGAGGGCGCTTTGGTGGAGCGCATCGCTCCCTCAGCGCAGCCGAAAGCCGAAGTCAAGCTGCAGCTTCGCCATATGGATTTTGCGAATGCCGGGATGATCGCAGCGGCGATCAACAAGAAGTATGCGGATCTGTTAATCGCGCCGGCACGCGCCGACAACGGAGCGCTGGTCACGGTGACGATACCGACGTCGTATGCCAATCGCCCGGTGGAGTTCATCGCGGAACTGCAAGATTTGACCATCGATCCGGAGCGCACCTCGAAGATTGTGGTTAACGAACGCACCGGCACGATTGTGATGGGCAAAGACGTTCATGTTGCACCGGTGGCGATCATGCACGGCAATCTGACGGTGGAAGTGCAGACGACATTTGCCGTATCGCAGCCGGCGCCATTCTCACAAGGAAAGACGGGAGTGGTTCCTGAGACACAAGTAAGTGCGGCGGAAGACAAGACCAAGAACCTGATGTTGAAAGAAGGGGCCACAGTGGAAGACCTGGTGCGCGGCTTGAATGCGATCGGCTCGACACCACGCGATATTATCGCGATTCTTCAAGATCTACGGGCAGCCGGGGCACTGGATGCCGAACTCGAGGTGATTTAAACAATGATGCAAAGCATCGCGGGACTGACAAGTATTGGTGCGGCGGCTACGCCCGCGGCAAACGATCTGGACAAGAAGACGAAGGACGCTGCGCAGCAGTTTGAAGCGCTGATGATCGGACAGCTTCTGAAGTCCGCGCATGGCGATTCGGAAGGATGGCTGGGCGCCGGCGAATCGGATGAGGCGGGACAGGGCGCTGTGGATTATGCCGAGCAGCAGATGGCCAGCTTGATGGCAAAAAACGGCGGCATCGGTTTAACCAACTTTATTGTGCAAGGTCTGCACAAGAAGGTTTAGGCCAATTGGCTTTCGTTAGAGCTGAAAGCTTGTTCGGCTCGCCGGCAGACCGTCTCCGGCATTCTGCCAAGGCGCCGATAAAGCTGCTGCGGGAACGACGTTTTGACTTTCGCCGAGTGCTTTCCAGCTTTCATCGAGAGTCTGGAGCAGTTGCTGTGCCTCGGCAAAAGGCGCTTCTATTTGACGGAAGTTGCCGTCGATGAGCAGGCGCCGTACGTAGTCGTAGATTCCATTCAGTTGAACGGCAAGCTCTCCGCCTTTATTGAAGTCGAGCGACTTCTGCAACTCAATAACGATGAGCTGTGCTTTCGTGATAGCTTTGCTCCGCTCAAAGATTCGTTTATTGGCGAGATGTTCACGAGCTTCGGAGATCGCATTGATGGCACCTTCATAGGCAAGATGGACCAACTGGAGGGGAGAGGCGGAGACCACTCTGGACTCGAGGTAGGCCCGATAAGGAGTAGTTGACATGACTTCGTTACAGGATTCATATCGGACAGGAGCAATCGTTATCCGCTCTTTTTTGCTTGCTTTGCTGTTCGTTTGCACGCTGCTGCAAGGCCAACAGAAAACAAAGCTCTCCGCACCGTCGGCGGGCACGGCTCCGCCTGCTCATGTGGATCAGGCGAAGCAAGATGCGACGCCTACATCTGCAATTTCTCAACGGCAGCAATCCGTAGTTGATTCGATGACGAATTCAGTTGTAAAACAACGTGCATCGGTGCAAAGCCAGATTGCGAGCACAGTTCCTTCAAACGACTTCTTCACGAGTAGCTGGACGACGGCTCCCGCGTTTTCTTTGCCCACGATTGTGCCGGCATGCAGCCCGATGCCGGAGGACGACTTGAAAACAATCGTTACAGAGGCGGCCAAAGCTCAGGATCTGAAGCCTGAACTGGTGCGCGCCGTGATTCGCGCCGAGTCGAACTCTTATCCGTGCGCGGTTTCAGAGAAAGGCGCTCTCGGCTTGATGCAGCTGATGCCCGAAGTTGCGCAGCAATTCGGCGTCGATGCATTGGACCCGAAGCAGAATGTGGCCGCCGGTTCGCAATATTTAAAGCAGCTCATGACGAAATATAAAAGCAACATGAAACTCGCACTGGCTGCTTACAACGCCGGACCACAGCGCGTCGATGCTGACGGAAAAGTCCCCGACATTCCTGAGACTGTTGCGTATGTGGATGCCATTCTGAAAGATCTCACCCCAACTTCAACGCATCCCGGAAAATGACCGATAAGGTCCAGCGTGAGAGTGAGGGAATCACGCAAAACGAAGAGTGCCAGCCACTCCTGTGAGCGGCGCGGCGGCAACCGGCTGCTCTGCTCGAATATAGTGCGGCTGACCTGGTCGGAGCCGAGTGGCGAACGCCGCGCGGAGATTGCGATTCTCGAAAACATGTCGCTTTCCGGTGTCGGCTTATTCTTAGGGGTCCATGTTCCAGATGGTTTGGAGATTAAGATCGCGGCGAATGAGATGCTGGTGAGCGGCGTGGTCCGAACCTGCCAATTTCGTGAGAATGGATGGCTCGTCTGTGTGGAACTCGACGCGGAGTCGAAATGGGCACAGGAACCGAAAAGCGGCTTTGTCCCGGAACACTTTTTGGATGTATCGCTGCTGCAGTTGGATTGATTAGCCAATGGCTGATACGCACCCACACATTTGCCGTTGCGAACGGGGCGGAGCGGGTAGTAAGCTCGTGATTCGCGCGGGTTTCAGAACCGCCTCAACGCCAGGGATATGCTACAAACGGACGCATGGACAAGACAATCCGTAAGTACACCGACTTTGACGAGATGAAGGCGGATGAGTACCGCTTCTGGCAGAGCCGCCCGGTGCATGAGCGTGTGGCTGCGGTTTCCGAACTCACGCAAGAACACTATGCCATGAAGGGCGCGGTTGCCGATGTACCCAGACTTCAAAGAACTCTTGTCCGCTTTGAACGAGCACCGCGTTAAATATCTTGTGGTGGGAGCATATGCCGTTTCCATTCACGCTCAGCCCCGCGCAACAAAAGACCTAGACATTCTGGTGAAGCCCGACACGGAGAATGCGGCTGCGCTTTATGCAGCGCTGGCGAGATTCGGTGCGCCGCTTGAAGGATGGACTCCCGCCGACTTTGCCCAGCAAGGCCCGCTCTTTCGTATGGGGCGCGAACCGCTTGGCGTTGATATTCTGACAGAGATACCGGGCGTTGACTTCGATGCAGCATGGTTGCACCGCCTTGAGGACGTTATTGACCCGGCGAGCGGATTGAAGGCTTACTTCATTTCGGCGGACGACCTCATAACAGCCAAGTTGGCGGCAGGCAGGCCACAGGACATCGCCGACGTTGAGGCACTTCGAAAGGCGGCGAAAAGCCAAAGCTCGCCGGCCGCACAACGTAAGTTACCAAAACGGCCACCGAGCGGGCGCAAGCAGTAATTCCGCGACGTGTGGAACTCGGTCGACGGCACTGGATTATCTTCGGAACAATGAAGGTTATTCGGCGAGTGCGCGTATGCGCTCTCGTCAATTGCTGCACCGCAGCTAACCGGCCGAAGCGTTAAGAGCCGGTGCGGGACGGAGCATGCTTGGCGGAACGCCAAGATGTTTGATGCCCCAAGCGCACATCGCTTCCATAACCGTCACGAGTTCTTGCCCCGCGGCGCTGAGCGCATAATTGACGCGCGGTGGAACGGTGCCCGCGTTTAACCGCCGTAGGACTCCGTCGCGTTCCAGTTGGCGCAGTTGAGCTGTCAAAACCTTCTCGCTGACGCCGGGGAGCAGTCACGGATTTCCGCAAACCGGCGCGGCGCAAAAGACAACTGCCAGACAATCAGAACCTTCCATTTTCCTGCCAGTACGTTTGAGGTGGCCTTCACGGGGCATCCAAAATGTTGCTTCATTGGGCTTCCTCCACCGCCGGAACGGGCTTACAAAAATGTGCGTACTTCCCAAGCCGATGGTTGCATGTTATCTAAATTTGAGGCACAAATCTTGTCAACCACCTTGACGTTGGAACAAATGAGACAGATGGTCCGGGACCACTTCGAGGATTTCGAAGCGGACAAAAATTGCGGAACGCTGGGCTACTGTAACGCCGCCCATGGAAGGAGCTGCGTGGACGGCGGCTCAAGTTTCTGCTGTGTAAGTTGAGGGATGTCATGATTCTGATCACGGGTGCTGGTGGAAACGTAGGCAGAGAGGTTCTCAAACAAATGGTCCAGACCCGGACCGCGGTGCGCGCGGCTTATCAATCGGCCGCAAAGGCGGTGGCGCCTCCGGGTGTCGAAATCGCCACCATAGACTACAACCGGCCGGACACAGTGCGAGCTGCATTAACGGGCGTGACACGAGTCTTCCTGGTTGGGCCCCCGACCGCTGAGCTATCGGCGCTTGATCGCAAAGCGATTGACGTGATTGCGCAGGCCCAGCCGGTTCCGCAGGTCGTGAAACTGTCGGCTAAGGGTGGTCGTGGCGCATTGTTTCCACGCCTGCATGCGGAATCCGAAGATTACATCGCTTCTTCGGGCGTGCCGTATACATTTCTACGTCCCAACGGATTTATGCAGAACATCGTCAACTACAGCGGCACGACCATTCAAGACCAGAACGCCTTCTTTGGAAGCGAAGGCGATGGCAAGGTAAGCATCATCGATATACGAGATGTGGCGGCAGTGGCGCTGAAGGCCTTAACGGAGGACACGCATATCGGGAAGGCATATACATTGACCGGTCCCGATGCGCTTACGAATACCGAGGTCGCGAAGGTCCTTTCTGACGTCCTTGGCCGCGAGATTCGATTCATCAATCTTCCGCCCGCACAGTTGAAGCAAGGTTTGCTCGGCGCCGGCGTGAAGGAATGGAGTGCGGACGCCTTGCTGGATCTGCAGCGGTTCTATCGAGAGGGCAATGCAGCCACTGTGACCAACGATGTCGAGCGAGTGCTGGGCCGCAAGCCAATCCGTTTTGCTCAGTTCGCCGCAGAATACCGCTCTGCTTTTGAGACTCGGGCGCAAGCCGGTTCGTGAGCCAGGCACATAAGAACGGCTACCAGTGCCGCCGGTTCCCGCCGTCCGGTGCGTTCTTTTTGTTCTCTGTTCCGGATAAGAATCGCTTCAGAGAAAAGCTCTCGGGCGGAGCTCGCTTTTCTACGACAGACGCAACAACGGTAGCGGCGAGTGCCGGTCCATGCTTGAACCCGTGTCCTGATCCTCCTCCCACCAGCCACGCATTGTCTGCCTCGGGATGGCGGTCAACGATGAAATGATCATCTGCCGAGTTCTCGTATTGACAAACACGGCTCTCGAGGAGCGGCGCGCCGCGCATTCCGGGGAACCGCATCTCCAGATAGGAACGGGTATCGGCAAGGCCTTGACTGCTGACTCGCCGGTCGGCCAAGTCCGGATCGAATTCCGGGCCTCGGGCGTCATCGGCGACTTTAAAACCACGCCACTGATTCCCGGGAATGCCATAGAAGACGCGCGGGCCGTTATCGATCCAAACGGGCATATCGGTGTACTGCAAATCACCGGCGGCTGGTCCGAAGAAGAATACTTCCTGGCGAGTTACGCGCATGACCTGCGACAACGATGGGAACATTTTCGGGAGCCAGGGACCACACGCAAAGATATATACATCGGCACGAAGCTCCTCGCTGTCGTCGCCTAAGACTCCTTTCATTTCTTTGCCGGAGACCGTCCCGGGAACCACCCGCGCGTGCCGGTATTTACCGCCTGCTGCAAGAAACGCTTCATAGACAACTTCGCAAGCTCTCCGCGCCAACAGATATCCCGCTTGCGGTTCAAAGATGACCCAAGGCACACCGCTGAAATCAATTTGCGGCCAGCGTTTGGCCGCTTCCGCGGCCGTCAATTGCTCGAATGGCACGCCAATTTCACGCAAAATCGGGAGTGCGGAGCGCTCGTACGAATCATTTGATCCACTCATCCAGATTGCACCCGTTTGACGGAACAGCTTGCACTGCCAGCGCTGCTCATTCTCCTGCCATAAGCCCAGAGCGTCAAACGCCATTTGGGTGTAAATTCTGGAAGGGCCATAAGTGGCACGGATGATCCGCGTTTCCCCACCGGAACTCGCTCTGGAGTTGCCCGGACCCCAGGCATCGACCAGAGTCACATCAAATTCCGATCGCAGTAGTTCAAGAGCGATCCAGCCCCCAAATGCGCCGGCGCCCACGACAACGGCAGATTGCTTGTGAGTTCTTCTTTGCATCACCACGCGCCTGTAGTCATATACCCTTAATTAACATGCGCACTCGCATCGTCTGCCTACTGTTTCTCTCCATGGTCTATGGGTGTGCCCAGACCACGAGCGTTCAGAAGGTGGACCCGGTCACTGGCCGGGCGATCGCTCCCACGATGAGCGTGGATGGGGCAGCCTGGCTCGATCGACCGGAGCGCGAACGCGAGGAACAGCCGCAGAAAGCCATCGACGCGCTTCACCTCGCTCCCGGGATGAGTGTGGGCGAAGTAGGCGCCGGAACCGGCTTCTATGCAATTCGTATTGCGAAACGCATTCAACCGGGCGGAGTGTATTATGCAAACGATCTGCAGCCCGCGATGCTCACGCTGCTGGAGCGAAACGCAGCTGCTCAAAAAGTTACCAACATCAAGACACTCATCGGAACCGCAACCGACCCGCATCTGCCCCGCGGGAGCCTCGACTATGTGCTGATGGTGGACGTTTATCACGAGCTTTCGGAACCTCAGACGGTTCTCCGAAACATCGCCGAGTCGCTAAAGCCTGGCGGAAGGCTTGTCCTGTTGGAATTCCGCAAGGAAGATCCAAACGTGCCCATCCGGCCTGAACATGAGATGACGGTTCAGGACGTAAAGGCCGAATTGAGCGCCGAAGGATATGTACTGGACAAATTGGTAGAGACCTTGCCCTGGCAGCACATGTTCTTCTTTCGGCCGCCGGCCCGGTAGTCTCTAAGAGAGGAGTGCTTGTTGCGGAGCAACGAGGTGGTGTGGAATGGTGCTAATCATCGCGGCCAATGGATTTTTGGCCAAATTTTTTTTCAAAGTAAATTGATCGCCGCCGCTACTGGCTTCGACAAGAACGGAACCGTTTCTTCGCTTGACGGTATAAGCAGTTTTCGCACTGTATTCACGCTTCAGTGCGTCCAACTGCCAACCGGCAGCGTCCACAATGCGCATTCCATTGCGATCGTCGATCAGGATGGCGATTTCAGATGGACCGGACTCGCGAGCGGCGCTTGCCGTCTCGAGAATGCTGATTGCGTCTTGCCATAGCCCCGTCACAACCTTCGTATCGGACGGGTTCGCAGTATTTCCTGATTTTGGAAGAGAACGGGCGTATGGTCACGCGCGAAAACACGATGACCGGAGATGGCAATACAACCTACGAATCCATCGTGGAAGCGGTCGATAACGAAGCGATCGCGGTTCGCTGACCACCGACATTTCGGCGGCCGGTGCTGCGGGTGAGCATGTCGTCCCGTTTCAGGCTGAAGGAAATCATTCCGCTAACCGAGGTCGTCAATGCCAGGAAAGCGTACAGAAGCTTGACGGTTTCAGAAGTCGGCGTGTCACGAAAAGAAAAGTAGCCTGCGACTACGGTCAGCACGAAAAGGAAGCAGGTCAACCGGCGCATACAAGGTGGTCCTTTCAATAATTGGGTATTCGCCTATGCCGCGACCGGAGCTTCGAACGGCAGCTGAGAGTACACGCTTGAAATGCTCATAGCGTCGATCATGCGATTGAGCCGATCCGCGCGCTGCTGAAGAGCAAGCAATTGAGCTTCCGCTACAACTACGTTTAAATCCGAGTTCTTCCGAATCTGATGCTGCAGTGACGCCTCATGCTGGCGGATGGCAGCGAGCTGCGAGATGACCAAGGCGTCGAGTGGGTTTGATGTCATTTTTGATTGCTCCAATTGCGTGTCCTCTGAACGGTAAGATGAATAGCACGCCAAGGGCCAAAACAAAAACGCAACCTGTATGCGGATATGCCCCTTACCTTTTCAAGGAGTTACGGCACGTGCGCAGCAAAGCGGGTCGCCGCACTGCTCACCATTTGGTTGTAGGGTTTGCAGCAACGTGCCATTTTGGCGATTCAGGCACGAGTCTGTCGACGCGCGTTCGTTGTATCGTCGAGCAAGGCGGCCAGTTCGCGATCTGCATCGAGTTGCCATTCCTGGCGCCGTTTTAACTCCAGTTTTTCGAGTAGCCGCAAGTTGCGGCGAATCTCAACAACAACCGATCGCTGTTTTAAAATGAGGTCTTCCTGGGCTGTGAGACGGGTGCGAAACCGTGCTCGCTCGCGCCTGGAATGTTCCTCGAGCGCGGACATGGCTGACACCTCGGAACTGAGCAGAGTGCTGCGGCTTTTGCTGGTGTTCCAGGATTCCGAGACCGACTGCTGTAAATGTTCGAGGTCCGTCTCCATACGTATCTTTTCGGCGAAAAGCTGCTCAAGTGCCGACTCCTCCCTGCGAAGCTGCATTTCGCGAATGCGAACTACGGAAGCGAGACGGAATTGAAACGCGTTCATTGATGATGCCTGTGAACGTTTGGTTTACGACAGCGCGCTGGCCAGCTTGCCGAGTTGGTCCAGGGTTTCTTCACGGCGCGAGTTGACTTCTGAATCCTGGCGCAGAAAACCAACAATTTGCGGACGCGCCTTGATGGACTGATCGAGCTGCGGATTGGTTCCGGAGACGTAAGCGCCGAGATTGATGAGATCTTCGGCATCGCGATAATTGGCCAGAGCTTCGCGAACTTTGCGTGCGGCCAGCTTTTGATCGGCTTTCGCAAGCGCAGATTCCAGCCGGCTGATGGATTGCAGAACGTCGATGGCGGGATAGTGGCCCTGAGTCGCCAGTTGCCGGGACAGAATGATATGGCCGTCCAGAATGCCGCGCACGGCATCGCAGATAGGTTCATTGAAGTCGTCGCCTTCGACGAGCACCGTGAAAAATGCGGTGATGGATCCGTTGCGGAAATTGCCTGGGCGCTCGCACACTTTGGGAAGTATGTTGAAGACGGACGGCGTGTATCCTTTTTGACTCGGCGGTTCACCGGCGGCGAGACCGATCTCGCGCTGGGCCATGGCGAGCCGGGTGAGGGAATCCATCACCAGGAGAACATTTGCGCCGTTGTCGCGGAAGTATTCGGCAATGGCAAGAGCGACAAATGGCGCGCGAACGCGGAGAGGAGCTGGGGAGTCGGAGGTGGCGACCACGACGACGGCACGTTTGCGGCCTTCGGGCCCAAGTTCGTTATCGAGGAACGCGCGGACTTCACGATTACGTTCGCCGATCAGCGCGATGACCGTCACATCGGCAGAGTTGTGTTTACACATCGCGCCCAGCAGCGTGCTTTTGCCGACGCCGCTGCCGCCGAAGATGCCGACGCGCTGTCCTCGGCCGACCGGAAGCAGGCTGTCAATGGTACGGACACCGGTAACCAGTGGTTCGCTGATGTGTTCGCGTTCGAGCGGATTGGGGGGCTGCCGGTATAAGTCGTAGGATGCTGCGGCTTCAATGCGGGGACCTCCATCCATCGGATGTCCGAATCCATCGAGTACACGGCCCAGAAGGCTTGGTCCGACGTCAATGCTTGCCTGCTCTTTGCGCGCAACCACGCGGTCTCCCAATTGCAGTCCGCTGGTTTCTTCCAGCGGCATGGACAGAACCCTCCCATTACGAAACCCAACCACTTGTGTGCGGATGGTGCGGCCGGAAGCGGTCTCGATCTCGCAGAATTCGTTGATGGCGGCGGCTGGTCCATTTGATTCGATCAGGAAGCCGGTCAGTTCTGTGACATGGCCGCTCCAAACACCGGCAGCGGAGGTCTCGACGCTTCGAAGGTACGAGAGCAGGTCGATGGTCATGCGGGATTCGTCAGGCACGGGCAGCAAGGCGATCCGTCAATCCGCGTTCAATTTCATGAAGCTGGACGTCCACGGACGAATCGAACTCGCCGCGTGTCGTCTCCACCACGACGCCTCCCAGGGGCAGGCGATTGTCCGAAAGCACGGTAAGCGGGACTCCGCCGGAGAATCGGGCGACCAGTTGCTGAACCACCGATTGATGCTGCGGATGAACCCGAACGCGAAGAATTTCCTGAAAGCGGATCTTTTCCATTGCGACTCGAACCAGTCCGGCGAGGGATTCGGGGTCAGTGCTGAGCTCGCGATGCACGACCTTCCTGGCAATGGCCAGCGACAACTTGATCAGGTCTCCTTCAGCCTGGTGGCGAAGTTTAGATCGCAGCTCGGAGAGTTCGTGAATCGATCGCGCGAGTTTCTCGAGTACCGGCTCGATTTGTGCGGTGATCTGGGTTCGCGTCTTGAGCTCCGCTTCACGGTACGCGGCATCACGCGCCTCGGAGACGCGCTGTTCCATGGTGCGCTCGAGTTCGTTGACACGCTCAAGCAGAACCGCCACCTGATCGTCCGTCGTGGTGATCTGGCGGAGTGCAGGTTTGTTGGAGGCGGCCGGCTGTGGATTCGCGGCGACGGGCTGCGCCGGAGCGCTCGGCTGTTTTAGAGGTCCTGCCGCACGGGTTCCTGTTCCTACGGCACGGGTTCCTGTTCCTGCGGCACGCGCCCAGGGCACGGGCTGCGCTACGGCGGCGTCTTCGCCGCGCAGGATTTTAGACAACATACTGTTCGCCGACTGTGCCACGTAGGTTCACGACCCCCTCCGCTTCGAGTTTTCTGACGACTGTGATGATCTCCTGCTGAGCGCCTTCGACGTCCTTGATTTTCACCGGTCCTAGGGCCTCCATATCTTCGAGCATCATCTCCCGGCCACGCTCCGACATGCATTGCAGGAAGTGGTTCTTCAGCTGTTCGCTGGTTCCCTTGAGCGCCATCATCGGTATTTTGCGATCCGTGCGGGCAAGGATTTCTTTGATGGCTTGCTGATCGAGCAGCAACAGGTCGTCGAAGACGAACATGAGATGGCGAATGGTTTCGACGAGGTTAGGATCCTGCGCTTCAACCTGAGCCAGCACGTCCTTGCTGGTATCGGAATCGAGACGGTTGAACATTTCCGCCACCGCCCGCACGCCCCCATAGGATTCGCGGCTGAATTCCCCCAGCGCGTTCAGCTTCTGGCCGATCACGGTGGCAATTTTTGTGATGACCTCCGGAGAGATCTGATCGAGATTCGCAACGCGAAGTGCGAGATCGGCGCGTTGTGAGCTCGGAAGGGAGGCAAGCAGCGCGGCAGCCTGCGATGGATTGAGGTGCGCCAGCACCAACGCAATGGTTTGTGGATGCTCCGAGTGCAAGAACTTTGCGAGCTGCTGCGGGTCGGCCTTTTGCAGGGCATCAAAGCTCGACATATCAGTACCCATCGCTTTCAGAAGACGATCGAGCAGCCTGCGCGCAGCATCCGGCCCAAAGGCATTAACCAGCACACTGCGTGCATAGTCAATGCCACCGGTGATGAGGTAGTTACGCGCGAGCATCATCTGGTAAAACTCTTCCAGAACGGACTCGGCGTTGTCCGGGGTAATCTTTTTCATGCGCGCGATTTCTCGCGCCACAAGTTGGACGTCATCCTCTGGAAGCTGCTTTATGATCTCTGCGCTTGCCTGATCCCCAAGCAGGATCAGAAGCATGGCAGCTTTCTGAATTCCGCGCAGAACGGGAATCGGTTCAGCCAAAGAAGGAGCGTTGGCGATCATGCTTGAGGCTTCTCAGTGAACGCGCACAACAGACTCGCCCCGGGCGGCGCAACGGCAGAAGCGTTTGTTGGTTCCGGCGAACCGCCGGGGCGGCTTGTGCGCTCTGACTTAGCTCTCATGTATCCAGCTTGCAATCACTTGAGATGAGACCGTCGGATCCTTCTTGGTCGATTCACGAATTTCTTTGGTGAGCAGTTCTTGCTTCTTTGTCGTGATGGCGGGCAGCTTGAGCGCAGCGAGGGTTGCGATATCGGCTCTTTGCTGCTCCGCAATCCGTTCGGCCAGGGCGGCCTCCATCTCTTCGGCGGCATTGGCAACATCGAGTGTGCTCTTCTTCGCTTCTTCGATCGCCGGAGTCACCGTGGGCGCTTTCGCGGGAGCTTTCGACCTGGACTTCTTGAAGAACATAAACGCGATAACACCGAGCAGCAGCACACCAACTCCCGCACCGATCAGCATCTTCGGGTCGCGCGCATACTCTTTCCACGTGAGCGGATGGCCCGCAGCCACCGGGGCCTCCGGCGCCACCTCCTCTAAAGTGGACTCGAAGGGCAGAGATTCTACGGTGATTTGATCGCCACGATCCTGTGTAAAACCCGTTACGCCTGCCACCAGATCGTGAACCGCTTTTATGGTCTCGGCGGCAGGCGGAACAAGCACCTGCTTGCGGGCGTTGCCTTTTCCTTCCCAGCGTACTTTCTGATCCAAAAGAACGGAGATCGAAAGGCGCTTGACCTGGCCTTCGGGAAATCGCGTCTTGCGCACGACGTGACTCGATTCATAGCTAATGTTCTCGGTGCGGCGGCTAGTGGTGCTGGTTGGTCCTCCGGCTCGAACTGCCGGGCGCGGGAGGTTCGAAGCGGTACCGGGAATGCCGGCGGTTGCACCTCCGGCGATGACCTCTTCGGTTTTTTGCGAATTGGTCATCACCGACTTTGTCGGATCGTAAGTCTCTTCGCTTTGCTCGCTGCTCGTCAGATCGCAATCGACCGAAACGCCGGCACGGAAGCGGTCGCGTCCGAGGAGAGGCTCGAGAGTGCCATTGATCTTTTCCACCAGATCGTGTTCCAGACGTTGGCGGTAAGTGTAGGCAGCGTCGTTGCCTCCGTCGAGCGACGTCTTGCGCCGGCTGAGGAGCGAGCCGCGCGTATCGACGACGGAAACGTCGTCAGGATTCAAGCCTTCAACCGCGCTGCTGACCAACTGCTGAATAGCAGCGACATTTTGAGGAAACAGCGTTGCCCCGGGACGCAGGCTGACGATGACACTCGCTTTGCCGGGCTCGCGCGACTCGATGAAGACAGAGTCTTTCGCAGACGTGATGTGGACCCGCGAATGGTCAATGGCGCTGATGCTGTCGACGGAGCGCTCGAGTTCACCTTCAAGCGCACGGTTGTAATTCACATGCTCTACGAAGTCGGTCGCACCGAAATTCGCTTTATCGAACAACTCAAAACCGATCCGGCCGGATTTAGGAAGTCCAGCGGCTGCCATCTCGAGACGCAGCTCGGCCACTTTGGCGGAGGGTACGGAAATGGTCGATCCGTTTTCGGACAGTTTATATTCGGAGCCACTCTCTTTAATTTTTTGAACGATGGAAGCAGCTTCTTCCGCCGCAACGCCGGTGTAGAGGGGTTTGAAATCCTGTTCGCGATGCCAGTTGGTGAATGTATAGAGCGCAGCAATGACGATGGCGGCCGCGATACCGATCGATATCTGCTGCTTCCGTGAAAGACTGCGAAGTAAGTTTATAAGCTGCCCCATCTACGCTGTCCCTTACAGCTGCATCTTCATAATTTCCTGGTACGCGGAAACTACTTTGTTGCGAACCTGGACCGCGAGATCGAATACCATCTCAGCGCGCTGGGCGGATAAGGCAACGTTGTGTAGTTCACCGCTGCCCTGCAGAAATTGGTTGACGTCCTGTGTTGCCTGCTGCTGATAACCGTTTACCTGCTGTACGGCATTTTTCAAGACCGAGCTGAAATCTCCTGTTGAGTTGGCCGACGATGTCCCGCTAAGCGGCGTAACCGCGGTAAGGGAAGAACCGATTGCGTTGACTAAGGACATACGTGAGGCTTACTTCAGCAAGTCGATCGACCGCTGTAACATTTCCTTGACGGAACTCATGGAGGCGACATTGGCTTGGTAGCCGCGAGAGGCGCCGACTAAATCGACCATCTCTTCGGCCGGATTGAGCCGCGGGAAAGACACATATCCATCCGCGCCTGCATCGGGGTGACCCGGCATGTAGCGCCGTTCGGGGTCGCGCTGATCCACCACTACGTCGGACACCGCAACCCCCGAGCCTTCCCCGTTCATGGCGTCCGACAATGCGCTGCTAAACGGAGAACCGACACTGTCTGATTGGAAAACAACATCTTTGCGTCGGTATGGGCCGCCGTCCGGGGTGCGAGTAGTGTCGGCATTGGCCATGTTTTCGACTAACAGTTCCGCGCGCGTGCGCTGTGCATCCATTCCGGATGCGCTTACCGAAAGAGAAGTGAAGAGACTCATGCGGATTGTCCGTCGTGAATGGCAGACTTCAGCATGCGAAGCTGGCCTTTCAGAAGATTGGAGGCGGCGCTGAAGCGAATGGAATTTTCAGAGAGAAGCCGCGCTTCCCGATCGAGACTTACGTTATTGCCGTCGTTCTTGACGCGCAGCCCACTTACTTCCTGGCTGCCGATTGTCGGCGTGCCCTCGAGCCGGTTCTTGAATTCGGTCTGGAAGTCGATGTCCTGCGTGTGATATCCGGGCGTATCGGCGTTGGCGATGTTCGCGGCGACCAGCTTTTGACGTGCCGCGAGGACGTCCATATATTTTTCGAGCGAACTGCCGGCAGAGCTGAGCATGCAGGTCTGCCATTGCAACCTGCGCACCAAATCAGGACTGAAGAATCTAAATGGGTTATCGTGCGCGCGGAGCGCGAGCGTCGAAATCCGGGCGTCGAAATATCGCCGCCGGCCTAACCCGGAGGAAATCCCGGACCGCGCATGCCGACCGGCTCCTGGCTCGCATCAGGATCCACTGCCAGAGTGATGCTCCCGAGAAAGCCGTCTAAATCGGTTTTGGCGCTAATTCTGTTTATAGTGAGTAGTCCGGATGCGCCATGCTCGGACTGAAATACGGGTGCTATCGGTGGCGTGCCCGTGCGGCGGCGAAACAGGCGCGGTCCGACAGGCGCATCCATACCCCATCGGATGGCTATTGGTACCGTAAGCTGACGAACTTTTTGTAAATGCTAGTAAAGCGCGGGCACCTGGGGCAAGGGCCGCTGCGAAGCGGCCCAGCGCGCCTAAACGGTGTCCTTTAGAAGCTTGGCCAGCAGCACCTGTTGTTTGTTCTCGTCAATAAGTGAGTAAACGCCCAGCGTGTCCCGGCACTCGTTCAACTTCTTTTGCACGGCAGCAGCGAGCTTCTTCAGATCCGGCAAAGACTTGGAATCCATAGCGATGATTCCTTCCTTCTTCTTGTCGCGTGCTGCGACCTCAGCTTCGAGCGTGGTGCTAATGCTCTTCACCTCATCCCGAGCCGACGTGTATTTCTTGTGCTCTACATTGTAGTTGTTTATCGTGCCGATCAGCGCCGCATAGAAATCCTTGATGCCCTTCAATAGGGTGAGGGCCTCAGCATCCTTCTTTGCGAATTCGTCGGCGGAGGCGCCGGTGACGCCTTTTTTCTTGAGCGCGGCGATGCGATCCTTCAAAGAATCGCCGCCATGTCCCAGGAGTTCCCATTGTTTTTGACGGTTATTGAGGTACCGCTCCAAGCCCGATTCAGCCGCTTTGAGGTTCGCCTCAGCTTTCTGAAACGCTGTTTGAAATTCTGCTAGCTTTTTTGCCATGAGGGAAACTATACCGCAGCTCGCACGTAAAAATGCGAGTACCCGGCCGATTTTGGGCGAAAAATACTTGTGCGGCGAATTTGCTGAAATGTAGGCTCGCAAAGTTGGCATATACCTCCTCGAATCAATGGGGAGAGGAGTCTACTCGTTCTGGGCGCAGCCCCCGTGGATATCGAAAGAAAGATTTTCTTCATTCTTCTGAACTTTGCTACTGAGCCTCCGATAAGGAAACCGGAAGAACTTTAGCGGCAATCGCCGTTGGCTGGGAATGAATCCCGGTTTTCGAGCTTCCAGGAGACAAAATGGCATTTTCAATTAACACCAACGTTGCTTCGCTCCAGGCGCAGAACTATCTGTTGCAGAGCAGCAATTTCCAGGCACAGACCATCAACCATGTCACATCCGGTCTGCGCATTGTCAATTCCGGCGACGACGCCGCGGGTTTGGCCGTAGCGAACGGCATGCAGTCGGATCAGGCTGTGTTGACGCAAGGTATCCAGAACGCCAACAACGGCTTGGCCACCATGCAGACGATCGATGCCGGTATGAGCAACATCAACACGCTGCTCGATCGCGCACAGACGCTGGCAACCGAATCGGCTTCGGGAACCTTTAGCGGCAGCCGCTCCACGCTGAATACGGAATTTCAGAGCGTGCTCGGTGAAATCAATCGGCAAGCGCAGAGCATCGGCCTGAATCAGGGCGGACAATTCGCCAAGGCGCTGTCGGTCTACATCGGCGGCGGTAAGGGAAGCACCGCGGCTGCCTCAACAGCGGACGGTACCATCAACGTCGATCTTTCGAAATCATCGGTTGACGCCACCAGCCTCGGCTTGAGCGGCTTTGCAGCCGGCTATAAAGTGGCGGCAGGCGCCACCGACACCGGTCTGTACGACCTGGGTAATTCCAGCACGACCAGCGTGAACGCGATTGTCGGCAATGCCACTAACCAGGCTTCTGAAGCAACCGCGGGATACACCCAGTTCACGATTTCGGGCGCCGGATTCTCCGATGCCAACGCAATCAACATCACGGTTAACATGGCGGGAGTCAGCGACACAGCTTCGCTTGTGAGCGCTATTAATGCCGGAATCAGTGCTGCGGCGCAGGGCGGAAGCGCGCCGGACAATGCGTTCGCGAAGGCAGGCATCAGCGCCAGCATCCACACCGGTACGGACGGTCACCAACAATTGGTCTTCACGTCTTCGTCCAATGCCTTCACCGTGGCAGCGGGCGACAAGACGGCGAATGCTTTAATGGGCAACCTGACCGGTCAGACGAACGGCGGCGATGCGAATGCCACCAGCGCAGTCGGCACGGCTCTTTCAAACGCCAGCAATTTCAATGGCGGCGGTGCAGCACAACTCTCCGTGAACTATGGGAATACCGCGGGCTTGGTAAAGGCCACCCCCGAAAAACAGGCGCTGACGTTTACGTCCTATGATGCAAGCGGCACGCCTTCTTCGACGACCGTCACTTTGGATGCGACAACGGCGGCGGGTGCAAACCTGACGGCGGCGGAAGCTGCAGCGCAAGTGAATGCCCAGCTGCAGACCACCGACATTGCTTCTTTGCAGAGCATCGTTGCGGTTGCGAGCCAGGACGGCACGGGAATTAATTTTGAAACCAACGGAAGCCGCTTCGATATGAGCATCGGCGTTGCGACAGGCGGCGACGGTGTCACTACTGCCAGCGGCAACAACCAAGGTGTTATCCAGACCGGGCAGGTGACGGGTGTTGGCGCCAATGCCGATATCAGCACGATTGCCGGTGCAACCTCGGCCATTAACGCACTCACCGCTGCCGTTCAAACGTTCGGTACGGCACAAGCCGCTGTCGGTCGTGGTGAGAACAACCTGAACTATGCCATCAACCTGGCGCAGTCGCAGAGCACCAACGAAGCTGCCGCTGAGTCCACCATCAAGGACGCCAACCTCGCGCAAGAGGCAGCGAACCTCAGCAAGGCTCAGATCCTGGTGCAGGCCGGTACGGCTGCTCTCGCGCAGGCCAATTCGGCGCCGCAGCAATTGTTGGCACTCCTGCAGCACTAATCGCAGAAGGTCCAGTCCTTTTCGCCTTTAGCCCGCGGCCGCCTCCTCTACTGGAGGTCGCCGCGGGTTTTCTTTTGCAACACGGAAAATCATCCATAAGCCCTGGTCGTCAGCTTTGTTAGATTGGAAACCAGACCATGAACAAGATCACACCGTTTCTGTGGTTCAACGACAACGCCGAAGACGCCGCGGAGTTTTACCTCTCCGTATTTCCGCAAGCGAAAAAAATTGGAGAGCTGCGTTCGAGTGGTGTGGGCCCTTGGCCCGCCGGAAAGATCGCGACCATCACCATCGAACTTATGGGCCAGCAAATGATCTTCCTGAACGGTGGCCCCGCGCAAGCGCTCACGCCGGCTTTCTCGTACTCCGTTACGTGCAAGGACCAGGCGGAGATCGATTCTTACTGGAACAAGTTGCTCGAAGGTGGCAAGCCCATGGCTTGCGGTTGGCTGACAGACAAATTCGGTCTGTGCTGGCAAATCGTGCCTGAGAATATCGGCGCGATCCTGAAGCATCCGAAGGCAATGGCTGCAATGATGGAAATGGTAAAGTTCGACATTGCCAAGCTGGAGGCCGCGGCGAAGGAGTAGCTGATTCACTCGAAGAGAGTGGGCAACGGCGCCTCCACAAATTTACCGGTGACATGGACTGAGTTCGGCCTCTCCCGGCGAGCCGTCGCCACTACCGGCACGGCTCACTTCGTTTTCTGTGCGAGCCTCAAGGCCAGCGAGATACCGATAATCCCGTTTGTGTCCCAGCCCTCCGGAAGGTTAACCGACTGCAGTAAGTAGTAAGGCCGAATCGAGAATGAATCGGTGATGGGCAGCCGTACTCCCACCTGGAAGCGGTTCTGGGTGTAGCTGGTGCCGCCGTTGGCGTAAGGGTTATATCCGGGAACGAGAAAGAATTCATTGTTTACCACCAGCACCGGACGCCATGCGGTGCGAAGCGGCAGGGTGTACTCGACGCCGGGCCGAAATCGAAGGCGTGCTGAAGAAGCTCGGTTATCGGGAAATCGTCCCTCGATAAGCGTGCGGAGGGTCGGCCGCCACAAGCCCCGTGATGTGCTCAACGTGACATTCAGTTGCAATCGGTTTTCGTAAGCGGTTGTGGGATTTCCAGGAAAGCGCTGATACCGGTAAATCGGTATCAGCGTCAACCACGGCCGCAGGCGAAACGCAACGCCGCCTTGCACGAAGTACTCGAACAGGTTGGACGCTCCCTCATCGAGCCGCTCATGAAATTCGATTTCCAGGGACTTATTCGTCGAAAGGCCGGAGGAAATTGCCTGATCGAGCCAGAGGCCTAGCTGCTTTTCGTCTTCGGGATCTTCGGGCTTCTGTTGCTGGGCGTAAGCCGGGACCGCCAAGACGCAACCGCACAGGACTGCAATGACGCAGGCGATACGCGGCGCACCACCGTGGAATCTCGCCCGGACTATGGGCAGAGTAATTCACCTTTCTTCGGAACGGAAAAAGCAGTTGCAGGGCGGTCGTAGATACTTTCGGACTTCCAAATAGTCAGCAGCAGGTTCACTCTGCGGAAGCGACCCAGGTGTGGTCGCCCCCAATTTCTCCATCGGGTTCTTCGATTGGGACTTTTGTACACTGCAGCCGGCCGGCGTGGCCTCGGTAATCACATAGTACTGGTGTCGGAAATTTTCAGCAAGCGGTCGGGCAATTCAGAGAGTCAGCAATGGGCGCACGGATATCGAATTGGCCTACAGGGTCCCTTTAGCCAAGACGAAAGCCGCCTGGGCATTGGCCGCATCGTCAAGAACGATCACGTCCACGCGACGGTTTTGCGCCCGGCCTTCTTCTGTTTCGTTGTTTGAAACGGGGGCATTATCGGCCGCGCCGGCGATCAGAAAACGTTCCGGCTTGAGCGTGGCACGCTCTTCCATTACTTCCATCACTGCGATGCTGCGAGCCGTTGACAACTCCCAGTTGCTGTGAAATTGACCGTTATGAATGGGAGTGGAATCGGTATGGCCTTGCAGCAAAACACGATTGGGATAGTGCGCGAGAATGTGACCGATCCGTTCAAAAATATCGATAGCGGCGGGCTGAATCTGCGCCTGGCCCGGTGCAAAGCAGATCCGGTCATCGAGCGTGATTACCAAGCCACGTGGTTCGCTTGACAGCGTAACAACTTGTTTCGATTGTTCCAGGCTTAGGCTGTTGCTCAATTCCGCCTTCAGCTTTCCAGCACCAGGCGAGGGTGCCGCGGCCTGCCTCGTGGCAAAAGTTTGTTGTTGGACGGGGTTCGAATGCTGCTCGTTCTTTTTGGCCGCAACGTACATCAGCACGAACGTCGCGAACAGGAGGGTGATGAAATCAGCGTAGCTGATCAGCCAGCGGTCGCTTGTACTTCTGTTGCGCGGAAGCATCTTGGGCGATTTCGGGAAACAACTAAGCTGCGACCGAGCGGGTGCGCGCTTTTGAGGGTTGCGGTTGCTCCAATTGGGAAAGAGCCTCCAGCTTCAGACGAATTAATAGAGGATTGAGTCCGGAGGAGATGGCGAGAACTCCTTCGCGTACCAACGTACACAGGCGGATGCGCGTTTGGGCTTGTGAGCGAATCTTGGTAGCGATCGGCAGAAGCAGCAGGTTTGCGAGAAGAACCCCGTAAATCGTGGCGACGAAAGCGGCCGCAACGCCGGAACCGACCTGCTCAATATGATCCAGATGCTTCATCACCTGAATGAGGCCGATCGCCGCGCCCGCCATGCCAAGGGAAGGGGCATACCCGGCAGCCGTCTCATAAAACGCGGCCGCGCTTTCCGCTTGCGCTGTGAGCCCTTTTACGTCAGCGTCGAGCAGTGTCTCCATCGTTTCTTTTCCAACTCCGTCCACGGCAAGACGCAGGGCCTTACGCAGAAACGGGTCTTGAATTTTCTCGGCATCGCCTTCGAGAGAAACAATTCCGCGCGTTCGGGCGGCGCGGGCAAGCCTGACAAGCGTTTCGATAATCGGGCGGTCCTGATCCTCGGATCTGCGAAGCATCAACGGGAGCATGCTCAAGGCAAGTTTCGTTTGTGCCAGCGGCATGCTGATGAGGACCGCACCGGCTGTGCCCGCGAACACGATCAGCGCGGCTGTCAACTGGCTGACGTCGTACCAGCGGATGCCTTCAGCACGCATACCGAAGCAGAAGGCGGTAGCGGCCAGAAGCGCGCCCGCTACCGTAGCGAAATCGGTTTTTCCTGCTATCTTCATGCCGTGTCGACGCAAGTCCCCGGCGCTGCAGGGACCATCCCTTCCAGGCAATGGCGATACGCATGCTGCGCGGTTCGGGCGGTTGTCTGAAACACAAGCTGGTTGCGGATGGCTTGAAGGCTGCTGCTGATTTGCTCACCTTCCCGGTGAATGGCGACCAGGCGGTTGTATTCCGCATCGCCAATCGGACCGGATGCGGTTAGAGCGTCGTTGAGATGCTCGATCTGCGCCGCGCGCCATTGGATCGGCTCTTCCAGCTTCGCCCAATTTAGTGGCACTTCGCCTAAAGAATTCACCAGTGACGCAAGTTTTCCGGTTGCGTGGTCGAGGGCATCCAGCAGCTGTTTGAGATTATGGTCCATTAGGTCGTTCTGGTGGTCGAAGGATTGCTGTTGTATCCGTAACTTGTGTAGTTCAGGCTGGTGATACTGGCCGTCAAAATACTTTGCTGATTCGCCAGCTGGGCAACCGATGCGTCGGCCGCTTGCAGTTGCCGATTCAACGTCTGCTCCATGGCCTGGATCTGGGTCGTCATCGCGGTGATCTGATTGCTAAGACGCGTCACGGTGGAACTCCACTGGCCTTCCTGGGAGGCAATGGATCCTGTGGCCGAATTGGTGATGGCGTCGAAGCTTCGCTGTAAACCGCCGATGCCGCTGGTGGAGGAACCGAGCAGCGACAGGGAAGCGGTAATCTGCGAATCGTTTAACGAATTAAACGTCGACTGATTGAAAGACATCTGGCCGGTTTCGTTGATCTCGATGCCGAGATTTGCCAGATTGCTCATGCCGTTCGAGCCGCCCTGATATTGGACGATGGACGTCAGGGCCTGATTTATCTGATAGATGATGTTGTTGCCGGCAAGTGTTCCACCGCCCGTCCCCTGCTGGGCTTTGCTGGCAGTCAGCAGAGTGTTGTAGGTGCTGACCAGTTGTTGCAGCGCGGTAGAGATTTGCGACCGTTCGGTCGACAGGCCCAATGACACGGTTTCGTTCGGGGCCGTGGTCCCGCTGAAGGACAAAGTAACGCCCGGAATCAAGTCGTTGATGGTTGTGCTCGATTCGGAGACCGAAATGCCGTTGAGTTTGAACACAGTGTTCGTGCCCGAGGTTCCGTTCGTCAACACATTCGTATCGGTGCCGGTCGGATCGTCGTTCAGCCGCAGAGTCGTCGCGCCCGGATTGCTGGCCGAGACCGAAAGGTAGCTTCCCGAACTGGTGGTGATGACGTTCGCATTCACACCCGCCCCCAGTTGGTTGATCGCGGCAGCGACGCCGTTCAGGTTATTCGTGCTCGAGTTCAGCGTCAGGGTGTAAGTGTGGCTGCCATACACCAACTGCATCGTTCCGGTGGAGGAAACGTGTGCACTGGTTGCGTTCGCGTAAGAACCGGACGTGAGCGAAGCCGGCGTTGCCAGCGATGTGACGTTGGTGATTGAGTAGTTGCCGGGCTGGGTCGCTCCAGTGTTCGTTACCGTGACAACACTCGAATCGGAACTGCTGGCGGACAAAGCCTGACCTGATCCGAGTTGGCCCAAGGCGGCGAGCGCCGATTGTACGGCACTTGCGCCGCTGCCCAACCCGGTAAGGTCGGATTGCTGTTGCTGAATGAGCGCCTCTTGCTGCTGGAGTTCCTTAGCGGGAATATCCGCGATGCTGACCGCGCGGCTCAGGATCGACTGAAAATCAGACGAATACTGGCTGATGCCTGTGAATTGAAGAGGCGTGAAGAGCGTGCTAGTTGAACTACTCATGTTAGATTCCCTCTTCCTTATCGGACGTTTCCGGGGCTCTTTGCATCGTTCTCAACAGCAGAACCGGCTTTTCGGCGTCAGCTTGAATGCCGGGCAGCAAGCGATCGAGGTTGACCGAATGGACGGCGGCGATGGTATTGGCGAGAGCCGCCGGGCTTAAGCGCGCGGCAGTTACTTTGATGTCTTTTGGGGCAACCACGCCGAAGATCACCTTCTTTTTGCGGACCGAGACAATTCTTACCTCGATATCCTCACCGATAAAGAGTGTCTCGCCTTCTTTGCGGCGGCTGATCAGCATGCCGGGCGCAGCCTTTCCGGAGTTACCGAAACACGGTGCGAGTATTCGGCCGACACAATGGCCTGCATCCCGCGATGACGTTCGATATCGATCAGGACTGGAGCCTGCAAGTTGGCGGTGGCCGCTTGTTTTTGACCTATTGTCAACAGCGTCAGGCAAAGAAGATTCTGGCCAATCTCCGGATTTCGTTCGGCCGAGTAGCCGAATTCGCGAATGTCTGCTTCGCGCAACGCCAGTCGATAGTTGGCATCGACCACCTGGACGGGAAGGCTGAGAAAGCAAAGATTTGCGGTTCTGGTGCTTTGAATGAATACCAGGGGCCGCAAGGACGGGATTTCGAGCAGAAGAAACTCGGTTTCCGAGGCAAAGCCGAACAGGCCTTGCGGGATCTGAAGCACCTGTTCGGGCTCATATTCGAGCGAACCATGAAATTTGGTTTGGCAAACTGGCATACTTATTTCCCTCCACGCCGGAAAATCCGGCACCTTCGATCGATAAGGGAAATCAAACGATGCTGCTCCACTCTTCGAATTCGACCTCTCAGGCCCGAAACATTTTGGGCGCCCTCGAAACAGGATATAAGAGCAGCTTGAAGCAGCAACTGATGTTGTTTCGAAAAAGCGAGCCGGCCGGCCGCAATACTTTTGAATCTGAGCGGATCGAGCTGCTGAGTGAGATCGCCCGCGAACTGGAGCACGCGTCCAATCCGTTTCGCGGTGGCGCGGCGAGTGTTTATCATGGCTTGCTGAAGCATCTGGCTAATGTAAGACCCGTATCGATCGAATCGTCTCGTAGAATCAAAACCTCTACAGCTGCGGTTTCAGGCTTTCAATCAGCGCGCGGTGCGATGCCTGTGCAGTAGGAAGACTCTCTACAGCGAACACGCGCTTGTTATTTGCTTCAATCACCTGTCCGGTAAACTTTGCTTTCCCGTTCATCAAAAAGTTGACCGGCTGTTCGAGCCGATAGTCGAACTGCAGGCAATCGCCAATCTCCAGGTCGAGCAAGTCGCGAACGGTCAGACGCGGCCCTTGAAGCCGGGCATCCAGCGTCACGCTCGCATCGCGCATGAGGGTCAGCATGCGAAGCTGCTCGCCATCGGTCGACTCGGTCTTCCGCAGCATCCACTGTTGCTCGAACTTCTGGCCGATCATTTTAATGTTGATGGCGGGGATGGCAACGTTCAAGGTGCCCGAAGCGTCGCCGATTCTGATTTCAATTGCGATCGCAACAACGGCCTCCGTTGGCGACAGAATCTGAACCATCTGAGGCTCAGTAGCGATCGTTTCGATTTTGAAATTGATCGAAGCGGCGGTTTTCCAGGCTTCGCGCAAGTCGTTCAGGATGATACGGAACATCGTGTCGAGCAGATGCTGTTCAATCTCCGTGATTTCGCGTTTCCGGGCATCGGTGGTTTTGCCTTTCCCGCCCAGGATGATCTCGAGGATGGGGAAGACGAGCGAGGGACTGATCTCAATCAACGCGTTTCCGTCATAAGGGCGCAAGCTCAAGGAAACAATACAGGACGGCGACGGAAGTCCCTCCAGAAATTCGCCGTACGACAACTGTTCGACGCTGATCAGGTTCACCGTCAGATACGAGCGCAGGTACGCGGAAAGGCTCGATGCCAGGTTGCGTGCGAAAGCCTCATGCAACAGGTGAAGGGCGCGCAGCTGGGACTTGGCAATCCGGTCCGGTCGGCGAAAATCGAACGGAACATCTTTTCTTCCTGAGCCGCTCTGTTCCTGGCCTTTTAGCTTCTGAAAGACGGCATCGATTTCCTGCTGGCTGAGCTGACGGTTCAAGGGAGCCTTCCTATAGCTAATGTGAGGACAACCGCAGCAATTTCACAGGAATTCTTGCGGCTGGCATCCGATTTCCCTGATTTGAGGCGGGAAATGAGCCGGGGGCGGACGAAAAGGGACTTGGAGCAGGTAAAACGAATGGACGTTTTGATCGTAGACGATTCGGCAGCGATCCGAAAGATTCTGAAACGAGTACTACAACAAGCCGAGATCCCGACCGGGCAAGTTTATGAAGCCAGCGACGGGATTGAGGCGATTGAGCGGCTGAAAGAACAACCGGTGCACCTGATTCTATCCGACATCAATATGCCGAACATGGATGGCTTGCAGTTCCTGAGTCGGGTAAAGGCAAATCCGAAGTGGAAGGACGTGCCGGTCGTAATGGTGACCACCGAAGGCAGCCAATCGAAAGTGCTTGAGGCGGTGGAACTGGGGGCGATTGGATATGTGCGAAAGCCATTCACCGCCGAGCAGATCAAAGAGAAGCTCGCTGGAATCCTGTAAGGCTACGTGAGTAATAAATCTATGGAAAAGAATGAAATAGTTGAAGCTGTCCGGAAGGCGACGTCTGAAGTCTTCTCGACCATGCTCGGGAGTGAGGTCGAGCCGCTGGACGTTCACTACGACGACGCTTGTCTCGCAATGAGTGATGGCGTGACGGCTATCGTCGGGATTGCCGGCCCGTGGGTGGGAAACGGTATGCTTTCCTGCAACTCGTCTTTTGCGTGCAGGCTTTGCGAAATGTTCCTGATGACGGAAGCACCAGCGGTAAACGATGAAGTTCTGGACGCCGTCGGCGAGCTCGCCAACATGGTTGTCGGGAACTTCAAGACTGAGGCCGAAACAATTGTGGGGCCATTGGGTCTGAGCGTGCCAACCGTTATCTACGGGCAAAATTTCACATCCAGGAGTTTAGGAACGAACAATTGGCTGGTGATGCCGTTCAAATGCGGAGACCAACGTTTGGAAGTGCGCGTATGGTTTGCGCCCGCTTCTGAGGCAGCAGCGCACCGTCATCCTTCAGCGCAGCTGCAAACCGTGTAGACGGCAAAACATCGCAATTAGTCTTCTCAAACAGAGACCGCGGGCGGCTTTGCCGGTGTCTTCTTGTGCACCGTTTTGCGCGGGCGTTCCAGGTACGACGCCACGGCAAGGGTCAGAATCAATGCCGCAATCCCAAACAAGGTAGGTGCCGAAACCGTGTCGGGCTCCGCCACGATCACTTTCCGGGACATTGCTATCAGGGCCACCTCGAGGACTACGTGCAGGTGGATGACGTCCTTCCTCATATAAGCTCTCAATGTCTCCAAAAGCTCTACTCCGATCAGCACCAAGAGGAAAGACCCAAAGACTTCCAGCAAGCCATGGACCGGGATTAGAAAGTGGGGTGGCTTCGATACTTGTTCCCAGACCAGGAATCCCACGTCGATGGTAGAAAGCGCAATCACCAACACCAGCAAGATCGAGAGAGCGATAACAATCCATTTTTGAGTTGTTACTAACAGGCGGTCCAAAGATACCTCGCATTTCCGTCGGCGGCCCGGCATCGCGACCGATGAACCGACCCAAGTCTTCGAAGAAGATGATTATGCACCCGGATGGACGATGGAAGTTTTTTTCAGTTTATTCCAGTCGCGGTTTGACGCCTTACCGGACAAGCCTCAATTGTCCTCGGATAGGTGCTACCGTTGGTCCATACCCGACAGGAGGAGAACGTGAGACTGAGCTTCGTATGCCCAGGCACATTCTGTGCTGCTCCAGCGACGATCAGATGTAGTGCCGTCTTCGTTGCAATTCTCTCATCCAATGCAGCTGCTCAAGATCCTGGTCTTCGCAGTGATGCCAGTCAGCCGGCGTCGTGGCAGCTCGCCGGCGCAAATTTGACGAATACCCGCCATCAAGGGAACGAAACCATCATCAATGTTTCCAATGTTAAGAACCTGAAAGTTAAATGGACGTTCGTCACCGGGGGAGATGTTTCGGCCACTCCCACAGTTTCCGGCAATGCGGTATACGTTCCGGATTGGGCAGGCAACCTTTTCGCAATCAAAAAGGATACCGGCGCAAAGCTCTGGCAGCATCAAATTTCGGAGTATGACGGCGCAAGCGGGTCGGTCTCCAGAGTGAGTCCATTGGTGCTCGAAAACGAGTTGGTTATCGGCGATATGATGAAAGGCATCCACGCCGGCGCCAATGTGATTGCGGTTGACCCCGTGTCGGGTGTATTGCGCTGGATTACAAAGGTAGACGATCATCCGGCAGCCATCATTACCGGGTCGCCGGTAGCATACAACGGAATTATTTACGTGGGCGTCTCCTCCACGGAAGAGGGTTTCGCAAACCAGGTTGGTTACGATTGCTGCACATTCCGGGGAAGCGTAGTTGCGCTGAATGCCGATACGGGCCAGATGATCTGGAAGACTTATACTGTCCCGGATAATGACGGAGCTTCAAACGCCTACAGCGGCGGCGCGATCTGGCAGCCGCCGGCCATTGATTCCGCGCGGCATCTTTTGTACGTCGGGACGGGTAACAACTACAATGTGCCGCAAAGCGTTGCGGATTGTGAAGAGCTCGCGATAGCGGACCATAACACGTCTATCGACGCCTGCACTCCTCAAACAGATCATTTCGACAGCGCATTAGCACTTGACTTAGTAAGTGGGAAAGTAAAATGGTACACAAAGCTGAAGGCGTATGACGCCTGGACGGTTGCTTGCTTCGCCCCGCGAGCGGGCGTAGTTTGCCCATCACCGACCGGTCCGGATTACGATTTTGGTGGTTCCGGTCCCAACCTGCTATGGAATCTCGTCGGCTTCGGACAGAAGAGCGGAATGTATTGGGCGCTAAATCCGAATACGGGCGCCATCATTTGGAGCACTCTTGTCGGCCCCGGCGGCTCGCTTGGAGGCATTCAATGGGGCACGGCCGCTGACCCGAGTCGCATTTACGTTCCGATTGGAAATAATCACAAAACCTCTTACACTCTTGCTCCGAATGGCCCCACGATTACCTGGGGATCATGGGCCGCACTAAGCGCGCTAAGTGGAAAGATTCTGTGGCAGACGGCCGATCCAACGCAAGGAGCGACAGATCCAGGCGCCGCCAGTATCGCGAATGGAGTGCTCTACGCTGGTTCCACTTCGGGCTTTATGTACGCTTTAGATTCGACAAGCGGGAAGATTCTGTGGAGCTTTGCCAGCGGGGGCTCTGTAATGGGCGGTCCGGCGATTGTCAATGGGGTGGTGTATTGGGGTTCGGGGTATAAAAAGCAACCTCCCGGAACTGGCAATAACAAGCTGTATGCGTTTTACTTGCAATAATGTTTCTGACTGTTAAATCCTGCGCGATATTATCTCGACTGATGAAACTCAAGGTAAGCGGGATTTTCCTATGTTGCGCGGCATTGGGGGCGATTACGATCGAACCCTCTGCGACCCTTTTTGAGAACGACGAAGTAAAGATAGTTCGCGCTCTTGAAAAGCCTCATGTAAAGGGGAAGTTCCATTCACATGCGCAGAACCGGGTCATGATTTACTTTCAGTCCGGGCGCCAGCGGTTCGAGTATCAGGACGGCAGGCAGCCGGAGGTATTCGATTGGACCGCAGGCGAAGTGAAGTGGAGTCCCGCGGATGGCATGCACTTGCCTGAACTCATCAGCGATGAGCCGCTGAACATTATCGAAGTGGAGTTGAAGAAACCCGGCACCGGAAAGCCGATTTCCGACAACCTTGATCCGGTGAAGCTTGACCCCAAGCATTACCGTGTGGAGTTTGAAAATGCGCAGGTTCGTGTGCTTCGCGCGAAAATCGAGGCACACGGAATTACTCCCATGCATGAACATTCCGTGAATCGGGTGACCGTCTTCCTGACGGATCAGGAGTTTCGCACTACCGATTCAGGCGGTGGCTCCAGGATAGTGAAGCACCATGCCGGCGAGGCTGTCTGGGCACCACCAACCACTCATATTGAGGAAAATCTCAGTGACAAACCGTTTGAAGTAATTGCGGTTGAAATTAAGAGTTGACGCAATTCGAAGGGCAATCGCCCTGCACCTTACCCGAAAGTGAACGCAAATACCTGCGCTCCGGGCTCCAGGAACTCCATTTCAAAAACGTGATCCTGGATAACGCCTTTCTGCCGGATAAGCTGGTACAACCGATGGTCCCGAATGACGCCATTCCCTTGGGCATCGGTATCCATACCGTGATTTTCGCCGGGCGCGGCACCATCGATGCTGACGCGGTACTTCAATCCCTTCCCGGTGGAATCGCCCAGAACCAAATGCAAGTCTCGCGCGTGGAATCGGAACCGTATGCCCGCACCCGGTGAGCTGCTGACGGCTACTTCGTTTTCCACCTTCCAATGTCCGGCAAGGGCCCAGTCATTCAAGGCCAATTGAGAAGGCGGCGTGTAGGTATGATTCGCGTCGTGGGCAAAACCACCGGGAGAAGCGAAGTGTTGCGCCCGTCCATAACCCACGTACGTTTCGGGTGATCGAACATCTGCGCCATCTGCCGCCGCTTGGGCCCCGGCGGCATGAACGGTAACCATCCCGCCGGGCAGAGATTGTTGCCCCGCACGCTCTTTCAGCAGCTGTTGGATCCACTGTTCGGATTGGGCTTCGTCTCCTTCCCCAAAATGTTTGTAGCGGACCTTACCGTTCACATCGAGGAAGTAGTCTGCCGGCCAATACTTGTTGTCAAAAGAACTCCAAATCTCGTACTCGTTGTCGACAGCCACCGGATAAGCAATGTGAAGATCGCGAATGGCGGTCTTGACATTCGAAACGTCCTTCTCGAAAGCGAACTCTGGAGTGTGCACGCCGACGACGACCAGTCCGCTCGAACGGTATTTCTCGTACCATGCCCTTACGTACGGGATGGAACGCAGGCAATTGATACACGAATACGTCCAAAAATCGACCAGAACGACCTTTCCGCGCAGTTGTTCCAGCTTGAGAGGCGGCGAATTGATCCATGTGGTGGCGTTGTCAAAATCGGGTTCATCCGAATCATCAGCATTGGCGCTCACCGTAACTGTGTCGGTACTTCTGGCCTGTGGCTTCGGATGCAGGCGATCCAGCAGTTTCTGCTCAACGCCGGAAGTGCTGCTCAAAGAGAGTCGAGTCAGAAAGCCGCGGTCTAATCCAAACGCGACGCTCAAAACTGCTAACAATACGGCGATGCCAATGGCCGGACGAATCCATCGCTCGGCTCCGAGGAAGCGCTTCATGCCGGCAAAAACTCTGCCGCCCGCCAGCAGCGCAACGGCCATTGAAGTAGCGGCGCCGGCTGCATAAAAAAGCAGTAGCAGCGACGTGTGAACGGTAGCTCCTTGAATGGCCGCTCCAGTAAGGATAAGCCCCAGGATTGGTCCTGCGCACGGCGCCCAGAGCAGGCCGGTAGCTACACCCAGCAAGACAGAAGATCCGATTCCCGACTTTGAGCCTGCCGAAGCTGTCAGTCTGTTCCCAAGCGATACCAATGGCCGGGTGAGTCGATCAGCCAATGCGGGCACAACCAGCGTAAGGCCCAGCAATAAAAAGATGGCCAGAGCAGCGAAACGGCCGTATTGATTCGCCCGCACCAGCCATGGTCCACCTGCCGTGGCGGCGCTCGCCACTGCTGCAAATGTAAGCGCCATCCCGGCGAGGAGCGGCAATCCACTCTTGCGGAAGGGTTGATCGGCGCGGGCGAATGCAAACGGAAGAATAGGAAGGATGCAAGGACTCAGGATGGTGAGCACACCGCCGAAGTAGGCGAGTAAGAAAAGCAGCACAAGATATATCGCTCAATACGTCCGATGCGCGCCGGCCACGGGCTGATTCTCCGGCATCCTGCCTTTCAGCCATCCTTGCCATTCGAGCCAGTCACCAAACCTATCGATCCAGTGGTCGGCCGGGAGGTCCTGTTTCTTCATCCCGAAACCATGGCCGCCTTTGGCATACATATGCAGTTCGGCTGATTTCTGCGCACTGGTCCATCGCTCATATAAAGCTATGCTGTCTGGCGCCAATCCAAGCGAATCATCCTGCGCAGCGGCAAGGAAAAGAGGCGGAGCATCCGCCGGAACCGGAAAGTTCTTGAATATCGAAGCGGCTCCGTAAATTGGTGCAACAAAGGCGGGCCGGCTGTCGGGCGAGTAGCGCAGTCCAACTGCGGCAGCGATTGTACCTCCGGCCGAAAATCCAATGATTCCTACTCGATCTGCTGAAATACCCCAGTCGGAGGCATGCTGGCGTACATACGCTACCGCCGCCAGCCCGTCGGCCGCCGACAACGGCACGACTTTGCTTATCATCTCCTCGAATCTGGCCTTGTCTTCCCATAATGCGGCAAATTCCTGCGTGGCATCTTCGCCCGTGTGCGCCAGGCGATACTTCAAAACGAACGCCGTCACGCCTCTTGCGGACAGCCACTTTGCGACATCGATCCCCTCGTTCGTGATGGAGAGGGCCATGAATCCACCACCAGGGCAAATCACCACCGCGCTGCTGCTGCGTGATCCCTTTGCGGGCTCATATACAGTGAGCGTCGGTTTTGTGACATTTGTTACGACTTCCGCCTTCCAGACGTTCGAGAAGTATCGTTTCTCCGGATAACTCTCTTCGACAGAGCCGGGAGCGACGCCAGGATACAGCTGTATAACTTGCTGGGCTAGCCCGCTGACCGTCGCAACTCCTAGCAGGCAGAAAACTCGGACGAAGGACAAATTCATGATTTATGTCCAGTCTATCGAGACGCGAGCGGAGGGGCTTAATTGGAGTCACAGAGCTCTTTACGCTATTTCGGCAGCCAATCTGCGCATTATGCGCGTCGCGGGCTTCCGCGGAGAAACATTTCGGATGCTGCTGAATCCCACCATCGGGTTCAAATGAATTCCTCAAACACAACTTCGATCAACTCGGTGTGGTTTCCTGTTCTGGGCATTGCCGGCCTTTCCCTTGCGGCGGGGGCCGTCGTCAGGAAAGTGCTCGCTGCCAAGCCCCGCGAACCTATACCGCTTCGCGACAAAGTCGTGCTCATAACCGGCGGCTCTCGAGGACTGGGACTCGCGTTGGCTCAGGAATTTGGGAAGTATGGGAGCCGCATAGCAATCTGCGCCCGCGATGCTAACGAACTAGATGAAGCATCACGACAACTGCAACAAAACGGGGTCACCGCTACCCCATTCGTTCATGATGTCGCCAACCCGGAAGAAGCCACACGGCTGATCCAGGAGGTGATCGAACGTTTGGGCGCGATCGATGTATTGATCAATAACGCCGGTATCATCAAGGTCGCGCCGTTTGAAAGCTTCGACCATGCGGAATATGAGCGTGCTATGAACGTGATGTTCTGGGCGCCCGTCAATCTCTCGCTGGCAGCGTTGCCGCATATGGAATCGCGCGGAGCGGGACAGATCGTGAACGTTACTTCGGTCGGCGGGCGCGTTAGCATTCCTCACCTGCTCCCGTATAGCTGCGCAAAGTTCGCGCTCGTCGGCTTCTCTACGGGATTGAGCGCTGAAGCAAAATCAAAAGGAATTCATGTCTTAACTGTGGTTCCCGGGTTGATGCGCACCGGTTCTTATCTGAATGCCGAGTTTGCTGGCGATGCTTCAAAAGAGTTCGCGTGGTTTGGCATTCTCGGCAACTTGCCCGGGTTTTCCGTTGCTGCCGATTACGCGGCTTCTGAGATCAGACAGGCTCTTCAAGCTCAAAAATACAATTGCACAATCTCGCTTCCTGCGAAAATTCTCGTCGCTCTGGAAGCCCTTGCTCCAGATACCTTACGCACGATTCTCTGGGCGGTGAAAGAAATCCTTCCGGACGAGCAAAATGCCGCGGCGCAGCGGGGTAAGTATCTCAACGCCGCTTTTGGCAAACTGTTTCAGGCCGTCACAAGCTTGGGACGTACTGCTGCTGCCAATTTGAACGAGGGATAATTCGCCATCGGCAGCCTTATTCGAGCAGAGTAACCTTTCCTGAATCCAGTGCGTATGCCGCCGCGACAACCTTAACGCCCTGTTCGGATAGGAGTTCCTTCAACACCGGCTCCGATTCGCGGATCTGAGTGGCGACATGGCGCGCATTCGCGATCACGCAGTTGTGGATCCTGTCACCCGGAACATGCAGCGTCTCCTGAACCGAGGGCTGAATGGCAGAGACTATAAACTGGAGATGTCCCGGGGCGTTACCAGCTTCGACTGCGGCCGAAACCGCGCCACACTTCTCATGGCCCAACACCAGGATCAGTTTTGTGTGCAGGTGTTCCACTGCATACTCGATGCTGCCCAGAACGTCATCAGAGGCGACATTACCGGCAACCCGAATAACAAACAAGTCGCCCAAGCCTTGATCGAATACAAGTTCGGGAGGCACGCGAGAATCGGAACAGCTCAGAACCACTGCGAATGGATGCTGTCCCGTTTCCAACTCTTTACGACGGGCAAGGCTCTCGTCGGGGTGCTGCTCCTTGTGCCGGGAATATCGGCTGTTGCCTTCAGTAAGCCTGGCAAGAGCCTGATCTGCGGAGACAACGGTCGCCGCTTCCTGCCCCAGAGCGTGATTCCGTTGCAGCCAAACCGAACAAGTCAGCAGAGCCGCGAACGAACACGTGGCACGGCAAGCAAAATGTAAGTTCCTGTCGTTCATGGTTGCTTATTACCTCCATTGCGAATACAGGCAATCGCAGCAGGTCAGGGCAGCCGCTTTCTCCCCTAGGATGCGGACACACGAAGGCTGACTCTTTTTTTCTGCTCGACGCTCACACGAAAGATCACCCCGACGCCTCAGCGAGCTTCGTAAAGCGAGAGGAGAAAGACTGGCGAACGGCTCTGACAAATCTTGCAACATCTTTCCAGCGCGAAACGTCTCCTCTTATCTTTTCCAATGAGGGTACCCGTCACATCCGAGCTAATCATTAGGTTGTGTATCTCACTTGCCCTGATCCCTGAAGTCTCGGCCGAGAACATTTCTCAAAGCTCTACTGTAACCGCGGCGTCTGGCGCTTCGCTTGTCTCACTTTCTCCGGACGACAGCACTCCGCAGACACCTTCGAAAAAACGCTTCTGTCCCGCAACGTTCGTCGGAGATCAGCGACCCGTCTCCTGGAAACTGATGCTTCCCAACATGGTGTGCGATCAGAAGCGTATCTGGACATTTCCATGGCTTCTGGCGCAAGGCCGCAACGTTCTTCCGGCCGCGCTGATTGGCGGCACAGCCACCGGCTTGGTTCTGCTTGATCCGAGCACGGCACCTTACTTCCGGCGCACGAATTCGTTCCACGATTTCAATCAAGTGTTGAGCAGTTCCAACAGCACCCTGATCATTGCGCTGGTGCCGCTTTCGTTCTATGGTTTCGGCTTTTTGCGCCATGACTCTTACGCCGAGCAGACAGCGCTGCTTGCCGGTGAAGCCGTAGCCGATTCCGAGATTGTAACTACCGTAATGAAGGATATAGGGCGCAGGCTACGGCCGGCCGACGTTCAACCAAACGGAAATTTCGCAGACACCTGGTTTAAGTCGAACGGATCATGGTGGCGCGGCAATGGCAGTTTTCCCTCAGGACACGAGATCGCTGCGATCTCTGTTGCCACGGTTTTCGCGCGGCGCTACGGACGAGACCACAAATGGGTACCGTGGGTCGCCTACGGCATGGCTGGCGTCATCGGCTTCTCTCGTATGACGCTTTCATCGCACTTTTCGTCGGATGTGTTTATGGGCGCCGCGCTCGGCTACGCGATCACCAGGTACGCGGTCTTGCACTAACCTCGGCGGCTGAAAGTGGAGTCACAAATGACAGAGGCTGCATTCCAGGGCTTTTGTGTTACCGCTTTATGCAGGTTGACTCTGATCGTGATTTCCTTCGCGGTTTGCGTTCAATCCCAATCAACGATAGGGACAGTGGCGGGAACTGTCGTGAACGGCAACGGCCTGCCTGTTTCCGGCGTAACAGTTCGGCTCACGGGCCACCCAACCACTTTTCGGGCTCAGGTGTCGACCAACGCTCGCGGGGAGTTTCAATTCGTTCTGCCTTACGGCGACTACGAAATCAGCGCAGAGTCCGTGCCCACGGTCCCACTACACGTCTACGCTCTTCGCGTTACGTATTTGAGCCTGGTGATCGGCTCGGTTTCCACGGGATCGGCCGCCACCAACTATCGCAGCAGCGAGGCACTTCATGCATTCGAATCGTGGCGCGTCACGAGTTCGTCGGCTGACATTTATCCCAACTCTTACAGCTTGGCTGGTCTGCTGCTAAGCCGCGAGCCCGCTGCCGTTACACAGCCCCTCGACTTCACGGGTTTGAATAACATGAGATTGGCTCTCGAGGCGCCTCGCGCGTTCACCTGGACTGGGACGCTTTATCAGCTACAGGGGATGAATGCTACCGATCCGTACCAACCGGGGCGCTCTCTGCTTCTTCAGGATCTTTGCTCGATCGACGAGATTGCGGTCGATAACGGTGTGGCCGCAGGCACATCGGCTGCCTTCGGCTCTACAGTTAACATCTTCTCTGCACAGGCCGGGGCAAGCTGGCACGGATCCCTCTTCACGGCGGACACCGGATCTGCTTTTGCGTCTGACAATCTCCCGAGTTCAGCAACCCGAAACGATCTTCAACAAACACAGCGATTCCTTTGGTTCACGCGCGACAATCTCCAGGTCGGGGGCCCTATTGGTAAACGCGCGGATATTTATGCCTCTGGTACAGGACAGTGGTCCTCCCAAACCATTCCCGTGGCTCGTCCCGGCCAGGACCAGATGAGCCGTCTCCTGTTCGGCAATGTGCGCGGCCGTATTCAAGCAACGCCGAAAGACCATATCGATTTTCAATTTACCGGCTTGCGCATCAACCTTTCAGATTGGGGGGAGCCCACAGGTATAGAAGCTCTGCTTGCCCGGCGCGCGGCACCCTCGTTCGACACTTCGTTTGGATTCAGCGGTCTTGGCGAAACGAACCATCTCGATTTTCTACAGACCGGCTGGACCAGGCAAACCGGCGATACGTCGCGTTCCGGTGCGATTCAAGTGCGTTACCAGTTTTCGACGGCCCACTTCGATACCCGGCTCGGCTCTATGTCTGGCGCACAGAGCAGTACCGACCTCCTGGGGGGTGCGGTAACGGGCCCGGCGCCGCTTAACAATCTCGCTGTTCGCACACGGCAAGCAATCGAAGCGCTGTTCGACCCAGGCGCCGTTCAGCTCGACCGGTCTATACATCGCTTTTCTTTCGGCGGCGGCTGGACTTACTCTAAAGTGCAAAACCGGCTTGGCGCTCCTTCGGATCTCAATCTGATCACCTCTGCAGGCGCACCCGCTTATGTTCTGGAATTGAATACGCCGCTCGATAGTCATCAGCAAATCCGTAACGGAACCTTCTTCGCACAAGATGAAGTGAAGCTCACTTCCTGGCTAGCGGTCAATGCTGGACTTCTGGCAGACTTCTCTCGCGGTTCACTTCCGAATCAATCCAGTCCCCTGGGGTCATTCGTCCCGGCAAGAACGTTTATTTCGCGCGGCGATCTGATCTCCTGGAATAGCGCAGCACCTTCGGCCGGTGTCGCGTTAGCCGTCCCGCGGTTTCGCCGTATCGTCCTTCGGGCGGGTTATCGCCGCTCGTATCAGCCCCTCGCAGGCAGATATCTCGATTACGGCAATCCGAACAGCCTCGGGGGACTTGAGTACCAATGGAAAGATCTGAATGCAGACGGCCGTTTCGAACCGGGAGAACAAGGCACTCTTCTAAGCCGGTTCGGTGGACCCTACTCGAGCATCTCCCCTTCGCTTCATCGGCCCTACGCGGACGAATTTGATGTCGGCGCAACCGCCTCCTTGCCTCTTCAGTCTTTCGCGAGCCTGCAGTTGTACCGGCGCGACGACAAGGCTCGAATCGCCCTCATCAACACAGGCGTTCCGCCTTCGAGCTTCACGCCAGTGAGCATTCTTGATCCTGGCCCGGACGGAATACCGGGGACGGCCGACGATCAACACCTCACCGTCTACCAACAGAATTCAACCACTCTGGGCCAGGACATATTTCTCCTCACCAATCCTCGCGATCTGCGCATGCAGTACCAAGGCTTCACCGCGCAGGTTGCGACTCAACATCGCTTCATCTACTTTCACGCCTCATTCACCGCTGAAAAGTCCTTTGGCCCTACGAATCCCGGCGACGGCGTGTTAGAGAACGACCCTGGCGTGATCGGCGCGCTCTATCAGGATCCGAATACATCGATCAACGCGGCGGGACGTGATTTTTTCGACCGGGCATATCTCGGGAAGGTGGAAACAATCTCGCACCTCCCTGCCTGGCTCGGAAGCTTTGATGTGGCTGACACTGTCGACTATCTTGACGGGCTCGTGTTTGCCCGGCGCCTGCTCGTTACGGGCCTGTCGCAAGGGCCATTTCTGGTGGACACGACTGTTCGAGGAAGTCCCGAAGGCGGAAACCGGGCCGAGTTCGTCCTGAACTGGAACCTACGGCTGGCGCGACGCTTTCATTTGCCTTTTGGGCAACTCATTACCGGTTTTGATCTGCTCAATGTCACAAACGTCGCCAACAGAATACAGGAAAGCTACGTCAGCAGCAAAGCGTTCAACGAGCGCTTGCCATTGGCTGTTCAGACGCCGCGCATTCTACGCATTAGTCTGCAATACCAGTTTTGACGGGGTTCGAGAACCGTTGTTCGGAGCCGCCAGTTCAGAGCTTTAGCTTCCAGCACTCTTGCCGTGAGCTAACCGGCTGCAGGCATCGGGAGTCTTCAGCATCTTGATTGCATCGCCTCCTGATTCGATAGTGTCGATCTTCCCGGAACTATCGATCACGAAGGTGACGCGGTTAGCAATTCCATACTTTGGAATGTAGATTCCGTATGCCTGACTTACTTTGCGATCCAGGAAGTCACTCAGCAGCGGGAACGTCAAGCCTAGTTGTTGGACAAATGCTTTCTGGGACGGACTGTTGTCGGTGCTGATGCCGAACACTTTGGCTCCCGTCTCCTGAAAATGTTGCATACCAGACTGGTACGCTTTCATTTCGGCGGTTCAACCACCGGTAAAAGCAGCCGGAAAGAAGGCCAGAACGACAGTGCTCTTGCCGATCAAGTCCGCCAGATGGATGGTGCCCCCGTCGGTGGAAGGGAGCGTGAAATCCGGCGCCTTGTCCCCGACTTTCAGGGTGCTGGAAGGGGGCGCGGAATCTTGCGCCGAAGCTGTTAACCAGCCAATGAGCGCAGCAACCACAAGCCGTCTGTTTATCGTCATGCCGACTCCGTGAAACTATGAAGGTATCACAGAAGCGCAAACAGCGCGAATGCGCGCCATCGGACGGCAAGGCTGATAGGCCTTCGGGTGTGCATCGCCAAGGGACTAGACTCGTAAAAGCGACCATAGATCATCCAAGCGAACTTTTCTGAACTCACGGCTCAGGCTGCATCGGGACAAGCGCGCGAGACGCGCCTCGGGGCAGCCGCCGACTCATGACTTTGTTCGATTACGTATAGGGAGTTTGGCAGCTTCACGGCACCAGCACCGCCGCGCCGTCCAGAGAATCGCTCTTCACACGCCGCAGCGCTTCGTTCGCATCCTCAAGCGCGAATGCTGTAGTGCTCGGTTGCAGTTTAATGTCCGCGGCCAATTGCAGAAAATCGCGCGCATCGTCGCGCGTCATATTCGCCACGCTGCGAAGCTGCCGTTCTCCCCAAAGCAGAGTGTCGTAATCGAACTGAGGCATGCGATCCAGATGAATCGCATTGATCGCAACGATTCCGCCTTTTCGCAACGACGACAGCGCCGCTATAACCACGTCACCACTCGGCGCAAACGTAACCGCACGGTCCAATGTAACCGGCGGCTTCTCCTGCTCTGTGCCCACCCAAGCCGCGCCTAATGATCTCGCAAATTGCCGATGCGCCTCGCCGCGCGTCGAGACATACACGTCGCAGTTCCAGGCGTGCAGCACCGCAATCGCTAAATGCGCCGAAGCTCCGAATCCGAACAGCCCGACACGTTCGCCCTTCTGCACTTCAGCCACACGCAAGCTGCGAAATCCGATAATGCCCGCGCACAACAACGGTGCAGCGTGCATATCCTCTAAATCCGGCGGCAGCGGAAATACAAAATCATTGCGCGCCAGAGCATACTCCGCATAGCCGCCATGACGCGTGTATCCGGTGAATTCCGGAGCGTCGCAAAGATTCTCCGCGCCATGTGTGCAAAACCAGCACGTGCCGTCTGTGCCCCCGATCCACGACACACCCACGCGTGTCCCGATCGGTAGTTGACTTGTGGCGCCCTCGACAACCTCACCGACGATCTGATGCCCGGGAATCAGGTTGTCGATTCGTTTCGGCAGTTCGCCTTCGACAATATGAAGGTCAGTACGGCACACGCCGCAAGCCCGAACCCGCAACAGAACATGACGTTCGCTTACTGCCGGCCGCGGAACATCGCGCTTTACCAGCGGCTCACGCGGAGATTTCAGGACGGCCGCACGCATCAGTTACGAACACATCCTTGCGGCGCGACGGCATGTGTCCTTTCGTAGCTGCTCAGCTCAGCTGCGAACTCCTTCCACAATTTCGCCGAATCGACAGTGGTGATCCAATTAACCGTCTTCGCGGGATCCGTTCCTTTTTGAAACGACAGATCGTCTCCCAATACCGGCCGCGCAATCTTCTCGTGTTCCGCAATTCCTTCCACGTACGCCATCGTGATAATGTCCCAGATAATCCATGGCTTCGAGAAATCATTGACCCGCAGCGGTTTCACATGTCGGAAATACCAAGCCTGATACTCCTGCCAGAGCCAGCCACCGATCGCACTATTTGCAAGCAGCTGGGCAGCCTTATCAAACGAGATAGCCAGATAGGCGCGGCACACCTCACCCGATCCGATCGTCACCGGCACCGCCGATTGCAAAATGACCCGCCACGCAATAGGATCGTTTTGAACGTTGAACTCTTTTCCGCCATCGCTCGATAGGTTTGTGAACCCCATCGCAATCACTTCGATGCGATCGACAATTGCCGGATCCGAAATGATCGCGGACGCAACGTCTGTTGCCGCCCCAATCGTCAGGACAATCAGACGGTTGTCCTTCGAAAAGTCTTTCGAAACGTCGATCAAAAAGCGCATGGCTTCGCTGTCTTGCGCGCTCTTCGGACTTCTTAATGGAGTGCTGGCGCCTTCCAAAAGCGGCGGATGTTCGCGCATGCCAAGCCGGTTCTCCACCTCATCGACCAGCACTTTATACGTTGCATGCGCTGACGGCGCGGGCAGGCTGGGAGCTTGCGCCGATAACATTCCACGCACTTGAAAATTACCGCTCAACAGCAAATGAGCGATTGCCCACTGATCATCAATCTCATTGCCGACATCCGTCGAAAGTACAACCGCAGGCTTGCTCCAGGCAAGCGAACCAAATAGAAGGACAATTGTTGTCAAGCAACGCATCATCGCCTACTGTACTACCGCAGCTGCGTCAATCTTCGCGCCGCGGCCGCGCAGTTGGCTTCCTTGGCCTTGCAAATAGTCTCGCCACCAGATAAAGAAAGAGCAGCGCGCCCGTCACAACTGCGATTTCAGTCGCAACCGATATCGCCGTCCCGTCTCCTACCAGTGCCAGAGTGGCGAAACAAACCAGCAGATGCGCGCAAAAAACCTCGAGCGAAGCCTGCCCCAACTGCACCAGCGGCTCAATCGAAAGCCATTTTGCAAACCATGGTTGAAAAGCGCTGAACAGAATTGCCAGTGCCGTAAAATCCAGCAGGCGAAATGAGCCGAGATGCCACTTGTCGGTAAGCTGCGCCCAGCTGTTCGCGTTCAAAACATCCCAAAGAAACGAATGGCGGACGTAGAAGAAGAAGCTTGCAATCACTGCGGCGCACGTAACCGTCGTCTTCGGCGCCCAGGAAAGCGGTGGAAGCGACGGCCGTCCCGCGCCGATCCACAAGCCCGTCACCCACAACAATTGCCACGCATACAGATCGAACGCGCCGAGCGCGCCGAATGGGATGGACATCTGCTTCACTGTCAGCGAATACATCGCGGCTCGAACTCCGAACTGCGCCGCCACCCACATCAACAAGCTCGGGATAAGAACGACACGCCAATCCCAACGCTTCGCAACCCAGAGCACCGCCGGCGTCCCGATCAGGAATAAAATGTACATCGGCAGGATGTCGAGCAGCGGCGGCCGGTAAATCAGCAGGATCGATGAAACCACTGCCCGCGCCGGATGAGCCAGAAAAAAATCGATCAGTCCTTCCAGGCTTGGACTCTTCGTGTGAACTGCAATCTTGGCAACGACCGTAAATGCGATTGCCAGCAGCAGGAGATGATACCCATACAGCCGCGCCGCCCGGCCGCCAAGCCGCTTCCAGACTTCGCGTGGTCCGGACTCCCGTAGCTTGCGCTCAAAAACACGCCCGCACAGAAGCGCCGACAGAAAGATGAATCCTTCCGCCGCCGAAACAACCCCAAGCGGTTGATTGCTGTAGAAGCTAACATGTGTCGGTAGATGAGTCAGCGTCATCCACACCAGCAGGAGCCCGCGCAATGCGTCCAACTCGGGTTGGCGGCGGGAACGTGTAACGGGAACGTCGTTTCGATCTGCAGCCGCCAAGTTCAACGACGCCGGAACCGGTTGCGCCGGGTTTCTCAGCACGACTGATTGACGGTTTCGCGGGCACATCCGATTCAGGAAACCCGTCGATCGTTCAAGCGCCAGGAACAGCATTCACCAGCTTTTGCACGGCCGGTGCAACCCGAATCAGCATATCGTCCTGATGTCGCAACGCCGTTTCCAGCTCCGATGTTGCCTCTTGTTTCCACTTTGCATCGCCGCTGCCTGAATCGAGGCGGGAAATGGCTTCCTGCGCCACCCGGCATAGTGACTCAACCGTATCGGCGAGCGGCAGATCCGCGGTAAGTAGCCCGTTCGCCTGCATCATCGGCCGCACATCCTCTGCACTCTTCTGCCAAGCCGCTAATTGGCGAAGCAGCTCCTGCTTAGAGCGAGCGTCATTCTTCCTCGCCTCTCCCGACTGAGCCAGATAAGCATCGACTTTATTGCTAAATTCGCGCCCCGCATCGCTCTCCGGTGGCAACGCGTCAACTAAACGATTGAGCGGCATCTCCGTCAAATACTTCTCAGAATTTCGTTCGTAGCCCTTCACCGGTTCGAGTATTGTCGAAAACGTGTCGAGCGGACCACGCGGGAACGATCCAGCCAGCCGTTGCCGCATTTGTACCAGGCTGCTGCGTTGCGATAGACCGAGATACTCGAGCCAGCGATTCGTAATTGCGAGCCGCCGGTACATGGAATCTGTGTCTGTAACCGTCTCGGGCGACCACAACCGTTCGGCAATGGCCGCCAGCCTCGGCCAAAGCTTCGCATCCAGATTCTCGGAGACGGCCAGTTCCTCCCACATTGCCGCTTCCCCACCCAGAATGTGTTTCCTCTGCTCAGGCGTCAAAGCTGCCGGAGCCGCTTCATTCGTTGCCGCCTGGTCAGCACTCGCGGGCGGCAGACGCATTGGATCGATCGCATAGTGCTCACTCGCCGGGTGCATCAGATCCAGGTAATAACCAGCTGAAAGGATGCCATCGTATCCTTCACTCGCAGCCTGCCAAAGCGATTTCTGCCCGCGCCACGACTGGACGACGACTGCCTTCGGCAGATCGGGTTGAAGAATCTCATCCCACCCCGCGACGCGTTTCCCGTGGCTGATCACAATCTTGACCACTTTCTGGCTGAAGTAACTCTGCAGCTGTTTAGCGTCGCTCATCCCATGCTGCCGCATAAAGGCCTGTATGTCCGCGTTCTGATTCCACTCCGTCGGCTCCACTTCATCGCCGCCGATGTGGAAGTAATCGTCAGCAAACAGCTTCGCCATCTCCGCAATCAGTCCATCCAGAAAGCGGTAGGTCGCCTCTTTCGTCGGATCCATCAGGCGCGTCAGCACACCGAAGTTATGGGCTACCGACTGTGGACCGGGCCCAGCCGCCAGCGCCGGGTACGCTGCAACAATCGCCGCGGCATGACCGGGCATATCGATTTCGGGAATTACCCGAATACCCAGGCCGCGTGCATGCGCGATGACGTCCTGGATCTGCGCCTGTGTGTAGTAGTTGCCTTCGGAAGCAACTTCCTGAAGCTTTGGATATTTCTTACTCTCAACGCGAAAACCCTGGTCGTCGGAAAGGTGCCAATGCAGGACGTTCAACTTTACCGCCGCCATCCCATCCAACGTGCGTTCCACATCGGCAACGGTAAGAAAGTGGCGCGATACGTCGAGCGACAGTCCACGCCATCCAAAACGTGGACTGTCCTGAATCGTCACACCTGGAACGGAAAAGCCCGGCTTACTTTGTCCGGCAACGGCTTCATTCTGCTGAATGAGTTGTAAAAAAGTTTCGATACCGCGTAGAACTCCAAGCGGGGCAGCCGCCGAGAGTTGCGCCTGTCCATTCACCACGCGCAGGGAATACGACTCATCATCGCCCAGCCTTTGTGGGCTCTTGTGATCCTTTCGCCCGACGACAATGCGCAGGCTTGCCGCCGGATTATCAGCCACGATCCGCCGCTGCATGGGAATCCCCGTCTGGCGCTGGATGCGTGTGAAGATACGATCCAGGCTGCCGTGCACGCGATCGTCTGCGGCTCCGGCGCCCACCAACGAAATAGAGAATGCGCCCGTGATCTCCAATTGGCCAGTTTCGGGCGCGGCCGTTTGTGGCAGCGGCATCAGAGGAAGATCAGCGCCAGCGCATACCATCGGTACACTCGCGCAGAGGAAGAGAATCAACCGAAACACGGCGGGCCGGCGCGCCCGTATCAGGAAGACTGAAAACGCTATAGAAAAAAATGCCAATTGAAAGCAAATCAAAAGAAAGTCCAAACGCTAGGCAAGCACGACTTCGACACCGCGGTTTCGCAGCTTGTCCACGTCCGCATGTGGCGCGCCCTGGTCGGTGATCACTCGCCGGACATGCCGGAAATCGCAGATCAGCGCCAAGCTGCGATGGCCGAATTTGCTCGAGTCGGCGAGCACCGTCACCTCCGCGGACGATTCAATCATGCGCCGATTCAGTTGAGCTTCCATGATGTCCAATGTCGTAAGCCCCACCTCAACATTTAAACCTACCGTGCTCATGAAGCAATGATCCGCATGCAAAGCGCTCATCATCTGCTCGGCATGCGGACCGACAAATGCCGTTGAGGGATGACGTAAGACGCCGCCAAGCATAACCACCGTGCTGTTCTGCATTTCGGTGAAATTTTCGGCGATATTCAACGCATAAGTAATGATCGTGATGTTTTCAAGACCGTTGCCGCGGATCTCCGAGGCAAGCGCCGCCGACGTGGATCCGCTGCAGAGGATCACGGTCTGTAACGGTTTGATAAGTGCCACCGCGGCTTGGGCGATGCGTTGCTTCTCTTCGCGATGCATGCGTTCGCGGGCGCGCAGCGGGTGTTCCGGCGTAGCGGTAAGCGGTCGAACACCGCCCCCGTGCGAACGAATGAGCTCGCCCGTTTCCGATAATGCATCCAGATCCCCGCGAGCCGTAACGGCGGAAACGCCAAAACGCTCGACTAACTCTGTCACCGTAATACGGCCATTTTGGCCGAGAAGTCCGAGTATTTCTCTGCGGCGTTCCGCGGCCAGCAGTCTGCTTGGTTTTCGTTTCAGCATCCGGAGACGAGTTCACTCGTGGTCAGTCAAATGCAAGTACTGACCAGTGTACTCGACAAACCGGCTCTTTGTTTTACTTTCTTTTGGTGATTTTCGCTCCGACTTTGCCAAATGACCTCAGACCGTCTTGGTCACCTTGCTTAAGGTGCGCGGATGATCGGGGTCCAATCCTTTGGCTTTGGCCAGGTGCGCAGCCAGCAGCTGCATCGGAATGATGTAGGCGATCGGAGTATAAACGTCGGCCGGAAGATCTCCCGCATACGCCAGTTTCTCCGGAATAACAAGCGTATTGCGCGCAGCACCCGTAAGCCCCGCCAAATCCGGATAACTGGCATCAGTCACCGCAAGAGCCTCCGCTTTGATGCTTTGCAGTCGTTCCAAGAGTTCGCGCATCGGCCCGGACGTCACTCCGGGAGGACAAAATGCAAACGCCGGAAACGATTCCTCCAGCATCGCGATAGGACCGTGCAGCAGGTCGGCTGACGAAAATCGTTCGGCTACCACGTAGCAGGTCTCCATCAGTTTCAGAGCGGATTCGAAAGAGTTCGAATAGTTCAAACCGCGGCCAATGCAGACCGCCCGCTGCATGAAACGGTAGCGTTCCGCGCGCTGCCGGATATCGGCGTCGAGGGTAAGCGCCGCCTGCGCGTAGCCGGCAATATTCTGCAATTCCTCTACTTTGATAGGCGCGCCTAGCGCATAAGCCAGCAGGTAGAAGCACAGTAGTTGGCCGGTATAGGTTTTCGTCGCCGCAACGCTGCGTTCTTTGCCTGCACGAACGAACATGGCATGCTGTGCAAGTCTTGCCAGACCGCTCTCCGGTTCATTCGTAATTCCAATCGTAAACGCGCCCGCGGCCCGTCCTCTTTCCAAAACAATATTGGTATCCGTGGATTCACCACTTTGTGAGACCGCCACCACCAGCGCGCTTCGCAACTGGATATTCGCGTGGTAAAGAGTCTGGACCGATGCAGCCGCCAACGAAACCGGAATCCCGGTGGTAATTTCAAGCAGATACCGACCGAACTGGGCCGCATTGTCGGATGTGCCGCGCGCTGTTAGCACAATCAGCTGCACCGGCTTGGCGGCGAAATGGGCGCGCAAGGACTGCACCCGCGGCCACTCCTCCCGAAGGGTCTCTTCGAGAGCCGCCGGCTGCTGGCTGATTTCTTCCCACATCGTGGACATGAATCGAAAATACCAAAAAACGTAACATCAGAAATGGTAAACAAAAGAAATACAAAGGGGCGCGAACCCCTCGGGGGCGCCTTCCCCTGAACGAGAAGGCGCAGAAGACAGACTTATGGACGGTATTCGATCGGTAAAACTCATGTTGCCCACGCAGGTCCTCGAGGACGCGTGGATTCGGTTTGAAAACGGGATCATCGTCGACCTGGGACAAGGCTCCCCGCCGGGAGGCGAGTTTTTTGATGGCGAGAAACGGTATTTAGCACCCGGATTCATCGATCTCCATGTACATGGCGGCACCGGAGCCGATTTTTTGGATAACACCGAAGTTGCCTTCGAAAGAATCTGCAATTTCCACCTCAGTGGCGGAACGACTGCGCTATGTCCGACTCTCGCCACCACGACTTACTCGCACATCGCCGCTGTTACTCAGACCTATCAGGCCGTTCGCACTAAGTTATCCATCAATCTACTACCGCTGCACTTGGAAGGTCCGCATCTCGCTCCCGCGAAAGCAGGCGCACAGGATCCTCGGCTGTTGCGGCCGGCAACGAGCCAGAACATCGACTGGCTCGTCGAGAATTCCGCGTCCATTTCGCAAATGACGATTGCGCCGGAGCTGCACAATTCCATCGAGTTGATCGCTCGAGCCACAGCAGCCGGCATCTGCATGAGCTTGGGTCATACGGAAGCTTCCGAAGAACAGGCGGCGCAAGCGTTACAGCACGGTGCCCGAAAAGTCACGCATCTCTTTAATGCCATGTCTTCTGCAAGCAAAAAGGGACTGTTCCGGCAAGCCGGTCTCGCCGAATACGCGCTTACCGAAGATGGCTTGGCGTGTGAATTGATCGGCGACGGCTTTCATGTCTCGCCCACCTTAATAAAAATGGCGTTTCGCTGCAAAGGCCCACAGCGGGTTGCGTTGGTCAGTGATGCCTTGGCCGGCGCCGGCTTGCCGATGGGATCGAAATTTTCGCTCGGCGCTCTGCCTTGCCGCGTGGAACAAGGCTACTGCGCATTGGCCGATGGCTCGGCGCTGTCGGGAAGCGCCACGAGATTGATCGATCAACTCCGCACGATGGTAAGAAAAGTCGGCTTGCCGATTGCAGACGCAGTGCAAATGGCTAGCGGTTCACCCGCGGCTCTGCTCGGAATTCAGCATCTCCGAGGCAGCCTGGCTCCCGGGCTAGCGGCAGATTTTGTTCGGTTTGATGATGATTTCCGCGTCCACAATGTCTGGCTAGCGGGCAAGTCAATTCACTGATTTCAGGTGACGACTACATCCACGCCTCGAGAGCGCAACGCGGCGACATCCCCGGCTGATTTAGCTGCGCTTCCATAATGTCGAGGGTTGTCAACCCAAGATGGACATCAACACCTACTGTATTCAGGAAGCAATGATCCGCATGCAAAGATTGCAGCATCTGTTCGGTATGTGGACCCACCAACGCCGTCGATGGACTGCGCAGAAATCAGCTGGGCTTCCTGCTCTGGCGTGAAATGGACTTCGATTCGCTTTCAAGGCTAGGCTCTCTTACCTGCCCACAACCGAGTCACCTGAAAAAATCGTCGACGCGATACTAGCAACAGTTCATGAAACTGGAAAAGATCGCGTATCGCGGTTGGCCGAACTGCTATCGGCTGACAAATTACAACGTAGATCTGGTTGTCACGACGGACGTTGGTCCGCGAGTAATTCGTTACGGATTCGTTGACGGTCCAAACATGTTCTATGAATGCGAAGCGCAGCTTGGGAACACCGGCGAGCCGTGGTGGATGATACGCGGCGGTCATCGCCTATGGGTCGCGCCTGAGATCGTGCCCGAAACGTATGCGCTCGATAACAGCCCGGTGGAAGCAACTTTTCCGGCCGAAGACACCATCTGCGTCAGCGGACCAATCGAGGCTGAGACCAAACTCCGTAAGGAAATGACCATCACGCTGTTTGCAGATGGCCGCGTTCGGATAACGCACAAAGTGACGAACTGCGGTCCCCACACAGTTCGATGGGCGCCCTGGCCTGCAACCCTGCTTGCTCCAGGCGGAACTGCATTTGCAGCATTCCCAACTGGCCCGACGCAAGAACGCAATTTCCACCCGACGCACCCATTGGTCATGTGGGCATCCACCGACTTTTCGGACCCGCGATGGATATTCACCAGGAAGCACCTGATCCTGAAACAAGATCCCGAGGCCACGACCGAGCAAAAAGCCGGCCTGTTCAACACCGACACCTTCGCCGCTTATCTGCTAGACACAACGGTGTTCGCGAAGCAATCCGAAGCGTATCTGGGTGTGCCGTATGCGGATTTTCATTGCAGTTGTCAAATGTTCACGAACCGCGATTTTATGGAGCTGGAAACGCTCGGCCCTTTCACCGACATCGAACCCGAAACGTCAATCTCTCACGTTGAACGCTGGTCATTACTTCGAAACGTGCAGATCGCGGCCTGGACTGATGACGAATTGGATCGCGTTCGCGCGCTGATATCCTGAAAGCTGGCTGGCAACAGGACGTCGCTCCCGTTTTCGGCTGTTATCAGGCTTCCTCTTATGCAGTTGCTGCGCTACACGACCCCCCACGGCATTACCGTCTCCCGCAACAGCTCGAAAATCGCGTATCGGCGCGGCTTGGATCACATTCTGCGACGGCTGGATAATGAACTCGGCGTTTATCTCTGTTCCGGCTACGAATATCCGGAGCGCTACTCGCGATGGGATGTCGCATGCACCGCTCCGCCAATTGAGATCATCGGAAGAAACCGGAACATCGAAATCCGCCCTTGTAATGAACGCGGCAAAGTATTACTGCAAATTCTCGATCCACTGCTGAATGACAATCCGCATTGGGATCGAGCCGCCGATGGAACGCTGCGACTGAAACCTCTGCCAGAACGCTTTCCGGAAGAAGACCGCAGCAAACAACCATCGCCGTTTTCGTTGTTGCGCGTTTTCATTCAGGAATTTGCAAATCCGGAGGATTCACGGCTGGCGCTTGTCGGCGCGTTCGGATACGACCTGCTGCTGCAGTTTGACCCTATTCACCTGCGCTTGCCCCGTGAGGGCCAGAAAGAGCTTCATCTCTTCTTATGCGATGACATTTATTTCATGGATCGCAAAAGAGAAACGATTGAACGCTACCGCTACGACTTTTCGCGCGGCGATATGACAACAGAAGGTCTTTCCGCAATAACTCCGCACGTCAAACGCGTATTTCCGTCCGCTCAGCGAGCCATTATCGAATCGAACCACTCCCCAGAGCAGTACATGGAAAAAGTGGAAACCGTTCGCGAGGGAATGCGGCAAGGGAATTACTACGAGGTGGTGCTGCGCCAGACGTTCAGCGCTCCGTACGACGGCCGTCCGTCCGATTTGTTTCAACGCGTCCAAAAACTGAGCCCAAGTCCATACGAATTCATTCTGCAGATGGGCGACGAACAACTGGTTGGCGCTTCGCCGGAAATGTTCGTCCGCGTGGAAGGCGATTGCGTGGAAACGTGCCCTATCTCAGGAACTGCGCGTAGGTCCGGTGATCCCATCCGAGATGCGGAAAGTATTCGGGACTTGCTGAATTCAACGAAGGATGAGTCGGAGCTGACCATGTGTACCGATGTCGACCGCAATGACAAGTCGCGCGTTTGTGTACCTGGTTCCGTACAAGTGATCGGGCGGAGATTGATCGAATCCTACGCCGGGTTGTTCCACACAGTCGACCATGTGAAGGGCACTTTGATGGACGGCTTCGATTCGCTGGATGCGTTCCTGACACACATGTGGGCTGTGACGATTATCGGCGCTCCCAAAAAAGCGGCAGCCCAGGCGATTGAAGATCTGGAGAACGATGCGCGCGGCTGGTATGGCGGCGCTGTCGGCATGATCAACCTGAACGGCGACATCAACACCGGCATTTTGATTCGCACGGTTCATTTGAAAGATGGCATGGCCAAATATCCCGCCGGAGCGACGCTGCTGTACGATTCGGTTCCCCGCGATGAGGATAACGAGTGCCGCTTGAAAGCAACTAATTTTTTCCGTGCCTTATATCCGTCTGCTCCGGCTCAGAAAAAACAGCGCTCCATACGGAAACCCGGTGAGGGCGTCCGGCTCCTGTTAATAGATAACGACGACTGCTTCATTCACACTCTCGCGAATTACGCACGGCAAACGGGAGCAACGGTATCCACTTATCGCTCCAACGCGGCGCTCGCGGTGATCGACGTGGAAAAGCCCGACCTGGTTTTGATTTCGCCGGGCCCGGCGCGGCCTGCGGACTTTGGCCTGCCAGCATTAGTCCGTGAATTGGCTAAACGCGGCGTTCCTGCGTTTGGCGTCTGCCTGGGATTGCAGGCCATGGTGGAGGCCTTCGGAGGCACGCTGGACCTTCTCGAATACCCGATGCATGGGAAAGGCTCTCAGGTTCTGCATCACGGCCGGGGAGTCTTTCACAATCTGCCATCACCGTTTCGGGTCGGGCGATATCATTCGCTTTACGCCAATCGACAGAGCTTTCCAAGCTGTTTAGAAGTGACGGCGGAATCAGACGATGGAATTATTATGGGGATTCGTCATCGCGAGCTGCCCATGGAGGCCGTACAATTCCATCCGGAATCGATGTTAAGTCTGGAGCGCGATTGCGGGCTTCGTCTCATTGAGAATCTGATCGAAGCATACGCTCATTCCTACCTTGCCTCAAGGCCCTAACGTTGTTGTCATTGGCGGCGGCTTGGCGGGCCTAGCCGCTTGCGCCGCGCTCGGCTCAGCAGACTACCGAGTGAAGCTGCTGGAGCTGCGCCCTTTTCTCGGCGGCCGTGCCACTTCTTATCCTCTAAATTCCGCCGACGGCACAACCACAACCATCGACAACTGCCAGCATGTCCTGCTGCGGTGCTGTACGAATCTGTTAGATTTCTACCGCCGCTTGGGCGTGCGCGACAGTGTGCGGTTCTATCGCGACTTCTACTGGATTGAACCCGGCGGACGCGTTTCGGTGATGAAGCGCGGCCGCCTGCCCGCGCCGTTGCATTTCACCGAGTCGTTTGCGCGTTTGAAATTTCTCTCTCTGGCGGACAAGATGAGCGTCGCCTCGGGGCTTCTGGCTATCCGATATGAGTACGGAAAGCGAACCGATCTCGAGCAGATCACAATGCTCCAATGGCTGCGCGAAAAGAAACAGACCACACGAGCAATCGAACGATTCTGGCGACAGGTGTTGGTGAGTGCAATCAACGAGGAACTCGATCGCATGGCCGCTATTCACGGATTGCAGGTCTTCGCACTGGGATTTCTGTCAAAGCCGGACGCTTACCAAATGGGTGTACCGGCCGTTCCACTTGGCGATTTATATTCGGATAAGGTGTGGGCTGCGTATCCGGACGTTTCTATCGATGAGCGCCGCGCCGTTCAACTCGTGGACATTGTGAACGGGCGTGTCGAATACGTAACCACCGCAAACGGCCCTATCTCAGCCGATGCCTACATCCTGGCTATCCCGTTCGAGCGCATCGCGGCAGTCGCTCCCGGGCTGAACCTGGACCTTAGCGGTTTTTCACATTCGCCCATTACGGGGATCCACTTGTGGTTCGACCGGCCGATCACGGACTTGCCTCATGCAACTTTACTCGACCGAACAATTCAATGGATGTTCAATAAGAAAGACGGGCGACATATTCAACTGGTAGTCAGCGCGTCTCGAAGCCTGGTTAATCTCGGGCGAGCCGAAGTGATCGAGCTTGCTCTTCGGGAGCTACGTGAGTTTTTTCCCAAAGCAGCCGAAGCAAAACTGGAGCACGCCCACGTTGTCAAAGAGGTTCGCGCAACATTCGCGGCCGAGCCAAATTTGGAGGTGCGCCGTCCGTTGAGCGCAACCGCTATTCCGAATCTGTTCTTAGCTGGTGACTGGACCCGTTCCGGGTGGCCAGCAACAATGGAAGGAGCGGTGCGAAGCGGTTACTTAGCGGCCGAAGCCGTAACCGCCTCGCTTGGCAGCCCGCAACGATTCTTGATTCAGAGCTGAACGACCGGCTATTCCGATTCGGATGCAACGTAAAGCAATTGTCCGTTCCGCTCAATAAGCAGAGCAATTGGATCGCTCTGCTTCAAAGCGGACACTGCAGCTTTCAATGCGTCCACATTCAAGACCACCTCTCCGTTGAGCGTGTGAATGACATCGCTCTGACGAAGACCGGTATTCACAGCCACCGGACTTTGAACGCGGCCCAATACCAAGACACCGGAATTCAGACGCAAGCCTCCGGCGAGACCCGCCACTCGATCATCCACAGTAATGCCTACAATGCCGAGTGCCGGCACAATACTTTTTATCGGGTCGATGAGATCCGTTAAACTATCGGCGTCGTGATGCGCCTCGACTGGAACCACCTGAAACTGCAGCTCACCGATTCCGCGCAGAACGCGAACGTTGATTGTTCGGCCCGTGACAGGGCTAAGAAAGAAGCCGAGCATCGCGGGCACCGTGTCCACTGGCCGGTCGTCAAGCGACAACAGAATATCGTTAATACGAATGCCCGCTCTATCGGCTGGACCATTAGGTGCCACGTCGCTGATCAAAACGCCGGAAGTTCGCGTCAATTTCAGCGCGTTGACTAATGTTGGTGTAATCGCTTGAACGCCGATTCCGATGCCCGGCCGATGTACGTGGCCATACTTCTTGAGCTGCGTAGCAACCCATTGAACTAGGGTGCTCGGAATTGCGAAACCCACGCTCTCATTGCCGCCCGACTGCGAAAGAATGAAGGTATTCAAGCCAACCACTTCGCCATCCGTATTCACCAATGGGCCACCGCTGTTTCCCGGGTTGATAGGTGTATCCGTTTGAATAAACAAAAACGGACTGTCTGGATCCGGCTGCCGTGCAACCGAACTCACGATGCCCATGCTGACGGAATTCTCGAGACCTTCCGGGCTTCCCAGCGCAAGCACCACCTGCCCCTGCCTCAGCTTGCCGTACTCCGCAAACCGCAGCGTAGGCAACCCTGTTGCGTCTATCCTGATTAACGCCAGATCGCCTTCCTTAAATACGCCGACAAGTGTTGCATCTACCGGGCGTGCGAAAGAATGCCTCACCACACTCTGAAATCCTTGATCATCCGCGGAGACCAGGTTCACCCTGATCTTCTGTGCGCCATCCACTACGTGGGCGTTAGTAACGATGTAACCGGCAGAGTCGATAATCACACCGGAGCCGATGCTCTGTTGCTTTCCGGAGGCAATGAAGTCGGCACGTCCTCCATCAGTTTGTGCGCCGAAGCGCGTAACCAAAATGCGAACTACGCTTGGCGAAGCGTGCGCCGACAGTGCCTGGACCGCGTTGCTGAATTGCTCCAGTTGCGGAAAAGAGCTTTTCTTTTCCGTCTGGGCCTGCATTGCAAAACCAGACAAAGTTAGTGAAACGCAAAGGGCGGCCCGGCAGCTCGGAAGGTTTTGCATGTGGACAGTCTCCTGACGCGAAATGAGCAAACTACGTTGCTCCCCGTGCTAACGTTGATTCGCCTTCAGTATCTTCTTCCGCAGGCGAATCGACTTCGGAGTTACTTCCACTAACTCATCTTCCCGAATAAACTCAATTGCTTGTTCTAAATTTAAAATGCGCGGCGGAACCAGACGGATGGCTTCGTCGGAGGTGGACGCGCGCATGTTAGTCAATTTCTTTTCGCGCACGATGTTGACATCCAAATCGTTGCCGCGCGCATTTTCGCCGACGATCATACCCTCATACACCTCTGTCGTGGGAGCAACAAAGATGACGCCTCGCTCCTGCAGATTGTAAATTGCAAATGCCGTCGCGAAACCTGCGCGATCGCTGATCAGAGATCCCGTTGGCCGCATGGCGATATCGCCCTGCCACTCCACATAACCGTGAAACAGCGAATTCATGATGGCCATACCTTTTGTCTCAGTCAGCATTTCGCTTCGAATGCCAATCAGCCCGCGGGAGGGCACATGAAACTCCAGGCGGACGCGTCCGGAGCCGTTGTTGATCATCTTCGTCATCTTGCCCTTGCGCTGGCCCATCTTTTCGATAACTACGCCGATGAACTCCTCGGGACAATCGATAACCAAATGCTCCAGCGGCTCGTGCAGCTTGCCGTCGACCTCCCGTGTCAGGATCTCCGGCTTACCCACTTGCAGTTCATAACCTTCGCGGCGCATCATCTCGATAAGAATTGCCAGTTGCAGTTCGCCGCGGCCCATCACTTTAAAGGCCTCCGGGCCGCCCGCCTGTTCTACGCGAATCGACACGTTCGTCAGGAGTTCCTTATCCAGCCGATCGCGCAGATTGCGTGACGTAACGAATTGACCTTCGCGACCCGCGAAGGGTGCGTTGTTCACCACAAACGTCATGGCAATTGTCGGCTCGTCGATCGCAATATGCGGCAACGGCTTCGGATTCTCAGCGCTGGTGACCGTTTCGCCAATGGTTATGCCTTCGACGCCGGCAATCGCAAGAACATCGCCCGGCTTTCCCAACGTCTCATCTACGCGCTTTAACCCCTCAAACGAATAGAGCTTGGTGATGCGCGTCTTGTGGAACGTTCCGTCAAGCTTGGCGATCGACACCTCATCGCCATGCCGGAGCGTTCCGTTGAAGACCCGGCCGATCGCCAGCCGCCCCAGATAGTCGCTGTAGTCGAGATTCGCCACCAGAAGCTGCAGCGTTTCGTCAGCATCTCCCGTAGGCGGCGGAATATGCTTCAAAATTGTTTCAAACAGCGGCTGCAGATTATCGCTTGCGCTGTCTGGATCGTACTTCGCGATGCCGGCCTTGCCGTTCGTGTATACGATCGGAAAGTCGAGTTGGTCTTCCGTCGCATCCAGATCGATAAACAGATCGAACACCTCATTCACGACTTCCTGAATGCGCGCGTCGGGCCGGTCGATTTTGTTGATCACCAGAATCGGTGGAAGTTTCGCCTCCAGCGCTTTTGTCAGAACATAGCGAGTTTGCGGCAGAGGACCCTCGCTCGCATCTACCAGCAGCATCACGCCGTCCACAATCTTCAATGCGCGTTCCACCTCGCCGCCAAAATCACTATGTCCGGGCGTATCGACAATGTTGATCTTGGTCCCGTGGTAGCGAACCCCGGTCGTTTTGGCAAGAATGGTGATGCCGCGCTCGCGCTCCAAATCGTTAGAGTCCATGACGCGATCTGTTACTTCTTCATTCGCGCGAAAAATACCGCTCTGTCGCAACATCGCGTCGACGAGCGTTGTTTTTCCGTGGTCAACGTGCGCAATGATCGCGATATTGCGCGTGTTGGTTGAATCAGTTTCTGCTGGCATGCTTACATGTTCATCGTCGCATGCAAGCCGGGCCCTCGTGTCAAAAGCGGCTAAGGCGTAATCATCGCACCGCGAAGAACCAAACCAAGCTCACGAGGATCGCCGGGATGTTCCGAGGCCGGAACAACTGAATCGAACTCATAAGCAATGGTATGAGTCGCGCCACCAGTAAGAAAAGTCGTAACGATATTGCTGTCCTGGTTCGTACTTACGCTGGCATTCTGAGGAGCACGGTCGTCCACTTTGAAGATCACTTGATGCGTGGGCGTGGTCGGATACGCCTCGCGTGGCAAAAAGATGTCATCCGTCAAATGACACGTCTGCTGTCCCGCGGCGCACGCCGCCTGCAGCGTGAAGACGCGCTTGGTCCAGACAAAAGCGCCGGGTGCCGTCCACACGCCCTGGCCCGGTTCAACAAACCCGCTACTTATTCGGCGCGCAGCAAGCCGCCCTGGAACCTCGGATGGCGAAATACGCGTCAGGTGCGGTTCCGTGTAGTCGTAGATCTCGTCGTATTGCGGCAGCACCGCCGCGGCCAGAATCAGAAAATTCTGCCGCCCACGCGCAGCCGACAACGTCATATCGTGACGCAGCAGCGAGGGCACGAAAAGAGTACTCCACGAATCGTCCGGAAACGGATCATTCAAAAAAAGCAGCCGGGCATGCGGTTTCGGATTTGGCGCTTCGGACATCAGATCCGCCGCAAACCACTGATGTAAGAAAAGCGGCCGTTTCTCTTCCGGATCGGCCATTAACTTTTCACGCTTGTCCAAGCGAAATAACAGCAGCGCAATGACGAGAAACACAAGCACGCCGTCGGGCCGCAGCAACATGGCGGCTTTACCGACGCGAATTCCGCCGGGTAGACGCAGGAAAAGACCTTGCACCAGCGAAACCAATGCCACAGCAAACCCAACCAGCGGGATGTACAACACGAATCCGGCGCGGTCCGGTATGAAATTCAGTGGCAGGAAGGCGATTAAAAACCACGCCCATCCAAAAATCATCAGTCGCGACCTGACAATTAAAGCGATAAGAGGACCAGCCCCGAGAAACAGCAGCGTGGTCTTCGGACTGAAGACATGCCGCTGATAGAAAATCTGGTCCAGATAATAGGACATCGAATCCAGATACCTGTGCGCCGAGATCTGCGGGCGGTAGAGAAGGTTTTGTTCCAGCGCCGAATTTCCTTTTCCCACGACATAAATAAGAACCAGAAATCCCATCAAAACGGGGGCCGCCCAGGCGTGCGGATCGAAATCGCTCTTACGCGCATCGGGCGATGCTAAGCCTTCGTAGAGCAAAAGGATCAGCGGCAGAGAAACAGCCATCTCCTTCGCGTCGAGCGCTGCGATCTGTAGCAAAGCGAGAACAACCACTATGCGGCCGTCCGGCAGTTTGCCTTGCTCGCGTACAAAAATAAATAAGCCGAGCGCCGCGTACATGAACGTGAAGCAGGTAATGTCGTAGATGGTTCCGAAACTGTAGTAGAGTTGCGCTTCCGCCGCGTGGTAAGCAATCAAAACGACCGCCAACGCCGCCAACGCCGTGGAATGAAATAACGTGCGGATTAAAAGGAGAGCAATCGCCAGGTTCAGGAGCAGCAACAAAAGGACCAATATCTTGAAAGGCGTCGGGTGCATCCCGAACCAGTGATAGAAGCTGAGATAAAAAAACGCCCCCGCAGGCCGGTAATAGTTGCCCGACCAAAACAAAATGAGACCGCGGCACGTTGACCAGCCGCTCTCTACATATTTGTAGAGGTTCATGAAGTCATCGCCGCTAAAGTAGGTTCGCAACAAATCGCCGGCAAAGAACAAGATGAATCCAAACGGTACAAGAACCCGGAGCAATAGACTGCACCGGGCAAAGACGGAGGGCGGCGCGGAACTGTTCGACAGGTTCCGTTCTTCAGTCGGCATAAGAAGACGAAGTTGAATTGTAGCGAGCGGCAAAGATGCCTTTGTCGAGCGGCTCCGGACGCGCTGCGGGCCTCGCTTCGCTGCTTAAAGCTTTCGCGCCTCCCGAAGAAATTAGGAGCCTTCGCCCTCGATGCTTAATCCGCTCTACTCATGGCAGGATCTCTAACACGGCGTCGCTGGGCTCCAATTCCTCCGCATGGGGCGGCAAAGTTGCACCCGCATCCAGCAATGCTCGAATTGTCCCGACGTAGTCTCCCGTGTCTCGATGCCAGCCGTTGCCGGAACCATAGATAGACCACGCAAGCGCCGGGCCCGCATACTCCCGCGACTTCAATTCCAGCGTCGGGTGAAAGCGCAGAATTTCACGCGCCATCTCCGCATTTCCGTGAAATCCGGCCCAGTGTAGCGCCGTCGCTCCCGCATCACCCGGAGTGTCTACCGGCCAACCGGCCTCCAGCATCAACCGAACTGCTTTTGTGTTGTTACTTTGCGCCGCGTTCGGTAGCTTCCGCCGATCCGCCTCGGAAAGTGACTTAGCAGCGTCCGGATGCCTCGAAAGGAATTCATGAAACACCGCCTCATCGCCGAGTTCGCACGCCAGTGCCAGCTTGAGGTCCTCCGGAGTGCGCTGCATCAGCAGCTCGAACACGTCCTCGTGGCCAAAATCCCGCGCCACGGAATGTGCTGTCCGATGCGCCCCCAGCGTCCAGATGTAAATCGTTCCACCGGCGCGCGGATTCTTCTTCGGAAACCATTCCTCCGAGACGCTCATGCGGATACAGGCGGGGTCGGCATCCAAATGCCGTCGCACCAGGTCCACATCACCTAGGGCGGATGCCATCAAAATGTCGGTCTGGCAACCTCGCGAGACCAGGTACCGCGCAACGTCCTGCCGGTCGTGCGGATAGTGCCGCCTCTGATCCACGCGCAGCATATATTGAGCAGGCGTTGATTCGTGATCGATATCGCGGGCATCGATATCGGCCCCGTTCGCCAGCAAAAACTCGGCGATATCCACCGTAGAGGCAAAGTGCAGAGGCGTCTGCCCATCCCCTCCTCGAGCCTGCACCGCGCCGGGATCAGCCGTAATCAAAGCTCGCAGCTCGGGCATCAGTCCCAATCGGGCTGCCGAGTGCGCGTCGAGCACCGCGCCGCGTTCGATAAGAAAGCCGGCCAGGCTGGGATGGCAGTCGTCTAAAACACCAAATCCGCCCGCCCACCACTCCGTTCGCTTGCGGATGTCGGCCCCGGCATTCAAGAGCACTTCAATTGTGGCCCGGTCGCTGCGCTGCACTGCCGCAAACAATGCGTGTACACCGAAAGCGTAATCCGGCAGCGGGTCGTCGATCGTGGCGCGCAGTTCCGGATGGCGTTCCAGAATGCCGCGGACTCGCGCCGCATCACTGTCGCAAACGGCAGCTTTCAACGCCTCCGCGGGATTCTGCCGCAGCTCCTCAATGGCGGACTTCAGCTTCGCCCAACTTCCGAAGCCATACTCATTCGCCAATCGATGCTGCGCATCCGCAAGCTTGCCGACCGGCATCGTGCGCAGCAGGTCCTTCGCTTCCTTCTTCAGATACTCGAGACTTGGATTTTCTGGTAATACGCGAGACATAACTCCTCCTGTGGCCCGGTGTCCGCTCTCCACGGGCAAAAGAGAAGTTCAACGCTCGGTGCTTGACCTCATTCAGGCGGGATCATCCCTTTCCGCGGACAGGTTGCAACCTGAATTGCAGAGACAAATATATCAACATTCGGTCAAACAAAAACTCATTTGGCGGCTATCTTGCGTTCCAGGTATTTATTCAAATGCGCTTGCACCCGCCGCAATGAATCGTCATTCCGCTGCAGGCGGCTCATCATCAGCGCCCCTTCGAGCGATGCAACTATCAGAGTCGCCACGGTTTTGGGATCCACGGAGCGCCGGATTTCCCCATGTTCCTGGCCTTGCTCCACGATAGTTTGTAAGCGCTCCAACCACCATCGAAGCGCCTTCGTCACTCGGGTCCGGAGAACCGCGTTTCCGTCATCAGCCTCAATCGCGGTGTTCAAAATGGGACATCCGCCGGCAATCGGAGATCGATGGTCGACAAAACTGGCAATCGACTGCTTCAGCTTTTCGACGCTACTCGCCTTCTCCTCCAAATTCGTGAGTCGAATAGTTCGGGCCGTCTCCCAGGTGTAATCGAAGGCTTCCGCCGCAAGTTCCTCTTTGCTTGAAAAATGACGGTAGATGCCGCCTTTCTTCAAACCAGTCGCTTCCATCAAGTCATTCAGAGAGCTGCCCTCGTAACCCCTTTGATTGAAGATAGGAGCCGCCGCTTCTACAATTTTTCTCCGCGTTTGTTCACCCTTTGTCATGTCGATTTGCTCCATGAGTTTTCTAGAGACCACTCGGTCTTTCTATACTCTCACGCTTTATCCTTAGGTCGCGATTACTTGCGACCATTCGGTCTCTTCGGGAATCAAAGGGCGCATAAGGATAACTCGATGGTGCAAAAAACAAGAGCAATCGGCCCAAGAAGCTGGGGAACGCTCTTATTTGCTGTTTCCGCAGCGTTCAGTCCGATCGCTTCCGGACAAAGCTCCAGTGCGCTGGCTTACACTGTAGGCACTCCCCGTCCTATCAGCCCGGCGGATGGCACGACAACCCCAAGCGCGCAGGCCACTCAGCGCCAAAATCCCTTTCTGGGCAGCGTTCAGTCACAAAACACGGGTAAAAGGCTCGAACTTTCATTGACAGCCGCCATTGAACGCGGGCTCCGTTACAATTTGGGGCTCATCGAGTCCAACCAGGCGAGCGCCGACGTCCGGGCCGAGCGCTTGCGGGCACTCTCCGCATTGCTGCCTCAAATCTCGGCCGAGGGTCGTCAGGTTTACGAGAACATCAGCTACAAAGAAATCGGCCTGAAGCTCCCGGCGATTCCGGGCCTGCCCGCGCTTCCTTCCACAAGCGGCGGGTTTGGATATCAGGACGCGCGCGTCAGCTTCACCCAGTCACTCTACAGTGCAGAGCTTCACAATCAGTACCGGGCGCGCAAGAGCGATGAACAAGCGTCGATATTGCGTATCCACGATTCACGGGACGTGGTTGTCCTGGCAGTCGGCACGGCATATCTGCAAGTTGTGGCCAGCGCCGCGCGTGTCCAAACCGCAAAATCCGAACTCGCCTCGGCCGAAGAGTTGGACCGGCAAATGGCAAATCAGTTGAAGTCGGAAATTTCACCGGAAATCGATTCCCTACGAGCCCAGGTGGAGCGACAGTCTGCTGAACAGCGATTAACCGTCGCCGGAAATCAACTGGAAAAAGACAAACTAACCCTCGCACGTATCATCGGCTTGGCCATCGATCAGAACTTCGCGCTGACGGATTCCCTGGCATATCATCCACTCCCCGAGATGACGGCCGAAGCCGTGACGGAAGACGCGTTGCGCTCTCGCTCCGACCTCCGAAGCGCGGAAGCAAGCGTGAGAGCGGCGGCATTCAATGTGCGAGCACAAAAGGACCAACGTCTACCCGTTGTATCTGTCAGCGCGAACTACGGAGGCGCCGGATCGAACATAGGGAACTTTAGTCAGGTCTACACGATCGCGGGTAATGTCGCTTTGCCCCTCTATACCGGCGGTCGAATTCGGGCTGACATTGAGCAGGCGCAGCAGGATCTAGCCCGGCGTCAGGCGGAGTACGAAGATCTGAAGGGTAGGGTCGGCTATGACGTCCGTGTCGCCTGGCTTGATCTGCACGCATCCGAGTCCAGCGTGAAAGTCGCGGAGCGCAACAAGTCGCTTGCGCAACGCGCTCTCACCCAGTCGCGAGATCGTTATGCGAACGGTGTCACGAACTATCTGGAAGTGGTGCAGGCGGAAGAAACTCTGACCGCCGCGAGCGAGAACTACATCGAAAGCCTGTTCTCGTTTAACGTAGCGATGATTTCGTTCGCGCGCGCGCAAGGCGGCGCAGAAACAAAGCTCGCCGAGTTCTTAGGAGGTAAATAAGGTGGCACAAGCGATCGAAGAAGAAGTATTGGATACACAGAAGCTGCGCATGTTGCTGACGGTAGAGGACGACCACAAAAGCCGCCCATCGCGCGTGAACTGGAAACGCGGCGTTCTGCTCTTCCTCTCCGTCCTGGCGCTGACCGCCGCCTTACTCTGGTGGCTCCACTCTCGTAACTATGAATCGACGGATGACGCTCAGATCGATGGGCACCTGGATTTGGTGAGCACTCGTGTCAGCGGCACCGTCACTTACATCAATCCGCAGGTCGAAAACAACCGGTTCGTCAAAGCCGGGGACCTGGTCCTGGAACTCGATCCCCGCGACTACCAGGCTGAACTCGAGCATGCGCAAGCCGATCTTGCGACAGCCGCTGCCGACGAGCATTCTGCCAGACTAGCCGTTCCCATCGTGGATTCCAGCGCGTTCGGTCAGCTCCACAGTGCCGAAGCTGCAAAACAGCAGGCTCTCTCCGGCGTGGCTTCCGCCCAGGCGAATCTCTTTACCGAGCAACATAAGCTGCAGCAGGACGAAGCCGTCTATGCACGGGCCGAGCGCGATCGCGTCCGCTATCAAAGCTTGGTCGAAAAGCACGAAATTTCCCGCTCCGATTACGACGCCCGTGAAACCGAAGCCGCCGCGGATGCCCAGGCGGTCGAGGCCGATCGCGCAACCATTGGTTCACGAGAGCAAAGCGTCGCCGAAGCTCGCAGTCTTGTGGTTCAACGGGATGCGCAGATCGAGGCTGCCCGCAGCGCTCCCCAGCAAGTCACGGACGCGCGTGCAAAGTCTGAGTCTTCCACGGGCAGGCTCGCGCAAGCCCGCGCCAGTCTACACACGGCGCAGCTCAATCTCAGCTACACCAAGATCTACGCACCGCTGAGCGGTGTCATCGGGCGGAAAACAGTCGAGCTCGGCCATCGCGTCCAGCCCGGTCAAGGCCTGCTTGTAATTGTTCCCTTGGACGACATCTGGATCACCGCAAATTTTAAAGAAATGCAACTCAAGCGCATGCGCCCCGGCCAACCGGTCACTCTTCGAGTCGATACCTTCGCACGTGATTACAAAGGGTACGTAGAGAGTCTTCCCGGCGCCGCTGGTCCGCTCTTCAGCCTGTTTCCGCCGGAGAATGCCACCGGGAACTACGTGAAAGTAGTACAACGTTTTCCCGTGCGCATTCGGCTCAACAAGGATCAGGACCCGGAGCATCTTCTGCGGCCTGGCATGTCCGTCGAGCCAACAGTCGACCTCCATTGAGTTACTAACCGAGAGCCAGTCATGCCCGCCACAAAGCGCAACATAAACCCGTGGTTCATCGCCATAACCGTCACGCTGGCAACGTTTATGGAACTGCTCGACACCTCGATCGCTAACGTCGCCCTACCTTATATCGGCGGCGGCCTCGGCCGAAGCTATGACGAGGTGACCTGGATTCTCACCACCTATCTAGTCGCGAATGCGGTCATTTTGCCCATGTCTGCCTGGCTTAGCCGTGTGTTCGGCAGAAAAACGTACTATCTCGGGTCTGTGGCGCTCTTCACGCTGACATCTTTTTTCTGTGGATTGGCGCCGAGCCTTGGCATCATGCTCTCCAGCCGCGTACTGCAGGGCATCGCTGGCGGAGGTTTGGCTCCGGTCGCTCAGGCGATTCTGGTGGACACGTTTCCCGCCGCCAAACGCGCCTCGGCGTTCGCTATCTACACGATTGTGATCGTCACCGCCCCGGCCATAGGGCCGGTACTCGGCGGCTGGATCACGGACAATTACAGTTGGCGCTGGATATTCTTCATCAACATTCCGATCGGCATCTTGGCGTTCTTCCTCAGCAGCCGGCTTCTAACCGATCCGCCTGAGTTCGTGAATGAGCGAGCCTCCGCCCGGATAAACGGCAAGCTCAAAATCGACCGCACCGGAATCGCTCTGATTGTCTTAGCGTCCGCCGCACTGGAAGTGGCGCTGGATCGCGGCCAGATCGACGATTGGTTCGGAAGTGCTTTTATCTGCTGGATGCTTGCCATTGGCGCTGTCGGCTGGATCGCGACCGTTGCCTGGGAAACCCGCCTCCAGGAACCAATCATCGAGTTCCGCTTATTGGCTAATCGCAACTTTGCCATCGCAAGCGTTCTGTTTTTGTTGTTCGGATTCGGGCTCTTCGGAAGCACCACGCTCATTCCCCAGATCCTGCAGTCGCTTTACGGATACCGTGCCATAGACGCCGGCCTCGTGTTAGGCCCCGGCGCACTCGTCATCACACTTTTGGCGCCGGTCGCTGCACAACTGATTCAGCGGCAGCTCGTTTCTGCCCGGGTCTTGCTCATCACCAGTCTGAGTATCATCGGAGCTGCGATGTGGTACTACAGCACCTTCACCTTGGCCACCGATTACACTCATTACGCACTCGCCAGAGCATTTCAGGGGCTTGGCTACGGATTCTTCTTCGTGCCGGTAAGTGTCCTCGCCTATTCGCAGTTGCGGCCCGATCAAAATAACAAGGCATCCAGCCTGACGAATCTCTTCCGGAATTGGGGAGGCAGCTTCGGTATTGCCTTCGTCACCACTCTTTCGGAGCGCCGTCAGCAGTTCCATCAAACGAACGTGGGATCGGCAATTTCCACCACGTCGCAAGCGCTCAGCAATCGTTCCGCGGCTCTGACGAACTATCTCGTGAGCAAGGGATATTCGGATTCGGACGCCGCCACCACCGCCACCGGATATCTGTACGGGCAGCTGCAACATCAAGTGAATCTGCTGTCGTTTATGGATTGTTTCCGCGTCATTGCGTGGCTGACTCTAGCAGGTGTTCCGTTGCTGCTGCTGATCCGCCGTTTTAAACCGGTTGGCAAAGCGCCCGCCGCCCACTGAAGAGAACCCCGCACCCGAGATCCCAAACCAAGCCTGTTTGACAATGTGAGTGAGACCTCGGAGACGTCTCACACCCATGACCATCAGCCGTCGTCATTTTCTGCAGAGTACGGGCGCATCCGCTTCCACGCTCGCTTTAACCGAAGCCGCTGCCGCCGCCGCCCAAGAGCCCGCGAAAGCACTCTCGGCCAACGATCACGTCCAGATTGGCTGCATCGGATTCGGCATCATGGGCCAGGGCGATATGAAGACGGAAGCCGCTCTCGCTGGCGTAAAAATCGTCGCCGTGTCCGACATCTATGACGGCCGTCGCACGCTCGCCCAGGAGCGCTACGGCAAGGATGTCTTCACCACGCGTGATTATCGCGAACTGCTCGCCCGGCGTGAGGTGGATGCCGTCATCATTGCCACGCCGGATCACTGGCACGCCCGCATCGCAACGGACGCTCTTCACGCCGGCAAAGATGTCTACTGCCAAAAGCCGATGGTCCGCGAAGTACCCGACGGCCACATGGTCATCGACGCCCAAAAGCAAACCGGCCGTATCCTTCAGGTTGGAAGCCAGCGTGTAAGCTCCATCCTCTACGCGAAGGCCAAGCAACTCATCAAGAGCGGCGCGATCGGCCAAGTCCATCTGATCGAGGCTTATATCAATCGCAACTCATCGCTCGGCGCCTGGCAATACACCATTCCGCCTGCCGCGTCGCCCCAGACCATCGATTGGGATCAGTTCCTCGGGAGTGCGCCTAAGTGCACTTTCGATCCCGTCCACGTGTTTCGCTGGCGCAATTACCGAGCCTACGGAACCGGAATCCCCGGCGATCTCTTTGTTCATCTGTTCAGCGGTATTCACTTCGTCATGGACAGCATGGGTCCGGAGCGGGTCGCAGCAACCGGCGGCCTGTACTATTGGAAAGACGGCCGCGACGTTCCGGATCTCATGACGGGGCTCTACGACTATCCGGAGACGCCGTCTCATCCTGCCTTCCAGATAAACTTCAGCGTCAACTTTGAAGCGGGCAGTGGTGAAGGTTCAGATTCACAAGCCTTCCGGTTCATCGGCACAGAAGGTGTTCTCAATCTCTCCGTTGGTAGTTCCCTATCCATCTCTAAACGCCCCCGTGAACTGGATCCCGGAACAACCGCCGATACATTCTCGCAGCAGATCAAAGAACAGATCCTCGCGCAGCACGCCGAGAAATATCCGCCGCGGCCCGAAACCGCGGACTCCTTGACCCGCGATGCCGCCGAAACTTTCGAGCTCCCGCGAGGCTACTCCGAGCAGGTAGCGCATCATCAGACGTTTCAGAATGCCATTCGCACCCGCACGCCGGTTGTCGAAGACGCCATCTTCGGCCTCCGCGCCGCTGGCCCGGCGCTGATGTCCAACGTTTCGTACTTTGAGCGCCGGATGGTCACGTGGGATCCGGTCAACATACGCATGCTGTAAAACAAAAAGCCCGTCCAACTCCCCCAAAAGGAGCCGGACGGGCGCAAAAGCGAACTAATCGATTACCTAATACCGGATTAGTAATCCATCTCAGGGCCGTGGCCGCCGGGACCTGCCGGAGCGGACGACTTCTTCTCGGGCACTTCGCAGATCATGGCTTCGGTCGTCAGCATTAAAGCGCTGATGGATGAAGCATGCTGCAGAGCCGAGCGGGTTACCTTCGTCGGGTCGATCACGCCGGCCTGGACCAGATCTTCGAACTGGCCAGTCGCCGCGTTAAAGCCGAAGTTCGCGCTGTCGTTCTGACGAACTTTCTCGATCACGATCGCGCCTTCAAACCCGGCGTTACCGGCAATCTGACGCAACGGCTCTTCGGTGGCGCGGCGAATGATGTCGATTCCGATCTGCTCGTCGCCAGGCACCTTCAGTGTGGTGAGAACTTTGCCCGCACGCAGCAGCGCTACGCCGCCACCAGGAACAATGCCTTCCTCAACGGCCGCACGGGTTGCGTGCAGAGCGTCTTCGACACGAGCCTTCTTTTCCTTCATTTCGGTTTCGGTGGCAGCACCGACCTTGACAACCGCGACGCCGCCGGCCAATTTCGCAAGTCGCTCCTGGAGCTTCTCGCGATCGTAGTCCGACGTGGTCTCGTCGATCTGGGTACGGAGCTGACGAATCCGGGCTTCAATGTTCTTCTGCGTACCGGCGCCATCCACGATCGTGGTGTTGTCCTTGTCAACCGTGACGCGCTTAGCTCGGCCGAGGTCTTCCAGACGAACACCTTCCAGCTTGATACCGGTCTCTTCCATAATCGGCTTGCCGCCGGTTAGAACCGCGATGTCTTCAAGCATTGCCTTGCGGCGATCGCCGAAGCCGGGAGCCTTAACAGCAGCGGCATTCAACGTTCCACGCAGCTTATTCACCACGAGAGTGGCGAGCGCCTCGCCTTCCACTTCTTCCGCAATCACCAGCAGCGGCTTGCCGGAGCGAGCGATTTGCTCAAGCAGAGGCAGCAGATCCTTCATGTTGCTGATCTTCTTCTCGTGAATCAGGATGTACGGATCCTCGAGAACGACTTCCATCCGGTCCGGATCGCTCACGAAGTACGGCGACAGATAACCGCGATCGAACTGCATACCGTCGACGGTCTGCAACTCGGTCACCATGGTCTTCGATTCTTCCACGGTGATGACGCCGTCCTTGCCAACCTTCTTCATCGCTTCCGCAATGATGTTGCCGATAGTCGAATCGCCGTTGGCGGAAATCGTACCAACCTGCGCGATCGCGTCACCGGAAACCGGCTTCGAGAACGAACGAACTTCCTCAACAACGGCTTCCACGGCCTTTTCGATGCCGCGTTTCAGTGCCATCGGGTTCGCGCCCGCCGCAACCGACTTTACGCCTTCACGGAAGATGGACTGCGCAAGGATTGTCGCGGTGGTCGTGCCATCGCCCGCGATGTCGGAGGTCTTCGATGCAACCTCGCGAACCATCTGCGCGCCCATGTTCTCGAGCGGGTCCTTCAGTTCAATCTCTTTCGCAACCGTGACGCCGTCCTTCGTAATCGTCGGACCGCCAAATTTCTTTTCAAGCACAACATTGCGGCCTCGTGGCCCCAACGTCACCTTTACGGCATCAGCCAGCTGATTTACGCCGCGCAGGATTGCCTGACGGGAATTTTCGCTATAAACAATTTGCTTTGCTGCCATATCTCTTTAACCTCTTCTCACTTTTAAAAAAGGAAAATGCTTCGCCTAAGAGCTACTTCTTGCCCGACGCGCCGTTGCTGATCACGCCAAGGATCTCGTCCTCACGCATAATCAGATACTCGGTGCCGTCCAACTTGATCTCGCTGCCGGAGTATTTGCCGAACAAAATACGGTCGCCTACCTGCACATCGAGCGAGATGAGTTTGCCATCATCGGCGCGCTTGCCTTTACCTACGGCGAACACCTCGCCTTGCTGCGGCTTCTCTTTTGCAGAGTCAGGGATGTACAGACCACCCTGCATGGTCTCCCCTTCTTCGATTCGCTTGATTACAACGCGGTCGTGAAGCGGTCGAATATCCATACGTAAAACCTCCAATGCTAAAGACAACTAAGTAAAATTTAGGAATTATCTGGGCGGATTTCGAACTTTCCGCCCCCTCAGCAGTTTTAGCACACTTGATGCTGGAGTGACAACAAAAAGATACAAGTAGTTGTTGGCTAAGAACTTAGCCGGTTGGCGCTAACGCCCATTAGTCTGCCGCACTCAGATTTTATAGGGATGTCGGGCTCTACTTCCTAGTTGCTCCTACCCTTGCGCACTGCTCTCGCAAGGTCGCCGGATCTGTTGCTGGCCGCGAGCTTCGGATTTTTGGGCAGGCTCAGCAAATTAGCCATCAGGCGAAACGCTCCAGGCACCCCTTCCGGCAGTTCGCGGTAGAACGCGTACGCATTGTAGATGTAAATGCCCTTTCCGTAGCGAGCGAACAGTAAGCCGCCCTTTTGCGGAGCTTGGCCGGGATCATGCGTCTCCAATAACGGCTGGTAATGCGCATCCCAAGACGTCATGAATTTCGATCCGCGCTCTTCTATCCAGCCCTGAAAGTCTGCTTCGGAAATTTTATTTGGCCAGGTGAATACCGGATTGTCCGGCTCGAGAATCGTCACCGCGCTCTCTTCATCCGTCACCTCCTCCGGTTCGTCGCCCATCTGGTACGGATAAGGACCGTAATTGTGATCGAATTCCGGCGTGTTGTATTGAACGATAACCGTGCCGCCGTTCTTCACATAATCCAGCAGACGCTGGTTATTGGCAATCAAATCCGGACGCGCCGCATACGTACGAACCCCAAGCAGAACCACGTCAAAGCGGCGGAGGTCTCCCGTCGCAAGGTCGGAAGCATTCAGCAGCGTCACGTGCACTCCGAGTTGTTCCAGGGCTGCCGGAACATCATCACCGCTGCCCATGATGTAGGCAACTTTCAAAGCGGGAGCAACCGTCACGTCCACTCCGGACGTTCGGAAGCTCGCCGGTTCATATAGAAAATACGGGCGCAACCCCGGGTAGCCGGTAACGCGATAGCCCTCCCGATACTCGCGGCCATTCAGGCTTGCTACGGCGCCAATTTCATAGCGCTGTTCGCTCAAAGCTGACGGAATCACCTGGAAGTGCAGCGCCATGTCATCTCCATCGTGGGCGGTCGCGAAAGGCTGCGCGGCGGGTTTGGACGTCCAGCCTTTTGGTAATTCCAGATGTACGGTGCCTTCGGCGGGTCCTTTCACATTGCTGTGAAGGTTTACCGCCAAATCAAAACTTCTGGCGTGCAAGGGCACGGTTCCGGCGCGCGGCGTCACCTGAACAGAGACGGCAGGGCCGACGGCGAGCGGCTCGAACACAACTCCCGGACCGGTCTCACGCCGCGTCGTCTGTACAACTTGTCCCAATTTGATGGAAACACCGCGATAAGCAATTTCGCTCCAGGCTCTTAGCGGATAAGGCGCCAGCGGTTGACTAACCAGCGTTGGCTCAAGCAAGTCATAGTAGGGCTGCTCAATCGAGGGCCGGGTGAAATATGGGCGGGTGAACGGAATCGTCTCCGCCGCTTTCACCTCAAACTCGTTTTCATCGGCGGTTTGCTTCTTCCTTTGAATCTGCCACCAGTCCGGCTCCGGCGAGTCCAGGTAAATGCGCGATATGGTCATCGGCGCCGCGTTCTCATGCGCCACACTGACTTTCACTCCAAACTGCTGTCCCGGAATTGCCATCCGGAACGTGTCCGGATCTCCCATGAACAGTGCGAATACTGGACTCACTTCGTGATCGGGCAGAACCGTCGCCCGCATCGACAAGCCTAGCGACTCAACCAGCGCATTGTTGAATTGCGCTAGCTTGATCTTCAGCTCGTGCTCAACGTCATACTTCTGTGCGGCGGGCAGGTCGCTCGATTTGACGGCTGCCAGCAAAGCTTCAGTTGCCTTATATCCTTCCGCCAACGCCGGAGCACACTTCTCCGGAGATGCCGCTGAAAACTGTGCCATGGCTTCGTTTGTCGCCGCGTCGACTCTTTTGAGTCCGTCCGCAACAAAACCGCTGGCCGGGCCAATGGCTGTTAGCGAGGTATCAATGCCGTCGAAGAAGCTCTCTTCTTGGTCTTGCACGGGCACGAGCGATCCGAAGCGATGATACGACGACGGAATTGGCCCCGCGGGCGGAATGCCAGTGCCACCGTTTTGCGATTTCTGCAAGCCCAGTCCCTCCGTCGACAGCTGCAGATAGGTTTCCCCGATCAAGGGATCATAACTGCCTACCGGCACGTCGAGAGTCTTCTTGATCTCCGGGCCGCCGTGCTGGAACCAGGGTGTCCTTGCATAGTATTTGAGTGGTTTCCAAGGCTGAAGCCCTTCCCGGATCTGCTCGGGAAACCGCGTTGGGTCGCCGGCAGCTTCGAACACCTCTTTGGCCAGGCGGCCGGCCACCTGGTGATTGCCATGTCCGTCGCTTGGACCACCGACAAACACGGATGTGACCACCAGGGGCCGAGTTATACGAACCACACGCACCACATCGGCCAGTACGAGATCATGCTTCCATTTCGTCAGCGCTTCTTCCATCGTCTTCGAGAACCCGTAGTCGCAGACACGCGTCCAATATTGCTCGACGCCGTAGTACCGATCAGCTGCGAGCAGTTCCTCCGTGCGGACCAAGCCGAGGGCGTCCCAATAATCGGATGACATTACGTTTGCGCCGCCCTCGCCGCGGTTCAATGTCAGTAGCGTGACCTGCGCACCGAGGCCGCGAGACTCATAGGCCAGCATTGCGCCATCCTCATCATCCGGATGCGCCGTAATCATGATCAGGCTGGCCCGCGTATGTAGCTTCTTCAGGCTCTGCCAGAGAGCGGCCGCGCCACGATTCGCCGGGATCTCGTACGGCACGAGAGACGGCTTGATACTCGTATCAAATTGAGTCTGGGCATAAGCCGCAACCAGCGCCAGTAGAGCAAGGCCGGCAACTGCGTAACGCTTCATGGAAACTAATTTACTGAGCCCTGGAAGTAGAAGTTCCCGGACAGCGACCTTGACCCGCTCACCTCTGTTGGCTTGCTATCTTAAAGAAAGCGGTTCCTCGAGCTGTTCCCCCCGATGCGGCGTCTTTCCGTTCTTTTGGCCATCGCCGCAATCCTGCTTGCCGGGGCGGTCGGCTTCACCTACAAAACACGTAACCGGTTTGCAAAGCACGGTGCGCCACCTCCTCAGGTCGGCTCTCACATCGCCGTCGCTCACAGTGGCTGGGCCTACACCAAGGATGACCCCCAAACCAACCGGCCCGTCGTTCGCATATCCGCTCAGTCCTTTGAAGCGACGGACAATCCCTCCACCACGGGATTGCACGAAGTCGCTTTGCGGATCTACGACAAGTCCGGAAAATCCTACACATACGTACGCAGTCAGTCTGCGCTCTTTGAGGAAGCCACTGGATTGATGAAATCGCAAGGCGCCGTCAACATTGTCATGAATGTGCCCTCCGACAAAGACGCGGAAAAGGCCGACGATATCGCAAAACTCGTGCAGGTCCAAACGTCCGGCGTTACCTACGAAACCAAGTCCGGAAAAGCTGAGACAGATCAGGCCGCTTCCTTCAGGTTTTCTGAGGGCGACGGCTCGGCAGTTGGCGTCACATACGATCCCAACCTGGGCGAATTGCATCTGAAGTCTGCCGTTTCTCTCGACTGGATTGGACAAGGGCCAGCCGGAAACAAGATGCACATTGAGGCGGGCGATCTGGTCTACCGTGAGCGAGAGCACAGGATTTATCTCTCTCCCTGGTCCAAGCTGGTCCGGCAGCAAACCAATATTGCGGCACAGAACTCGATCGTGCAACTCGATGACGACGGCAACCTGCAGCGCATAGACTCCGAACACGCGGCTGGAAACGATACCCGCGCCGGCACGGATATCGAACAAGCCAAACAAACCCAGTTCGCGGCGGATCATATGACTGCCCTGTTTAATGACGATGGCGTAATGACCGAAATGCAAGGTATCGGCAACGCACACGTTTCTTCCGCGCAGGCAACATCACGGACGAATCTGACCGGCGACCGGGCAACAATGCGCTTCCGCATCGATACGAAGCTCGTTGACGGCGAGCCTGAGGACGAAAGCAACCTCAATGAAGTGATCGCGGACGGGCATGCCGTCGCTGAATCCGAGCCTCTGCCGCACCCCGGCGTCAAGCTGGCTGAAAGTCATCTTCTCCGCAGCGATCACATCGACCTGGAAATGATGCCTGACGGAAAAAACGTGAGGGCGATCCGCACTCCGGGCAACGCGCAACTGGAGTTTAAACCCAACGCGCCGGATCAGGCCCACCGCATCATCGACTCCTCGCGGATCGAAGTGCACTATGGTGCCGACAGCTACATTGACAGCTTCCATGCTTGGAATGCAGCGACAAAAACGGAAAAGCCAGCCAGCACGGTAAAGCCCACCGCTCCCGGCAAAGCACCGCCGCCCGCCTACACCTGGAGCGATCTGTTGGCAGCCAAATTCGAACCCGGCTCTAACCAGGCCAGCACCATTGAACAGAAGAATCATTTCCGTTATGAAGAAGGTTTGCGAAAAGCCTCGGCCGATACCGCTTTTCTTGACCAGACGGCCAACCGCATCACGCTTGTGCAGAACGCTCGCGTCTCCGACGATACGGGTTCAGCAATTGCCGACAAGATCGTCATGAACCAGCAAACAGGAGACATGGATGCAACCGGTCACGTCGTCTCCACGCACGCGCCGGACCCAAATGAGAAGCCCGGCACATCCATGCTGGACAACACCAAGACCATGCAAGCCAAAGCCGACAGCATGCAGACGCGAGAGAACAACACGAAGATCGTCTACTCGGGTCATGCCGTGATGTGGCAGGGAGCAAACCGCGTGGCCGCAAACGAAATTCGTGTCGATCGAGATGCACAAACTCTCGTCGCGAGCGGCGATGTCGTCAGCGAGTTGGTCGATAACAACAAACCGGATGCCGCACCCACAACCGCGCCACTCTTCACGGTCGTGCGCGCACCCGAATTGCACTATCGCGACGACACGCGAATCGCCAATTACACCGGGGGCGTCAAGCTGATTCGTGGACAGTTGACGGTCACGTCGAAATCATTGATGGCTTATCTGACGCCGAAACAGGATAAACCCGGAGGCGCAACCCCGGCCGTGAGTGATGACAATTCCTCTCTCGACCATGCGCTCGCGGACGGCAGCGTCGTCGTCGAAGAGGAATTAGCCAATGGCGATTTGCGCAAAGGCACGGCAGAGCACTGTGAATACATTACGAAGCTCAGCAAAGTAGTTCTCGAAGGGGGCCATCCCGAATTCCACGATTCACAGAAGGGATTTACTCGCGGACGGCAGCTCACGTACTTCAGCGGGGACGACAAACTGATCGTTGACGGCGCCAAAGGGACGCCGGCCTATACACAAATGAAAAAGCATTAACGGACTTACACTGTACATTCCTCCGTACTAATCAGTACTTGACGGCACGGAAACGGGACCATGCCGTCTTGTATATGAAATTAAAAGGCGTTACGCTGATCTCGGGCGATTTATGGAAAAGGGGCTGCGTTAGGGTTTGACTCGAGATGTAATGGCTCATTCTCCGCTGCATTTTTGCACGGTTGATGATCGCTCAACACTTCCCCTCGCAATACTGCAAGGTTTGGAGCAGGACCGTGAACGCCGCTGGCAAGAGGGCTATGTAGACGGTGTTCAGCTAAAACTAAAATGGCGAGCATCTGTTATCCGCCATACGCTGAATATTCTTCCCGGTGAAACCATCCTGGAGTTCGGCGCGGGCAGCGGGTTGCTCACGGAGCAGTTGGATCGGGTTCTTGCGGGAGCAAATCCGATTACCGGGATTGTCTTTACTCCAAAGCTGGCGGACGCGGCACAAACGCGCGGAATACAGGCGGCTACTTTTTTGCCCGGCGACAACCTGGACGAGCTTCCTTCCGGCAAGTTCGACTATGTAATCGGTGCGGGGATGCTGTGGCATTCCGGTCTTTTGGAATGCTTCCGCCGGATTCACACCTTATTGAAGCCGGGCGGCCAGATACTATTTTTCGAACCGAACTTCGATTACCCTGCTCGCTTATTCAACGAATTGCGATCACGCAAAGATCGGGGTGTGAATAAGCAAACCGTTGTAGGGGCATGCTCGGAAGCGAATTTCGTTGATATCGATCTTGTTCCGCACGACATTGTCTCCACACAGCTAGGCGTACAGCACATGCAACGCGTCCAGGCGAAAGCGATCCTGCTGGAACATTGCCCGCTATTTAGCAGTGCGTGTGCGAGCGTTCGTGTCCTCGCCCGCAAGCCGGGATTCTGCGAGAAACGGATTCCTAACCTTGCCACTCTCACCCAGCTTGCAAACGCGGTCTCGGTTGTCATCCCTGCGCGGAATGAGGCCGGCAACATCCCCGGGCTCGTCAAAAGAATCCTGAGTCTATACGGGCCATACATCCACGAGATCGTGATTGTGAACGATGGCAGCACAGACAACACAGAGGCGGTTCTTAACGGGCTCGCAGCAAGTGACCGCCGTGTGCGCCCGGTGCACCGGTCGAAACCAAATGGGGTTGGACTTAGCCTTCGCGCTGGGTATCGCGCTGCCACTGGGCGCTACATCCTATCCATGGATTGTGACTTCGTAGATCTTCTCCCACAATTTGGCGGATTGTTTCAGGCAGTTGCCGAAGGGCACGATGGAGCAATCGGCAGCCGGTTCTCGCACCATTCCATCCTGGTCAATTACCCTTTCATGAAGCTGTTCTGGAACCGGCTTTGTCATGTGGCTATCAAGCTCTTTTTCTTCAGTTGCGCTCGCGATGTCACCAACAATCTAAAGCTCTATCGCAGCGAGATTCTGAAGAATATGGAACTCCGCTCCCCGCATTTCTCGGTGAATCTGGAAACAGGATTGAAGCCGTTGTTAGCCGGGTATGACATTATCGAAGTGCCGATTTCCTGGGTGAACCGCACTCCCGAGATGGGTAGTTCCAGTTTTTCTGTGCGGAAAGTTGGTCTTGCTTATGCCACCACATTGTTTGGCTTCTGGCGATCTGCAAGCTTAACGCGTGGACGTGGGGCTATCCAGATTGCCTTACGCCGTGTTTGGGAATCAATTCGAAGCTAACTTTCGCGAACATGAGCAGCACAGTTCCCTCGGCCGGTTTTCTGCGCCGTTGGCCGGCTGGACTTCGCACTGAAGCATGGCTGCGCTACTCCGAATCCCGCTTGATCGCGTATCTATTCTTTGCAGCAATATACATTGTTCCGAACGTTGTCCTGGCTCGAACAAAGCTGATATGGGATGACGAATTCTTTACTTTATACTTCAGCAAAATAACAAGCTGGAGTGAACTATGGCGGGCGCTAGGAACTGGGGCCGATCAGCATCCACCCAGCTTTTACTATTTGACGCACCTGATTTTCGAGCTGGTTGGAGCAAGCCATCTCACGCTGCGGCTAACCGGTTTATTCGGATTCGCGATGGCTTGCCTCTGTTTGTATGAGATTGTGCGGAGGCTGCTGGGGCCGCTCTGGGCGGTGCCCGCGCTTATTGCTCCCATGGCTTCGCAAATTCTTTACTACGCAACGGAGGCAAGAGGCTACGGGCTTGAACTCGGCTTCGTCAGCTTCTCACTGCTGATGTGGATCCTGGCGCAACATGAGAAAAGAAAACCTTGGGTGGTGCCGGCGCTTGGCTGCGGGCTGTGCCTCGCGGTCGCATGCCACTACTATGCAATCCTCTTTGTCATACCACTCGCAGCCGGCGAGCTTGTCAAAGCCGCACGGCGTCGAACGGCACTCCTTCGATCAATCGATGTTGCCGTTTGGTTGTCGTTTCTGGCCGCTTTGATTCCGCTGTTGTTCTTTTCGCCAATCATTTTGAAAGCGAGGAATTACTCCGCGCATTTCTGGGCTGTGCCTTTCTGGGGGTCGATGCTGGAATGGTATCCAGACACGTTGGCGCGTCTGCCGCTCGTATTGCTTGCAGTCGCTGGTTTGACTATTGCCTTACGGCTACCGAAGATCGAGAACGTCAAGGACTCGGGTCTTGGACTTTCTCCTCCGGTTGCCATGGCCACTTGCGCATGCGCACTTTTGCCTGCGGTGGGTGGCGTTATCGCAAAGCTTTTTACACACGCTTTTACCGCACGCTATTTCATCGCGACCATCCCCGGCGTCGTCATAATACTTCTCTGGGGCGCACGGCGCATCATACGCAATGACGCCGCGGGTCCGGCATTAGTGTCTGCTGTTTGCCTAATTTTGTCTGTACAGGAGTGGCGCGATTTGCGGGCGCGTCAGCTTAGCTCTCTTCGCGAGCTAAGATCCGTAGCAACGCTGTTGCGGGGATCGGGTCACGCCCCGGTGGCGTTGTCTGAAATTTCGCTTCTGCACCAGCTGTCATTTTATGCGCGGCGCGATCTGGTTGGCCGTCTAGCGTATCTTGCGGATCCTCACCTGTCGGTGCAGTATATCGGCCATGACACAATTGACCGGGGGCTGCTCGATCTCGTCCCCTGGTTTCCTCTGAATATTGTTTGGTGGCACGATTGGTGGCAGGCCCATTCGTATTCGTTGGTCTACGGGTATGTGGGCGAGTGGACCTGGAGCACCTTCGCAGTCGATCAGGTGGGCACGGTTCAACTGCTGGAAAGAGATGTTGATCGTCTCTTGTTGAGCGTCACACGAACCAAAGTTCCGGCAGATGACCGAACGCCGACTGACCCGGCAGGCAAACCCTTGTTGTATGATCAGCTGCCCCAAAACGGCCAGACGCTCTGTTCGATGTATATGCGGGGCGACGATTGCCCTGTTGTCGATGATCCGAAGTTTGGCACGCGCATCATTTCCTATCCTGACTCGCTTAAATAAGGGTTTTTCCCGTCTATAAAAAGGGCTGACGGTCCGTCCAGGGATGTCTTTTGAGAAAAATGTCTTTAATAATCAATAACTTACAAGGAAATTTGTGGCCGCGGGAGGGGCTTTTGGGGGCCTTTCCGGCGCCGTTTGGACGTGAGACTGACGGTAATAACGCGGCCGCGTTGCGGCCCATGCCTCGCGGCTTGTGCCCGAGCCAGGGGAACTGAAGACGGCACTTCTCCTGTTCCCGTTCTGACACAATCCAAACGGAGGGACAGCTATTGCCGTTCGGATCAGAGAGCGCGAGTCCTCAGACGGAGGGAAAGCTACGCTCACTCCGGTTTTATCCCAAGCCCACCGGAGACCCCGGCGAAGACCGCCGCGCACGGAGTCTGCAATTCGGTTGTCTCCTGCTGGCTATTCTGGTCAGCACGATTGCGGTGGCGGATGTTATCGAGGGTGACCTGAGCGCACTGCCTATTCTCGGCAGCGCGATTGTCAGCTTAATTGCCGCCTTTATTATCAACTGGCAGGGCATGTGGAAGTGGGCTGCGTGGACGGCCTTTCTTGCCGTGGTCTTAACCGCAGTTCTTTTGGTTCTGCAGGCGCGTGACGGATTCCGTAGTCTCGCGATGCTACTTTTCCCGGGGTTGCTTTTGATCTCCGCGATGTTGTTGGATCGCGTGTTCTACATTGCAACCGCGGGCAGCGTTCTGATCACTGTAGCAGCATTGGGAGTTGCCGAAATACACGGCCTTACCCGAGCCATACCGGGTGTGCGCTCCGCTACAAACTACGAATCTGTCGTTTACGTCGATCTGATCCTGCTGATTTTCGCCGCCATTGGCGGCCGCTTCGTCCGCGATGCCGAAAGCAATGTGTCCGATCTGCGTACGCTCATCAGCCGATTATCCGCCACAAACCTCGAACTGACTGAATCCGCCAGAGCGCTGCGAGAATCGGAAGCCGCTCTTCGCGTTAGCGAACGGCAACTCAAAAACGCTGAGCGTATCGCGCACATGGGTCACTGGCAGTGGGAGTTGCAGTCCAATCGTGTATCTGGCTCCGACGAAATGTACAGAATCTTCGGCAAGCCGCTGGATTATGTGCCGAGTTACGGCGGGTTTATGGATGATCTCATGCCACCATACCGGGAGCGGATGCAAGAGCTTATTGAAGACTCGCTTGCAACGAAGGTAGGCCATTCTATCGAGTATCAGGTTCGCGGCGCTGACGGTGATCTCCGGACGATCTCCTGCATTTGGGAAGTTTTGGTGGACGATGGGGGAACCCCACTACGTATATTCGGCACCTGCCAGGACATCACCGAGTCTCGCCGCGCTCAGGAGGAGTCCTTTTCCAGACAGAAGCTGGAGACGGTTGGAACCCTCGCGACGGGCATTGCTCACGATTTCAACAATCTTCTGGGTGGGGTGCTGGGACAAGCAGAGCTGGCGCTAAACGAGCTAGCAGCTGGATCAGCTCCGGAAAAAGAACTGAAAGCAATCCGGGAGGTGGCGGTTCGCGGCTCGGAAATCGTGCGCGAGTTGATGATCTACGCCGGAAAAGACAGCGAGGTCCGCGAACCGGTCGATTTACGGCAAATCGTAAAGGAAATGCTTGAGTTGCTCAAGATCTCGGTGTCGAAGCATGCGTCGCTCGAAACAGATTTTAGCGAGGATCTTCCGGCTGTCTGGGCGAATGCCGCACAAATTCGACAAGTTGTGATGAACGTCGTCGCGAATGCATCAGAGGCGATAGGAGAACGGGATGGTGTCGTCCGTGTGACCACCAGGTCCGTGAAGGTAGACCTGGACTCATCGGCAGCGATTTCCGATCACTTGGCTGATGGCGATTACTTGCAACTAGAGGTCTCTGACACCGGCTGCGGCATGTCCGAACAGACACGGGCTCGCGCGTTCGACCCGTTCTTTACGACCAAGTCCGCAGGCCATGGGCTCGGGCTAGCTGTTGTGTCGGCAATTGTGCGCGGTCTCGGCGGGGCCATCCGGGTTACGAGCGAACCAGGCAAGGGCACCACGTTTCAAATATTGCTGCCACGTGCTAAGGCCGGGAGTGGCGGAAGCAGTGGTGCGATGCCCAGCAGCGACTTGGCGGCAGGTCCTCAGCATGCCGCCGTTCTGGTTGTGGAAGACGAAGATATTTTGCGCGAAGCCGTCGTGAAGATGCTCCGTAAGAAGGGCTTTGAGGTATTCGAAGCCGCCAACGGAACGTCTGCAATCGATCTTCTTCGCGCGAAGATCGGCAACATTGATTTGATTCTATTGGATATGACAATCCCTGGCGCTTCCAGCCGGGAAGTAGTTGCTGAAGCTGCGAAACTCCATCCGAGCACAAGAGTGGTTTTGACCAGCGCTTATAGCCAGGACATGATTACACGAATGATGGACGCACCGCAGATCGCGAGCTTTATTCGGAAGCCGTTTCGAATCGGGGATCTCGTGCAGACGTTACAAAGTGCTCTGTTGGATGACTAATACCGGAAAAGGGATTTAAAGGCGCGGAGTTGAGGCGTTCCGGATGGGTTCGATGGCGTTTGTCCCGAAGGCGTTTGTCGGAACGACGGGCCACTCGGACGTAATGTCCAGGTTGCCGACGACTCGGGAGCCAATCGGAAGCTACCATGCACGCCGTTTCGGACGTTGGGACGTGATGCATCCCAAAGAGCAACATCCCTTAGGGATTCGATTTGCGCGAAGCGGAGGGTAATCTCACAGGATCGCGTTCGCGGCGAAAGATTGACATTCGTTCTTCGTCGGTGCACCTCTGAACGCGGCAGTGGCTGGGTCTGGATGTGAATTTGCAACTACAGAATCTGGAGAAAATGGTGGCGTAGCTGCGCGTAGCAGGAATCGCGCTTAAAATTGACTCGCAATTGTAGGCCACCGACCGGTTTGCTCGCCTTTGCGGCGCTGAAGAAATCCGATCGAATTGTGTCCGCCTGCGAAGCCAAAATGCTCCATAGTTGCTTCACCCATTGTGCTTTTAATTTACTAGGACAGTCAGCGGTGCAGCTCCCACGGCCGGGAGCGAATTGATCAGGAAGCGCTCGCCGTCCGGTGAAACCGCATATTGAAACAAAACAATGCGTGCCGCGACGATTCGAGTCTGGAACAAAGCGTGGGGGACACCGGCCACCACTTTGCCGTTCGTGGTATTTATCGAGATCGCCATCAACCGCTTATCGGGATCGATGTAGTAGAGTTCCTTGCCATCGCCACGCCAACGTGCTTGCGCACCGCCGCCGTTAGAAATTTGAACGCGACCGCCAGCACCAGGGAACGGCGAAACAAACACCTCGCTAGAGAAGTAGTTGGGTGAGGAGAACCCGGGCGCGCTAAACGCTACCCATCTGCCGTCGGCCGAGAATTGAGCTTCTGCGCCGTTCTCGGCATAGACAGTGTGAGAATGATCTCGAAAATCAAAAATGTCCAGTTCGGGTGGGCGCGCTGCTACAAAGTTCATATAGATCAAACACCGTCCATTACTGGACCAATCATTCACCAAGGATCTCTGGCCACGATTAAGCTGCTCAGGTTTTCTAGAACTGTCGCTAGGAACAACAAAGATGGCATTGTTGTGGGTATAGGCAATGAATTTGGCGTCCGGCGAGAAAACCGGGTACATGTCGGAGCTGCCATTGGAAAGACGAGTACTCGTACCATGTACGAAGTCATAAAGCCGGATGACGAGCTTTCCGTTGCCGTCGTCATCGGAGGACGCGACCAGCTGAGTTCCATTTCGTGAAAGGGAAGGCGCGCTAAAACCAATCGTCGGGATTGAGTCCAGCTCTTTACCGCCTCTGTCGAACCAGGAGAGCCGGGAGATGTTGTCTGACGCTGACTGGAATACGATGACTCCATTCTGAGACACGGAAAATCCCGAACGGGAAAAGGCGACGTCCTGCTGTAGTTCCTGGCGTGCGATCAGCTCAGGCATGCCGGTAACCTGCATCCGTTTGGTGTCAAACCGCTGTGCCATCAAGCTGCGATCGTGCACAAAGAAAATACGCCCCATGGCGAATTGGACATTGTTCGCCATTTCCGCGCTAATGCCCTTTCTAGCCGTCGAAGTGAGAGAGCCGACATAGATATGGTCGTCTGCCGCCAGCTCTCCGGATTGTCCCGAACCTGAGCTGTTCAAAAAAAACAGGAAGTGATCTCCGTCAGGAAGAAACGAGGGCCAGCGAACTGCCTCGCTACCGCTGATTTTCGTAACCGGCTCGGGCGAGCCACCGGAGGCGCGGACCTTGTAGATCGGCCCCCCATCTACAGGAACGAAAAGGATGATGCCTTGATCATTCCATGTCGCGCCAAAAGCATCCTGAGACTCACATACCAGCTGGATAGCGCCGCTGCTGAGATCGACCGTTTTGAGTTTGCCTTCAGCGAAGAACCCGATCTGGCGGCTATCTGCAGACCAGAACGGGTACATTGCTTTTTCGGTGCCGGTTAACTGCCGTGCCGTAATGGCTGCCAAGGACCGAATCCACAAACTTGTCTTGCCATCGAGCCCACCAGCCACAAAAGCCAGCTGTTGTCCATCCGGCGAAATGGCGAAATCACGAGGTACAAAGGAAGTAGCTTGCGGCGGCAGAAGAGAAAGGCGCAGTGAGCGACGCGGGAGAGGCCTTGTGCTGCCTTCCCAGTAAACGCCGGCTGCTACGAGTAGCGCCACTGCGGCAGTAGCGGCGATCCATTTAAGCCAGATGCCACGCTTTGGGGTGACCGGCGGCACGCTGCCCGCGTCCGAAACTGCAAGCAATGCAAATCCTACATCGGCGGCAGATTGGAATCTACGCGACGGCTCCTTTTCCAAACAACGATTCATGATTCGTTGTAGCGCGGGCGGAACGGAGGGTGGCAATTCTGCGGGGTCGTCCTTCAGGTTGGCATTGAGTACCTCAACAGTGGAATCGCCGTTGAATGCGCGTTTTCCCGAAAGCATTTCATAAAGGATCACGCCCAAGCCGAAGATGTCCGATCGCGGATCGGCCGGCTTGCCGGAAATCTGCTCGGGCGCAATGTAGCCCGGAGTGCCCATGATCAAGCCCGGCGTGGTAAGCCCTGCCCCCAGAGTTCCGTTCGTCCTACAGCCGACGTAACCACTCTTCGCCAATCCGAAATCCAGGATCTTCGCCCTGCCTTCCGTCGTGAGCATCACATTTCCGGGATTCAAATCGCGATGAACAATACCCGCCGCGTGCGCCGCCGCGAGTCCGTCTGCGATTTGTATGGCGATCTCAATGGCCCGGCGCACAGGCAGAGCTCCGCGTTCGATTAAGTGACGCAGTGGATGGCCGCGGACAAGCTCGGAGGCGATCCAATAAATTCCATCATTGTGCCCGACTTGGTACACCTGGACAATGTTGGGATTGCTCAGAGCGCTCGCCGCACGCGCTTCGCGCTCAAAGCGCAGCACGCTTGCGGGAGCACACGCAAAATCTGCAGGGAGGACCTTGAGAGCAACATCACGTTTCAGGCGCAAATCCAGCCCTCGATAGACATCGCCCATGCCACCTCGCCCGATCAGCTCCAAAATTTCGAAGTGGTCGAGCTTGTACCCACGCTGCAGCTCTGGACGCCGCTCCGCCGATCGCACCGGCGGACCTTCCAGAAAACTGTTAGCCGTGCCAGCGGAATTCAAAAGCGACAAGACTTCACGGCGAAGTTCGGCATCATCCGGACAAGCTTCCTCTAAGAATTGGGCGCGAACTCCAGGCGCTTGCAGCGATGCAGCGTCAAACAATTCCTCGATGCGCTTCCAAGTCTTAGGCATCCAGATGCGCCTGGTCCATCTTGCTGACGCCGACTTCGCGCTTCAGCCAGGCTTTGGCGAGTTTCCAGTCGCGCACAACCGTATTAGAGTGAACCTGAAGCGCTTCGGCGACTTCCTCCACGCTCATACCGCCGAAATAGCGCAACTCCACAACTTTCGCTTTTCGAGCACTGTTATCCGCCAGCCGCGAAAGCGCCTCGTCTAAAGCAACCAGGTCGTTTGATTTCTGAGGCGAAAAGATGAAAGCCTCGTCGAACGGCAGCTCGCGGATGCCGTTGCCTCGTTTTCCGCGGCATACACCACGAGCGTGGTCCACCAGGATGTGGCGCATTACTTGTGCCGCCAACGCCAAAAATTGTGCCCGATGCTCCGACCTGACTTCTCTCTCATTCACCAATCGGAGGTACGCCTCGTTAATCAGTGCGGTGGTCTGCAGCGTGTGCCCGTCCCGCTCCAAACGCATGTAGCGGTGGGCTATGTGCCGGAGTTCCGCGTCCAAAAGTACAATGAGACGGTCGAGGCAATTCCGATCACCGCCTGCCCACCCAAGCAGGAGACCTGTCACGGGCACTGACGCCTCGATCGGCATTACACTTCTATCGGATTAGAAGTGTAACAGAATGCGGGCGACTCCGGGTGTCTGATTACGCCCGTGTCGCAGCGAAGTAAAAATGTCCTAAGCGAGCGAAGTAGAAAAGTCCTATTGACAGACTCGGGCCTGGATGGAAGAGGACAGGTTCGAGATGGGGCAGAAAGAGCGGGATCGGCTGAAGGTGCTGCATGCGGCGAGCG
>DATBDT010000067.1:0-64131 GCA_036269815.1 Bryobacteraceae bacterium
GATGATCATGTGCAGGGCGTGCATGCCCGTCATCGCAAAATAAAGGAAGAACAGGATCTGCGCCTCGTGCGCGTATTGCGGTACATGGTAGTGCAAGGTGTCAAATTTGATGCCCGGGACCAGGCCCTCGCGCCACTTTTCCGAATATTCGAAATACTTGACCACAAGAAACGCGGTACCAAAGATCATGGTCAGGATCACAGAAATCACTACCGCCTTGTAACGGCTGAGTTGGGCGGAACGGACGGCCATGGCCATGCTGAGACTCGAACAGATCAGCACGGCGGTGTTTGTGCCGCCGAGTATCACGTTCATGTAATGGCTGGTGCTGGCAAACGCCTGTGAGTAAATCGTGCGATAGATCGCGTAAGCCGTGAACATTCCGCCGAAGAAGAGCACTTCGGTGATCAGGAACGTCCACATGCCGAGCATGGCGGCGTCCAATTGCTGCGCTGGAGTCGCGAAATGGTGCCGCAGATTTTCTTCTGTGATCACCGTTTGTTCTGCATGAGCTAGATCAGCCAACGATTTCCTCCACAGGACCGTAGTTGTAAGCTTCTTCAATCACAGTCGGCGTCTCATCGAAGTTGAAGGTTGTCGGCGGGGACTGGATCTGCCACTCGAGCCCCGCAGCGCCCCATGGATTCTTACCAACTTTGGGTCCGTTAACCAGGGAGTAGATGAAATAAACCATCGGTAGTAAATAGCCGAGACCCAGAACCGATGCGCCGGCGGTCGACAGAACATTCAGGACTTGAAACTCCGGGGGATATGCATGATAGCGGCGCGGCATTCCCATATAGCCGAGTATGAACTGCGGGAAGAAGGTCAGGTTGAAGCCGACGAACACCAACAGCGCAGAAAACTTGGACCAGGCTTCCGGATACATGCGGCCGGTTATCTTGGGCCACCAGAAATGAAGACCTGCCATGAACGCCATAACCATTCCGCCGACCATCACGTAGTGGAAGTGCGCTACGACGAAGTAAGTTCCATGGGTCGCAATATCGGTTCCCAGCGAAGCGAGATGCAAGCCGGTGAGGCCGCCGATCGTGAACAGTCCGATAAAACCGAATACATACAGCATCGGCGTGTCGAACGAGACCGAGCCCTTGTACATCGTAGCCGTCCAGTTGAAAACTTTGATCGCCGAGGGAACCGCAACCATCATGCTCAGCAGCGAGAACGAAACGCTGGTGTACATGCTCTCACCCGTCAGAAACATGTGGTGACCCCAGACAACAAAGCTGAGAACAGCGATGGCCATAGATGAGAACGCGACGAAGTTATAACCGAAGATGCGCTTCTTCGAAAAGCACGAAACGATTTCGCTGATTACACCCATGCCCGGCAGGATCATGATGTAAACCGCCGGATGCGAATAGAACCAGAACATATGTTGGAACAAGATCGGGTCGCCGCCGATGTTCGGATCGAAGATTCCGACCTTTGCAATCCGCTCGAACGCGAGCAGCAGTAGGGTGATGGCAAGCACCGGGGTTCCCAGCACCTGAATAAGACCCGTAGCGTAGTTCGACCACACAAACAACGGCAGCCGTGACCAGGTCATGCCCGGCGCGCGCATTTTGTGGACGGTCACGATGAAATTGAGGCCGGTGAGAATAGACGAGAAACCGGCAATAAAGACACCGAAAGCGGCTGCGAGAACATACGAATTGCTATACGTGCTGCTATAGGGTGTGTAGAACGTCCAGCCCGTGTCAACGCCTCCGCGCAACACCGCATACAACGTGAAGATCGCGCCAACAACGTAGATATACCAGCTCAGCAAATTGATTCTCGGGAACGCGAGGTCCTTGGCGCCGATCATGATCGGTATCAGAAAATTAGCCAGCGTTGCCGGAATCGATGGCACCAGAAAGAAAAAGACCATGATGATGCCATGCATCGAAAAAAGGCGGTTATAGGTCTCGGCTGAAAAAATACCTTCCGGAGACAGCAGATTGACCCGGAAGGCAACCGCGAACGCACCACCAACAAAGAACATCAACGTGATCGAGATTAAATACAGAACCGCGATCCGTTTGTGGTCGGTGGTCAGCAGCCAGCTTTTCCAGCCGTGCTCAACGTTGAGATAGTTAACTTCCTCGGCTGCTTGTGGAGTCGAATGTACAAGTGTTGCCATGTGTACTGTGTCCTTCTGATGCCTACTTGGCCGCGGCCGGCGCGGTTGTGCCGGTTTGACTGGCTGTTCTCGCCGCCGATCTGGGAGCAATTACAACCGCCGGTTGCTGCGAACCCTGCTGCGACGCCGGTCCAGTCGGTGAGAGCGACTTGATGAAGGCGATCAACTGAATAATTTCTTCTTCGCTAACCTGGCCTTTGAAGACCGGCATTATGTCGGGTTCGAAGCCCGAAACGACCTTTGCGTTCGGATTAAGAATCGATTCGCGAATATAGGCGTCGTCTGCCGTAACCGTCTGGCCGTTATTCAGCTGAACCGGCTTGTTGTAGAGACCGCGCAGATTCGGGCAGCGGCCTTGTTGGTCCAGCAGATGGCAGGTAGCGCAGCCGAGCTGTTGAAACTGCTTTTGGCCCTGCTCAGACAGCGATCCTTGCGCGCCGCCGCCGCTGACCCATTCAGCCCATTCTTTGGGCTCCCGCACATGCACCCATCCAATCATCTTGGAATGCCATAAACCGCAGTATTCGGTGCAGAACAGGTGATAATCGCCCGGCTTGCTGGGAGTGAACCACAGCGAGTTGTAATGGCCCGGCACGACGTCATGCCGTACCCGAAACGCCGGAATGGAAAAACTGTGAATGACATCTTCCGATGCCATCGTCAACTTAACAGGCTGACCGACTGGTACGTAGAGCTCATTGATCAGGCGCGTCCCGTTAGGATATTGAATCTTCCACATCCACTGCTTGCCGGTGACAAACACCTCCATCGCATCTTTCGGAGGATTTTGGGCGGCATAGTAGAGCTGCGCACCCCAGGCGAACATCACCAGCATCACGATGAACGGAGTAATCGACCAGAATAATTCGAGCTTGGTAGAACCTTCTATTTGCGTCGGATGCGGGTGTGCGGAGCGGCGGTACTTATAGGCGAAGAAAATAATGGCGGCGAAAATTACCAGCGTCATGACAACTGTTACGCCACTGATGAAGAAGTACAGCAAATCGATCTGCGACGCTTGCGTGGATGCTACCGGTGGGAATAGAGGTATTTGAAGCAGCGGTAAGTTAGCCGGCATGCTGTACCTCCCTCCACTTTTTGTCTTTGCGCATGAGGAAATAAATAAGAGAGAACAGACCGATTATGGTCGCGGCCGCCGCCAGCTTCAGCACGTTGAAAATCGCCAGCGTATATTTGCCTTGTGTGGCATCGTAGTGGAAACAAAACAGCAGCACATAATCCACGGGGCTGCCGATCCGATGTTTTGCCGCGTCGACCAGCGACATCCGCAAATCGGCGGGAGCGAACTGAGTGCCGTAAAAGTATCGCGACAGCTTGCCTTCCGGTGTTGCGACCATAATGCCCGCTGCGTGAACAAACTGGTGGGTGGCGGCGTCCCAGTGATAACGCCAACCAATGGCGGAGGCTAGCCGCGAAATGGAAGCCTGATCACCGGTGAGGAAATGCCAGCCGGCATTAAAGCTGGACCGGCCAAAGACGTGGTTGTAATCTGCTTTTTGCTCTGCGGCCTTCGCCGGCGTGTCGGACGGGTCGAAGCTGACGACGATTACGTCGTAGTCGCGACCAGGCTCGAGCGCCACCCGCCTCAGGCTAGTCACCGACTCATAAACAGTTGTCGGGCACAAACTCGTGCAGCCGAAATAAACCATCTCGATTACCACTGGCTTGTCGCCAAAATACGTACGCAGTGGCGTTAACTGGCCTGTTTCGTCCTTAAAGGACAGATCGAGCGGTACCGGAGCATTCAGCTTTTGATCGAGGCCCACTCCTTCGGTCATCTTCGGCCGCGCATACTGGGCGTATAGCGCCGAAGCTGCTAAACCGGCTGCGAACAATGCGCCAATGATATTACTTCTGCGCATTCTTGCGAATTTCTCCTTGAATCGTTGGTTGTGGACCTTGGTAACCAGGCGGTACCATCTTCACGCTGCCGCTATAGTCCTGGCCGTACCCACCGGAATTCGTCAGACCTGGCGGTGATTCAGGACGAATCTTCAATTGCGAAACCACCTGGTCCATCGCCCGGGTAATCGGAATGTGGACCTGACCCTTCTGATCCTTGCCACCGTTCAAAAGTTCATCCTCATGCGCCCGCAGTTTCGGCAGCGTGTCCCACGGATGTACTTCGAGCAGCGGCGCCGGAGGAATCACTCGCTCCGGAGCTAACGGGCTCGGCAAGTTGCCGGGTGGGTTGGCTACTTTCAAAACGTTTTGAATCGGGAACGTCAGCAACGCCGTGATCACCAGCGTTATCGCGATGATCGCAAGTGAGCCGAGAACAATCTTGACACTTGCGTCAGTACCTTCGTACGAAGTCCCGCCGTGGCCGGCATGCGGGTCAGTGACGACGTGCTCTGAGTGCTGCTCGTGTTTGTGACTCACGCCGCCACCTCCTCAGGCATGGGAGGCATGATCCTGGGATCGTGCAGCGGCAACAGTGGGCGCCGGCGCAAATAGCCGAGGTACGCATACAGCCAGATCCCGCCGACAGTCAGAAACGTCACGACGTCGGTCCAATACATCACGAAAGTCTTGGTGCGCCAGGTCGGCTCGACGATCCAGAACAGCTCCAGGGCCCGTGCGCAGAGCAGCCAGATCGCCACTCGAATCAGCCGGCGGGGATTCTGCTTCCGTTGCTGCGACAGCAGCGCCAAAAACGGGATCGCAAACATGACCAGCGCAATAATCGCGGCGATCGGACGCCAGCCGCCGTGCACGCGAATCAGATACCACTCGATTTCCTGCGGCAGGTCTGCCGGCCAGATAATAATGAGCTGCGAGGCCGAAAGATACGTCCAGAAAATCGTGAAGGCAAACATCAGGTTGCCCAGGTCGTGAAGCAGTTTGGAATTCACCCGCCCGCCGAAGCGATCCGTCCTCGAGATCAGAATCAGCACGATAATTGTCAGAGCGAGCGTTTGCAGAACATCGCCGATGATGACCATTCCGCCGTACACCGTGGAATAAAATTGTGCATCCGCCGACATGATCCAATCGATATACGCAAATGTCAGCGTCAGCATGAAGGCCACCAGACCCGGAGCGCTGAATTGGCGCATACGCTTCACCCAACCCGGATCTCCATCTTTATCCTGCTTGTCGGCCATGCTTTTCGCGCGCAACCCCCAGAACAGCCAGACTGCGAAGTAGATCAGCACGCGTACGGCAAAGAAAGGAATATTCATGTAATGCCGCTTGTGCCACAGGTACTGGTTGTGATCGACCTGGTTGGTGTCTGTCCACGGATAAAGGTGTTTCAAACCAAAGAAAAGCGGCAATAGCAGCAGAAACACTACTGGAAGCGTCCGCATTCCCGCAATCAATAAGCTTCGCGTCGTCACACCCCAGCGGCCGCCGACGACATTGTTCAAAAGAAACAGTCCCAGGCAGCCGAAAGCGAATCCCGACCAGTAAAGAAATGCATACAAATAAGACTGGAAGAACACCTCGGGCTTCCAGAAATATCCGCCCAGGCAGACCAGCAGTCCCAGCGCGCCCACCACAGCGGCGGTTCGCTCTACTGAAACGGCGCGCGAACCGAGTTGGAGCTCCGGAACGGCCGTATTGTTCGAGTGGCTGCTCACTGCTGGCCTCCTGGACGGCCCGAAGCCGGTTTCGCACTTGCCGCCTGCGCAGGCGCATCGCTCACAGGCACGCTAGCCTGCAGCGCCCGGATGTACGCCGCGATTCTCCATCTGTCGTCTACCGGAACCCGCGATGCGTAGCTGTACATCGCTCCGTAACCATTCGTCATAACGTCGAAAAAGTGTCCTACCGGCGCCGTGCGCAAGCGCTGCTCGTGATAGTCGGGCGGCTGCCGTAATCCCCGTTGCACGATCATGCCGTTGCCGTCGCCCAAACGGCCGTGGCAAGGCGAGCAGTAGATATTAAAGCGCTCGTGCCCGCGTTCGACATCATCGCGCGTGATCTGAATCGGGAAGTAATCAATATCTTTGCCGTTCTCTTTACCCGTGAAGCGCGGCGTGTCCACGCGCAACTGCCCCCGTGCAACCGTATCCTCAATCGTCGGCCTCGCGGATCGCCCGTCACCAAAAAAATCCGTCGACGCAAGCGGCTTGTAGCGCGGCTGATTGTGCATGTCGTTGCGGCAACCGACGGTGAGAGCGCTCGCGGCAAGCGCAATTGCAAGCGGTTTATTAAACCGGAACAATTGTCACCTCGTTTCCGCCGATGCCGCGCAGGAACTGTGATACTTCTGCTGTCCGAAATTTCGGATCGGATGATTCAATGCAGATAAAAAACTTGTCAATCGAGGACCGATCGAATTCCGGAACGTTGAAGAGCGGATGGTATGGCTGTGGCAGCTTGTTCATCACCAGCATGCTGAATAGCGCTGTTAACGCCGAGAAGAGAATCATGCATTCGAACGTGATCGGAATCCAGGTCGGCCAGCTATTCGTGGGCCGTCCCCCGACGTTATGCGGATAGGCCACATTGGCGATCCACTCGAGCAGTCCGAAGCCGAACAGAACACCCGTAATACCCGCCGCCAACACGCAATTCGCTACATAGTTTTTTTTGTAGCCCACCGCTTCGGCCAAGCCAACCACGGGGATGGGCGAATAGGCGTCCATCCGCCGGAACCCTTCCGCATAGGCTCGCTCGCAAGCCCTTATTAGTTCCTCCGGCGAATCGAACTCCGCCAGCACACCGTAAATGTCGGGAGACGGCGTAAGCAGTACGTCTTCGCTCATATCGTCTCCTCGACAAGCGGCTCCAGCTGCTTATCGTGGTGGACAACTTCACGCAGTTCGAAGATCGAAATTGAGGGCAGCGTTCGAACGAACAGGAAGATTAACAGCATGAAGAATCCTATGGTTCCGGCGTAGGTTGCCCAGTCCCATTGCGTGCCGACGTATTTGCCCCAGGAAGACGGCAGAAAATCGCGGTGAAGACTGGTGACGACGATTACAAAGCGCTCAAGCCACATTCCAATATTGATCACGATCGAAATCAGCCAAACCGCAACGATGTTGTGGCGGACCCGCTCAAACCAGAGAGCCTGCGGGATGACAATGTTGCACGAGATCAACATCGCATAACTCCATCCGTAGGGTCCCGTGATCCGGTTCCAGTACATGAAGCTCTCGTATTTATCGCCGCTGTACCAGGAGAAGAACGCTTCCATGCCGTAGCCGTAGGCGACAATCAGTCCCACGCCCAGCATCAGCTTCGAAGCGGCGTCAATGTGCCGCAGCGTGACCAGGTCCTTCATGTTGTACCACCTGCGCAGCGGGATCATCAGCGTCAGCACCATGGCGAATCCCGAATAAACGGCGCCGGCGACGAAGTAAGGCGGAAAGATCGTCGTATGCCAGCCAGGCAACTGAGCGATTGCGAAGTCGAACGACACGATCGTATGCACAGAAAGCACCAGGGGCGTAGCCAGGCCGGCCAGAAGCAGATACGCCTTCTGGTATCGGTGCCAGTGAATCGCCGAGTTACGCCACCCGAGCGCCAGGATTGCGTATGCTCTTTTCTGCCACAGATGAGGTGCGGCGTCGCGCATAGCCGCAAGATCCGGAATTAAGCCCACATACCAGAACACGACGGACGTTGTCGCGTAAGTCGAGACCGCGAATACGTCCCACTCGAGAGGGCTGCGCGGCTGCGGCCACAACCACATCGAATTCGGGTAGGGAATCAGCCAGTACGCGAGCCAGGGGCGTCCCAGGTGCAGAATCGGGAACATGCCTGCGCAAGCGACCGCAAACAGCGTCATCGCTTCCGAAAACCGGCTGATCGATTGCCGCCAATCCTGCTTCAACAGAAACAAAATTGCCGAAATCAGCGTTCCCGCGTGGCCGATACCGATCCACCAGACGAAGTTGATGATGGCAAATCCCCACGCAACCGGAATGTTGATACCCCAGATGCCGACCCCGCGTAGAAACAAATACGACACGGCGACCATGAAGATGTTGACGAAGACGAAAGAAATGAACGCCCCAACCAACCACTTCTTAGGAGAGTTTTTGAACGGTTGATACGCTACACCGGCAATACGCTTGGTGACCGTCTCATAATCGTGGCCCGGACCCAGTATCCGGTCCGGCCCCGGATCTACTACTTCAACTGTTGGGATATAGTTTTCTGTGTTCGCCACGCCGTTAACCTTTCAGCGCCTCGTTGGGATTTCTTACGTAGCCTAAATATGTTGTCCGCGGACGCGTGTTCAAGTCGTCCAGCAGGTTGTAGTTCCTTTGCAGGGCCTGCAGTTGTGCCACCTTGCTTTTCTTGTCGTTCAGATTGCCGAATGTAATCGCGTTCGTGGGGCAAACCTGCTGGCAGGCTGTCAGCACTTCGCCGTCGCGAATGGTGCGGCCTTCCTTCTCAGTCTTGATTTTGTTTTCCTGAATGCGCTGGATGCAATACGAGCACTTCTCCATTACGCCGCGGCTGCGTACCGTGACGTCCGGGTTGCGCATGCCGTAAAGGCTCTGCGTGTTCCAGTCGGAAAACAGATAGAAATTGAAGCGGCGTACTTTGTACGGGCAGTTGTTCGAGCAGTAGCGCGTACCGACACAGCGGTTGTACACCATCTCGTTAATGCCTTCGTTGCTGTGGACGGTTGCTGCCACGGGACAAACGACTTCGCATGGCGCCTGCTCACAGTGCATGCACGGAATGGGCTGATTGTAGACCTCCGGATTGTCCAGATTCCCGTGATAGTAGCGATCTACGCGGATCCAATGCATGTGCCGCCCGCGCGCCACCTGGTCTTTACCCACCACAGCGATGTTGTTTTCCGACTGGCAGGCAATGATGCAGGCGCTACAGCCGGTGCAGACGTTCAGGTCGATCGTCATGCCCCATTTGTAGCCGGTATAGGGCCACGGCTTGTATTCGTTTTCTTCCTGCGTCAAAGGTTTGAACTCTTCCTCGTTCGTGGGGAAGTTCGGATGTTCGCTGAACTCGGCTATGTCGGCGGCGCGAACTGGTGCGCGACCGGCCATTGTTTGCGTCTCTTGCGTGTTCGCAATTCGGTAGTGAACTCCAGTGCCCTTGGCTGTTCCCGTCGTGACGTACGGCATCGCCGCATTCTGAATAGAGTACGCGTTATAGCCAATCTCGTTGCCCACGCGTCCCGATCCGCTGCGGCCGTAACCGAAGGTGATAGTAAACGAACCTTCGGGAAGTCCCGGAGCAATCCAGGCCGGTCCCTTAATCGTTCTGCCATCTACCGTCACCTCAACCAAATCAGCCCCGGCAATGTGCTGCGCCTGTGCATCCTTTGGACTGACTAGCACCACGTTGTCCCAGGTCATCTTCGTCTGCGGCTTCGGAAGTTCCTGCAGCCATCCGTTGTTCGACCAGGTGCCGTCCCCAATCGTCGGATCAGGACGAAACACAATTTCTACTGCATTTGCATCGGCAGCAGGCAGAACGGGAAGCGCAATCGATCCGCTCGGATTCAAAATGCCGGACTTTGGCACATTGACCCAGCCGTCGTGAAGTGAGCGCTGCCAGAAGGTCTGGAAATCCGCCGCCTTATACTGCGTCTGCCAATAGCTCTTCACCGCGTCATGCGAAGTCTGGTCCGGTTTGCCTATCAGGATCGAGAGAATTTCATGCGCCGATTTGCCCCCGTACAAAGGCTCGATAAGCGGCTGCTGGATCGTGATCGTTCCATCGAAAGCGCGTGAATCGGACCACGTCTCCAAATAGTGAGCTTCCGGGATATGCCAGTGGCTGAAAAGTGATGTCTCGTCAAACATCTGGCCCAGACGGACCACTAGTCGCGCTTTGCGGATGGCGTCCTTGAAGTTCAGCGTCGAAGCAGCACTGTATACGGGATTCGGGCCGAGAATTATCAGCGTCTCCACATGGCCGTTGTTCAAGTCGCTGACCAGTTCTTCAGTGGAATGCGTGCCTTCCGGCTCAACACCCTCATACAAAATGACCGTCTGTCCGATGTTGCCCAGCGCCGCATTGATTGCATGTGCTGCCAGATGTACGCTTTCCGGTTGAAACTCGCCCGGAATTACCACCGAACGTCCTTTAGCGCCTTGAAGGTCCTGCACCACGGCGTTCAACCAGGAAGGCGCTGCGGCGCCCGGCGCGTCAGGAGCGTTAACCCCGAGCGCCTTCGCCAATTGGTAGGCAACAACTGCGATTTGTGAACTCTTTACGGGGAAGCGGTGGTCCGCAATCGATCCGCCGACCGTCTGCGTACACTCGATCGCGTAGTACCGGTTCCGCTTATTCCCGCCCTCCACCGCGCGGCGGGCCGAAAATTGCTTTGAATAAACGACGCTCGCTGGACCATTGGTCAGGAAATCCGCATCCAGGCTGACGATCACGTCCGCTTTCGACAGATCGTAGGAGACAAATGCATTTTTGCCGGCGATCTTCCGTGCCGCGCTGGCCATTGCCGGGTTCACCGACGGCTCGTGAACATACCATTTGACAGCCGGATTGGAAGTAGACAGCGCCTGCATCTGCGAAATTAGCGTCGGCGAAGTGGTGACGCCTGTCAAAATGGCCAACCCTTCGCCCTTCCGTTCGGTGATACCTTGCGCAGCCGTGCTGAATAGCCCGGTGAACTCGGAATAGGTGCTGATGCGGCCTTCGCGCAGCACGGTTTGTGACCGGTCCGGGTCGTACAGATTCAAAATCGAACCCTGCTCGAAGATACCCGTCGACCCAAGGCTGGCGGGGTGGTCCGGATTTCCCTCGACCTTGGTCGGCCGGTTCAGATGGCTTTCCACCAGAAGGCCGCGCGCATAGCCGTGCAGCGGCATTGCTGTTGCATAAAAAAGCGGCATGCCCGGAATGATATTTTCCGGTTGCCGTACGTACGGCACAATCAGTTCTTTCGGCTGCTTGGTGCATGCCGCGGCGCCGGCCAAAGCCAAAGACGCGCCCATCACCTTCAAAAGCGAGCGCCGGTCCACTCCCTGCGGAATCTGTCCCGAAAGTCCAGGGAACTCCTGCTCGATGTACTCATGCAGCTCTTCACTTTCGGCTGCTTCTTCAAGCGTGCGCCAAAACTGCGGCCCATTGCCTGACGCCAGCTTCTCGCGGAGCTCTTGCAGGTCGGTAACCCGCTTCCGGGGCGGCTCAAGCAGCGACTCTATCGGAATGAACGGAGAGTTGTGGTTCACGGAATCTTTCATCGGTGGCAAGTTACGCAATCGGTCAAGCTGTGAACGTGATACTCGGCTACCAGCTTCTTTCCCAATTCCATCTGATCGGGCGGGTATTGATAGTCGATGTTGAAAACCTCAGACTTTGGCCGGATAAAACGTTCGGGCTCTCTATGGCAGTTGAGGCACCAATTCATGTTCAAAGTGTTGACTTTATAAGTGAGTGACATCTCGTTCACCTGCCCGTGGCAAGTGGAGCAACCGATGCCCTTGTTGATGTGAATACTGTGATTAAAGTAGACGAAATCCGGGAGATCGTGCACGCGCGTCCATTCGATTGACTTGCCGCTGGCCCAGCTCTCCCGTATGGGTGCCGTCACAGTCGCGTTCGACCAGATTTGTGAATGGCACGTCATACACGTTTCAGTCGGCGGAATTCCTGCATAGCCCGAGGTTTCGACGCTGGTGTGACAGTAGCGGCAGTCGATGCCGTCGTCCTTCACATGGTGTTTGTGACTGAACTCAATCGGCTGCTCGGGAGCCACCCGGACCGACGTAATCCAAGGCCCCCGGTCAATGATGTAGGCGACCGAAAAAGTCGAGGCGATCAGCAGAAGCGCTGCCACGATGCCGACCTTTGCGATCGTATTCGAACTTGGTCGAAACAGTTGTGCCATAGAAGAGCGACGAGGTGTCGTTTGCGAACTGATTACAAACCGCGATTATATACCCGCGAAGCCAGCCTCATTGCGCTTTGGCAATAAGTTTTCTTGTCTTGCTGTAAATTTTCGCGGCGGCGATCCGGCCCGTAACAAGCTGAATTCCTCATTTGATAACCGCTACAATTCTGAAAATCAAGATTTTATGAGAAAAGTCTTCGCAGGTGTGTTTCTCGCGCTCGCGGCGCCATTGTCACCGGCCGCAAGTCCAGGGGCCGTTTTTATTGAGGGTGCACACGTGATAACGGGTTCAGGCGCCGACTTGGCCAGCGCTAGCGTGATTCTGCGCGACGGACTGATCGAAGACATCGGACCCGGGCTCGCCGCTCCAGCGGACGCCTGGGTCATCCAGGGAAAAGGATTGACGGTCTATCCAGGCTTTATGGATGGGCTCAGTACGTGGGGTATTGCCGCCGCCGCACCACCGCCACCGCAACGGCCCGGCGGGGCCGCGGGAACCCCCGCCAATCAACCCGCAGCGCCCGTCGCACAGCCTGCCACGCCCACCCCTCGCTCTCGTGGTCCGGAAGACCGTCCGCAGACTTACGCCTTCGAACGCGCGGCCGATCTGCTCAGTCCCGCCGACACTCGGTTGGAGATGGCCCGTGCAGCCGGCTATACCAGCGCCGCATCTTTTCCCAATCGCGGCATTGTGGAAGGCCTCGGAGCGATGATCAGCCTCGCCGGTGAGCGCGGGCGTGCCATGGTCATCGCTCAACCCGTGGGGCAGCAGATTGTTCTTCGCACGGCCGGCTTCCGCGCTGGATTTCCAGGTTCCTTGATGGGGGATATCGCGTATGTCCGCCAGTTATACCTCGATCTCAATCACTACAAACAGGCGCAGCAGATCTACAAACAGCGGCCGGTAGGAACGCCCCGGCCCGAGTACGATCACGATCTGGAAGGACTCGCGGGATCGCCACGGCTGTTGCTGCCGGCCGATGAAGTGCAGCAGATTGATCGCATGCTGGCCTTCGGCTCCGAGCTTGGTGTGCCATTCGCTCTGTATGGCTTACACGAAGCTTATCTCCGCATTGATCAGCTAAAGCAGGCCAATGCCCCGCTTTTGTTGAGCCTCAAATGGCCCGTTAAACCCAAAGATGGCGACCCCACCGTAGTGCCGAACTATCGGGATCTGCGTATGCGTGACCAGGCTCCTTCCATTCCTGCTCTGCTGGCGAAGGCGGGTGTGAAATTTGCCTTCTTTTCAGACGGCATTGCTACTGCGCCCGAGTTGAAGAGCGCCGTGAAGAAGGCCATTGATGCCGGTCTGCCGCCTGCTCAAGCAGTCCGCGCGCTCACCCTCAGCGTCGCGGAACTCTACGGGCTCGCCGACCGGCTGGGCAGCATTGACAAGGGTAAGATCGCCAACATCATCGTGTCGAAGGGCGACATCTTCGATGAGAAGTCGAACATCGAATATGTTTTCGTCGATGGCAAAGAATTCCGCCCGCCGGAGGAGCTTCAGAAACCAGCCGCTCGTCCTAGCGCCGGCGGAAGCGAAGCGAAACCAGCTATGGCAGGCGCGGCTGGTGAAAGCCAGACTGTTGCGGATGGAGACGCACGCTAATGCGCGGCACTGTTACCGTTTCGGCAATTCTCCTCATCACCTCAACCGCGCTGAACGCAGAAACCATTCTCATTCGAAACGCCACTGTCTTGACCGTGACGAAAGGAACTGTTAACAACGGCAGCGTTCTGCTGGAGGACGGCAAAGTTGCCGCTGTCGGCACGGATTTGCACGCGTCTGCCGGTGCAGTTATCGTCGATGCCACGGGCAAGTACTTGATGCCCGGCATCATCGATTGCCATTCTCACACTGCGGTCGAAGGCAGCGTGAACGAAGGATCGGTTTCCGATTCTTCCATGGTCAACATCAAAGATGTCATCGATCCTCAGGACATCAACATCTACCGCGCTCTTGCGGGTGGCCTCACGGTCTCCAACGTCCTGCACGGAAGCGCGAACGCCATTGGCGGTCAGACCGTTGTGATCAAGCTTCGTTGGGGCAAAACCGCCAACCAAATGCTATTCGAGGGTGCCAAGCCCGGCATCAAGTTTGCCCTCGGCGAAAACCCGAAGCGGCAGGGCTACCCCGGCGACTTCTTCACCCAATCTTCAATGGAGCGGCGTTTTCCGGGCACTCGCCTTGGAGTCGAAGACGTCATCCGCCAAAGTTTCGTCGAAGCCAAAAACTATCAGACGGAATGGAAGCGCTATAACGATCGCGTTGCGCGCGGCGACAATCCCATTCCACCGCGCAAAGATCTGCGCCTCGAGCCGCTGGTCGAAGTCCTGAACGGTCAGCGCTATGTTCACGCGCACTGCTATCGGGCTGACGAGATTCTGATGCTCATCCGCGTTGCCGATGAAATGGGATTCAAAATCCGAACCCTTCAACATGTCCTCGAAGGCTACAAAGTGGCGAAAGAAATTGCTGCACACGGAGCCGGAGCTTCCACCTTCAGCGACTGGTGGGCCTACAAAATCGAAGCTTTCGATGCGACGCCGTATAACGCTGCTCTGATGACGCGTAAGGGCGTGCTTGTGTCCGTCAACTCGGATTCGGATGAACTGCAGCGGCACTTGAACCTGGAAGCAGCCAAAACGATGCGCTACGGCGGGATGAGCGAAACGGAAGCGCTAGCCATGGTGACCATCAACCCGGCAAAGCAGCTTGGCATCGATGACAAAGTCGGCTCGATCGAGGTCGGCAAGTCAGCCGATCTGGTGCTGTTCGATCAGCATCCTCTTTCGAACTTTTCGAAGGTACTGAAGGTTTGGATCGACGGTCACGAATACTTCGACCGGGAAAAAGATCTTGCCGCGCGCGCCGATTTTGCGAAACGAAAGAAAACTCTGCTCGACAAAGAAAACGAAGCCGCCAAACCGAAGCCGCCAGCGGAGCCAAAATCCGAACAAGCTAAAAAACCCGCGGCTCAGGAGGCTCGGTAATGCGCCTCCCCGCTCTTCTGCTCCTCGCAATATCGGCAGTCCCTCTTGCCGCCGATTCCATTCTGATTCGAAACGTCACTGTTCATCCCGTAACCGCGCCCGACATCGCCAATGGGTCCGTGCTGATCGTGGATGGCAAGATTGCCGAGGTCGGATCCGAAATTGCCGCGCGCGATGGCTCGCGCATCATCGATGGCCACGGCCTTCATCTTTACCCCGGCTTAATCAATGCGGCGACCAACGTTGGTTTAGAAGAAATCGGGTCGCTGCGCGATACCGTTGACCTCGACGAGATTGGTCTCTTCAACCCGGAGCTTCGCGCCGAGCAGGCGTTCAATCCATCAAGCGAGCACATCGAAGTCACCCGGGCCGCAGGCGTCACTACCGTGGTAAGCCTTCCCGGCAGCGGTGAGCGAAATCAACGCGGCGGCACTCCTATGATCACCGGCCAAGGCGCGCTCATGCACATGAATGGCTGGACGTGGGAAGAGATGGCCGTCAAGCCCGCAACAGTCATGGATCTGCTGTTTCCCGAAAACGAAACGATTTCGCCCCAGATGGCCGCTTTTTTCGGTACGCAGGGGCGTACCTATGCCGATCAGGAGAAAGAGCACAAGCAGCAGATTCGCGAGCTGCACGAATTTTTCGAGCAGGCTCGCCACTATCAAATCGCAAAAACCGCGAATCCGCCGGGCTTCCAGCGTGATCTGCGCCTGGACGCCATGATCCCGGTACTCGAAGGCAGACTGCCGTTGTTTATTCGCGCCGCCAGGGAGCCAACTATCAAAGAAGCAGTTCAGTTCGCCGGTGAAGAAAGGATCAAGATGATCCTGGCAGGTCCGGTCGAGATCGGCTCAACCGGGTCGTTGCTCAAAGAGAAAAACATTCCTGTCGTGCTGGGTGCGAGCTTCGCCTTGCCGGTTCACGACGACGACCCCTACGATTCGCGATACAGCCTTGCGACCGAGTTCTATAAAGCTGGCGTCAAGATCTGCTTCGGCACTTTCGATGTGCAGTTTGCGCGCAACGTGCCGTTCGAAGCCGCGCAGGCGGTTGCGTTCGGTCTGCCGCATGATGAAGCCCTGAAGGCGATCACCATCAACAGCGCCGAAGTCCTGGGCGCCAGGGACCAGATCGGCTCCATCGAGAAAGGCAAAATTGCCGACGTCATTCTCACCGATGGCGATCCGATGGAAGCCGGCACCAGCATCAAACGCATGTTCATTGCCGGTCAGGAGGTTTCGCTCGAATCACGCCATACGCGCGAATACCAGAAGTGGCTCGCGCGCCCTTAGCTTTGCGCGTGGCTCTTTAAACGCGGTTCTTAGTTCGGACCAAAGGTGATGCTGCTCTCACCGGCGTAACGATGATAGTTGCGGAACTCGATCACGTTCTTGCCGCAGAACTGCGTGCCTCGCTGGCAGCTGATGTTCTCCGCGTGCACCGGGACAAGATACTTCGTCGGTGTTCCCAGGCTGACTTCTTCGTAATCGACCGCCATCTCCACCGTGTCGTTCGGGAAATCTTTGGGAATGTTGTCTGCCTGTTGCTCGACGCGGCGGATCTCTCCGGTTCTCTTATCCACCCAGATTCTTCCACTGTACGTAGGCTCCAGCAACTGCCCGCCGACAATGATATGCCAGTCCGACCTGGACAGCGCAACTTTGAAATCGTAGATCACGACGGGCGTGTCGCCAATCGTTGCGGCGCGCGCATAGGTGAATTCGGTATCGCGCCGCGGGTCGAACAGGCTGATCAGCACGCTGCCAAACTCTCCGGTTGAGGTCTGGCCGCCCAGCTCCATCATGTCCTTGCTCGTTTTCTTCCCGTTCAAACTGATGTTGCGGTATTTATCCTGACCGTCTTCAAAGATGACTTGCGCGGATATGACATCCTGGGGCTGCCAATCGTCCGACCTGCTCTGCTGCATGTAGCGGGTCGTGTTCTGCTGGCAGACAAAATTCGGTAAACCGTGCATGAAGTTCGCAGTCCATTCCATCGTCTGGTTCAGCAGTTCCGATCCGAGAGAACGCTTCGGCGTCTGGCTGGAATCCGCGTCAATGGTAAAGTCCATGTCCCCGGATTCTTTGCTGGCAACGTCCACCGGATGAGCCTTGGCGGCGGGGCGCTTTGGAGGTGGCGCTTCGCTGTTTTCAATATCTGCATCGTCCGATTTCGGCGGCGATGCTGGCTTCCCGTGATGCAGCACGGGGCGGTTCGGATCATCCGGGCCGTGCAGGATCGTCGGCCGTGTCAGCAAATCGTCGTCGTTATTTGCCGGTTGGCCGGAGTCAGCGGTTTGTGTGCCCGAAGCCGAACCCGATCCACCGCTCGCGGCAGCCGCTGCTGGAGCCGTCTGCGCTGGCGCATCCTTCAAGAGTTCGACGTGCGTCACGGTCAGGTCGAAGTTGTCTTCCTCAGCCGCATCCACGCGCACCGTGCTTCGCGGCACTACTTTGTTGAGATCGAGATTCGCCCCGTTTTGGGTCCACTTCGTGTCCTGGTCGATTGCCATGGTCAAAGTGCGCCCGTCGGGAACCTTTACGACCAGTTTCTTCCCATCGTTAGACAGCGTTTTTCCCTCGGCTGAAATGATGGGCCGCTCGTCCTTTTCTTTGCCTTTCTTCTTTTTGCCCTTTTTTTGATCGCGCGCAGGCGGCGTCTGCTCGTCCCCGGAAGTCGGCTGTTGAGGACGCCTTCCCGGCGGGTAGCCGCCGGGCGGATAGCCCACGGGTGGTCCGCTCTGTGGTGGTGGGCTCGGATTCGGATACTGCGCCCACACTACCCAGGCGAACAAAGCCAATACGAAGAAGATTCCCAACTTGCGCAACAGCACTTTAGACGCACCAACCGATAGGTCGGGTACTTCACCATTGAAGCAAAACTAATTCGGAGCAAAATCCGGGGCCCATCGCCGCGAGGATTCCCCATGACCCCGGTTCCGGTTTCTTTGTACGTAAGACCTGCTCCAGCACGAATAGAACCGATGCGGATGATAAGTTGCCGGTCTTGCGCAAACACTCCCAGGAGACCTTCAACGCGTCTTTGGGCAAGTCCAGTGCCGCCTCGGTCGCTTCTAACACCTTCGGGCCTCCGGTGTGAATCACCCACGTCTCGATATCTTCGCGCCGCAAGCCGTGCTCATCTAGAAACTCATCGGCATCCCGGCCTAGATTTTTCAGCACCACGTCGGGCACATCTCGCGACAGGACGATCCGAAAACCCTTTTCCGAAATGTCCCAACCCATGACATATTCGGTTTCCGGGTAAAAGGTTGATCGAGTCGCGACGATTCGCGGCCCCGATGCGGCCGGGCACTCCGCCCCCGCCACTACTACCGCCGCCGCCCCGTCTCCAAACAGCCCCGAACTGATCAGGTTGGCCGCCGAGAGGTCGTCCGGCTGAACTGTCAGTGAGCACAGTTCGACGGATAGCAGCAACGCCGCTTGATCCGGAAAGGCGCGCACATAGTCTGCTGCTCGCGCAATGCCTGCAGCTCCGGCCACGCAGCCGAGTCCAAAGATAGGCATTCGCTTCATCCGCCGGCTCAAACCCATCCGATTGATTAGGCGTGCTTCAATCGAAGGGCTGCAGACCCCGGTAATCGATACAAAAAAGAAAGCCCCGATGGCATCCCGATCGACTCCCGACTGCTGCAAAGCCCGGCAGACCGATTGCTCTCCAAGTTCGAGCGTCGAGTCGATCCAGAAATTGTTCGCCTCGCCCCAGGTGCGAAACGGGTATTTTTCGAGAGGCAGCGCCAGATAGCGGCCGTCTACCTGAGTTGCGGCGTGCAGGCGTTCGAGGACGCTAAACCGCTCCAGGCGTCCTCCCCATTGTTTTCGGAAAGCTTCAATCAGAACCTTTTGAGGGTAGTAGTGTGGCGGCAAAGCGGTTGCGGCGCTGGAAATTTGCATTGATGAGGTGAATCCCTAGTTTTCCTAGTATGACTCCGAGCCGAAAATTTGTCCGATTCTCGGGGGACAATCGCGATATCTGGAGCGAGTTACTTAACACGAATCGACCTGGTTCTCCCGCGGTAGCGATTGACTTACTCGCATACGCGGGCTACTCTCGTCAAAAAATGCGCGCCGTCCGAGTGATCCATTGGAACGCTGAGGAGGCAGTTCCTCTCTTATCCTCTCTGCGCGAAGCTGGCTTTACCGTGGAATACGACGAGCGCTTCGGTACCCCGGTCCTACAGAGTTGCCGCCGGAAGCCGCCATCGGTTTTTGTCATAGACCTTTCGCGGTTGCCCGCTCATGGGCGCGAAGTTGCTGTCGCTCTCAGGCAGTCGCCAAAAACGCGCCATATTCCCGTCGTGTTTTGTGAGGGGAAGCCGGACAAAGTTGATCGTATTCGTGCATTGTTTCCTGATGCCGTTTTTTGCAGCCGGGCTGCAGCCGCCGCCGCGGCTAAATCCGCAAAGGAGGTCCAGCATCCGGTACGTCCGATACCCATGATGGAGCGCTTTGGAAACCGGACCGCGGCGCAAAAGTTAGGAATCGCGGAAGGCACGACGGTTACGCTGATCGACCCGCCGCGCGACATTGCCACCGCACTTGGCGGCCTACCTCCCAACGTTCAATTCTCCGAAGAAGAAGACGGCAAGGTTACGCTTTGCTTCGTTCATGACATCGATAGTGCGCGCGCCAAATTATCTGCAGTCCGGAAACTTGCGTCCAAAACCCGTCTATGGATTCTCTGGCGCAAGAAGGGAGCACCCGGATACGCGGGCGTTTCTGGCGCCTTGATCCGCGAAACTGGAATCGACCTCGGCTTGGTGGATTACAAAATCTGCTCGGTAAGTGACGTTTGGAGCGGCATGGTCTTCACGCGGCGGAAATCCTGATCGTTTGCCGTTAGGTGTGTTGTGCAACAGTTCTCGTTACTTGCTCGTTTCAGCCTTGGCACTCAATCCTGTGGGTTCACGGAACGGCAGATCTACCGTCATCGGACTGTGGTCCGAAATCGGCTCCGGCAAACAATTGTTTAGATCGGCCAGAGTTCGCGGAAAGTGCGGTGCAAACAGGTATGACCCGTTTGTATCGCGGGGTTCTTTAACATTATCCTTAACAAAAATCCAATCGAGCTTGAATCTGGCGACTCCAACATTCCCCCAAATGAGCTCGGTTACATACGTGGGCGTGAATCCCTTGCTCTGCCTCTGATTCGAATCTGCCAGCGTCCCAGCGGTTCCATTAGTAGTGCGCGTCTCCACGCCTCGAAAGTCGATGGCCTTTCCATCGGCAAATCGAAACTTCTCCAGAGTGCTGAAGAAGCCGCGCTCCAAGTTGGGTGATGCGCCGGGGATATTAGCGGACGTAGGATCCACACGGTATTCAAAGCCAGCGACGTTTCGAACCGTCTTGGCGCCCGTGTATATTAGGCCTACCCCGGTCAGCTGAATACCTTTTGTGGCCCAGAAATCCAAGTCTCCGTAGCGCTTATATAGCATGTTCTCCGCGCTAGTCGGCGTCGAATCTGACCCGCTAGTGTTCATGTCCCCAGCTATAATCACCGGATTCGGCACGTCCCGTACTTCCTTCAGCAATTCCTGTAATTGTTTGCGACGGGTCTTTGGCCTGGTCCGGTTCTCAAGATGGGTTGCGGCAATAGTGACGCGTTGCGCCGGCGCTTCGGGCATGTCCAGATCGACATACAAGGTCATCCGCTGGCCGCGCCGCACTTCACGCATCATGTCCTCTCCAACTAATTTCGACGCTTGCCGTTTGCCTTTTTCGAGCGGCCGGAGCTTGGTCTCTTTGAACCAGTCATACCCAACCGTGAAGGGAACTATACGCACGCTGCGTATGGGATATCGTGACAGCACCGCACTCCCGTGGAGCGCCCTCAGCCGGTCCTTATCGACGCTGAACTCTGCGACGAGTTGTTCCTGGGATGCTTTATCTTCGCCCTCATTGAACTGGTCCGTCCCGAGCTGCTTGGGATCAATTTCCAGGAACTCCACGCCATACGCCCAGTTCATATTCAGGGCTTTTCCCAACTCGCGGATGATCTCGCGGTACCCCGTGCGCTTCATACCCCAATCCACCTCGTTCAGGATCCACACGTCCGCAGCTTTCAAGGTTTCGATTTCCTGTGAAACCTTTTCAAGTTCCACGTCCCGGACGTTTTTACCGCTCGCTTTGGCTTTCTCCCGCTCCTCTTTCACCTTCGCCATGAATGCGTCTTTGTCCGTGATGAACAAAAGGATGTTATCGATTTCCAGTCCCCTCTCAATGTTCCAGAACGCCACGCGCACGGAAGGTCCAAGCCCCTCGACTTCGCGTGGCAGCGGCTTTGCACCGTCAAAATAAGCTTCGTTATTGATGAAAGGTGTGGTGGTGACGAGCCGCAGCTTCTCCACCAGTTCAGGACTCAACGGCTGATCCAAACTGAGCTGGACGAGTTCGTCATAGGAGAACAGTTTGGGTTCCGAATGGTGCACATAATTCTGTGCCCGGAGCAGCACGGGCTCGGCCAGACTCACAGCCATCACCATCAGGACGCACACACCAGCCTTACGCAAGCTGATTCGCATTCTTCTCCTAGTCGACAGGGGTTGTTGAATAACATAGCAACTCCGTATCGGGAGTGTGTTGCTAGTAAGCGAAGAACGCGCCGCAATAGATGACGCGGAACGAAGCGCTTCTATTCACCGGTATCGGTAACAGGCGTCCAGGAGTTGTCCGGGTTGAAGCGTTCCATCTTTTTGAATTCGTCGAACGTATTCGGTCCCAAATCCTTCTCGTAGACGACGCCATCCTGACTGACGATAAAAGTTCTTACCCCGGTGACGTCATACTCGGCTGGGACGGCTACCAGTGCAAAGCCGCCGATCATGATACCTTTCACCACATACTCTATTTCGCCGAGCGGCGCTGCCGGCCCTTGGCCCTTGAGGATCTTAAAAAGATATCCATGATACGGCTCCGAGCTGCTGGTGTAGCCCTGTTCAATGGCTTTGGCAATGTTCTCGCCCACCGGACCACCCCAGGTCCCGTCAGAGTTCTGCCATGCTAACCCATCCTCTTTACCCGGAGTGGCAATAATGCGCTGCGCGTATTGGCTCACGTCGTAAAGATCACGCTGCCGGGTGGCATATTCGTCCTGCGCCTCCACGTATCCGCGGCAAACTTCGATAGCGTCCAGCTCGTTCGCTCCAACCCGGCGGTATAGAAGCTCCTGCCGCCCTGCGTTCGCATCGAAATGCCATTTGCCGCCCGTCTTCACCACGGGAACAGGAAAGGGCCAATCTTCGTTCCCCACCAGGACAAATGCCCGATTGCCAGTCTTGGGGTCTAGCGAAACGGTTTTTTTCTCGTGGGCCTCGGCCGCAAAATCGGCAGCATGTTTTCGGTCTTGCGCGAGTTCGCCGGTAAATATAACGGCGTCCCCATCCGGACCGAAGATTTGCAGCAATGCAGTCTGATCAAAATTTTCGGCCGCTGCAACCAACGCATCCGCCGCCTGCTGCGGAGTGTCAAAGAGCCGAGCTGCTCGGGAAGAAGACGTCGCAGCAGTCGGAACTGTTTTAGCGCCAGATGTCGGCGCGGCAACCAGTGCCGATGAAGACAGCCAGGGCCACGCGACCGCACACAAAATGCAAGTTCGTGCGTAGATATTGCTGTGTTTAGATCTCATTTCCGCATTCCTCTCTCGTTTACCTGCGCCGCCCGCCTCCGCCGCCACGGCTGCCTCCTCCGCCGCGAGATCCAAGGCTGGAGGACCCGCGGCTGCTGCTGCTACGCGCCCGCGATCCGCTGTAACCCTTCGATCCTCCTCCGAACGCATCGCGATTTCCCCCGGCACTACGCGAGAGATCCCGGTTGCCGATGCGATCGGCTCCGCCTGCCCCTCCGCCGCTGCGACCAGAACCACTAGCGCGATTTCCAGTGCCGCCCCGGTTTCCAACGCCGCCACCACGGTTGCCCGAACCAGGGTTGCTCGTCACGTTCCCGCCGTTTCGGGCTATTTGTTGACGCGCGACTGACTGCCGTTGGGCCAGCGAATCGCCACGCGCATTGCCTCCAAATCTGTCCGCCGTAGCCCGGTCCCGATATGGCGCGCCGCCGCGATGCTGCGGATTGTGCGCCCAGTTGCTTCGGCCGCTGCCGCCGGCTGGCAGAGTGGAAGCGCCGTTTCTACCACCCACACCGCCAACGCCACCAGGACCACCGACACCTCCAACGCCTCCAACACCGCCCGCTCCGCCGACTCCACCGGCGCCCCCAACGCCACCAACTCCGCCTACGCCTCCGACTCCACCTACACCACCAACTCCCCCAACGCCTCCGACGCCGCCGCGACCGACGTTGTTATTCCGATTGAAATTATTGTTGTTGTTGATATAGACGTTATTGCCGCCCCATCCGCAACCCCAGCCCCAACCGCCGGACCAGAACGCGCCCATCATTATGCCGAAGCCGAACGAAATTGCAGCACCGGTAACGTAGTAGGGCCAGGAAGGATAGTAAAGCGGAGGATACGGATAGTACGGAGCTCCGTATACCACCGTGGGATTGTACGAAGGTACGTACACGACCTGAGTACTTGTCGGCTCGATCACGATAACGCTTTTACTTTCGACGACGGTTGTTTCTACTTTCTGCTGTTCGTTTGACTTAAGATTGCCCTTATCCTGCGCCTTCTTGCGCATCCGTTGCACGGCATCCATAACGTCGTTTTGCTGTGCCAGAAAAGCATTGCCCAGATCCGTGGTCCACTGAATGTTATCTGCCAGCAGCGTCACTATTTGCGGCAGAGGAGCGAGAGCTTGCACGCTCGCGTCCCAGGATTGTTTCGCCACGGCATCTGCGAGTTCTTTATCTTTCAGCGTCTTGTTTTTGTCCAGCCATTGCTGGAGCAGGATGATTTCGAGAGGGTAGGTCGAGGCGGCCAGGATTTGGGCCAACAATGGATCGGGATGTAGGGCGATTGGCGCTACCAGAGAATCCAGTTGGTCAGCCGGAATCTTTGCCGCCGGCGCGGTCTGTGATGAACGCTGCGCTGTCGATTGCCCAGGCACATAGCCAAACGCCAGAGTGTCGCCTGGTATGACCGCAATCGTACAAATTATCGCGAGCAGAGATCTGAGAACTGCCCACTTCCGTTCGGGCTTCATGCCTATATCTCCTCGGGGTTGCTAAAGGAGTCGCTGGATGCCAGCGTCTTCTCCGTATGATCCGCGTGTCTCCAGTGCTGCTACCGTTTCGTTAGCGCTCATATAGTTCGAAGTAGGGATGAGTGACCAGGGAAAGCAGACTCTTTTTTTGAGCGGCTATCGGATGGAAGCGTAAAGGAGTAGGTGCAGCAGTAATGCATATCGCCGTGTCAGCGGCGACCTCGAAGATGATACTCCGGAGTGATCCATGAACGACGTTATCTGGCAAACCGAGCATTCGGTAGACACGGTGGCCTCGTTGGAGTTCGCTTGGGCGTATATGGCTGATATAGCCAATTGGGACGACCCTCCCGCTCAGTTCCGGCTGGACGGACCGTTTGAGACCGGAGGGTGCGGGACGACCGAAATGCCGGGGCAACCGCCGCGACATTGGCTCCTGCGGAACGTGCAGCCAATCGAGTCTTACACGATTGAGTTTTCGTTAGACCGAGCCATCCTATTCTTCGTGTGGCGATTCAGCGCCCTACCCGGCTACGGGACTCGACTCACACAGCGCATTACTCTAGGGGGAGAAAACGCCGCCTCATACGCCGCGGGCATTCAGCAGGCGTTTGCGCCCGGCCTCGTCGCCGGGATGGAAAAAATTGCGAGGGCGATAAACCAGGCGTACACGCATCAGCAGTAAGAGTCGCACTGCGTGGCTGGTACGAAGATCTCCGCAATTGAGCCGGCATCTGAACCGATCACGAATTTTCCGCGCCGCCACGGGTGGCGCTCAAAGGAGTTCGGCCCATTGCCGGAGAAGATTGTGATAAACACCGGTGAACTGCACAGCCGTAGGATGATCTGGAACGTCGCGATTCAGTCGTTGAATCGCGACATCCAGATCGAATAGCAGCGTACGTTTGGAATCGTCGCGAATTATGCTCTGAATCCAGAAGAAGGAGCAGATCCGCGCACCCCGCGTAACCGGCCGCACGTGGTGCAGGCTCGTCGCGGGATATAAAATCATGTGCCCGGCCGGCAGCTTCACGCTGTGGGTTCCGTAGGTATCCTCGACGATCAGCTCGCCCCCGTCATACTCTTCTGGATGTGTGAAGAAAAGTGTCGCCGATAGATCCGTACGGATGCGATGCGGTGTTCCGGTGACGGGCCGGATCGCATTATCGACATGCGTGCCGAACGACTGCCCACCCGTATATGAGTTGAATAGCGGAGGAAAAACCCGCTCCGGCAGCGCTGACGAAATGAAAAGAGCATTCTGCCCCAACGCTTCAAGGATCATCGCTCCCACTTCCCGCGCAGCCGGATGGTCCTCGGGAATCTGCAGGTTGTCCTTTGTGCGCGCCGACTGATGGCCCGCTGTAACCCGGCCGTCTACCCACGGCGCGTTTTCAAACAGCCGGCGCGCTTGCGCCACCTGCTCGCTATTCAATACCTCGGGAATGGCTAGTAACAAGTCGTGTCTCTTGTAACCACTAAAACTTGAATTTCAGGTCGATAAGTGCAGAGCGCCCCGGACCAAGCACAATGTGGCCCGGGTGCAGCTCGTCGTAGTAATATCGGTTCGCCAGGTTATAAACGTTGACCTGGACATCGATATGTTCTCCAAGCGGATGACTCGCCATTGCGTTAAATACCCAGTAACCCGGCACCTGCTTCACTAACCCGGTGGTCGGATCCAGTGGCACGGTCGAACTCGCGTTGCGGCTCGATTCGTAGTTTGTGCCTAAGCCAAAATCGAAATGGTGCGGGGCTTGGTAGTTGTTCCAAAACGCAAAAGTGTTTTTCGGAACGTTGGCAAGCGGATAACCGATCGCCCCAGGATAGAATTGCGAGCTCACCACTCGGCTATCCAAATACGCATAACTTGCCAGCATGTCCCACCGGCTCGTCAGATGGCCCCGAACATCCGTCTCAAATCCACTAACCCGTTGCTTCCCGGCAAGCACATACAAAAGGGAATTGGTGGGGCTCGCTTCGCGAGCGTTCTCCTTCTCTGTGCGGAACCACGATCCGTTCACATTCAGGCGGTTTTTCAGCAGCGACCATTTACTGCCGAACTCATACGTCTTGTTCGACTCAGGCGGTAAATTCGCAGTGCCCGCGCTGAGCGCTAAAGTCTCTGCTGAGGGATTGAACGATGTTCCGGCATCGAAATACAAGCTGCCGAACGAGACCGGCTTGTAAACCGCTGCGGCGCGCCAGGTAGGTTTCTGGTCCACACGTTCAAAATGCGCGACCGGGGCTACCGCCTGCGTAAACGTGTTGTCAAAGCGATCGTAGCGCAGACCTCCCGTGAACTCCCACTTTTTGCCGATGCTGACGGTGTCAACGGCGTAGACGCCGGCGCTCAATGCGCTATCGGAAACCTGAGAACTAATCGTCACTTCGGGATTCAGTTGGTCGCTTGGATCCGGATTCAGCAAGCTCGTCTGGGGCGCAGTAAAATTCGGGCGCGTAGGGTCCGATGTTTCCCGCCCTCCTTCCACACCCGCCACCAATGTATGCCGCACCGAACCGGTTTCAAAATGAGCGATTACATCCAGTTGATTGTCGAGAAAGGTCTCAGCGCTGTTTACGCCAATCTCATGCCGCGTTACTGTCGCTTCGTCGAGCGGCGTCGAAAGCGTTAGTCCAAGAAGCTGCGGTTCCGTAATGAGTGCATCGCGAACGTAATGCGCGTAGCGCGCCTGATCACGGATCGTGACGTTCTCGTTGAAGTCATGCTCGATCTTGATAGTTCCGATATCGTCGTACGTCCGCAGGAAATTTCCATCCTCCAGGCCGTAATAGTTGTTGTGAGGAACCGGTGCCGGACCGTTGAACATCCACGGTATGCCGTAGTCGGGAATATCGTCTGCGTTTTGATGGAAATAGCTGAATGTCAGCCGGGTAGGTGTCTCCAGCCCAAGTGCCAGTGAGGGCGCAAAACCGAGGCGGCGGTTCTCTGTCACGTCACGGCCCGCAACCCCGCCAATATCACCCATGACGTTCAGACGAAACGCCGCACCGGAACCGAGAGCGGGAACCGGCATATTGAGATCGATCGTTGCCCGCCGCGTCGCATCCGTTCCGAAGGCAAGATCGGACGAGATAAACCGGTTCAAGTCAGGCGTCTTGTTCGCCTGATTGACGATGCCTCCCGTGGATCCGCGCCCAAACGTAACCGAAGACGGTCCCTGCAGCACCTCTACTTCATTCGTGTTGAACGGGTCGCGATAGTAACTGCCAAAGTCGCGCATCCCATCGATGAACAGGTCGTTCCGCGCCGTAAATCCGCGGATGGTCAAATTGTCGCCTTGCGAGCCGCCTTCTCCTGCCGCCAAACTGATGCCGGCCACATTCCGCAGCGCATCGCGCAAAGTGGTCACGCCTTGCTGCTCCAGAACTTCTTGTGGAACAACGCGGATCGTCTGCGGTGTGTCAATCAGCGGACCCTGATATTTCGGCATCGAACTCGATATAACCGGCGCGGACGCCTGGACATCAATCGTATTCGTAGCTTGTTTCAAGCTCAACACAGCCGATCCGTCCGGATTGAACGAATAGTCCAGCCCGATATTCGCCAGCAGCACTTTCAGCGCTTGCTCTGTTGTATAAACACCCGAAACCCCGGGTGATTGAATTGTGAAGACACCGTCGTCTGTCGCCGAGACCTTGATGCCGGAAACGCGCTCAAAACCCTGCAACACGACGCGTAGCGGACCTGGGGCTACATCGTAACGCCGTACCGGGAGCGCTTGCAGCTGAGTACCGTGCGCCTTGTCCATGGGTGCCGTTCGGTTTTGCGCGAGCGCATTTCTGCTGCCCCCAGTCGCCGAATAGGCTGCAAGCGTCCCAACCGCCACCCAGTAGCGAGGACCGGCGAGGCACGGCTTCCGCTTGATGCGCTTCTTGATAACTTTAGCGGCCATGCGGATGGAGGCATGTAACGGAGATCATTTTAGTCTTAGTTATACCAGGCCATTATGGTCTGATATCCACCGGGAGGGCGATCAAGGCTCAGTCGGCGGCTAAAAAACCGCGCCAAATGGTAAGAAAGCCGCTTAATCTACGAAAGATGAGTTGGAGCTGCCAGCGGGAGAGCCAAAAGCTGCCGGCCGGCGGCCTCTTCAAAGCCGATCCGCCGGTATACTTTTTGAGCCGGACCGTTGTCAAACCCTACTTCGACGGTGACGGCTAGAATTCCCTTCTCACGGCAAAAACGCCGCACTTCCAAGAGGCTGAGTGTAGCCAAGCCTCGGTTCCGCCATTCCGGCTTTACATAGAGGTCATCTAGACACGCGATCAGACCGCCATATTCCATTGCGTACTTGACCGTGACTACCACGTGTCCGATATCGTTCTGCTCCCGTTCGATGATCCAGACGTAACCAAGCCGCTCATCGGCGATAACGGCTGCAAACGCTTCCGCCGCTCGTGCCTGATCAAGCCGGTAGCCGCCCTCGGCATAAAATTCATCCATCAAATTGACCAAAATCGAAACGTCGTCTAGTCGGGCGTGCCTCATTCGATCCCTATCCAACCGGCCTAAAAGTATCCATACGCGAGCCAGCCTCCATCCACATACAGTGATTGTCCGGTGATAAAACTGGCTTTCTCACTCAGCAGAAACGTTACCGCATCGGCGACATCCGCCGGTTGTGCCAGCCGCCCCAGAGGAATCCGCTTTTTGATCTGCTGTTCGTCGACATTACCGGCTTCAATGTTGCGCCGCGTCATTTCCGTGGCCACATAGGCCGGCCCGACCGCGTTTACGCGGATATTTTTCTCCGCCCACTCAATGGCGAGCACCTTTGTCAACATCGCAACGCCCGCCTTCGCGCAGCAGTAGGCGGCACGCCTTGGAAACGCCGCCTCGGCGTTGGTGCTCGTAATGAACACCATCGCGCCGCCCCGTCCCGCCATCCGTTTCGCGCAAGCCTGAGCAAAGTAGAAGGCTCCGTTCAGGTGCACATCGATCATGCGCGCCCAATCCGCTGGCGGCAAACTGATGCTGTCGTGCGGCCGGCTGATTCCCGCACAATTTACCACGCCATCCAAGCGGCCAAACTCATCGACTGCCGCCTGCGCTGCCGTGTCACACTGTTCTGGACTGGTGATGTCGCAGGTTACTCCAATCGTGGGGCCTTTATCGTCGATCGCGGCGGCATGCAAATCCGCGATTACTACCCGTGCTCCCTCCGCGGAAAGGCGTTCGCTCACCTCCGCTCCAATGCCACCCGCACCGCCAGCCACCACAATGACTTTGTCTCGCATACGAAGAAACAGACCGTTTCATTATGGTTCATATCGGCTTCCACTCCCTGGTGGGGCGGGCGCAAGCCTGCGGCGGCCGCACAGGCCGCCCCGGACAGCTTTGGGTCAGGCAGAAATGCCACTACTCGGTTGCGGCAGCCGCTGCCCGGTGCACATATTTCCCATGCTCCGGCAGAGCGAAATGGTCGAAATAATCCGCCAGCCGCTGCAGCTGATCGGAAACTTCGTCTCCGCAGATCGGCAGCCCATGGCCAGGCGCAATCGTCCTTGGCCGCAGCTTCGCCAATTCCAGCACTGACGCGCGTGCAGCATCCCAATCGGTTGTGTAGTATGCCGGCGGACCATGCAATTCCGGCTTCTGCTTGGCGACGGCTAGAAACGACTCTTGCTTGGTCGTGCAGAATGCATCTCCGGGAAGCAGCACCTTGTCTTCGGCGCGGAACAGCGAAATGTGCCCTGGCGCGTGGCCGGGCGTATGGATGTATCGCCAACCCGGCAGCGTCGGAACCGAGCCATCCGCCGGCAGCGCACGTACTCGATCTTTCAGGTCCGCCGAAGTGCGTGGGTACAAAGGCGACATCACCGCCATCAAACCACCGCCAACCCCCGGATCCGGAGCCGGGTACTTCAGGTGGCCCGTCAGATACGGGAGCTCAGCCGTATGGGCATACACAGGAACGTTCCAGTCCTGTAGCAGATCTTTCACCGAGCCGACATGATCGAAATGGCCATGCGTCAGGATAATCGCGTCCGGCTTGGCGCCTTTTCCAAAATGGCTCTCCGCCCAGTGCTTGATCTTGCCGCTGGCCATGTGGAGACCCGTGTCGATCAACGTCCAGCCACCGCCGGGACTTGAAACGGCAAATACATTGACAAAGAGCGCGCGCATGCCTTTAACGCCGCCATCAATTGCATCGAGAGGAACTACCTCGTAAAAAGGGAGAGGGATCGCGTCCATCGAGCACCTCCTTTGGTTTGCACCCTAGTAGACTCGAACTCTCCCAAAATGGCTACGATTTCTGCAATTCCATCGCGCGGCCGGGGCCTGGGACTCGTACGTCAGCTCCCGGGACGGCGTTCGCTGCTCGGCGGTACGATCCCTTTCAAACGTAAATAGGTCACCATATTGCCGTAATGTTCATCCGTGTGGGCAATGTTGATCGAAATCAGCGTAACCTTCGCGACGTTGAAGTTCATGAATTTGACCATCTGGCTTGCCTGAGCGTCGGTGAACGCCGCATAGGCGTTGTTGCAATACGCCATAGCGTCCTTCAGCGCCGCGACCAGGTCGGCTTTGGAAGTCTTGGTCTTCTCGATTCCCTTCATGGGATTCGGTTCGCCTGACGCCAGCGCGCAAAACATGTATTGGGCATCTGCCACGTGCCCGACAAGCTGACCAAAACTGCGGACGTCCAGTGTCGGCTTGAACGAGTAGTTCTCTTCCGGCATCTTTTCGGCGGCAGCCAGGACTTCGCCGCTGACTACTCCGTAAAAACCTTTTTCGCTGGCTGTGATTGGGTTAGCCGGTGACGTCGGCGCCTGCTGGGCAAATGCAATAAGAGGCGTCACCAAAGCGGCGACGACAAAACAGAATCTCATGTTCACATAGACCTCCCTGGGGGAAATGATTTACGGCTCCGGCCGGCAACAGTTGTGGCGAGTATCTTTCAATGCTAACGTGATCTCGATCGAAAAAGTTCCAGTGTCGTGGGGCGGGCGCGAGCCTGCGGCGGCCGCACAGGCCGCCTGCGCTGGGTCCTGGCAAGACCGCCAACTCCGGGACATACACCTCTGCAGCCAACGTTCAGCACCGGTACCCGCGTTACGAGCCATCGATCTCACCAGAAACCAGCATCCTCGCGGCCCGCTGAAGCGTCCCAGGACGGCGCCGCTCCCGCCACTCCATATACGCGCCGCCAAGCAGCAGTAACACCAAAAACAAATAAGGCGTAGCATTGTAAGGCCAGGCAGGTATGGGATAAACAGTGACAAACAAGACCGGCAAAAGTGAAAGCGTCGCAATCCAGGGAACAACTGCGTGTTGCCAGATCGTGAACTGCGCCCGCTGTTCACGTCGCATATAAAGAGTCAATGCGAGGTTCGCCATCACATACAGAACAATGACGGCAAGCGTTGCGATTGTTTCCAGAAAGCCGAAGATCGTATCCGGTTGCAATAAAAATCCGACCAGTAAGATCGCCGCCATCCCGGCAATCTGAACAAAGGCAATAGCCACCGTCGGTGTGCGGTGGATGGGGTGAATGCGGCCAAACCGCGCAAAGAGCGTGCCGGCCCTTCCCATCGTGTACATCACGCGTGAGCCCGCGTTCGTGCAGGCAAGCCCTACCGCGATCGTGCTGTTGATGATCGCAAAAACGACCAGCCACCAGCCGGCGCCCCACAAGGCATGGCCCAGAACATAGTACGGGTTCGCATTCGACGCGAAAGCGGCCATGTCACCGGTCCCCCAACCAATCGCGCTTGCATACGAAGTCAAAATATAGAAGAGTCCGATACTGCCCAATGAGAGCATGATCGCTCGGCTAACCGATTTGTGCGGCAGACGAGCTTCCTGTGCAAGCGGCGCCGGGGCTTCAAAGCCGCTGAGCGCAAGCAGCGAGAAAACCATGCCCGCCAGCACGCCGCCCAAGTGCTGCGGCGATGAAGAAGGCATTAACGGAGCCAGATAGTTCGAACCGCGTCCGGGATGGATCACGAATGTGATCGCCAGCGCCAACAGGATGAGGATTTCGACGCCGCCCAGCAGAGCCGTCACTCGCGCCGAAAGCCGCACCCCATAATGCGTGAGCACCCAGATCAAAGCAGTTGTCAGCGAAGCGATCAGCCACCAGGGGATATTCACATGCAACTGCTTCCTCAGCATGTCGGAAAGAAGGTAGCCGAGAAAACCGGTAGTGCCCGCTGTGCCAAGAATCTCGTAGATCAGGTAACTCCATGTGGCGAGAAAGCCGGTGCGATTACCGAGTCCTCGCGTGGCAAACGAGTAGTAGCCGCCGCTCGACGGCATGTACCGGGAGAACTGTGACACGGTATTGCCGATAAAAAAGCAGAGAATCGTCGACAGCAGGAATGACAGCGGCATCGCCGGCCCGGTCTTGAGCGCAATGATCGGAAACGTGAACACGATGTTCGTCGCAGGAGCGATATGCGTCACCCCCTGGAACACCAGTTCCGGTAGTCCCAGCGAGTTGCGCCGAAGCTGTGGTTCCGCTGCCGCGTTGGTCTTAGTCACAGTCGGTCGCAGATCTCCATTAAGGCATAGCAAGCGTAAAGTTGCGGATGCGCCGCAACCTCGCAGCCAAGGCCTCGGCCCTGAAATAGGAGCAAATTCGCTCGAGGAAGCAGTACTTACAAGGTAACGCTCTCCGGCGCGTTCAGGCGGAGTGCCACCAGCGTGATGTCGTCCTCGGGCTCACGGCCAGACAGGCGATCGGACCAGGATGCCAACTCATCAAGCAAGCGATCAACAAGCGCGGCTGCGGGTAGATTGTGATGTTTTTCAACGAACAGCCGCAAGCGGTCGGTCCCGAATTGTTCTTCTGAGGCATCCGATGTTTCTACCACCCCGTCGGTGTAAAGAACTCCCCAGTCTCCTTCGTGGAAAGGCATCTCCACGGAAGAGTACGTCGCTTGCGGAAAATACCCCAAAAACAGCCCGTTTTCCGTAACCGGGAGAGTAGTCCCGGCCGAGTGATCCATCAACAGCAGCGGCGGGTGTCCGGCGCCCGCATAACAGATGGTGTGCTTGGCAGTATCGATCAGCGCATATGCGGCCGTAATGTAGTGCCCTTGAAATTTTCCGCAAAGCGCCTCGTTCAGACCCGACAAAACACGTGCCGGATCGCGCGCATTGGAAGCTTGCGCCGCAAGCGCGATCTTAAGCATGGAAGAGATTAGAGCGGCAGGCATACCGTGGCCGGATACGTCTGCCACCAGAATTCCGATGCGCTGCTCGTCCACCACGAGGAAGTCATAAAAATCGCCCGCCACCTCAGTCATCGGAATATAGCGGGCGGCAATGTCCAATCCTTTCAGCTGCGGGATTTCGCGCGGCATGATAGACAGCTGAATCTGGCGCGCCGTCTCAAGCTCACTCCTGATAGTCGAAAGTTGTTGCTCCAACTGCCGTTGCATACCCCGAAGTACAAGATGAGTTCGCACTCTCGCCTTCACAACTGCAGGCGAAAACGGCTTGTGAATATAGTCGACTGCGCCAACCGCAAATCCCTTCGTCTCATCTTCAATCTCGGTCTGGCCGGTCAGAAAAATGACCGGGATATCACGCGTCCCGTTAGCCTCCTTTAAGCGGGTACAGACTTCGTAGCCGTCCATCTCCGGCATCGTGACATCCAGCAGAATCAGATCAGGCGTGGGCGTTGCGGCTGCCAGTTCTAAAGCCTTCGCGCCATTCGTCGCAATCCGGATTTTATACGTATCTTTCAAAATCGAGTTCACTACCTGGATGTTCGCGGGAGCATCGTCCACCACCAGCACAACCTTCTTTTCCTCCACGTTCATCAGTGTGCCTGTCCCCCATTCAGATTGAGCTCTCTTGCGATTTGTTCCAGCTTGCTGCTTGCCGCGTCGAATTCGAAATCGCCGACAGCCACGCCAAGAGCTTCGACCAGAGAATGATCAACGTGCCCGCCGATTGCCTTTTGTAAAGCGGCAAACGCCTCCCCGGCGTCGCCGTCGTTTGCTTCGAGTAAAGTTTTCAGTCGTGCAAACGCCGCCGAAGCATTCTCCGCGACGAAAGGTGATTCTTTGACGTCCTTTCGATCGGCAGGAGCTGAACGGGGTAGCGCTTCGCAAATTGCACGTACCTGGGTATCCAGCTGCGACCCGAATTGTTCAAGGAAGGCCGGCGTCGCAGAGTCCTTTTCCCGGATAGCCTTTTCCAGCCTCGCCGCAGGACCCTGTAAGTCCGCTATTCCAAGATTGCCGGCAACGCCCTTTATAGTATGGGCGACACGCTCAGCCAGCTCGCGGTCGCCGCTTTGCAGGGCCTGATCGATTCTCCGCGCGGCATCGGCTTGTTTTTCTGCAAATTGAGCCAGCAGATCGAGGTACAGCCGCTTATTCCCGGCGACACGTCCCAGGCCATCGGCTGACTTAACGCCTGCGATATCCGGAATGGCCAAGCCGTTTCGTTCGTTATCGTGTTTTGCCGGCTGTTCCGCAGCGCCCGCGCGCGGTTTTGCCCACCGGGCTAGCGTCGTGAACAGCGCGTCAGGGTCAATCGGCTTACTTACGTGATCGTTCATGCCGGCCTCGAGGCAGCGCTGCTGCTCCTCGACAAGAGCGTGCGCGGTCATGGCGATAATCGGCAGACTCCGAAGGCGCGCGTCAGCGCGGATTAATTTTGTTGCCGTCAAACCGTCCACTTCGGGCATTTGAAGATCCATGAAGACGACGTCGTAGGGTGGTGGACCGTCAACTCCCGTCAAGAACTTCAAAGCTTCGCCGCCGTGATTCGCCACCGTCACGATAGCCCCTGCACTTTGCAATAGCTCAGTCGCCACTTGCTGATTCATCTCGTTGTCTTCCACCAACAGGACCCGGATGCCGGTCGCATCATGCTTTTGTTCGTTTTCTTTCCTGTGCCGCGGCCGTTCGTCTTCTTGTCCCACAACGCCGAATAAATCCATCAAGGTGTCATAGAGCAGCGACAGATTCACCGGTTTCACAAGATAGTGCTCGATCCCGATCTCGTCGGCTTCGGCTCGCGTGTCCTCACGACCGAAAGCCGTGACCATGGCAATTTTCGGTATATGCTTCAGTCGATTGCCGTGCTTGATGACGCGGCTCGTCTGCAAGCCATCCATTCCCGGCATGTGCCAATCCATCAATACGAGCTGATATGGCTCGATCGCATCCGCAGCAGTGAGTTCCCGCAGAGCATCCTCGCCCGACGAGACCGCTTCTGCCCGCAGTGCGAATCCGCGCAGCGCATCACACAGGATCTCTCGCGCTTGTGCATTGTCATCCACCACCAGAACGCGAACTCCCGCCAGGTCCGGGACGAAACGTTTGCGTGCCGGATGGGCCGATCCGATGCCGAAGCAGGCTGTGAAGTGGAAAGTGCTGCCCTTGCCGGATTCGCTCTCCGCCCAAATCGTTCCACCCATGAGTTCCACCAGTCGCTTCGAAATCGAAAGGCCCAAACCGGTGCCGCCGTATTTCCGCGTCGTGGAGGTATCGGCTTGCGCAAACGCCTGAAACAGCTTTGCACTCTGCTCCGGCGTCATTCCAATGCCCGTGTCCCGGACCGAGAACTTCAGCTTGACGCGGTCTGCCGTCTGCTCTTGCAAGGCGGCGCTTACTACGATCTCGCCGTGTTCGGTAAACTTCACCGCGTTATTGACCAAATTGATCAGTATCTGGCCCAGGCGCAACGGATCGCCAACCAGATCTTGCGGTAGATCGTGCGGAGTGGAGATCAGCAGCTCCAGATTTTTGTCCTGCGCTTTCTGGCCGACGATGGAGGACAGATTATCCATAACATCTTCTAAGCGAAACTCTGCCTTTTCCATGTCCAGTTTCCCGGCCTCTATTTTTGAGAAGTCGAGAATGTCGTTGATGATTCCGAGGAGGGCATGGGCTGCAGATTTGACCTTCGTCAGATAATCTTCCTGCTTACTGGTCAGTTGCGTTTTGAGAGCCAAATGAGTAAGTCCGATGATGGCGTTCATCGGTGTGCGGATCTCGTGGCTCATGTTGGCGAGAAAGTCAGACTTGGCCCGAGTGGCTGCTTCGGCCGCCTCCTTGGCTCGGCGTATCTCTAGCTCGGCCAACTTGCGCTCGGTGATGTCTTTTGAATTCGCAACCAGGATGTTTCGTCCAAGGTAGTGCGCAAGATAGACGGTCACCTCAACATCGAAAAGTTCTGCGTTCTTCGGACGGTATTGGCTTTCGAAGGTGACAACGTGCTCCTGCTTCAGCCGGGCGATCAGATTTTCGAGCTGCTCGGCCCCAAAGTTTACGTCGATGTCGGAAATCTTCATGCTGAGCAGCTCTGCGCGCTCGAAACCCAGGCTGCGGCATGCCGCTTCGTTGATATATTCAAATCGGCCGTCGGCCGGCGTAGCCCAAAATACGGCATCGGCGGCATTGTCGACGGCGTATTGAGTGAACCTGGTTTGTTCCAACAGTCGCTTGGTTTCGATGTTGCCGGCCAGAATCTCCGCGTTCAGAGCGACCGTTGGTATCAGCGCATCCAGTAATAATTTCTGTCGTTCGGTCAGCGCGGCCGTTGGCGCCAACTCGATCACACCCACAACCTCCTCTTTTTTGAGGACCGGCACAAACAACAGGTGATGCGGCGTTATATTCGAGGCTCCAGCCAGGATTTGGAAATCACTGCCGGTTGTCGAGCCGAGAGCTAACGTGCGCCGCTCAACTGCGGCCTGCCCCACCAATCCTTCACCCAGGGCGAACTCTCGGGATCCCACGGAAGCATCAAGCGCAAAGCCGCCTACCCGAGTTAAGCGCGTGTGGCTTTGATTGGCGACATAAAATGCTCCGTAAATCAGTTCGATCGATTGCGAAATTCGCGAAAGCAACATTCCGGCAAATCCCGCAAAATCGTCGGCTGATTGCAGGCGTTCGGTAATCGAGGCCACTTCGCCCTTAATCCAGCCACTGGTATCGCGCTCGCGCGCCGCGGATTGCAATGTGCGCAGCGCCCTGCTCATCTCGCCAATCTCGTTAGTGCGGTCAAGATTGGGGATTGGTTGATCTAATCGCCCTTCTGCGACTTCCAACATACGGCCGCGAAACGCGAGCAGAACAGTTATTACCTCACGCTGGATGACATACAAGCCGAGCACAAATGCCGGAACCAGGCCAAAGCCGAGAATGCACCAGCTGATCAGAACGACGCGATGCGTGGTGACCGTAAGGTCGTCAGATTGCTTTTCGACTGATTTGGTTCCTTGCTCAATTGCGTCGACCGTTGCCTGCCGTGCCCGGTCCAGCGAGGCGTCTACACCTTCAAGCATCAATTGCAAAGCTTTTTGATCGTCATCCGCTAGGGCCGCGACGCGGACCGCATGCGCGTCCGACACCGCCTGATTAAATTGAGCCACCGCCAGTTCGATAGCCGCGGTAAGATCCGGCTTGTTTCTGATTGCCGTTTGCGCCAAGGCGTTGAACTCCATCATCGCCTTGTCAAGCTCGGCTTCGCTCAGCCGCATTCTGTCCCGATCATGCTGCGCGATCTCTTTATAAAGACTCTGCCAGAAACGGTTGGTCCGCACCCGCATTTCGCTCAAACTCTGAAGCGCCTTTGCGCCCTTGTCAAGCAAGACGCTGTAATCGGCGTCCACCTTGATCAACGCAATGGATGAGTACAAGGTCGCCAGGATCACGATGATCACCAACGGGAGCAGCGCGACCAGCAGCTTGGTGCGAATTCTAAGATTGGCCAGCAAATCCACCTCCCGTCCGCTTCATTACTCGCGATACTATCGTAGTTCTGCCTGCTGCCCGGGAATCATGACATCCCGTGCGGACCCTCGCGGCGATCAACAACCCACGAAAGCTAAGTGCTACCGTAAGCCGCGGAAAAACCGCGCAGCCGAGATCGATTGCTTTAGCCAATAGCAAGCGCCTGCCAGACGGGCCCATTCGGGAACTGGTAGTTTCGGAGCGATTCCGGCTTCATCTGAATGCTGTAACCGGGTTGCAGCGGTGGCATGTAGCGGCCGTGGCGCATATGTACGGGTTCAATAAAGTGCTCGTGAAGGTGATCGACAAACTCGATAAATCTGTTCTCCTGAGACGCGGATACGCACAGATAGTCGAACATCGATAAGTGCTGGACGTATTCACATAGCCCTACACCCCCGGCGTGCGGGCACACCGGTACCCCGAATTTTTGTGCCATCAGCAGGACGGCCAGGATTTCGTTAACTCCGCCCAGCCGGCAGCTGTCAATCTGGCAGAAGTCGATGGCGCCCGCCTGCATCAGCTGCTTGAAAATTACTCGGTTTTGACAATGTTCTCCTGTGGCAACACCGATAGGAGCGATCGCTTTCCGGATCGCGGCGTGTCCAAGCACATCATCCGGGCTCGTCGGCTCTTCGATCCACCACGGGTGGAAGCGTGCCAATTCCTTCATGTGTGCGATGGCGTCGCCGACATCCCAGCGCTGATTGGCATCCATCATTAGCGGTCTCGAGCCGATCTCGTCGCGGATGATCGTGCAGCGGCGTATATCGTCTTCAAGGTCACCGCCGACTTTGATCTTGAAATGTGTCCAACCACCCGCCAGCGCGTCCTTGCACAACTGCCTCAGCTGACTGTCCGTAAAGCCCAGCCAGCCAGCCGACGTTGTGTACGCCGGATATCCCCGAGCGAGTAGATCCGCCTCCCGTTCGCCGCGCGTTGGCTCATTGCGCCGCAGAATCTGCAGCGCCTCGTCCGGCGTTAGCGCGTCGGTGATGTAGCGAAAATCTATGCAGGAGACGAGTTGCTCCGGAGACATGGACGACAACAGTTTCCACAGCGGCTTCTGCTCTGCTTTGCCCCACAGGTCCCAGACGGCGTTTACGATTGCTGCGGTCGCAAGGTGAATTACCCCTTTCTCGGGACCGACCCAGCGGAGCTGGCTGTCCCCGGTAATCATGCGCCAGAATGCGCCCATGTTGTCCGTAAAGGATTCCAGGCTCTTCCCGGCGACCAGCGGCGCCAGGCTTTGTACCGCGGCAACGCAAAGCTCATTTCCGCGCCCGATGGTGAACGTAAGCCCGTGTCCCTCGAGATCGCTGTTGGTTCTCAAAATGCAATATGCCGCCGAATAATCTGGATCGGGATTCATGGCATCTGAGCCAATACTCTCCCGCGACGTCGGGAAGCGGATATCGAATGCGTCAACGGCGGTGATTCGCATGACCTGTTTCGAGATTACATCCGGCGCTTCTTCGGCGTAAACTACCTATTCAGCAGAACCGGCAACCATGCAGATCAATCTCTTCGGCAACTTGCGCATCGAAGTGGCGGGACAGCCGGTTACGTCCGTAAACACAAACCGCCTCCAATCCCTGATCGCGTATCTGATCCTGCATGGCGATACCCCACAGCCCCGTGAGAAGCTCGCGTTTACGTTATGGCCGGCATCTCGCGAATCTCAGGCGCGGACGAATTTGCGGCAGCTTCTTCATAGCCTGAAGCGGGCTCTCCCGGCGGGCGATAACCCGCTGGTCATCGATCACTTTTCCGTGCATTGGCGGAACCATCCGTCATGTACCGTAGACGTGGCGGAGTTTCAGGCGGCTCTTGCAGCCGCTGCGGAGGCGCGAACGGCCAATGACCGTATGCGTGAAATGCGCTGTCTCAACGTCGCAGCGCAGCTTTATGAAGACGACCTGCTGCCTGCGCTGTATGATGACTGGCTCCTCCCGTTGCGCGAAGAGTTTAGGAGGAAAATCTGCGATGCTCTGCACCGCCTCACCACGCTGCTGGAAGAACAAAAAAAATTCGCGTCTGCGATTCAATTCGCAGACCGCCTTTTACTGCTGGATGGGTTAAACGAGTCGTATCATCAACTGCTCATCCGCTTGCATGCGGCGAATCATGATCGTGCAAGTGCGCTGCGTGCTTATCACCAGTGTATGCGGATATTGCGGCGCGAAATGGGGGTGGAGCCGGGTGCGGCCACCAGGGAACTATTTGGACGAATTCTGAAAGGGGACGGCGCCGATCCACTGGAACGGACGCCCGAGCCTGCCGGGTTCGCGGCCGGCAAAGCGCTTTCTCATCTGCAGAAAGTGCGTACAATCGTGGGCCGCGCCGCCGAATGGGGCAAGCTGGCGCATGTCTGGCAAACGGCGATCGAAGATGGTCCGCGAGTCGCGGTGATTTCGGGTGAGCCTGGCATTGGCAAAACCCGTCTCGCCGAGGAGCTATATCAGTCCTGTCTGCGTCAGGGGCATGCCGCCGCCCGAGGCAGTTGCTACGCCGGACGGGGCCAGATCGCCTATGCCCCTGTCACCGAGTGGCTGCGGTCCGATGTGGTTCGCGTGACTTGGGCCAACCTGCGACCCCAGGAATTGGCGGAACTTGCGCGGCTGATACCCGAAATCGGCGAGCAGTTTCCGAACGTGGAAGTAACCAGGTCGGAAGGGCCCAGCGCTCTCCTCGAAAACTGGCAGCGCCGCCTTCTCTACGAATCCGTGAATGTTGCCGTCGCAAAAACCCGTAAGCCGCTTCTGCTCTTTCTCGACGACATGCAATGGTGCGATCTAGACTCATTCGAGTGGCTCGCCGCCTTCTTGACCACTCCCGCCGCGGCTGGCGTACTCTTGCTTGGGACTGTCCGGGCGGAAGAAACAGGCCACCAACATCCGTTCACACGGTTTTTGGCAGGACTGAGGCAATCAGGGTTGGCTGTGGAAATCCCGCTCGAGCCACTGAATGCGCAGGAAACTACCGAACTGGCGCTCCGCGAATCCCGCCAGCCGCTCGAAAGCGCGGAAGTTGAAGAGCTCTTCCGATCGACGCGGGGCAATCCGCTGTTTGTGTTGGAAACTTTGCGCGCCGGCTCGCAAAGTACGCGCCTTCATGCGGTCATCACCGCGCGCCTCGCGCAGCTTACCGCGTCCGCTTACGAACTTGCTGGCCTCGCCAGTGTTGTCGGCCGTCCATTCTCCCTCGAGTTGTTGGCGAAGGCTACCGATTGGGACGAGCGCAGCGTTGCCGACGCCCTTGACGAACTTTGGCAGCGGAGAATTATCGAAAGCCGCCACGCTCCCGAGTACGATTTCAGCCACGACCTCCTGCGCGAAGTTGCTTACGCTAATTTAGGTGTCGTTCGCCAGCGCTATCTGCACCGACGCGTCGCGCGCGCCTTAGCCGAAGTGCACAGCGCCGAAATCGAAAGTTGGAATGGGCAAATCGCCTCGCACTTTGAGCAAGCCGGAATGGCCGAAGAGGCCATCGTCTGGTTTGAGCGTGCCGCCGCTCATGCCCGCAAGCGATATGCGGATGCCGAAGCTGCCGGGTTGCTCAAACGAGCCTTGGCATTATGCGGCGGATTCCCCGACTCTGATCGACGACTAAAACAGGAATTGAAGTTGCTTGTGGCGCTCGGCCCGGTGCTGACGACCACCGAAGGCTACTCCGCACCGGAAGTCGGCGCCACCTACGACCGGGCTCTGGATCTTTCCAGGCGGTTCGAAGACCGGAGTATTTTCGTCGTACTCGGCGGCGCCTGGCTATTTCATATCGTCCGTGGCCAGCTGCAAAAAGCCCGGCAGCTCAGCCAGGAATTTCTTGGGCTTGCCGAACAAAAGCCGAGCCCCGGGCTCACGCTGGCTGGCAATTTTCTTCATGGGAGCGCTTTGTTTCATCTGGGCGAGTTGGAAGGTTCGCTAGACCACATCGATGCGGCTCTTCGCGCCGATACCGGGCCCTCCGAATCCATCTGGGCGTTCTTTGCCGGACCGGACATCAGTGTGTCTTGTCGCGCCTATCTGGCCCACGTTACGTGGCACTGCGGAGACGACAGTCGCGCGGTCGCTCTCGCCGCCGAAGCCATCAACATCGCAAAACGCATACATCATCCTTTCAGCGAAGCGATTGCCCAGGCTTACGCCGCGATGCTGCACGTCTTCCGGGGCGATAACCGGCTGGCATTAGAGCACGGAACGGAAGCAACAGAACTATGCAGCCGTTATGGCTTTACTTATTACTTGGCGATGGCGAATGTCCTTACCGGCTGGGCGCGAGGCGCCGAAGGCGATCTATCCGCCGGTCTTGCCCAATTGCGCGACGGGCTCGACGGGATGCGCCGTTTAGGCGCCGAACTGCGCCTGCCGTTCTACCTCCAGCTCTTCGCGGAGACGCTCGGTCGTGCCGGTCAGGTCGGTGAGGCCTCGGCGAATCTGTCTAACGCATTTGCGTTCGCAGGCAAGAACGAAGAGGAATGGGCGCTAGCCGAGTTGCATCGCGCAGAGGGCGAACTGCTCGCTCGCGAGGGCAAAACCGTAGCGTCCCAGGCCAGCTTTCGTAGGGGTCTTGAAGCAGCGCGGCGCTCGGGCTCTGTTGCTCTGCAGCGGAAATTGTCGATTCTTCCGGACGGAACGCCCACAACCGCTCTGACAGAACGTCTGTAGAACGCTGCGCCGTGCACAGTAAGAACATATCGGCGCTGAGGTCCATTCCCGCGCCTGACCATCGAGGAGACTGTCATGTCAATCCAGCAAGCGATTCAGGAGTTTCGCGGCCAGTTCCGCGGAACCGTGCTCGAACCCGGAGATGCCGCCTACGAACAGGAAAGAAAGGTTTACAACGCGATGATCGATCGCCGGCCACGGCTGATCGCGAAGTGCAGCGACGTCGCCGACGTGATGACCGCAGTGCGAATGGCAAAAACGAACGGTCTGCGGGTTTCAATCCGTGGAGGCGGCCACAATGCGGCAGGCCTGGGCGTCTGTGACGATGGCCTCGTAATCGATCTTTCCCTGATTAACTATGTGCGAGTGGACCCGTCCGCGCGTACCGTGCTCGTGGGCGCCGGGAGTAAATGGAGCGACGTCGATCACGCCACGCACGCATTCGGACTGGCCGTCCCGTCGGGTATCATCGCGAGCACCGGAGTTGCCGGGCTGACGCTGGGCGGCGGCATGGGTTACCTGTCGAGGAAGTACGGCCTTACCATCGACAACCTGCTCTCCGTCGATGTAGTACTCGCCGACGGCGCCTTCGTCGTAGCGAACGCGGAAGAGAATGCGGACCTGTTCTGGGCTGTGCGAGGCGGGGGAGGGAACTTCGGTATCGTAACCTCCTTCTTGTTTGAAGCGCACGCCGTCGATATGGTCTGCGCCGGCCCCATGCTCTGGAACCTCGAAGATGCCGCCGACATAATGAAGTGGTACCGAGAGTTCATTACCCAGGCGCCGGAAGAGATGAATGGCTTCTTCGCAATGCTCACCGTGCCGCCCGGGCCGCCCTTCCCCGAGGAGTTGCATCTGCGAAAGATGTGCGGAATCGTCTGGTGCTACCTGGGTTCCTTGGAGCAGGCGAACAGGATGTTGGAGCCCCTTCGCGCCTATCGGCCGTCGGTTTTCGAATTGTTCATGCCTATGCCGTTCCCAATGCTGCAAGGAATGTTCGATCCCATTTATCCTACCGGCTTGCAGTGGTATTGGAAAGCCGATTTCTTCCGCGAACTCAGCGACGCAGCCATCGAGAAACACCTCGAACACGGCTCGGCTCTGCCAACCTGGCAATCGACTATGCATCTCTACCCGATTAATGGGAAAGTGAATCGCGTGGGTCAATCCGACACCGCGTTTAGCTATCGTGACGTCGTCTGGAGCGAGGTGATCGTAGGGGTAGACCCCGACCCAGCCAATCGCAACAAAATCACCGATTGGGCAAGGACGTATTACGATGCCCTGCATCCGTTGGGCGCCGGTGGCGGTTATCTGAACTTCATGATGGAAGAAGGAGAGGACCGGATTCGCGCAACCTACCGAGAGAACTACGCTCGCCTGACAGCTGTCAAAACGAAGTACGATCCCGAAAACTTCTTCCGCGTGAATCAAAACATCCGACCGGGGCCGCATAGCCCGGATTCGTCAAATCGGGATACTGAACCAGATCCGCTTCCGGATTCCGGTGCGCGCAGGAGCGATATGGAAATGGCATAAATACCGTCTCAAACACAGCTATTTCTGCCTGTTTTTTATTGCTACTCCCCCGTCCTGCGTTACAGCATCTGTTCTTCGAAACGCCAGGGGTGCCGTAACCCATTAATTTCAGTTAGAAAACATTTCTGACGCCCTTGTCACGCGTCCACGCGCACCGGCCATTGGTGGCCGTTGCGCGCAATAAGCAGTTCGCGGCCTTTTTATAGACGGGAAAAACCCGGCTTAAACCGGTCGCGCTTCCAAAACACACAGCGGCGTTTCGGTCTCGAATACCTGCGTAAGCTGCAGGCCTGCGGAGGCAAACAAATCCGCGAACTCATCCTCTGTTCGTTCGCGGCCGCCGACAGTTAACGCCAACATCTCGATGTCCAACAGTTTGGCGAACGTCAAATCGGCCGAACGCGTGACGACTTGTTCCACAACCAGAACCCGGCCCCGAGGTGGAAGCTGCTCGCGGATGCGGCGCAAAATTGTCCGGCAGTGTTCGTCGCTCCAGTCATGAAGAATGAACTTCATCATGTATGAATCGCAGCCCGCCGGTACACGTTCGAAGAAGCTGCCGCTCTCAAACCGGATCCGTTCTCCGCATCCTGTCACATGTTCCTGGTTGTACGCGCCCTCCACCACTTCCGGCAGATCGTAAACGACCCCCGTCATCCTTGGATACTTGCGCAGGACTTCGGAAAGCAGTCTTCCATGTCCGCCTCCCACATCGCAAAGCCGGCGGACTCCGTTGAAATCATACGCCCGCAGGAACGGCTCCGTCACCACGGCAGAGTATCCGGTCATCGAACGATTGAAGTGCTCTGCCTGCTCCGGTTCCTCGGCAAGAACTTCGAACACGTTCTTTCCGTACGCTTGACTTACGCCATCGACTCCGGTCTGCACGGTATTCGTGAAGTGTTCCCAAGCACGGCAACTCCAGGGATCGCCCATCTGCATTGCTGTGTAGCGGACTGATTGCGGTGCGTTGCTTCGCAGAAGCTCGCCGGTTGGCGTGATGCGGAACGATCGTTCTGATGTCTGTTCAAATACTCCTGCACCCGCGAGTGCACGCATCACGCGATAGAGCGCATCCGGCTTGGCGCCTACGTTCTGGGCTAGCGTTTGTACATCAACCGAGTATTCATTCATATGGTCGGCAACGCCTAAGCGCGCCACCGCCGAGACGCAATAGGCAAGATGTTTACCGAAAAGCAACTGCAGTAATACCGCATGAGGCGTGGGCGTTTCTGCTTTCATCTCGAAAGCGGGATCCTGTTCCATGGTTTGTAGAAGCATTTGTCTTCCTCCTCCGCTCGATACGCGTAGCGAGAACGGGAAATGGCTCAATCAGCCCCAGAAACTTTTTGTGAGCCTTTTTGGTGATGTCTTGCGCGTATCGGGGCAGAACGGCAAGTTGAAGCCGGAGATAAGGAGAACACAATGTTGAAATCGACGATTACTCTATTAGCCTTTGCCGGCATGCTGGCCGCTCAGGTAACTGTCCCCGACGGCACGCGGCTGCGAGTCCGCCTGGACCAATCCATCTCTTCTGCGACGGCCGAACAAGGCCAATCCGTGGAGCTGAGCGTCACGGAACCCGTAAAGGTGAACGATCAGCTCGTGATTCCTGAAGGAGCGCGCGTAACCGGAACCGTGACGGAAGCTCAGGAGAAGCGCCACATGGGTCGCGCGGGCAAACTCGACTTTTCCATTGACCGGGTGCGCTCCGGCGACGGTGAATGGATACCGCTTCGATACACGGTAAACAAACGGAGCGGTGGAAGTCATGCCGTCAGCACAGGCGTACTGACCGCCGGCGCGGCAGTTTTGTTCTGGCCTGCCGCTCCAGCATTTCTGTTGATCAAAGGCAAAGACGTGACCCTCAATAAAGGCATGATCTTCGACACATTCACGGATCGGGACCACGTCTTGAATTCCCCGGCCGCACCCAACGGATCGGCGCCCGCCGCCCATGCCGTTGCAGTCGTCGCGACTTCTGTTCCGGCGAGCTCACCGACTAACGGATCGGGTGCAGTAACAATCGTGTCGGACAAACTCGGCGCCGACATCGAGGTTGACGGTGCGTTTGTCGGAAGCACCCCAACCACGCTTTCTCTCGCCTCGGGCACACACCAGGTTTCCGTTCACAGCGGGAACGGCGTCTGGCAACGAAATCTGCAGGTTACCGCCGGCAGCACCGTTACCCTGAATGCCCAGTTGGCACAGAGCCAATTAGCGTCTCGCGTCTCTCGATAACTCGTAATACCGCTTAAATCGAAGCCTGCGGCCGCACCAGTGAGCTTGCTTTCCGGCAACCACTGGTGTTGTCGCAGCTTTGCCATGTAAAATAGCGGACGTTCTTCCACACACTGCTTTTTCTGGGGGCAAGCAGAATGCAAGGCGAGGCTCGGCCGCGCGTACCTGAGGACTCTTCAAATTCCGACAGCGTCTCCTGGAGCGAAGTGAAAGCGCTATTTGAAGCTGCCCACGTGTTGCACGGCGCCGAGCGCGAACTTTTTCTGGAGCACAGCTGCGGGCAGAACGCTCAACTCAGGCAAGAGGTGGAGAGCCTGCTTGAGACCTATGACCAAACCACCGGCGACTTTCTCGACCATCCAATCGTTAACGTGGCCGCGATGTTCGAAGCGAACTCGGGTACTGCAACAGGAGAAGACATCACCCAGGAGAAGCAGACTCCAATCGGTACCCGCCTCGGCGCTTACCGCATAGAAAAAGAGATTGGCCGCGGCGGTATGGGCGAAGTCTACCTGGCGACGCGAGCCGACAGCGAGTTTGATAAGCGAGTTGCCATCAAGCTGATTAGCGGCCAATCGGCTACCGCGATGGCAATCAGCAGGTTTCGCCGCGAGCGTCAAATCCTGGCACGGTTGGAGAACGCCTATATCGCGAGGCTTCTGGACGGCGGCACAACGGCCAACGGCCTGCCGTATTTTGTGATGGAGTATGTCGAAGGAAAACCCATCACGCAGTATTCCGATGATGCCTCCCTCACTATCCGGCAGCGCCTCAACCTTTTCATAAAGGTCTGCTCCGCGGTGCAATATGCGCATGAGCGCAACATTATTCATCGCGACCTGAAGCCGGGCAACATTCTCGTGAAGAAGGACGGCACGCCTAAGCTGTTGGACTTCGGCATCGCCAAAATCTTGGCTGGCGAAAATCCTGGGCACGAAGCGGAGGCGACGCATCAGACGCTGCGGATTCTCACGCCCGCCTACGCGAGCCCGGAGCAATTGCGTGACGGAGTGGCAACCACGCAGAGCGATATTTACTCGCTTGGGATTGTTTTGTACGAGCTGCTCTGCGGAAAGCGGCCCGACCACTCTTACTTCCACAAATGCGAAACAAACGCGGCACGAGCCGGCGATGCCCACATTTCCCCGCAGCTGCGGTCGATCGTACTTCGATCCATTCATCCGGATCCCGGTGAACGCTACGAATCGGTTGAGGCATTCACCGCTGACATACGGCGGTATCTAAGCGGATCGCCACCCATTGCAGGCAGCCCGGAGTCAATGGCTGACGTGCGCTCGAAAGTTTCGCTCGCGATTCTTCCGTTTCGAATTCTCGGCGACCAAAGCACCAGCCACGCCTTTCTTGCGCCCGGGATAACGGAAGCATTGATTACCAAGCTCAGCCGTATCGAGCGTCTTTCCATTCCGCCGCCAAGCGCCGTTTTCAAATATGCCAACGGCGTGGAAGCCGTCCGGGCCGCGAGAGAGCTTCACGTAGAGTACGTTCTGGAAGGCTCGCTTCAAATCTTTGGCGAAGAGGTTCGGGCAAACGTTCAATTGGTGTTTGCCGAGGCTGGCATCGCCGCCTGGGCAGGCCAGGTGCAAGCTACCGAAACGACGCTTCTCAAGCTCGAAGAGTCCATTGCCGAACAGGTCGCGCAGGCCGTACTGCTTCATCTCACCGGAGAAGAGCGTCTAGAGATCAGCCGGTCGGGCACCAGCAGTGGTGCGGCACACGCCGCCTATTTGCGCGGGCGCTGGTTTTGGAATAACGCCTCGGGAGACCAGGAAGGCTTGCTGAAGGCGCTGGTCTGTTTTACAGACGCCATTCAAATTGACCCGAAGTTCGCCCGGGCCCACGCCGGCATCGCTGATTACTACCTGCGCATGGGTCTGTGGGGAGCGCTGCCTCCATCGGAGAGTTTTGCTGCGGCAGTTGAATCAGCTCGCACCGCCGTCAATCTGGAACCAACTCTGGGCGAGGCCCACGCATCCTTGGCATTCGCGATATGGGCGTATCAGGGCGATGAGGAAACAGCCGAAAAACATTTCAGCCTGGCAATCGTCCGCAATCCGAACTATGCGAATGCGCATCACTGGTTCGGGCTCCTGAAGTCCTCGCAAAACCGTCCGGAGCTTGCCATTGCCAATCTCGAACGCGCGCAGAAGGTGGACCCCAACTCCGTTCTCATAGCGGCGGCACTGGGCTTCGTCTACTACAACGCGCGCCAATTCCATACCTCACTGAGCCTGTTGCAGAATGCCGCAAGAGAGCTGCCGAAGTCGGGAATTATCCAGGAAATGCTCACCTGGTGTTACCTGCAAACCGGCGAAGTCGCGGCAGCCATCGGCTGCGCTCAGCGTGCCACCGAGTTAACCAACCGTGGATCTGCTTCGTTGAGTGCACTTGCTCATGCGGAAGCTGCGGCCGGGAACATGGCTGCCGTCCTGGAATTCAGGGCCGAGCTGCAAGAACGCGCCAAGCGGATATACGTCTCTCCTTATGACCGCGCCTCTATTGCGCTGGCGGCCGGGAACACTTCGGAAGCGCTTAGTTTTCTGGAACAAGCACGGGCCGATCGCGACTGGTGGTTCTGCTGGATTGAGGTGGATCCACGCTGGGATCCGGTTCGAAAAGAGCCCAGGTTTAAAAAGCTTCTCCCGCGGCGTCAATCCGAAACTCGGAGCAAATTCAATCTTGTCTATGCAACTGCCGTCTGTGCCCTGATCCTGGCTGCCGTTGGCTTGGGATGGTGGTGGTGGATCCTGAGAACGCCGGCGGCGCCGTTCGCGAATGTTAAGTTCACGAAGCTGACCACCAATGGCACGGCAGAGAGCGCGGTGATCTCGCCTGACGGCCGCTCCGTCGTGTATTCAACGCGGGATATCTCCGGCATGGCAATCTGGCGTCGAGATATCCGCAGCGGCAGTGTGGTGAAGCTGATTGACCAAATTGAGGGAAGATTGAATGATCTTGGCTTCACCAACAATGGATCCGCAATTCAGTTCGTGACCTCTCCGCTGAAGGATCCGGCAAGCAGGCGTCTTTTTATCAGAAATCTCACTGGCGGACCCCTCACCGAAATCCAGGAAACCTTCCCGGGTCCGGTGAGTTTGTCAATCGACGGCGCACAGGCCGCATACTTTGTGTCGGACATGGATATTGGAGCGGACCGGGTTTTTATTTTGAACCTGAAATCGGGGACGAGACGCCTGCTCACGTCGTTCAAACACCCATTGCGCTTTGCCTGGAACTGCCGTCCCGCGTGGTCGACCGACGGTAAACAGATTGCTCTCGCGGCAGAGGGCCACGACAGTCGCGGATTCCTGATCACCGTGCACGTGGTGGACGTTGATACAGGTGCGCAGCACACGGTCTACGCTCCGCGTTGGCAGTGGGTCCAGAGTATCGAATGGACGCGCAACAACTCCGCGCTGGCAATAGTTGGCCAGGAGCACGAATCGTCTTTTGAACAGATCTGGTACATTCCGCACCCGACAAAGAGGAACGGATTCCGCCGCATTGTCAACGACCTGGACGATTACATTGGAGTCAGCCTGAATGCGAGCGGTTCGGCAATGGTTTCCGTCCAATCGCAAACGCTTTCGAATATCTACATCTCGAACGAAAAAGATTTATCCCATCCGAGACAAATCACTCCGGGAAGCGGCCGCTATTTCGATCTGGCATGGCTGCCGGATGGCCGCATTCTGTACGCCTCCGACGCGACCGGTTCGGCCGACCTTTGGTTGATGAACCCGGATGGCACCGGGCAGCGCGAGATTAATGTCGGTGGAGGGCGGAACTATGCGCCCGCTGCTTCCCCGGACTCCCGAACAATTGCATTTCACTCGAATCGAAGCGGAAATTGGCAGGTGTGGCGGACGAATATCGACGGCAGCGACCCCAAGCAACTTAGCAGCAGTGCGGGAGACGGCAATTGGCCGCAGTTCTCTGCCGATGGAAGACATGTCCTGTTTCATCGAAGTAGTCCCAACGGCATTTTCAATTTGTGGAAGGTGCCCGTCGAAGGCGGCACATCGACTCTTTTTACTACCGCTATGACGATGCATCCGGCGGTTTCGGCAATGCATGGCAAAGTGGCTGCATGGTACAGCGAGAAAACCGATGCACCCGAGTGGAAGCTTGCCATTTTCGCGGCCACCGGCGGCGCGCCTTTGCGTGTGTTGAACCCAACTGCCCATGCCCGGCCGGATACGCCAATACACTGGATGCCCAAGGGCGATGCAATTGCGGCCTTGGATTACGGCCACTCGGCGACTAACATTTGGGCGCTCCCCGTAGAAGGCGGTCGGCCGCACGCGCTCACCTCATTTGATTCGGGCGAGATTTATTCTTTTGACTGGTCCGCCGGCGGCGGTTTAGTCTTTTCCCACGGACTCACGACGTCCGATGTGGTGCTGATTCGCGATATAAATGCACCGGAGTTTCGAAATGAGTGAAGCAGAAGCACACGGCGACATCACGGCACTTCTCAGCCAATGGCAGGGCGGAAGTGAAACGGCTCTGAACGCCTTGACACCGCTGGTCTACAACGAACTGCGCCGGCTTGCCCAGTCCTATCTCAATCGAGAACGTCCCGGGCATACATTGCAAGGAACGGCCGTCGTCCATGAGGCATATCTGCGCCTGATCGATCAGCGGCAAGTGCATTGGCGCGACCGGAACCACTTCTTTGCGCTTTCGGCGGAGCTCATTCGCCGCATTCTGGTGGATCATGCGCGCAGCAAACGGGCCGAGAAGCGCGGCGGTGGCCAGGTAAAAATTTCGCTGGAGGAAGGTATGGAACCGCCTGTTCCCGGCGATGTTGACCTGATTGCCCTCGACGACGCGCTGCAGTTGCTGGCACGGACCGATCCGCAGCAAAGCCGTATCGTGGAGTTGCGTTACTTTGCGGGGTTGAAGATCGAGGAGACAGCGGAGGTTCTGCAAATTTCCCCCGCTACCGTAAAGCGCGATTGGACAGTCGCCAAAGCCTTCATTAAGCGCGAGATGATGAGGAACGGAAAAGCCTAGAAATTTTTTTCTTTTTTGAGCCAAATTGATCTCCTGTTCCGCGTACTGGGATGAGGACATCAAGAATGGCTACTGCGCTACTTTCATTTAACGGCAAGAGCATGGACGCGAAGCCCGCCCGCTTGCTGCGTTTTCGGGGCGGCCTAATTAAGATTCACGCTGACGCCACGGAAACAGCCGGGCAGTTTGCTCTCATCGAGATGAAGGGCGCAAGCGGTGGTGAGCCGCCACTTCACGTCCATCGGAACGAAGACGAATTGTTCTATGTATTGGAAGGCTATCTGAAAATCGTGCGAGGTAACGAGGAACTCACGCTCAGCGCTGGGCAGTCCGCGTTCCTGCCTCGAAACGTGCCGCATACGTTTAAGATTGTGTCGGGTTACGCGCGTTTTCTGAATTACATCACCCCTGGCGGATTTGAAGCCTATTTCCGCGACATGGGTCAACTGGTAGGCGAGGATGCTACGCCTCATGGTCCGGAAGCGCAAATTTCGACCGCGGAGTTAATCCGGGTGGCAGGCCGCTACTCGATTACCTTCATGCCGTAATTATCGAACGTCGCTACTGCGCAGTGCGGGTGGTCGCATCCTCGCGTACGTGAATGATGCGATCCGCAGCGACTGCTCGCAGTGTCTGTACGATCCCGGATGGCCATCGGACTTCTAACTCATCCACCTGCGCCGCGCTGCCGATACCGAAGTGCACCGGTCCGTAACTGGAGGAAGCGTACCCAACGCTGCTGGTCTGATGGTTATGCTGCACACCAGTCGCACTGGTCAGTTTTAGACGCGCACCGATCCCGTCCCGATTGCTTTTTGTACCTTCGAGTGCGACATCGACCCAATGTCCGCTTTCAGGACTGCGATTCATCCAAATCTCGGCGCTTGCACCGAGAGCGGTCGCCACAACGTCCACTTTTCCGTCGCCGTTCAGATCTGCGAAGGCGCAGCCGCGATGACGGGCTGGGCTCGCCGCCTCAAGCCCCGCCTGTTCGGTGAGGGCCTCCCAACGGCCGGACCTGCTCGTATTCCGGAAGACGGTGTTGAATTGATTGACCTCCTGGCCTGCTTGGGGCATCGAGGCAACGTGCCCTCGAGTGACAAATAAGTCTTTCCAGCCATCGTTGTCGAAATCGTACATCCCTGCGCCGAATCCAGCCATGCTAACCACCAGATTTCGAATGCCGGTGCTCGTAGTGACGTCGCGGAATGTGCCGTCTCCAGCGTTTTGGAATAACGGAAAGCTCTGCTGCTGCAATGCGACAAAGAAGATATCCGGAAGTCCATCGTTGTTGAAATCTCGAAAATCCAGACCCATGCCGGAGATGAATTTGCCGTCCTCGCTAAGCGCGACACCCGCCGTAAAGGCCACCTCTTCATAACGCGTTCCGGTGTTGTGAAACAGGAAGTTATACTGCGCATCGTTGCTGACGAACAGATCAGGTTTGCCATCGTTGTCGTAGTCCGCAACACCCACGCCCATGCCTTTCCCGACCTGAGCGCGAATGCCCCAAGCCTCTGAAACGTCTTGAAACTGCCCATTCCCCCGGTTCAAAAATAATTGGTTGGGTGTGCCCTTGTAAAAACGAGGATGACAGTAATCGGCAACATTGTTCACCGCACATAGCGGGTCAGGGCTGTACTTCCAGCTGAGATAGTTAACCACGAAAAGATCCAATAGTCCATCGTTGTTCACGTCGACCCAGGCGGCTGCTTCGCTCCATAGCGGGCCGAATTGAGGATCGTTGGACCGCGCCAATCCCGATGTTGCAGTAACGTCGCTGAAGGTCCCGTTCCCGTTGTTGTGGTAGAGGGTGTTTTTATGAACACCAACGACAAACAGGTCAGGATGACCGTCGTTATCGTAGTCAGCGACTGCGACGCCGATATCGAATCCGGTTCCAGCGACGCCTCCCTGTGTAGTTACGTCGATGAACTTCCCATTGCCCTCGTTGCGAAACAGCCGGTTCCGATACTTTGGATCATCCTTTCGCAACGTCGCGATATTGGCACCGTTGGTGAAGAAAATATCGGGGCGCCCATCGCCGTCGTAATCGAATACCGCAGCGCCCCCAGGCATGGTTTCCGGCGCGTTCCGGGCCGGAGTCTCGCTATTCTCCAAACGGAATGGAAGTGTCTGCAACCCGAAGCTGATCCGGGCCTGCGAAGGGCCTGTAGCCGCGGCGCCGCGAAACAGGACAGAGGCTGCGAGAACCACCCCGATACTTACGACGCTAAGTGCCAGAGTGCGGATCATCGATTCGAACAATAGCAAAAAGAAAGGTGGCATTTTCTGCCACCCTTCTCCACTCCGCACGATCTTGCGTTCGGATCAGAAGTTGTACTTGATAGCGAACTCAACGACGCGGTTCCCGACCGTGTAGAGCGGCCTACCGGTGGTTGACGCATTCGTATTGGTGCTAGTCAGCAGGTGAGCGCTGGTTGCCGTATTCGTAAAGTTCAACGACACATCGGTATTGCCTCCGCCAACGTTGAACTGCGGATTCGGATGATTCAAGAAGTTGAAAGCCGAGAAGCGGAACTGTATATTCTGCTGCTCTTTGATCTTGAAATTCTTGAATAGCGCCAAGTCGGAATTGATATACTTCGGCCCCTTGATGTAAGGCCAAATCAGATCTCCGTTCTGACCCTGCGCAGGTACCGTGAAACAACTTGGGTTGAAGTACTGACCGGATTGCAAACCGCTGCGCGGATCACACGTTAGCTTTGGTACCAACGCCAGACCGGCCGCGTTCGAACCGAGCCAGCTCATTGGTCCGACGCCAACGGAGTTGCCATTGATCAAAACGTTTCCGTATTGTGCGTTCAAGTTGCCGTTGGTGTTCGGCTGCAAGGGCGCCCCGCTCTGGATCTGAGTCACGCCTGAGAGTTGCCAGCCATTTACGGCACCCGCCAAGAAACGATTGCCATGGATCGGGCTTGGCATGTTCCAAACGTAGCCGGCGTTAAAAACGTGCGTATGATCGTACGCCAGAACGCCATAGTTTGCCCGGATGTCGAACGGGTCGACCGTGTTGCCTGCGCTCGCGCCGTTAGTGCTGACATTGTCACGGATTCCCAGCACTTTACCGAAGGTATAGTTCACCAGGAAGCTGAGTGGCCCGGTCTGCTTCTGCAACGAAGCCTGGAATGAATTGTAGTTCGAGTAGCTCCCGTGGCCAACAACCCAGATATCACCGTAGCTCTGTAACGGGCGATAGTTGTTGGTTGGGAAATTCGCCATGTAAAGCGGGTTGACGACTCCCGTGATGGGGTCGGGTCCGAAGAACGCTCCTTTCGGAACCATGTTGGGATTATTGAAATCCGAGTTAGTCCCTTGTGTGACCAAATCCCGGCTTCTATTGCCGACATACGATAATTCGGCGAGCGAACGCCAGGGAAGTGCCTGGGATATGGTGAAGTTGTAGTTTTCCGTTCTGGGTACCTTGCCGTCTCCTCTGGCGAGTGGCGAAATGGAGCAGCCTGTCCCGCACGCGAGGTTCGTAGATGTCGGCAACGGATACGAAGTGATGTCGGCCAGCGACGTAAGACCGCCGTTCGACGGAACGGTCGCGTTGATTACTCCGAAGGGCACTTCGGAAGCTGATTGGACTGTATTGAACGATATTTGATAACGGAAGATTGCGTACCCACCGCGCAGGACCGTCTTGCCGTTTCCAAATAGATCATAAGCAACGCCAATTCGTGGCTCGAAGTAGAACATCGGGGACTTGAATCCGGAGCGCGGAATGAGGTCGTTGTTCGCATGCCATAGCAACCCGGCATTCACGGCTGTCGGGTTGGCGTAATACGATGCCAAGTCAAATACGGCAATGCCGGCGTCGGGTCCGTACCACTGCCCGATATGGTCAAGGCGGATGCCATAGTTCAATGTAAGTCGCTGAGTCGCCTTCCAGGAATCCTGTCCATAGACGGAGTACTGGTGGAATTTAGCGTTATCCACTGGGATAGCACTTGCCTGAGCGTAATTGGCCGCGCGGCCTAACAAGAGATCGGCGTATAGGTTACCCGTGCTGGTACCGCCGTAAGTTTCGAAATCATAAGTACCCTGGATAGCGTTACCGCTTGACTGCTGATTTTGATTGGCATCCCAGTAGAATCCGAACCGCATCGTATGCGTTCCGGCAACCTTGCTTAAATTGTCATAGATAGCGGGATCCGATTTCAGACCTCCAAAGGCGCCGCCCTGGAATCCACCGCCAAAGACAGCCTGAGTATCGTAGCCGGCGAACCCGCCGTTCCCACCCCAGCTGAGAATGTTCGGGATCTGCACGCGTTTGGCGCCGAAAAGCCCCGGCACATTGAACCCAAGCGTAGCCGGATCTATCTTGGACGGATCCTGCGGAGTGATCGGGTTGATGTAGCGGGCATAAGTGAAAACCGTCTCGTTGGTTAAAGTCGGGCTGAACACGTGCGTCCCGTTCGCCATCACCACGTTGGAAGTCGTCGGGGCCACCAGCGGAGTTGGATACGGCAGCGACCATGTCGGCGCCCACCAAACCTGCACCGGATGGATATCAGTTTCCTTCTGGTGAGCGTAGGAGACAGTCAGTTTCGTGTTCTCACTGATGCTGTAATCGAACTTCTCCGTTTGCTCCCAGCGGTTCACCGGGCTCTGATCCAGGTACTGAAAGTTATTCCCGTTGTGCGTTGCCGGGTCTACATTTGGAGCCGGATACGTCTTCAGCAGCGCGAGTGCGTTCGGGTCGAACAGAGCCGGATCGATCTGTCCGGTCGGGAAGACCAGGTTGCCGCAACTCCCCTGTGCTGCTGTTGGAGGACACGGCGCGGCAGTGATAGCCGGGTACTTCTGCGCGACCGCCGCCGGAAGGCTATTCAAATATGCAGGTGTAAAATTACCCTGGCGCATCTCCGTCGTGGGTACAAAGGTCTGCCATAGCGTTCCCGCTGGTTGCTGACGCATGTACTCGTAGCCAAACCAGAAGAACAGCTTGTCGCGGTTGCGATTGAAGCTCGTCTTCGGGATCAGGACGGGGCCGCCGATGTTACCGCCCGGATAGTATTGGTACTCGTCCGGTCGTGTCGCTCCCTGACTCTTCTGAAACGCATCGAGAGAGTTGAAGACGCCGTTTCGGGCGTACAGATATCCTTCGCCGTGAAAGGAAGCTCCACCGCTCTTGCTATATGCCTGAAAGACTACGGGACCCTTTGCATACGCTGCGTCATATCCCGACATGAGCACTTTGACTTCGGCAGTCATATCCTGGTTAATGTTCGCGATCTGGGTACCTTGATTTCCCGGGTCGACCAGATTTGCGCCGTCCAGCATGAAGGCCATCGCGCCGTTCGGCTGAGTGCCATTTGCCGAATACGAGCCCACGGGGCCGGAGTTGGTGCTTACCGTGCGTCCGCTGAACCCGGCATTTGAGGATGAATTGTTGAGCCCGCCCGCAATCGCCATGCCGGGCATAATCTTCAACAACTCGCCCGCATCTCGCCCTTGAAGCGATAGTTCCGTTATCATTCGCGTGTTTAGGGTTGTCGAAACCTCACCTGTATCTACCGGGGCTACGGATTCGCCGCCACTTACCACATCTACTTGCTGCGTGGCTTGCCCAACCTGCAAGGAGATATTCGGAAGAGTGCGGTTGTCACCCTGATTGACCGTTACACTTTGCTGCTCCCAGGTAGTGAACCCGGCAGCGGCAATAGTAACGGTATAAGTGCCAGGCCGGAGTGCACTCACATTGAAGTAGCCATCTTTGTTGGTGACACTTTGTCTCATGTCGCCACTTGCTTCGTTCCTTATCGTGACACTCGCATTTGGTACGACGGCACCAGTTGCATCATATGCGGTGCCGCTTAGCGTAGCTGTAAGTTGCTGACCGTAAGATGGACTCGCATAGAATACAACCATCGCTGTGAAAACTGCGAGAAGCCAATTGCTAAGCCGCAGATAGGACCCGGCGCCACGGCCGAGCGCGCAGTTGCGCAAATCAGAAATACGCATGGATTTCCCCTGAACTCAAAAATCGACCCAAGAGCCGCACCAGTTACGCTGCACCCTTGATGTTCATTTAGATTCCGTTTCGGGAATTACATTACTCGTGTGGGTTGGCTTGTGACGCCAGCAAAATTTCTATCCTATCGGATCGAGGACGTAGAGCCCGAGTTCTGCTGTTCCTCTAGCAGTCTTTGTACTATGTCGCGCTCTCGTTGGCCTTCTGCTGGCCTCCGCAGCTTGTAATACAAGGCGGATAATTGGACGTGGGGATCGAGCCAATGCGGATCCTCAGCAGTTACTTTTTCTAAGTCGCCTGCGGCACTTACCTGGTCCCCGGACGCACTCTCGATCAACGCGCGTTCATACAGCGCAAATGTTGAGGTTGGCTTAATCTCAAGAGCGCGATCGACAAAGAGTCGCGCCTGCTTCAGATCGCGCCGGCCGTATAAAATGCCAGCCAGATGCACAGTAGCCTCGAAGTCAGCCGGGTTCTGATTGAGCGCTCGACGCAGTTCGCTTTCGGCGCCGTCGAGATCGCCCGATCCTTCTTTGGCGATACCTAGCTGTGTGTGCAAGCCAGGCAGGTTTGGGCTCAGAGCGGACGCCGCCTCGAAATTCCTAATCGCCTCATCTTTCTGATTCAAGCTGAGCCGGGTCGCACCGCTCAGGAGATATGCATCGGCGCTCCTGGTGTTTGCCGCTACCTGTTCAACTAGACGCACGCCTTCCTCTGCCTTGCCGCTGCGGATCAGTGCTGAACCTAGAACATACGTCAGGTCCATGTCAGCCGAGTGCGCGGGCAGTAGAGGAGCAAGAACCTCGACGGCGCGCGGATCCTGATTCAGCCGCGAATAGGAATCAGCCAACAACGTGGCAATCCGGGCATCATTGGGATCGGAGCGCCGAAGCGCCGCAAACTCGCGTGCAGCTTCGTCGAATCTCGAGCTTTTGTAGAATGCCAGAGCCAGATTGAACCGAATGCCGTTTTGAGATGGAGTGATCCGGAGGGCGGTTTGATATTCGGTAATCGCCGCCGGATATTGTCCCAGTGCGGCCAGCGCTGCTCCGAGATTCGCGTGCGCATCAGGCAGATTCGGCGCGAGCCGAAGCAGTTCGTGATAACGCGAGATTGCAGAGGCTAGATCACCGCGCTGCTGCGCATCTACTGCGTCTTGAAACAATTTCGAGGCTGGTCTATCTTGAGCAAAGAGAGCGACCGAGACTAGGAGCGCATAACTCAGTGTCCCTCTCATGATCGCAATATATAGCATGTGCATCGGCGAAGATGGAGTTAGTCAGTCACTGTTCAGTGCCGAGTAACAAAGTCGTGCGTGCGATAGTACTTCTTCTATTCGTAGCTTTCGCAGCGTCTGCTCAGCCTGTTTCGCAGTCGGGCTTCGACCGCTTGGCTGCCAAGGCATCAGAAGCTCTGCAGTCAAACCCCGGGCGTGCAGCTGGTTTATATAAGGAAGCCCTCGAAATACGCCCGGCGTGGGCTGAGGGTTGGTTCTATCTCGGAGCGAGTCAATACCAGCTCAAGCTTTTCCGCGAAGCTCGTGTCTCGTTTCAGCGAGCCGGAGAACTGGCGCCCGATAACGGAGCAGTCTGGGGTTTTCTTGGATTGACGGAAGATTCACTGGGCGCCCACGAGCCTGCTCTCGAAAATATACGCAGAGGGGAGAAGGTCGGCCTTCCGGATGATCGGCAGTTCGTCTGCGCGGTACGTTTGCATGCGGCAAAAATATACATTGCCCGGGCCGATTTCACCGCGGCCGTGGACCAGTTGCGGCCGTTAGCTCAAAGCGGAAATCGTGAACCAGAGTTTATCGAGACGCTCGGGCGGGCGGTCTTGGAAATGCCTGTTTTCCCTTCGTCAAATCCGCGCCCCGGTGAAACCCAGCTGCTCGAATTGGCTGGACGGGTCGCAGCGGCCATGTATGGTCAAGGACCGGCAGATGCGCGGTCTGATTTAGAACAACTACTGACGCGATACCCGAATCAACCTGGCGTGAACTATCTCGCAGGCTTGACACTGCTCCAGGTGGAACCATCCGCGGCGCTCAACCACTTCCAACAGGAGCTCCAAATCAGGCCTTTGCACGTCCCATCGCTGCTGCAGATAGCAATTCTGAAGCTGCGCGCCGGGGAGTTCACCGTTGCCGCGAATCTCGCCGCCACTGCTTTGAAGCACCAGCCGGAAAATCCTTTGGCCAAGCTGGTGATGGCACGTGCGCTTATGGATCTGCATCGTGCGCCTGAGGCGATTCCTTACCTGGAACAAGCGTCCCGATCGATTCCGGAAAATCGTCAGGTCCACTATTTTCTCGAACGCGCGTATCGAGCTTCGGGCAGAGCAGCCGATGCGGATAAGCAGAAAGCTGAGTTTCTGAAGCTTAAGGCCGCGGCAGTGGATAAATCGCCTGCACAGCTCATGGACCCGTCGGCGTCGCTACCGGAATAATCACCGGCGGATTTGTTCAGTCGATGTGTGGTACCCAGTTTGTAGTTGTTGACTTCAGTTGTTTGCTTTCTGCTGCTCGCATCCCAGAACCCTGCGTTCGCAGATTTATCGGCTCAAGCTACATCTGCGCGTGAATCCGGTGATCTTGTCGGCGCGTTGAGTTTATATCGGCGTGCGGTGGATGCCAACCCGGCGTGGGAAGAGGGATGGTGGTTCCTCGGCAGTATGTCGTATGACGCGGACCTCTATGCAGAGGCCCGGGACGCACTGCGCCATATGGTTGCTCTTGATCCCGCGGCTATCGCCGCATGCGCCTTGCTGGGACTGAGTGAGTTTGAGACTGGCGAGTACGAACGGGCTTTGACCCACATACAACATGCGCTCAAGGCGGGGGTTCCCGATCCGAAAATGGAAGGAGTTCTGCGCTTTCACGAAGTTCTGGCACTCGATCAGGTGGGTCGATTTGACGCAGCGGTTAAGGCAGCTACATGGTTTGCACAAAGGAGCGTCAGGAACCCGGAGTTAATGCTGGCGCTCGGGTTGTCTACTTTGCACAATCGTACGTTGCCCAGGGCAGTTTCCACGGAGCAGCGGCCACTGTTCCTTGCAGCCGCTGAAGGCGCGTACTTGGCCCTGGCTGGCGATTTCTCCGGCGCACAGCAAGCATTCGCAAGTCTGCTTCGGCAATATCCGCTGACCCCCTACGTACATTACGTATACGGATGCTTTCTACTCGCGGCGGATCCTGACACTGCGGTCGTCGAACTTCGGCGCGAACTGGACGTAAATCCGTCCTGCGCACCGGCTTCCGCGATGCTGGCCTGGTCTTTCCTGCAACGAAACGACTTTCCGCAAGCGCTCGAATACTCCCGCCGCTCAGTTCAGCTGGACGAAACGGTGGCGCTTGGGCAATTGGCTCTCGGCCGGTGTCTTCTCGAAACCGGAAAGACCGCCGAAAGTATTGCGCACCTCGAACGCGCGAAACATCTCGATCCGGGAAACCTGGATACACGTGCTTCGTTGGCGGCGGCCTATTCGCAAGCGGGCCGGGTAAACGATGCCCGCCAGGCGCGCGCGGAGACGCTGGCTATGTGGGAGAAAGAAGATGCGAATGCTGCCCGCTAGCGTGTTTGCGGCCGGGTTGTGCTTCCAGGTTGCCGTCGCTCAAAACGAAAACAAAGCTCCTTCGTCGTGCGAGGCATGTCACGCTCAGCAGGCAATGGCGCAGCCGAAAACGGCAATGGCCCGCGCGCTTCGGTTTGCATCTTCGGACCCGCTCTTCCAGACCAGCCATGATCTGACTTTTCAAAAGGGAAAGTTCACCTATAAAATCGCGCGCGAGAATGATGGGAAAGTACTCTATTCCGTAACCGATGGCGCCGATACGCTATCAGTACCGGTTCAATACGTTATGGGCGCCGGGTCGCGCACATTTGTTATTGAGCACCATGGTGCGCTGTATGAGAGCCTCGTCAGCTATTTTCCGCGGATCGACGGCCTTGACACCACCATTGGTGACCAGGACGTCGATCCTCGCTCACTTACTGAAGCGATGGGACGCGAACTGACCCGGCACGAATCGACGGCTTGCTTCGGGTGTCATGCGACTGGTGCGGTGTCCGGTCAGCAACTTCGGCTCACCTCATTCTTCCCGGGGGTGACCTGTGCACATTGCCATGCCGGCGCCGGCGAACATGTGGCCGCTTTGACTTCCGGCAAACCAGGGATTACACCGCCAAAACTGAACCGGCTCTCTTCCGAAGAGATCTCCACGTTGTGCGGGCAGTGTCACAGGACCTGGGAAACCGTTGTGCGCAACCGCTGGCGCGGCCCCATCAACGTCCGCTTCCAACCGTACCGTTTGGCAAACAGTAGGTGTTTCGACGGCGTGGATTCCAGAATGAGTTGCATCGCGTGCCACGACCCGCATCAGGAAGTTGTGCATGAAGAAAAGGCTTACGACTCGAAATGCCTAGCGTGTCACAGCGCTTCCGCCAAGCCGAGTGCGGGCATGCTGGCTCGACATACTGATCTGCCAGCAAGCAAAGTGATCATGACATCCTGCCCGATAGGGAAAGAGAAATGCGTCAGTTGTCATATGCCCAAAGTTGATCTGCCCGGTGCGCATCTCACATTTGCCGATCACGACATACGTGTCGTACATCCGGGCGAATCGTACCCGAACTGACGCAGTTTGATGTCCTGGCTCTTGAGAAACCCGCGCGCATCCGTCCTTTTGCGCTCCTAAGTGCGCTTTGCCGCGAGCGTCGTTTTGCCTGAAGGATTCAATTAGTCGGATATCTGTTTGCGGGCTCTAATAAAAGCAAAGCGTCGCTTGCCATGGACAGCACCCCACTATCAAGCGTCACTAAGCGCATCTCTAACGTTCTGGCAAAGGCCACGAGATAAGCATCGGTCCAGATCTTCGGCGTGGGGCGATCTTGCATAGTGATCTTTTTCCACGCTTGTTCCAGGTCGAGGGGTTCCCCGGCAAAATCAATGCGTTCGTCGGCGAGCATGGCTCTATAGACCTGCCACGCGTTTCGGGATGACAGAACGTCGCGGCCCATGACGGATTCGTGGGTAAGCAGCCGTAACAATCCCATTTGGGTGATGCGGCAAAATGCGATCCTGTGGGCGCCTATGGATTGCAACCATTTACTGCACGCCGACGCATGCGTATGGCGCTGTGAAGCGAGCGCCAACCATACATTGACGTCAGGTAAGAAGGTCTTCAATGTCGGCATTCGTAAGAGCCAGGCTGCCCGGCTCCTTTGACGGGAGCAATGGGAATTTCAATCTCTTCCCGGCTCTTCCTTCCGGCTTTCGGATTTCTTCTTCAACCGCAGCCTGTATAACCGTTTTTAACGATATTCCTCGTCGAGCTGCGACGGCCTTGAGCTCGCGGAACAACGGATCGGGCAGATCTACGGTCGTGCGCATAAACGCATATTAACATAAAACGCCGTGCGTTCTGCGCTTCGCAAATTCCCGCAGTACCGGAGCCTTACGCCGCTGTCCCCACCCTTTCGGTGAGCGCCGCCACCCCGGGAAGTTCAATGCCGCCGAGGAACTCAAGAGATGCGCCGCCTCCAGTCGAGACGTGCGTAATCTTATCGGAGACCCCGGCACTCTTGATGGCTTTTTCCGAATCGCCCCCGCCGACGACCGAGATGGCGCCGGACTCGGCGATCGCCTGCGCGAGTGCGACCGTACCTTTGTCGAAGGGAGGCATTTCGAAGATTCCCATCGGACCGTTCCAAATGACCGTTTTTGCGTCTTTCAGAATTTTCGAATATTGCTCGACCGTCCGCGGTCCGATATCGACAGCAATATCGTCCGGGCCGATCTCGCTGACCACCTGATGCGGCGCGCCCGCCTTCACCTGCTTCACGACGACATGATCCATCGGCAAAACAATCTTTCCCCGATTGTCGTTAAGCAACTGCCGCGCGAGTTCAATTTTGTCCTCTTCCACTAGCGATTTCCCGGTCCTTTGTCCAAGCGCACGCAGAAACGTGTAAGCCATTGCGCCTCCGATGAGAAGATGATCGACGACTTTCAGCAGGTTTTGAATGACGTCAATCTTGTCCGACACCTTGGCGCCCCCAATCAGGGCGACACTCGGATGTTCGGGCGCTTGGCTTGCCTTGGTCAGCCATTCTAATTCACGGTCCATCAACAGACCGGCTGCGGCAATCGGAACTTGCGACGCGATGCCGACCGTAGAGGCATGGGCCCGATGGGCGGACCCGAACGCGTCATTTATGTAAATGTCGGCGATAGCAGCCAATTGCTTCGCAAATTGCGGATCGTTCTTCTCCTCTTCGGGATGGAAACGCAGATTTTCAAGGAGCAGTATTTCGCCCGGTTTCGGCCTGAGCGCCAAGGTGTCATCTCCCACACAGTCGGGTGCAACGGCTACCGGGCGTCCCAGCAGTTCGTTCAGGCGAGTGGCGACGGGGGCGAGGCTCATCTCCGGGTTCGGCTTGCCTTTTGGTCGCCCCAGATGGCTGGCCAGTACCACGCCGGCGCCGTGCTCGAGTGCATATTGGATGGTCGGAAGCGACGCCCGAATTCGTTTATCGCTCGTGATCTCTTTCCCGCCCGGCGCGAGCGGAACGTTGAAATCCGCCCGAATAAATACCGTTTTATCCTTCAGGTCCAGATCTTTGATCGACAATTTGGCCATTTCCTTATTGTAAGAAACCGGTTGTCCTAACCCACTCCGGAGGGGCTCTGGTGTTTTTTCTTGTCGCAGCGAAGTAAAAATGTCCTAAGCGAGCGAAGTAGAAAAGTCCTATTGACAGACTCGGGCCTGGATGGAAGAGGACAGGTTCGAGATGGGGCAGAAAGAGCGGGATCGGCTGAAGGTGCTGCATGCGGCGAGCG
>DATBDT010000076.1:0-63976 GCA_036269815.1 Bryobacteraceae bacterium
ACCGCCTCAAACTTCTGAAACGTCAGATGTACGGTAGGAGCGGCTTTCTGTTGCTGCGCAAGCGGGTTCTGCCGTTCGTGGATAACGCTCCCGAATCAGCGCCCCGAGCTCCGTGACCTCCATCAAAAATGCGGATGAGCCCGCCACCAGGCGCATTTTGGCCGCAAAGAAGCGCTCGGCCGGCAATGCGAGTTGCTGGATGAGCGTGGTGTCGGATACCGGAACCGTACCATCTGCTATGGCTTTCGCCTGCAGGAGGGCGAGCAGCCGGCGTTCGTCCTCGCAGAATTCGATTTCGAGCGGCGCCTGGCGTGGAATTCGAGTAGCAGTCGTTGTCCTCATGGTTTCCTCTCCTCTCAGGCGGCGCCATCGTGCCAATGCGATCGCTTCAGCGGCGCGCATACCGGCAAATGACGTGCGTACAATTCCATCTCTGCCCGTCGCAGATGAGCGCTAGTACGTAAGAGCGTCTGGCAAAGCACATGGCCGCTTCCGTGACTTCGCTCGGTGGCGAGCATTTCCCTTTCGATCGCATACCGGACAGTGGCTATGCAGCGATACAATTTCCGCATCTCAAAAACTCTCCTGTTAGTGGGTTTAAGTGCCGCTCTGGTGACGGCCTGCTCTCCTTTGCCAGGGCCAAATTCATGGCTTGGTTCTCGATACGGCCCGGCGGCCGCAGCCGGATTTCGGGCTCGCAGTTGCAGTACTCGCCGCGGTGGATTGCGCACCAGTCGTCATGCCGGATATCGATATCCGCGATGCCTGCGCGGAATTGATGCTGCGCGAGAAACTCCCGCAAGGGCCGGTAGTAGTTTTGTGCTTGCGCGGATCGTACATCTGGCTTCTTTACTCCTTGCCACTTTCGTTTTCGAGCTGGCGCAGGAATAGAAACGCTTCCTGAGTGAAACCGAGTTCGATGTGCCCGTCCGGCTTCGCCAGGCGCGCCGCTTGCTCGCGCAATAACTGACCGTCGTTCGCGAACAACGCCTCGAGGCGCGGCAGGTCGGCGGCAATCCTTCGGGTCGGGGAAAAGGCGCAGCATCTGCCGGATCTCCGCCAGAAACGGCTTGAGCTCTTGCTGGGCTTTTACGAACTCCTCGACGTTCCTGAACACGGTTTTTTGCATTGGCTTTCTCCTGTCCCCCGGGTGTATTAGCGAAGTACGAAGAAAACGAAGAAAACGAAGTAAGAGTAGCCTTGATTCTTCGTAAACTTCGTTTACTTCGTAAAACCCTAAAGAACGACATAAAGCGTCTCCGGCCGTCCCCCGGTTTCCTTTTTTTCAATCCGGATGCGGCCCTGTTCTAACAGCACCCCGAGTCCGCGATCTAGTTCCGCAGCGGACTTGTTTCGGCTGAAGGCGTTCGTTAGATCCCAACGGCTCAACCCACCTGGTGCGGCCCGCAGCACGCTAAGAATGGAATCGCCAGTCGGATCGCCTAACGCATCGCCCCAAACGAACTGCGCCGAAGCAAAACAATATCGCCAGACTGCTAAGGCTGCTTGTAAATGCACTTTGCGGATTTTGGGGGATTGATCCAGTAGGCAATAAATCAAGGCCAATCGGACTACATGCGCTTCTGCGCGGGACGTCAATGCACCCAGCAGGCCTGACTGGCCTTCACTTAATTCGGGATATTTGTCTTCCCATAAGAGCCGTGCCTCAGCATCAAAAAGAAGACGGCTGTTGCCCCGCTTGCGAGCAAAATCCGTCGCTGTCTTTAGCTCTTGGACTACATCGCCCAGATCGATCGAGCCGCCGCCATGCGGAAGAATGCGTGCACGTCGTGCACAGGTCCACAAAATTCGATTCCCAAATCCATTGCCGATTTCTGTTTCCGATAAGCGTCGCAATAGTTCGTCGCGTGTCACATGCCCGATCAACGAAACGTGCGCTCCCTTGACGAGTAACTTCTTGCCGGATACGCGACGTTCAGCCTGGCCGGCATCCCAAAATAACTGTAGTGTTGCCGATAAGGTAGAGCCCTCTCTACTCACCACCGACAACGCCCGCGAGAATTCCGGCTCCAGAACCAAACAACGCTTATCCGTCTCCGATACGGTCTCGAGAAGCGCTTCGCCACTCCCAAGGCCGCGCACCAGGCAGTTGTCTGTCCAATGGTTATCAACGAATGAGAGGCCACTCTGGATCCGCCCCCACGAGGAGCCTTTTCTTCCTTGCTAGTAACACCCAAAATTACGCAGTACTCATTCGTGTGATGTTGATCAGCCTCCGCCAGATAGTAAGGTCCGCGTCCTATTGCGGAGCCCCATCCCACCAAGGTTTGGACCAGCAGCGCCGCAGGGTCGCTCTCCGTGTGTGGCTCGATGAGGCGTACCAATTTGCCCGCGGGCCCATGAAAACCCTCCTCCGTGATGGGATCCGGCCAAACCCGGCTGTGCGTTGCGTGGGGCTCTTCCGCCGACGCGTGGTCTTGCCCGTTCGGACGAACGGTCCAGTCTGGTGTTGGCTTGGTGCCGGTACTCATGAACGCCCCCAGTTCCGGGAGCTCGTCACGATCCGTTCGATATTCTTGAGCGGACCCGGGCGCTGACACTGATTACGATTCACCGCCTCAAGGCAAGCCAGGATTCCCTCGTCACACACGCCGCGGCGCCGCAATGTCCCACATAGAGAGACCAACGACAAATGTTGAGTGCCATGGGCGATCCGGCCGCCGTCTGGCGCAATGTCGCGAAGAGCACCGTTTCTGTGCGTAAGCGCCTCGTACTGCGACAGGACATCAGCGGCATGATCCTCGATCTGAAGCGGAGCGCCGCGAAAGGCCTGGGCCGTAACGGTGAAATACTTTGCGTGATCGAACAACGCAATGATGCCGTCGAAAACGGCTGTGTCGGCTACATTTGCCGGCAAGTGGCCACGGCACCAGATCTTGATGCCCAAGCCGGAAGGAGAGATTTCGGCATAGGTGTCGGCGAAGCGTTCGAGCAGCGGCTGACACCAATGCTTCGGTTCGCCGCTTACGTCCTCGATGCAATCATCGACATCGATGCCGACGAAGGGATCGGCCGCAGTCAGGACGAAGCCGACACCATCGAAGCGGCGGGGATACTGCTTCCAGATCTGAAGAACGGTTTCAAAGTCACTCCAATCGCCAGGATTGGTCGTAGAGGCGTTTTTTCCATCGGTGCGCTTCGGCACTTTTGTCAGGCGGCCGTTGACGGTCTCATAGCGCCAAAGGATCCATTGATCCAACTCGGTCAAATCGTCGGGAATGAAAAATTCAGAGAAGTATTGTGCTGAGGTCTGCGAGGTGTTTTGGGATATCGTGGAAACAGACATTTTGAAAACAACTGGGCGGCCGACCTGTTAGGGTTTTGGCCGCCCAAATTGTTTTGTAATGCTGTTTAAGATTCGCGTCGATCCCCCAAAAAGTACCCCAAGAGTACCCCAAAAACGTTTGTGCGGTTATTTATAACGGAGTCAAGAGCTTGCGGCGTGTGGCCGGAGCAGATCATCCACTGTCACAGTGATCCCGCGAAGCGCGAGTTGCTGGTTGAAGCAATCGGCAAAACGCTTCAGCATGGCTTCGCCGGCCGGTTTACCTTGAGCGTATTTCTTCACGTGCTGGGTGGTCATACCCATGTTGGAGCCGAGTTCTTTCCACCCCCAATCGCACAATTTTCGATAGGAGTTGATATTGCGGCCCACGGTGAGGTTGCGCAGATTCTTTTTGTCCTGCCGCTCTTTTAACTGCTGAAGTTTGTTTTCTTCTCGATAGGTTACGAGACCCCAGACACGCTCCTTGATTGAATCTTTCCAGTCCGCCAGCCGACGGGCGACCACGTGCTCCGACGTGTTGGATAGCGGGCGAGATTTTCGATCCAGTCCATATCGAAAACCTGATCTAGCGTCGAGACGAAGTCTTGGGCCTCCTCGCCTGTGATCTGTTCACCAGCCGCTTCCGAGGCGGCAAGTTGGTTTGACAGTGCATCGCTTAGCTGAGCGAGTAAGGCATCTAACGAGACCGCTTCTTGCCGTATCAGCAGATTGAAACTGGCATCTATCTGGTTATTGCGTCCTAGGAATCGCCTTTGGGCTGTGCGCTCAAGCAGGTTTTTGACCTTCTTAGTTTCTTCGAAGAGTTGGTTCTCTTCGAGACTGGCCCAACTCCTCGGCGCAAGCTCCTTTTTTCTGGGACGCTTTTTCTTTGGCATCGCTCGTGCATCGCTCTGGAAAAAACGGTGGGCCGCCCAAGGTGCGAGCGATGAAGACCTGCCGTTTGGATCATGACTCCAAACGCGAGCGGCCCTACGGGGAGAATACCCCGACAGCGGCCTCGTGGCAAAAAGGCAGAGTCGTGAAAAGTCCTCTTTTCGGGGGTCACAATTCAGTATGCCAAGAGACATGTAGACATATCAACATATTAACCTGAGCGGACATGTAGATGCATGCTAACCGTATAAACGTTTGTATGAAGACACACGTGGTTATTTCCCCAGAAAGGCGGTGCCGGTAAGACCGTCATTGCCCTTAGTCTCGCCCTGGCGTTCGAGCGGGCACATAAGGCGGCCGTACTCGTTGACCTCGATCGGCAGGCGTCCGCTTCGGCCTGGAACGATCTGCGGCGCGCTGACGGGCCCAACGTAGTATCTGCGGGCCGCGAGCGTGTTAAAGGCAGTGCCGGCGCGGGGATCGTCGGCCGACGACGTGGCAGCAGCCCTCGAAGATTACGGAATGCAGGTAGCGCCTGTGCGGGTCGTTTATCGATCCACCTTTGAACACGCACTGACGATCGGCGAAAGCGTTTATGAATACGTCCCGAAGGCCAAGCGGCCGTTGAATCCCAAGCTCTTCACAGATGGGTATGTAAAGAAGTTAAATTGTAAACATGGCTAGAGATGTACAGTTGAAAAATGGTATGCGGCAGGCATCGAAGCAGGCGCCGCGAACCCGCGTCTTGGAGAAAACGGCCGAACCGCCAACGTTTGTCGCTCCGAGCCGGAGGGGCAAGATCGCAGTAACGGCATTTTACGATCCCGACGTCCGGATGCAGTTGAAAATCCTGGCAGCCGAGAGAAAAACAAGCATTCAAGAGTTAGTCACGGAGGCGCTGAACGGCCTGTTTGAGAGATACGGCAAGCCCCCGATCGCGGCCTGATGGAACGGGACTGCAATGACGACAGTTGTTCAACCCCGATCACGCTCGAAGAATTCCTTCGCCGGCCGGATCGAGACGATGGGCAGCGTGAGGAACTGATCGAAGGATAAATCGTATGATTCAGAAACTTGGGCGCTCGGCTGGTATTTCTGCTCCGGTGCGCCCGCACGGACTGTGCCACACCGGCATCACAGAGGCGCTCGACCGGACCAACGGGAACCTGCGGGCAGTACAGCGCTATTCCCGGCACCGCGACCTGCTGACGCTCGCGCTGTATGACGACAACCGGACGGACCTGGGCGGCGACGTGGCGCGGCTGGTCGCCGGATGATTACGAAAATCTGCATTATCGTAAACATTCGCTGCTGCTATGGCGGCGCATCAGCGCAGCGAGTACCGAAAGGACGAAGTACCGGAAGGAGGCTGCCGTGAGCGCAAGCACTGCAATTCACATCGTTACGTTGGAGGAATTCCTTCGACGCCCGGAGCGCGCAGACGGGCAGCGTGAGGAACTGATCGAAGGAGAAATCGTATTGTCGCCAGAACCGAAGCCCTTGCACGCGCAGATCGTCGGGCGGCTGCGGGAAGCACTGGCCCCGCTGAAACAGCAAGGATTCGTCATCGAGGGGCCATTCGGCTGCCAATTGCCTAACACGCTGCCTGGACCCGATCTCGGCGTGATGCGCGAGGAGCGGTGGCAAGAAGCGATTCAGAACGACGCTTATCCCGAAGGCTCACCGGATCTCGTCGTCGAGGTCCGTTCCCCGAGCAACCGCCAGTTAGGTCGTAAGGCATCGCTCTATCTCGAACATGGAGCCGAAGCGGTGTGGATCATCAATCCAAAACGCCGGGCAATTGTGGTCTACGACCAGGACGGGATCCGTGAGATCCGCGAGAACGAGCAGCTAGATTTTCACGGCGTCCAGGTTGATGTGGCAGCGATCTTCCGGTGACCGGGCGAATGGCTACGTACGCGCGCAAAGACGACGATCTCATGCAACTCCAATGACCGAATTGAAGGCGGATGAGTTGCCGTTGACCGAACCAGATGATGCAGGCCGTTTATGGCATCGTGTCAAAACCCGTTGGGAATTAGTTGCTCTCCTAGGCATTCTCGTGGTGGGCATTCCGGCCATTACCTGGCTGCCAGAGAAGATGGTCCAGCGGGTCTATCGCGGCGACCGCTCCCGCGAGAGCGGCAATGAATACGCCAAGCTAGTTGACGATTACCGCAAGACGCTGGTTCAGATTATTGGGGGCGCTTTCCTTCTGTATACGCTCTATCTCACGCAGCGGCGTACCAAAGCTGCCGAAGAGACGCTGCGAACCACACACAGAAGCCTTGAGCTCACGCGGAAGTCTCTGGAGGTTACGCGAGAGACACAGATCACGGACCGGTTCACCAAAGCAGTTGCACAGTTGGGCGCCACGGATAGCCAAGGCAAGAAGCAGCTCGAGATCCGATTTGGAGGTATCTACGCCCTGGAGCGGATTGCCAAGGACTCCCCAGACGACCACTGGCCGATCATGGAGATTCTGACTGCTTATGTGAGGCAGAATGCGCCTTGGCGAGAACCGGCGAATCCACAAGAAGCTACGAACAAAGTTGACGAAGAAATCCCTGAGCTTGAAAAGGACATTCAAGCGGTCTTAACCGTCATCGGGAGGCGCAAACGTGAGAGCGACAAGGGGCGTCTGGATTTGTCCAACGTAGATTTGCGAAGAGCAGATGTCCGGGAAGCGCACCTGGAAGAAGCGAAACTCTGGGGAGCACACCTGGAAAAAGCGGACCTCTGGGGAGCACACCTGGAAGAAGCGTGGCTGCTTCAACCCCAAATTGATGGCGCAATTGGCAATCATGAAACAAAGCTCCCCTTGGGCCTGACATACCCAGAACATTGGTTATGGGAGCGGCGCTCGAATAGCTGGGCGGCCAGCATTGACGAACAGTAGGTGCAGATTCACGACCTTCTAGAGGAATCGCCCAGCTTAGCGGCGCAGTTCACGCCGGAAATGCGCGCCAGTGCCTACGCGCGAGCCAGAAGAAAGCCGAGCTTGAAACCCAAATTTCAATGTCCGAAGAATATCCGTTCACCTTTGATGTGCTGACGGCGGATCCTGAAACCCTTTCCACTGCCTTCACGGTTAATGTCGCTACAAGCAATGGCTAGACTCTCGCCCGCCTACGAGCTGCCCAAAAGAAAAACCGCCGCCGCGATGCGGCCCGGGGAGACGCTGCCGTTTCTGGAAAGTGCGCTAGCGCAAGACAAGAACGGCGATCTGTTCGTACACGGAAGCCTCCACCCGCTGGATGAGGAGACAGATGCGGCCGTCATCAACTCTTCTCCGCGTTGCGTGCTGCTCCGTCGCGATCCGGATGGCTTCGTCCTGATCGTGCGCCCGCGCAACCAGGGCGCCCTGCATCCCGCCCCCCTGATTACCGATAAGTCGCTGCCGATCGTCCGCATAGAGGAGCAGGGGGAAGATTGAACAAAAAGAAAAAGCGTTGATCCAGCGCCCGAAAAGCCGTGCGCCGCCCGCATGCAGATCGGCGAAACACGGTCCTTTCTCCAGCACCTCTTTGACTGAGGGCCGAGAGGCAAATCACAGCCGCCGCGTCATGAACTGAGTGATCTTACGTCAATGTCCCCGAGACCTTGTGGCCGCGGAATGCGCCGCTTTCTGCCACTAGGATAATGGTTGTGTCGCCTCAATGTCACCGCGATCCTGTGACCGCGGAAATCCGGCCGCGTTGCAAGTAAGACGGGGAGGTGAATTTGACTTCAATGTCGCCGCGATCCTGTGACCGCGGAAATAGGCGCTCTCCGCTGACGCACACACGCTGGATGGACTGCTTCAATGTCGCCGCGATCCTGAGATCGCGGAAATGCAGTTCCGCACGAAAGCAAAGGACTGGCAGCACGCGCTTCAATGTCGCCGCGATCCTGTGACCGCGGAAATCCCACGACCGGCATCTCACGTATCGAGGCTCTCTGCCGCTTCAATGTCGCCGCGGTCCTGAGACCGCGGAAATCTGAACGGGGAGACGATTGATACAACGAATCACGAACTTCAATGTCGCCGCGATCCTGTGACCGCGGAAATGCAGTTCCGGGCGTGCGAATGTATCGTCATCGCACTTGCTTCAGTGTCGCCGCGATCCTGTGACCGCGGAAATTTGGGCAACGCTCGAAAAGCAGATGGGAATTGAAATGCTTCAATGTCGCCGCGATCCTGTGACCGCGGAAATATCGGTTCCAGCGGAATCCATTCGAAGCCAAGCTTGCTTCAATGTCGCCGCGATCCTGTGACCGCGGAAATCGCTGCCTCGGCAACTTATTCATTTGTCATAGATCTTGTAGGCCGTTTTCGAGCGCCTCTTTCGATGCTACGTTAAACCCCACATCCAACTAGCCCCGAATCCGGACTAACACCCTCAAACGAAAACTTCGCGAGCGCTTCCCGGCCTTTTAACACCAAATCGCCGCTCGCGGCATCAGAGTAACGTCTTGGCCGGGCTGAAATTACGATACTGGCCCTCGGTGTAGCGCCGCGCCCGAAAGATTTGCACGATCCCGCGGCGAATCATTGTATGCCGGTCCGCCTCCTGCACTTCCGGCGAAGCTAGCAGAGAAGAGATAGTGTTGACGTCCAGCGGATCGATCCAGATTGGCCAGGTGATTTCGGTCCGTCCATCGCGGACCTGGAATCCGGTTGTATGAGCTCGCCCCCCACTAGGCACAACGGGGAAAAGCGGTAAGGCCTGAACCGCCAGCAGATTGGCCCCACGCATAGTCTTGATCGGTGCTTTTGACGGGTTGTCAGCTCGAAGAGCGTGCGGGCGGTAATCAGCCGGATCCCACCGCATAGACGGCCTATCATCCGAATAGTCCCAGGGTGCGAAAAGGGTGCGCCGCAGATGGCCGGCATCCGTCCCTGCGGCCAACTCCCGCATAGTGCCCAGGAAGCACTGCTGGCCCCCGCCAATGGCGCGGATCTCTGTGTCAGACATACGCTCCTTCTTCGGGCCGACGCCATACACCTCGGACCCAAATGCAGCCAGCCAATCAACCGTTTCGCGCTTGGAAGGCTCAACCGCAGCCAGCTGGGCAGCAAGATGCTCGCGAAATTGCCCTCGATTGAGGGTCAGATCGTCCCCTACTTGCCAGGCCGGCTCAATGGGCCCGCTCAATTGCGGCTCCAGCACTGTGATCAGTTCCTCGCAGATATCCATGTGCGGGTGATGAACAAGCGGCGTCCAGTGTTCTTTATCAGCCCAGCTCATCCGGACGTGTGCTGTGCGGTCTGCCATCGTGAGGACGCGCAAGGTGCCGAGCGCGGCGAGATAGCCGAGCAGGTTTCCGCCATCTAGTCCGGTCAATTCAATTGGCTGCATTGGCCTCCTCTTGCTTCTGCTTCGCTCTGTCGCTGATCAGACAACCGAACCAGGGCTTCCAGATAGGCCAGGCCCCAGCAACCATAGCGGCGCGTGAGCCGCCAGAAACGTTCACTGACCCCCGAGCCAAAGCGATCGAGTTTGTGGTCGCTCGAGGCCCTCCCAGCCGTTATAAATAATCGATATGGGAGCAAGGTCATCTACCAGCGGCGCAAATGGCCGGCACCGGCCGTGATGAGCCCCGACCAAGTGGAGCAGAAGATCGAAATCTACTGCTAGCATCTGTTCGCGTTGGTTTGCGAGTAGCGCGATAGAAGAAAGCTCGTGACGTCCACCTTGCGGATAGCCGGCAAGCTGCCGTGCCCGCTCGATTGCAGCACCGTTCTGGCCCGATCTCTTGGATTTGGCGATAAGCTCATGGGCCTTGATTGGGTTGCCACCACGGAGCCACGCTTGAAACCGCCGGTCGGCTTTACCGACATCGTGCAGGCCTGCGGCAGCAACGACGGTAGCCTTGAACCGTGCCGGAAGATCGCGAGCAAACCTGGCCCCCCATTCTCCGCATTGCACGAGATGATTCTGCAGGAGAACCTCTTCGGTGAACGACGCGCTCACGCTCTCTTGTTGAAACACGCCGCGCCCAGAGATCGCCACACACCCGTTACCGTCAGGACTGTCGACCAGCCTTAAGCTTCGTGATCCGGTCAGAGCGCGCGCGGCCTTAGCAATCCATTCATGGCCCGACGACGTGCTCACGTACTGTGCAAGCGCGGCTCGCGCTTCTGCTGCTGATTCGACGCCTCTCAATCGGGCTGCCATCTCGGGATACTGCCAATCGGCAGCGAGCTGAGGATGAAGCCGCAGCAGTGGCCTTCCCATTTGAAGCTTCACAGCATCCCCCACATCGGCAACCTTGAGTTCCGATTCAGGGTTCCATCCCCATTCATCGCAGCCGCCGTAAGAAGCGGGGACAACCAACGTCATCCCAGGGCGAATATCTCCCGGTCTTGTGACCACATCGCTGTCCTCGGGTACCCGCCATCCAAGCACTGGCTTGTTCTCGCCCGATACTTCTGAATCCTCTGCCGGCAAACCTTCCACGTCGGCCAGGTCTGGCGTGTCGTTTTTCGATAGCCAGCTACGTACCGCCCAGACGGGCACTGCAATCGCTTCTGCAGCACTAGGCGGGCAGATCGCGACAGTATCCGCCCACCGTTCGGAATCGTCCTCCAAATCGCCCCGCCAAATTACCTGGATGTCTGCGGGCTCCGTTTCAGGGCCATGCAGAAAAAGTGCGACTTCAGGACTGAGAGCTGGCTCAGGCGACGTCTGGCAAAGCAAATCAACGTGTGCCGGTATCAACAGCGGTGCGTCGCGCCGAGGCATGATCAGTGCGTCCCGATGAGAGGCTTTCTCCAAGTCTTGCCTTAGCGCCAGCACGCCCATTGGCACGAACTCATCGTTCACCTTTTTCGTCATTGGCTTTTTCTTGCCCTTAGCGGGGAGAGAAACGGTTCCCTCTTCCGCGTGCAAGCGATGCTCGAGCCAATCCCATGTGGCAGCAAGCGCTCCGCCGTAGAGCGGGTCTTTGTATTTCGCCTTGACCTGGTCCTTCTGCGCCACGATAGCCGCGTGCGAGATACCGTCACGCCCTCGGCGATTCAGCCTACCGAAGCGCTGCTCCAGAGCATCGATGCTCGCAATTTCGGTGACCAAGGCATCGAAATCAATGTTGGCGCCCACTTCGATGCATTGGGTTGCGACGACAAATAGCGGGTGTTCCGGCTCTGCCTGCCGACCCATGCCAATGCTCGCGCGCCACCGGCTCCAGATTTGATCCCGGTCGTAAGGACGCGCTCGGCCCGTCAGCAGGATCGCCTGACCCGGGAGATCATCCTGCAGTGCCTGATGCACACTGCGGGCTGTTAGAACGCGGTTGGCGATGACTCCAACGACCTTTGCCCCATGCTCATCCCGCATCCGGCGAGCTTCCCGCACCAAGCCTTCGACAAGCGCGCTAGGTCCGCCCTTCGTCTTTGGCATTTCGACCGCGAGCCGTGCGCGTTTCTCAGCACCCCAGCGTTTTCGTAAAACAGCATGGTTACGATCTTCCACTTGCTCGCGAAACACCTCGCGTTGTTGCCGGGGAGTTGCCGACATCTCAACCACAGTGAAGGGAAGGTTCAACGGCTGCTCCGCCCAGGTGCGATATTTCTGGACCAAACCCAACGTTTCAGCGAACGGATGACTGGTGTGGGCTTCATCCAGGATGATCAACGAATCGTAAGCCGCAAGGCCGGCGGGAATTGACCTGCCGTATTCACTCGCCCCATACGCGCGAAACAGGAGGCTGGATCCCACCTGGCCTACGGTCGAGCAAATGACGAGAGGCTGAATCGGCGAGTCCATCCACTGATCGCGAGGAATGCCACCGCGAAGCACCGCTGTCTCGAGAGGCTTGGGGTTGCCGCCGATGTCGCGCAGTGCTTGGGCGACTCTTCCAAGTCCCGATGCAGGATCGGCTGAGCAGAGCTTATCCGCAAGCTTTGCAGCACGCTCCGCTGCCTCATCCACAATTATGCGGCGGTCGACCACGAACCAGGTACGGCGAGTTGCATTCGGGGCGCGCATCGCGAGCGCATACACAGCGATATCGATGAGTGCCGTCTTGCCTGCTGCTGTGGGCAAACCAATCGAAGCCGGCCATCGGCCTTCAAGCGCTAGCGCCGCCAGCCGCTCCTGCCAGGGGAACGGCTTCTGATTCCATAGCGCCTCGAAAAACTGAGCGAACGTCACCGCTCACCGCGGAAGAGGCCGTAGCCGTAGTACTGGCCGGCGCCAGCCACGATGGGGCCAGCAACCGGCCGCTCGAATCGAACCCTGACATGACAGTGATATCGCTGAGGCTTGCCCGCCCGCGCTGGGGCAGGCTGAAAGGCCGAGGATACCGGCACGCCGCTGTGCCAGGGATTGCTGTGCAGGCTGATTTCCGCTGGGTTCAGTCCGACATATCCGAGAGACCGGCGTACGCCTTGTTCGGCTTCGGGTCCAAACGGATCCTTCTTCGGGTGATGATCGAAGACAAAAGGCGTCACCGTCGACCAAGTGGTGTGCGGCTGAGTCCATGTTTCTTGTCGCAGAGTTCGACGGTGTTCCTCGGCATCGGTGATGGATACGGTCCACTTTCCCCAAGCCATTCTCAGCTCTTCGATTTCGCCCAATATTTGCCAGCAAAGATCGGTTTCGGCCTGCGTCAGCGTCTTCGGGAGAAGCACGCCGATTCCCATTAGATCCCCTGTTGCGTGCGGCGGGTCAACGAAAGCCAATGGGACCAGAGCGATGTGAAGGCGCGCACTGCCAATCGGCTTCTCTACCGTGCTGCCTGGAGCATGGCCGCTCAAGCATTCAGGTATGGGGTGAGGGGCTAGGCTCTGGATCGCTCCGCGAAGAGCCCTGGTGACAGAGAGTGTAGAGCGCAAAGACACTCGTGGCCCGGCGTCGCGCCGAAGCACAATCATGCGGCCGAAAACGCCTTCTGGCGCGCCTAGCGGTTCTGCAGCCGCTTGAGAGTACAGCGTCGTTCGCCCCAGCGAGGGGCGATAGTTCTTATTCGGGCTGGTCTGGAATCCCTGATATTGCCGAACGAGATCCTGCAGACGCCCGCGATACGGAATTCGCATCCGAATACCGTCCGACGCGTTCGGCCGCCAGACGTTCCATCCTTGCTCGGGAACAGGGTCGGTGATCTCAACCGAGACCACGCTAGCTGAGCTCCCGAGTGAGCTGGTGCGGCGGAAGATCCTGCCCAAGGCGTGCGCCCAATGCGTCGGCGGCGAATCCTGCCATACGAAATATACGTCCGGATGAGACAACGTCCCCGAGGGGAAAGTCCGGCCCTTGCGCAGCCGGGCCTCGGGTAGCGTCGCGATATCGTTCGTCGGCACAAATGCACGCACTAGTTTGCGATGGACGCAACTGCCGGCATATATCGTCGGCGGCTCCTGCTGCTCCAGCCACTCGAGCGCGGGCATGAGTTCTTCCTCTGCTCCGCCGTTGCCCCACGCTGAGACGAGCGCTGAGAATAATCGGGATGGATGAGGCGGCCACTCGGGTTCAAGTTTGAGATCGCCGTCGTCAACCCGCGCAGAGTACACGCGACCAGTCAAGTAGGTGACACGAACCGCGAACATGTGGAGCTAAGCACCGATCTCGGTCGTCATCGAGCGGCGTCGGCTCTCGACAACCAATCGCTTAAGATCCTCAGAAGGCTCAAGTGTGATCGGTTCTTCCGGCCAAGGTAATCCTAGGTGGGTGGCTTCTTCTGCTGCTTCGGCAAGTAGCTGGATGGCCTCAGCGGCGCTCAGAGTGAAAGGATTCCTTTCACCTCGGCCAACGAACTCGAAATTGCCTGGAGTGCCATCGAGCAAACAGCGCGACCGAAGGTCATACCCGTCCTCATCGAGAAAACAGATCGCGGCAAGGGCAAGCGCCGCCACAACGGTACGCGCCGCGTCATCCGTCTCTTGTCTCAGGATGTTGTTGAGCGGGAACCGCAAGCGGCGCAATGCGGCTAACGATAGAACCGTGTGCTGCAGCGCGTAAGCCAGTGTCATGCCGCCATGATTGAGCACTTGTTTTCCGGTGGTTTTATCTTCACGCCGAAGCGAAGGCGTAATATTTCCGTGGTTGATCTCAGACGGCTTCAGCTTGATCGGCTGACCCTTCTGATCCCGCGCAGCCTGTGCTTCATCACACGTCCATCCCCCTTCCGGCCTAGCGAAGATATCAACATTATTTTCGATTCGAAGAGGATCGATGCGGCTTGCCGTGCGTTTTCCGGTCACCGCCTGGTACCCGACTATTTCGGATACGAGCGCACGTTGTAGTTTTGTGCCCGCGCCACCCCGAGGTCCTGTCGAGTCCCAAAAACCCAAAAAAAGCGCGGTTGGACAAAGCGCAAAAACCGAAGTCGCATTCGTTGCCCCTGCCGAGTTCAGCTTTGCTCCAAGCTCACTCTCACGAAACCGAACTCCGCAGTGCAGTGAATCGCGAAATATCGCGTCACACATGCGGTGCGGAGCCTCGAGTGCTGTCAGCCGTCCCACCTCCGCGAGTATGGGTTCATTGCCGTCACCGGCAAAATTCACTTGCAACAGCGGCATCTTAATTCGGCCGCTGTCATAAGCACGGAGCAGCGCCCCTTCAAGGCGGTTTGCCTGCGACTGGACGGAGTCGAGCAGCACCGTCTCGACGGCTCGCACTTCCTCTCCATCAGTACGCACTTGCCGCAGTTCCGTGGCATATTCCCCGCCTTCATACGTAGGCGGATATATCTTCTCGCCGATAGGCTCCATGCGAGTAATTCGCCGAATCGCGGCGAACTCGCCTCCGACGGCCTTCTTGAGCAGTTCCACATTCAGAGCTTCCATTGTTTTTTCTTTCCGTCAGTTGTCAATGAGTGAAGTGATCAGACAGGCCGGTTATCTGCACTTCGATGAGGTCGAACAGCTGCAATTTTCGGGCCTGCGGTTAAGGTAAGAAGTTTCGTCTCCTAGTTCGCTCCGAATTGGGCTTTGTTTTGAATACTAAAGTAAAGTTCTGCTATCGGCAGCGTCCAACACCATCACAGTGTATGGCAAGCCGCGTGATGGCGCGTATACCGATGTTTACGCGGCTCGCAGCTCTCTGTACACAGATGTGTACTGCAAATCCGGACGTGGTGCGTATCTGGAGACCGCGGGGATCTCTCAGGCGTGGCCGTTCGCGCCGCCAAAAACCGGGAATCAGTCACGGATGTGGCGCCGAGTCTGGACCGGACGAAGAGTTCATTCGACTTCGTGTGATCGCGGATACTCAATGCGGAGGATGGTGGATGAAGCCAAACCGTTGTGACCCGCGACCGCGTAAACTTCCCGCCCTGCTGCGTCGCAGTTTCCCTTACCAAGGCGGGACGTGAGGGCGCAGACAAATTAAGAAAGAGATAAGTCGTTCTTTCGCGAGCTAGCATTTCCTAGCATCCTAGACAAAGAGGTCTAAATGATCCTCGACAATGCTCTACCGGTCGATGAAAAATCAATGATTTAGAACGATTCGAGATAATCTCAGACGGACGTTATAGGTTCAAGTCCTCTCATCCGCAACAAATAACCTACGTGAACTTCTCTTTTGGACCGCTTTTCATTTTGTGCAGACGCACAGGGCATTTGCGGCATACCGATCCAGAAACGACATTAGGAACTCAACGTCCTTCGTGGGCCGCCGACAGCCCGAGCCCTCCGGCCGGCGTCGGGTCGGTGCAACGGCGCGCATGGTCAGAAGTCCTCAAATCCGAGCCTGTCATTGACGGCGCCACGGAGCCTCTGTTTGCAGCCAAGATATTGCTCTGTTGTTTGGATCGAAACATGACCGAGCAGAAACTGGATCTGTTCCAACTCGCCGCCTGCCATGTGGCAGAACTTCGCGCACGAGCGCCGGTCATGCGGTGCGAGCCGAGCGGTTCTCCCCAGACCTTGTTTTGTCCGCGTCACTTTCCGGAACATTTAGCCGGTCGTGATCTCGGCCGCCTCGCTCCAATCGTCTATGGCAGTTTTAACCCAGGCCGGAACGGCACGGTCCGAATGTGATGTGCCTTTCCAACCAGATCAGCCATATCCAGCGATCCTCCGAAATTGCAGATCCTCGACCCCCAATCCAGCGCATTCCGCTCGACGCAGACCACACCCAAGCAAAACGGCCATGATGGCCCGATCTCGTTTACTACTCCACTGAATCCGCTGTCGGGTGGAAAGGGCCGCTGCTCGGATTCATGGGTGCTGAGGATCGAACGGACCTTAGCTTCATGGTTTCGACGCAGACGGCGTTGACTACGAAAACGGTCGGTCGCTTCGTTATCGTTTTCAGGCTACCCACTTCGTCCCGTCGAACTCTCTAACGGAAAACGAAAACGCGTTTCCTAGTCCGTGACCCTAAGAAGCATATTCTGCTTGCCGCCCCGCGAAAACGTTTCGTGCCGCGACTGTGCTCGGGGTTGCTCCGATAAAGCTCCGCTGCCGTTGCAGTGAGTCCGGCTTCTCTTGGAAGCGCTCCGCGCGCACAGAAAGATTTCCTCCGGGACTTCGCCCCGGCGCGCGCAAGGGCGACTGCCCTGCGGGTTTCGGGAGGTACCCCCTCTTCCGTCGCTGCGCTCCTCCCTCTCCCCCGAAAAAGCGCAAGCGCTTCAGCAACCCTTGACGCTTGCCGCCCCAGTCTCGCCAGCGACGCCTCGGGGGTGTTAGCCGACGCTAACACCGCATAACCATTTTCAAAACACAAAAGGAACCCGAGATGAACACTCAAACCCGCAGCTCAGAATTGGCCGCAAACGCACTCACAATCTTGGCGAGCGCCCTGGAAGCTGGTGATAGCCAGGCACTCACAAAGTATCTGAGTGTCATGTCGCGCTTCAGAGCCTACTCCTGGAACAACTGCCTGCTCATTTCCCTGCAACGTCCAACCGCTACGCGTGTCGCAGGTTTTCATACATGGCTCAAGCTGGGGCGTCACGTCCGCAAAGGGGAGAAGGGCATTGCCATCCTCGCTCCGGTTCTGTTCCGGCCTGCCAACAGCCAGCAGCAAGAAGCGGAGGCCGATCAACCTTCCTCATTCCCGCTTCAGCGAGTGGTCGCTTTCCGGACTGCATATGTTTTTGACGTAGCGCAAACAGAAGGAGAAATCCTGCCAGAATTCGCCAGCGTGAACGGCGATCCGGCGGAAAAAATTGATTCGCTCAAAGCTTTCGTTTGCTCGCGCGGAATCCTGCTCGATTATGACTCCGGCATCGCGCCGGCGCTGGGCGTTTCCCGTGGCGGAAGCATCACCTTGTTGCCCGGGCTCGCCGCGGCCCAGGAGTTCTCCACGTTAGCTCACGAGTGCGCGCATGAACTGTTACACCGAAACGAGAGACGGCCACAAACCAATAAAACGATTCGCGAAACGGAAGCTGAGGCAGTGGCATTCGTCGTGTGCCAGGCAATCGGCCTCGATACCAATACCGCCGCCGCCGACTACATCAAGCTTTACAACGGCGACAAGGCAACCCTTTCCAATTCGCTGCAGTTCATTCAATCCACTGCCATCGACATGCTGACCGCGCTCGGCGTTGACGCGAATCCGGTGCCCGGAGAAGAGGCTTAGGCCTCCGCCCGCCATCTCGAGGGAAATTCCATGCGACTCAACTCTGTATATTGCGCAGATTGCATTTGTGGCCGGCACTTCGAAACTCAGTTCGGCGATTACATTTGTCCCGACTGCCAGCGCCACATTGTCATCGAATGGGAAATCGAGCGGGAGCGTCGCGACCCGGCAATCGAGCCACCTTCGATGTCGAAGACAGAGGGCGTGGTCTAATGCCCATCCCGCGCGAACTCTTCGCCTATAAGCAATGGGTCCTTTGGCGCACAGCCGAAGTGGATGGCCATCGCACCAAGGTGCCGATCTCGCCGTGGAGCGGAAAACCGGCGGCTTGCAACAAGCCGCAGACGTGGGGAACGTATCGGCACGTCTGTTACTCTCTCCACCGGTTTCGCTGCGACGGCGTCGGCTTTGTATTCACCGGCGACGATCCTTTTTGCGGCATCGACATTGATCATTGCCGCGCCGCCGATGGAATTATCGCGCCTGGGGCGCAGGCCTTGATCGAGCGAATCGGCAGCTACGCCGAACTCTCCCCATCCGGTACAGGCGTGCACATCTTACTCCAAGGAGCGCTGGCCGGAAGAGGACGACGGAGCGGAAGCGTGGAGGTCTACGACTCCAGCCGGTATTTCACCATGACGGGAAGACACGTTGCCGGAACTCCAACGCAGATCCAGGAGCGTCAGCAGGCGTTAGAGCAGTTGACTAGGGAACTTTTCTCGCCGTATCCGGTTCGGACAACAATCAGGACCGGATCCGCACTCGTCAATCTATCCGATCCGGAACTCATTGATCGTGCAAGCGATGCGCGGAACGGCGCACGGTTCAAGCGCCTCTGGGCAGGCGACACGTCCGACTACGCAAACGATCACAGCCGAGCGGACCTCGCCTTGTGCCGCATGCTCGCGTTTTGGTGCCGCGGGGAAGCCGACCGGATGGACAAACTATTTCGACAGTCCGGCCTCATGCGCGAAAAATGGGATCGGCGTACCGGGGACCTGAGCTACGGAGCATTGACCATTCTCGCCGCATTGGGCCGCGCCGAGTAGACCGGCAACTCGGTGTAGCGCAAGCACGATGGCAGCAAAAACGCCAGCGGGTCGCTACCCTTTTCTTAAGGCTTCTGCACGGTCGTCACGAAAGGCGATGTCATCCATAGTTATGCGTATCAGCCTCGCGCCCTTGGCGCGCGAGGTAATGGCAGGCGAAATTGCACATGATCCCCGACGCATGGCCGAGCACGCTTTCCAGCAGAGTCTGGCAGGCGTCGTTCCAATCGGCGACTGTGTAACATTTGGTCGTTCGGATCTCGCCAGACGATCGATCGAGCCTCAGACCGGCGTCGGCGCCTGGAGACCTTTTTTTCGATTTTCCATCGTTTCCATCGCGAGTCCTTCCTCTCCTCCAGAGCCCAGCTTCCAAGTTCTGGCAGCTTCGTGCTGTCTTCGGATGTGTTCCGGTGCGAAGCATTCATGCGGTCATCCCCAGATCATGCTGCTTGAAGACCTCGTTGCCGGCATCCACTGAAATTTCCGGACGCAGCATTTCCGGCGTGACGTCCTCGATCTGTTGCGGCGTAAGCGCAGTATGAACCACGTGCTCCCGGCCCATTACCCTGGCCAGGTCTTCTTTGTTGTCGGTAAACACCGCCAACTCATATTCGGGACGGCTGCCGGCCACGTAAGAGAAGACACGATGGACTAGAGCATGAAGCCGATGGTCGCCGGTATCAACCTGAATCGCGGCGCGCGCCACCGTTCGCGACTGCGCCGAATGACTCGTACTGGTGTAAGCGTAGTCGAGATGGCGCTGCTGGTTCAGATCAACTTGCACCACCCGGCCCGTCTCGCCGAGTACGATGCGGGCTTTGCCGCCTTTATCGAGGCTCTCGATCACCCCCGTGTTGCGATTGGTTACTCCCAGCTTTTTATCGGAAGCCGTAAACTGCACGTGCTCGCCTTCGGCGAAGATCTGCCGGCGGTGCTCGAACACCGATACGCCAGATCCGGCGCGGGACGGATCGTAAATCAATTCGCGCCCATCCGCCGTCCTTACGGTCAGCTTGTTTCGAACCGGATCTACGTCCGTAACCGTGGCATACGACTTGGACGTCACGGCTAAAGACGCTATGTCTCGCAGGTACCGAAGCTCGTCGCCGACTCGATAATTTTCTGCACGCGTGCGATCCGCATGCAGAACGTCCCGAGACACCAGCACCGGCATTTCAACACCTTCGCCGCGGAGGCAACCGGCTACGTACAGCGCGTCCCGGATGGCGGCATTGATGGCGCGCCGCGATTCGTGATCCGGTGAGACTACCAAGGCGTTGTCCGGCGCTTGTGCAAACCACTCGCCAATCTTTTTAAAACGCTCTTGCCGGCGGCTCACTTCATACACGGCGCCCTGCTGAACGAGCGTGTTCAACGCGCGCTCTGTGTCGTTGTTGCGCAGGCTCAGAACCACGTCCTTCAGCCAAGGGACCTTCTGCCGATAGATCTTATTCAGGTGGCCTGTTTTCATTCCAGCTATCTGGAGCTGGCAGAACGGACGGCCCGCTTCGACCGCCGTGTGCTGTCCTACTTTGTTCGCGTCCGGCGCGTCGTCGCCGATGAGAATCGCTTGATCCTGCTGACGCAGCGTGCGGAGAAATGAATTCATCTGGCGAGCTGAGACCAAGCTTGCTTCGTCCACCAGATACAGCACTTTCGCCGGACGTTCTTTCGCGTCGACTTCTGCGCAAGTGCGTTGCTGGCTCTTGGTGCCCAGTTGCTGGACCAGATAGCGTTGCAACGTGTCCGCACGGATGCCCTTTTGCGAAAGTGTCGCGGTGGCAGTGCCGGTCGGAGCGAGACCTTGCACGGTGAAGCCCTGCGCCATTGCCTGATCGGCAATGATCTTGAGGGAACTCGACTTTGCGGAACCGGCCGCACCATTCATGGCGGTTACCTGGTCCCTGGTTTTCAGGAACCCTTCGAGAACCTCCAGACGCTTTGGATTGTCGACGAACGCATGCGAGTTGCTCAGGTCCGCGGCGGCAAAGATGGGCTCGACAGAATTCTGACCCAGCTTCATCCGCAGTATCGTGTCCTGCTCGAGCGCGACCATCTCAGCGGTGGTGTAGCGGGCCGCCGGCGCGTACGGCCGAACGTGCGTGGCGACCACCAGCGACCCTTCATCGATCCGGCGCGCTACTTCCCCCTCTACCAGCGCGACCGTATGGGCTCCGTGTCCCAGGCGCAGCGCGTCCCTCACGATCTCGTAGTGCTCGAAGACAGCCAGGCGTTCCGACAACCTCCGGCGCGCAAAATCGACAGCCTTCTCGATTTCCAGCTCGCGCCGAGGCTGCGGTCCCCGCTCCATGGCTTCGGCTACGATTTTCTCGGCTTGCGCTCCGAATTGTTCACCATGTAGGCGGTGGACGGCGCGGACCTGATCGGGCGTCAGTTGCAGCTTCGATTCGCGCGATTCCATCGCTACTAACTTGCCGGCCTCCACGCTGCCGGAGAGCCCAAGTTCCGCCAACCGGGCGTTGATGACCTGGTGCCGTGGACTTTCCGCGTCGAGGTACTCCCTCGTAAATCCTACGATCTCGGTTGCGTGTGTCGAGCCCTTCTTGACCTGATACCCCAGTTCCCGTGCGCCACGCGCAATCTCGGACTGGTAAACAGCCTCCGCCAGTGTCTGCGCTTTGTAAAATTCGCGCGTCCAGAGCGCGCGCATTTTCCCTTCCGCGTCGAGCGCGCTCATGTTCATGACGACATTATGGTGATGCAGCAGCGGAGCGGGATAGCCATCAACCGGGCGCGCCGTATCGTGCTCAAACGTAGCGACGATCCATTTGCCGGTCGTGATGGGAATATTCCATCCACCCATCCGTTGCTGCACATACTTTTCGAGTGCCGCCATGGCTTTATCGTTGGCATCGCGAACGATGGCGACCAGCCGTTCATCGCCGCCGGCTAAAGCGGCAAGCGAGATGCTCTTCCCAGGCCGAAGCGTCACGTCCCAGGCCGCAACGTGAGCGAGTGCCTTCTCCGTCTCCACCCGGTGCTGAATCAACTGCTCGCCGGTATGGGGATGCTGGCCTTCCGTGAGCCGATCAAACTGTTCATCCGTGACAGCACCTTTCAGCCCAAGCTCGGCTGCGAGTTCTCCTTGCCAGCGGCCGGTAAGAGTCTCGCCCTGCGAGTAGTAGCGGTTACTCACTGCCGAAAAATCTGCCCGATAGTAGCTCTGAGCTGTGCCCGTATCCAGCTTTGCGATGGTGATCATGACTTCACCTGCGGCGGCTGAACGAGCGCCGGCATAGGCAATACCGGCGGCCCGGCGGCGGCACGCTTCTTTTGCTCCCGCTCTTCGGCGGCGCGCCGCTGTTGCGCCAATACTTCTTCGAGGACCGGCAGCGGCTTTTTCTCGATCGGCTGCGGCGGCCGGGCCAGGAAGCCATCCGCCTGCACCATCCGCGGCGGCATAATCGGAATCTCGACCGGAACGACGAGGTTCCCGTATTTCAAGTAACCCTTCAAATCATCCAGCCCCTGAAACTCACTGGGAATTAGGAGCCGTTCAATCTTCTGCTCGGTGCTGTAGGAATGCCCCGACTTTTTTCCCATCAACCCGGCAGGCCGCGATTCCCGCAGCCGTTCTACCTCAATGTCGCCTACGGTTCCGCTCAACCACTCCGAGGCTTCCTTCTCCGAAGTTCGCATCATGAACTTGGTGAACGCCGCCGAGAAAATGGCTTCCGCTTCCTCGCCATACAGCGCCTTGATCTGGCTTCGTCCCTGAAACCCAACCACCACCCGCAGAGTCTTGCGGCCTTCCGTCATGAGGGGCATCAACTGCGGCAACTTCTGAAGTGTTTGCAGTTCATCAATCACCATGACCACTGCTGGAAGGTCGGAGCGCTCTCCCATCGATAACAGGCGATTGATGAGACTGTCGAGCATCAGGCTTTGAATCGGCCGCAAGGCCGCCCGGGTATCTTGCGTGTTGGTGAAAAATACCCACCCGGTCCGCTTGCCGCACCACTCCCGTAACGAAAAATGCCGCCGTCCGTTTTGCTTTTTAGGAATCTGGCGTAGTGCGTAGGCGATCTGCGTCAAATGAGACACGACACCGGCCCGCTGCTGTTGCGCATTGACGGCCATCATCTGCTCCAGCTCGGTTCCTTCGACCATGACATCGATCAGCGGATCCGAATGCTGCATCAGGTACGCCATCTCGTGGGCGTCGGGCCGGTATTCGCAGATGCAGTGCTTCCAGATGAGTTGGCTGCAATAGGTGAAGAACCAGTTGCGATCGGACGGACTGCCGACAAACAAGCTCGTCGCCTGCGCCAGCGCTTGCGCCTCCGCAATCGAGGCATCCGTGAAGTCTATTTCATCGGATGGCGACCACGAGGGGCAACGCGCATCGAGCGGGTTCAGAATCACGTCCCCGCGCTTTTCCTTGAGGTAGCGCGGAACAAACTGTAAGTGAGGATCGTAGACAATTGCCGATTCAGCCACGCCGTTCTACCTCGTCTAGAATTTGAAAAATAATGCTCGTCTTCCCGCCGCCTGGGTCCGACATACAAAGAATGTTTTTGTTCTCGTCACGGCGCCGAATCCGCAACACCTGACCCTCTTCGCCGCGCGCAAACTCCCACCAACTCCGCCGATTATTCAGGACGATGGGGAATCCATCGCCTTTGACGCGGCGGTTGAATTGGGATCGCGTCACCAGTTCCGGCCCCCGGATCTGCACACCGCGCCGCGCCGCTTCTTTGCGCCGCGTGTCCATGTTGCCGCCGAGCACAAGACAGACGACTGCTAACCCTGCCCAGACCATCAGCGAGGGCGCTACGATTTGACTGCACGTCCGGTGGTTATAGACGGCGTTTCGCAGCAATGCTTTCATCTGAGGGGCAGTAGTTTGCCAGGCGCAACGACCGGCATTCTCTACCATCCCGTCGGTCACTTCGAATGCATGCGTTCGAAGCAGCAAACGCGTGTCAGCCCCGCACGCCGGCATCGTCGCACCTGTCTCCGGAGTTACCGTCAGAAGTGGGAACACGGAAGGTCTCGTTCGAATGGCAGGCAACGGCAGAGATACTCGCGCATATACGCCGAGGTAGGCCGCTTGGACCGGCTCCATTTGCGCTCGCCGTATAGCGAGACAAGCGAGCAAACAAGCGGCCGAGAGTATCAGGCCGATGATCAAACCGACCGGAGCCCGAGAGGGGAACGGGCGAAGTTTTTTCATGCGGCCGCACCCCGCTCCTTCCGCCGCAGTTCCAGCATTCGCTGCGTGATCTCAGCGTCGTCCGCCGCCATCTCAATCGCCAGGCGCCGAATGCGTTCCTGCACATTGGGATCGCTTAAATTTCTGTTCTGCCGCCACTCCTCGAGCGCCTTAGTCACGGATCTAATCTGAGCAGTGAAAAACGCCATCAGCCGTAGCTCTGTGGGCGTCCCGTCGAGAGACTCGAGAATCACCTGCCGCACCCACTCACTGACCGTTTTTCCAGCCGCGTCGGCTCGCTCGGTGACGCGTAATTCTTCCGGTCTTGTTAGCCGAGCGGACACCTTCCCGGTCTTGCTGTTTCGCTTTTGATCTTGTTCGTTTTTGAGCATTCGGCTACCTGTTTTTTGAAGGACGCGATGAGTTAACGGCAGACGGCGCTACGCGCCTGAGGAAAGACACACAGAGTATCCCTGGTAGGGTTGGCGCAAAAAACGGCGCGATGTCTGCCGTTGTGGACTGTTCTATTTGATTGATTTCGTGCGGCATATTGGTCCCTTGAGCTTTTTATCGTGTCTCCATTGGTAGACCATTGGTCTACGTTCGTCGACCGTTATACGCCCATTCCTAGGCCTTGCTCTTGCGCCATTTCACGCCTGTTTCCGCGCTGCGTTTGGACCTTTGCGGCCCGGTCCAAATTGGATTCCGGCACGGCTCGCGACACCGTTTCGCCAGGCGCGTTCGGCACACGTTCAACGTGCTGGACGACCTCTTTTGAGTGCGCTCGCAAGGGTGCTGGCACCGTCGCGGCGTGCTCCCTTGCCGTACCAATTGCCTCTACGGCCGAAACCCTTTCGTGTTGCGGGGCGGCCGCATTTTCCAGGCGAAGTGCCCGCTGCCGGGCCGACCTTTCGAGTGAATCGGCAAGCGTTTGCCGCGTGGGCGGGCCGCCGTAGCTCGCGACCAATTCGCGTGCGCGATCGACGGCATTCAAGCGCGTTGCTTCTCTTGTCAGTTCCGAAAAGGCCGCCAGAACTTCGCGCGGCACAGTCTCCCGATGCCGCCCTAGATAGTAGGAGTCGGCGTAATGTCTCAGGTGTTCGATGTTGCGCTGCCGTTCGCCCGGACTCAAATCCACTAATGCCGTTTCCAGTTGGCGAAGAGCAGCCTTCGGTGTCATGGTGACGTGTTCATCGGTGACGAACTGATCTTTTATCCACCGTCTTGCGTCGTCTAAGACAGCCATTGCGCCTCCAGTTCATCCAGTTCAGAGAGCAGCCCGGCCGGAACCTTCCCGTCGTAGAACACGGCCGCCCATGCCCGGCAATGTTCCACTGCGCGGGTGCAATCGGCCTCAGTCAAATACGGGAGCGCCTCCTTGATTTCAGTCACAAATTGTTCCGGCGTTAAGCGTTCGGTTGAGTCCCGGTTGGGCTTTCCGAGGCCGACAGCCCCGGTGCCCTTTTGATTTGTCATATGCTCATTCCGATCCCTTCCTCTTGCGATACCTCACGCTGGTTATTTCGCTGTGTTTGGGCGCTCTGCATCTGGTCTCGGGCTTGCCCACGGCTCGTGTAGTCGTCTGCCTCACGGCGCGCCGGTGCTGATTCCGGCGCCGCGTCCACCACGCGTTCAGGCGCTTGTCGCTCGGTGCCGTGGTAGCGCAAACCGCCATAGACGCCGGCGCGGAAGATCATGCGAGTCGCTGGATCGATCTGCACACCAACTAAGTAGTCGCGGTCACCGCGGGCAACCCCGCCCGTGCGTTCCCAACGCTGTGCTACGTATTCCGAGGCGTCCCTGCGACGCGGAAACACCAGGTCGATCGGGATGTCAGATTGCCAATTATTCGAATATACATAGGACGGACCGTCGCGACGCTCGCTCTCAGCGGCTCGCGCCGGCCTTACTTGCCGCTGTTCCTCACTAGCCAATTCGCAAGGCTGTGTTCCTCGGGTGGCGCTTTGCTCCTCACGTTCTGCAGCGTCGAAATCGCTGATCGACTTTGTCGGCAAGAGTCGCGCTGCGGCAGGTGATTCGAACGGTCCGGCAAGTTGCTCAGCCAGGTTTCCTTCGCGAATCTGAACCCCTGGGCGTTGGCCAGCCCTCTCGTATGCGAAGGCCGCGGCCGCGCGATGCACTCCCTCACGAATGCCCTCGGCATGCAGCAATTCTGGCAACGTCTCGATACTGATCGACGCATCATTGTCCATTTGATGGATCACATAAGCCACTTCGTTATACGTCTCAATCCGGCCCTGATAGTAAGCGTCTAAGACAGCCAGAGAGCCGGAGTTTTGGAGCTTAGCGGCGGCGATCCAATCCTCCCGAAGCTCCTGCGCCTGAGCAGCCAGGTTGTCAGTAAATTGCCGGACGATTTCATTGCGGCCCGCCTGCTTTGCTTCGCTCTCCAATTCGGTTTGCTGGCGCTCGAAATCGTTACGCCAGACGTTCTGAATTCGTTCACGGAAGGTCGGCATTAGCAGCCCCCTCCCTTGCTCGCAATGCCCAGTTTTGTCTCGCGGCAGGCCGCCGGGATCGGATCTAACCTGGCCTGAGCGACTCTCATTCGGGCGAGCGCAACCAACAACACAACCGATCGACTCGGAGGCACAATCTGGTACTTTCGACGCATGTTGTTCAGGCCGCTCCTTCGGTTCGATGAGCATCGGATGACGCTCGTTTGGCCTTGCCTGTTGCGGTCGCTCCTTGACCAATCGCGTGGGCGGCTTTGGCTTCGCGCCAACGGCGAAAGTCAGCGTCCTTGCCTGCTTCCTGGATCGCTTCCGAAACAGCGTGATCAAGGCTCGAATCGTTCAGATAGGCAGCCAAATCCTGCGCGAGTGCCAGGACCTTGGGGTGTACTTTGACCGTCAGCGGGACGGGTTTAGATTTGTCTTGCGGTGTCAAATGAGTTCTCCTTCGATTTTTGGGAATAGTTCTAACGCGCGCCCGTGCTGCTGCGCGTTGCGCCGCTTTGCCGATGATGAAAAGGCTGCCCGAGAGGGCAGCTATGCTTCGATCGATTTCGTTACGAAGCGATTTGTGGACGGGTCATACCCGTCCACGGCGATGAGCGATTGCAGGAAGCGGCGGCGGTTCTTTCGGACCATATGCGCCACCAGATGGATCGCGTTGGCCGTCTCTTGACGAATGAACGCGTGATGCAGATTGGGATAGGCGCCAATCGCGAGACCGCTCAAGCGATCGAGCGCAAGCGTTGCGGAATCCGCGTGGATGGTGCTGAGCGAGCCGCTATGGCCGGAGTTCAAGGCCTGCAAAAGAAAGAAGGCAGAGGCGTCTTTCACTTCGCCAACGACGATTCTGTCCGGGCGATGGCGCATGGCGTGGGAGACTAATTCGCCGACGGTGACAGCTGGGGTGTTCTCCGTGCGGTCGGTTGCTTCCCAACGTAAAACATTCGGGTGTTGGAGGCTGAGCTCGGCCGGCTTTTCAATCAAGATCAGCCGGTCGCCCAGCGGAATCTCGCCAATGAGCGCATTGACGAGGGTGCTCTTTCCCGCGCTGGTTCCCCCGGCCACGAGGATGTTGCGATGACCTTCTAACGCTGCCAGCAGGTGTTCGGCGTGACGCGCCGAAACGGTCCCGGCGTCGATCAACTCGTCGAGCGAAAACCAGCAGTTGAAGCGGCGAATCGTCAGGCTCCAGCCCCCAAGCGAGGCCGGATTAGCGAGCGCCGCCACACGCGACCCATCCGGTAAGCGCACGTCTAGTATGGGGCAGCGTTCATTGATATCCTTGCCCGCCGACCGCGCTACGGCCTGGACCGCAATCCGCAGTTGCTGCGCGTCGAGATTGAAGTCGGACCGGGTAAGAGTTCCGTTACTATCGATAAACACGGCACCGGAATTAGTGACCATAATGTCGGTGATCTCGCGGCTTGCCAGCAGTTGTTGAAACGCGGCCGGGAAGAATTGGACAACGATGCTCACGGAATCATCCTTTCGTCCATGAAGGTGATCAGCAGCCCAATCGGATTCACTTCCTGATACTCAGGCAACAAATTGGCGGTAATCGAGGGGACCCGCGAGGGATCGACCTCGAACGTCACGCTGGTCTGGAAATGCTGCGGCCGAGTCATGGTCGATGCACTCTCGAAAACCTTGGTGAAGTAGATTTCCGCGGTCCCTTTGGCCCGCGAGCCACGGGTCTCAAAGCTCGTGAAGCTGATCGTTACGTCAGCGATCTTATTGCTCGGAATGCGCCCTGCGGCGATCTGTGCGATCACCTGCTCTTTGTCATCCTTCTGGCGTGTCGTGGCCACTAAGGCAGAGGTCATGAAGTAAAAGCGGCGGCGGTAGGTCGCGAGCACGGTTTGTTGCTGCCGGGCATAAGAATACGTAGCCCAATCGGACAGATGTTGGCGCACCTCGACCGTTTCGGGCGTGTAATTCAGATCGTTATATTGAATCGCCTGGACTTGGCCCATGGTATTGATGCGCATCCATCGAACGACCGGCTGGGATGCCCGGTAAGCAAGAAACGCTGTCACGGGAAGGAGTAGCACCAGTAGCAAGGCCTCGAACAGCGAGACCAATTTCCAGACCTGCGTCTCCATTCTTTTGACCCGCTGAACCTCTTCCCCTACCGGGTCGAGAATGTCGCTCTCCTCTAACGGAACAAGGCTACAGTCCTGCGGCAGCGCCGTAAACAAAGTTTCTTGCATCGTTGTAAATTCCTTCTGCTATCCCCCCGCCGTTGCCGAACAACTGCTCTGTAAACCTCGGCAATTTGAAGATTCCGTACACGAAGGCAACATTGAGCATCAACATGACGGGAAGCAAAACGGCGAAGCGAGCCAGGGAATAGTCCCCGTTCACAGCCCTCTGAAAGAAGGTCATCATCACCCCGGCCCAGAGATAGGTCACGCAGGCGGAGGTGGCCCGCAGCATCGAAAACGACCACATCAGGTCAATCCAGGAGAACAGCCACTTCGACGCGTACTTGGTCAGAAACAGCGGCAGGAACGGTGGCCCAAGAACGACCAGCATGCCGACAAAGAAGAAGCTGACCGAGTTCAAAACGAAGAGGGCCAGGTCCAGCAGTCCCATCTGCAGCAGCACTTCCACGTAGATGAAGCATCCGAGGATGTCCATAATCGAAGACGGCTTCTGCAGGTTCTTGGCCGTGAAGTTGACGTACGCCATGAAGTTGGCGACCAATTGGTTATCGAAAATGCCAGCAACCACACGGGCGTATTCGGTGGGGATCTGGTGGAGAGAAATGGCGGTGCCGGGGAACGGATTGTTATAAAAGTTGAGCGCCGTTTGAACACAGGCGATCTGGATGAGAAGCCAGATCGCCTCACTTGCCAGTTCCGTCGGCGCATAGTGGTAATGGAAACTGGCCATGCCTCGCTTGATGCACAGCATCCCCAGGCGGAAGATGCCGATACACGCTAGCTCCCATTCCGCCAGCGGCATCAGCGCATCGCCCTGGGCCGCGATGAGCTTCGTCACTTCATCGGTGATGCTCTGCAACCAGTTGATGCCGGCACCCACCGGCGGCGGAACTCCTTGCGCCGGGAGCACACACGCACTCAAAAGCAGAAGGCCGAGAACTAGCGTGAGACGTCGCATTTACGGTACAACCGCCTGGCTCAGCTTTTTGAAATCCAGAACGACCGGGTAATCCGTCGTATGGCGGTAATAGTCGGGCAGCGGCTGCTTCTCGAGTGCAATGACGACGCCTTGCGGCGTGCACGTCGGCGGTAAAGGGAGAGACAACTGGTTGTTTGCCTGACGCAACAAGATGACTCCGGTGCCCGTAAACACGGCGCTGCCGAGAATGAGGATCAGTTTGAATTTAATCATTAGGGAAACACCGTATTGGCGAACTGCACCGGATCGGAGAGGTTGAATACCTGTTCGGTGGATTGGATATAAGCCTGATCCGCAGCCCGATTGATTACGATGACGTCCTCGTTGCGCTGCCGCATAGTCTGCGTCATCTGGACCTGCAACAGCGCCTGCTGCATTTGCAGGTGGCACTTATCCGAATTCATCTGACTGGCCTTCAGCAGATTGGCGATACTTGTCTGAACGCCCAGCGAGTTCATTAACTTGCTGCTGTCTTGCGCCAGCTTCAGAAGCGCCAAGATTCCCGACCCGGCGTTCGTCATCCAGGAGGCGCAAGCACCGGAAGCGTCCAGGCCATGGCCACCGAAAGCGTCGGCGAGTTCGACTTGCGCTAACGTGTTTTTGTAGTTTGGATCGGTTGCCAGATTAAGATGCGGTGATAGTTGCACCGCCGAGTTGATCCAGGCGGTGTACGATTTGGGGCCGCCGGTCGTCATAGCAAGTCCCCATTGCGCGGTCTCCCCCCACTGGTTCCCATAGCGGGCGCCAATGAATGCCGGCCCGGCCGACAGGAACGTGTTTTTGATCGCCATCCCGCTATTCAGGTACTGCATGGCTGCGTAGGAGTCCTGCATCACCATGAGGCCCTGGGTGGCTATCTGAAGGTCTTTTGCCATCTGCGCAATCTGCACATGCGAAAGACCAAGTTGCTTCCCTAGACTGGCAACGGCCGCTGCATCAACCGTAGCGATCTGGGCAAATACCGGGCTGCTGACTCCAAATAGGAGAACCGCCGCGGCTGCCGCTCGTTTGAATGAAAACGTCTTCATTAGCCACTCCCTACATGGCGCATCAACCAGACAATCGCGGCACAGACCGCAACGAGTCCATAGAAGGCCAGGCCGCCGATCGCACAAAAGGCTAAGAGGTTCAGCCTGCCAGTGCCGAAGTATTTTCGGAGCGTGCGGATATCGCGCTCCATTTGCTGTGGGTCGTGCATGTTGCTCTCCTTTACAGCGTTGGGCTTACGGTGTGATTGCCGTAGGCTGGGAGTTCTAGATCACCGGTCAACCAGATCCGAACGCGCGTGCCGGCCCGGATCGTGATGGTCGGAAACGTATTGAGAAAACGATCTAAAATCTGCATTGCCTCCTGTGCTGTTTGCGACGTTATCCCCTGCCGTATACCCACGCTGGGACTGACAACGCTGGTTGAGGCGTTGTTATTGATTTGCGCCAGTCCGCCGATCGCTCCCACCGCCAAGGAAACACCGAAAATCTTGAGGTAATGTCGATTCACTTTGTCGTGCAATCCCGTTGCCCCGATCACGTCCAGCGCCGGGTCTTTGTCAAGCGAAACCGAGTAACCATCCGGCATAATCAGCCGATGAAACGCCACCGCGAGCCGCGCCTGATCTGTGCTGCCGACACGAGTCGCTTCGCCGAGCACTTGCGTTCCCTGCGGCAATAACAATTGCTGGTGATTGAGCGAATAGACATTGTTGGTCAGCATCACCGACACCGGTCCGGTGAACTCTCCGTCCAGTTGGTTCCGAAGGACGGACTCGATTACCGTTCCTTCCATGAGCTGATACAGTTGGCCGGAAGCCGAATTCCAGGGATAGTGCTTGACAGCTGCGGCGTTCTGAACCAGTGGAGCAACGGCGGCGGAGATCGGCGCAACCTGAGGAGCATTTACACCCGAATCCCCGGACTCTGTGACCGGCCCCGTGGGTGGCGGTGGTTGCGGCGGCGTGGCGCTCTCCGTTTGTGAAGCGATGATGGCACTGGCATGAAGCGCCTCGAGCCGCCGAGCTTTCGCATCCAACTTCGCTTGCTGCGCGGGGCTAACGCCGCCATTAGTTCCGGCGGAACTTTGTTCTACACCAGCCGCTTGTCGTCCCGTAGGGTCAAACTGCCGCTCGGCACTCCGTTGCTCCGGCGTTCCCTCCGGGATGCCGCCCGCCAGATCGGCCAGGACTTGACCGGCCGCGATTGGCGGCGCAGGTTGTTTCGGAAATTGCTCCGCTTGCCTTCGGACAGCATTGTTGTAATCGGCGATCTGATCTGGACTGACAGCCTCCTTTATGGGCTCCGGCGTCGCCTTGTGGGCCGCGGGCAGCGCGTGATAGAGGGCCGAGATTGCGGCGCTGACGACAAAAAACGCAATCAGTACTCCGGAGACGATGAAGATCAGAAGCCGGCTATTAAACGGCTTCGGCGGCGGCGATGGCGGTGACAGTATCGGGGTTTCGGCCATTTACGCGCCCTCACGATGAATCGAAAGCCGCTCTTTCCCAATGGCGAGATAGCCATCCACGATGACCTTCTCGACCGTGTACACTCCATCTTTCAAGGACCATTGGACAAGCGATGGTTTGCCGTCTTTGACTTCATAGAAACTCGGTGCTTCCTGCGTGTCGGCCCGGATATAGGTGAAGCGTGAGTCGCGCCAGATAGCCTCGACTCCAAACTTGTCCGCTTTCCTTTGATCAAACCGATAATCAAAATGCAGTTGTGCCGGATAGGCCGCACGGAAAGCTTCCGCCTCCGCATCGGCCTTCGCCTTCGCTGCCGCTGCTTGTTGTTCGGCCTCCTTTGCGGCAAGTTCGCTGGAGGCCCGGACCTTTTCAAGTTCGCTACGCGGCACCCACTCCGATGGCGCCGCAATGTCGGCGGCAAGCTGCGAATCGGGATCGACAAACAGCTTCGAATCGCCTTGCTCCGCATTGCGAACGAGGCGGAAAGTGTAGGACTTATCGTGGTCCGAGACCACCGAGATGGTAGTGGTCACCGGGTCGTCCGTCTTGACCTTCACCGAAAGATAGCGGCTCGCTGCGCCGGTCGGCTGCTCCACCGACCAGTCGGCGGCATCCCCATTGAAAACATGCCGGATGCGCTCGTTGACCGGCAGCACAATCAGCGTGTCCTGTAACGGAGCGACGTCTACCTGAATGACAGATCGCTCACCGACAACCACCGTTCGCGCCGGCAGTATCTTCGCGACAGGCGACGGCACGGCAGCCGCCAGAACCAAACCAGAAAGGGAAAAGAAACAAATCGTTTTGATCACTCGAAGAACTCCCTCTTATGCGCTCGCGACCATTCGCGCCAACGCCTCCTCGTGCCCATACTGTTCGATCAGAAACTCGCGCCGCTGGATGTCCCGTGGCGAGGTAGAATACTTCGCCAAACTCAACGCGTCCAGATTCAAAACCAGATGCTTCCATGTGTCCGGGGTCTTGATACACAAGTGCCGCGGTGGAAGCGTCGCAATCTCGTTGAGTTGCACCTCATTTAGATCGAAAAACTCGCGGTAGAGATCGCGGTCCAAGTTGTGAGTTGGCAGGAACATCGTCTGCGGACAGGCATTCTTGATGAGAGAAGCATGTTCTCCCAGGTCTGCGACGTGGTGCGTCAGCATCGTCACTCCTCCCATGCGTTTTCCGCCGGTCTTGAGGTCCCCGAGCAGGAACGCCCACATCTGTGGATCCTTGATCTGCTTCCATAATTCGTCAAACAAATCGTGTTTCGGCAGGTGCAGGTACTGGGGATCGGAGCGCTGCACCTCCTTGCGGCTGGTCAGCCACATCAGCAGCGGCTCCATTACCTCCTGGTGATCGCCCACGCCTTCGAAATCGAAGGCCTGCAGACGCGCCAAATCGAGCTCGTCCTCGACGTTGTCAAAGACATGCGCATACACACCGTCGTTAATCCACTTGGTCAGGTATTGCTGCTGATCTGGCGGCAGCATCAAGTAACGGAGCGCACGAACGTCTCTCGGAAGCGAGTACACAGCCCGGATGTGGCCGCGCAAATTCTCTTCTTCCCGCGGCTCCAAAATGCAGCCGCCTTTGCGGAGCAACGTGCGGACTAGCAGCCAGATCGCCTGCAGATTCTCTCGCGTCGGCTCCAGCGCGAAGGGGGCGAAGCGGGGACCGTCCAGGCCAATCTTCGTAACCATCCCACCGTGTGACAGAACCGTTGACGCGTATGCTCCGCCGACATCGTAGACCGTTGTGAAGCCGCCGTACTTCTGCTCGTGGTCAATGATGAGGTTCCCATTGACCGACTTCCCTTGCCGCGGGGATCCGATGATGAGTAGCCCGCGCAATCCATTCGTATACGCGTCGTAGAACCACGGACGGCGTTCCGTCGTCTGATAGCAGACCAGATATTCGGAAGCGAGCGATTCGGAGCGAGGATGTCCAATGCCGGGCAGAAATGCGAACGCCAAATTGGCCACGTGGGTGTCCCGCCACCAGCGCCGGCGCACGTTCTGGACAGGTTGCAGCAAGAGGGCTTGATACGCGCTATGTTGTCCAATCGGATCTTCGACCATCATGCCGGCTTGCGCCGGATCCGAAAATACTTGTTGAATTTGCGGCAGCAGCTCTTCGAGCGCTTCCGGGTCGCGTCCGTGAACCAGGCCAATCAACGAATACTGCCCGTAGGTCGTTCCGTCCCCGAGTTCTATCAGCAACTTTCCGAGATCATCGGTCGATTTATCGGCCGCCTTGGTTCCGGCTGTGGCTTCCAGTTCCTTCTTGGCCGTGGCATGGACAGCAAGGTTAGCGAATTTGCGCTTGAACACGCCGGTAAACGATTCGAGCTGATTCACCTGTTTGCGCACCTGTTCCGGACTCGCTCGCCGATACTCGGAGCACAGGATGATGTTGCCGGGCAGTTTGCGCAAGTCTGCGAACAGATCGGCCCTCGTTCCCACGGGCCGGCGGGACAGGCAAAATTGCCGAACATACTGGCGCCCAATCATCAGCCCATCGTTCGACCATCGGATGGATTGTGTGGCAATCTGCTGGGCGACCCGTTGACGCGAGAGGAGCCTTCTGGTGGCGAGGTCAGGGTCAAGGGTCATCAGGTACGAGAAAAACGCGGCTGTCTCGTGCTCGTCCATTGGTCTTACCGGAACAGCGTTGGCAATTGCCGTCGCCGCGACACGCAAACTAGCGATGGTGCGGGCTGGCGTCTTCGTGAACTTTGCTGTGATGCACCAGACAATCATCATCGATTTAAAATCCGCCGTATCCCGCAGAAACTCCGTTCGGCGCTGAGCAACCAACGAATTGAATTCGGTTGCAAGCGGAAAGCCGTCCACGCTTAAGAAGTATTGGTACAGCGTCACGTCGGTACTGATCGTTCGCAATAGATCGGTGATCCGCGAAGAGACAACCGCTAGGTCTCCCGGCATAGCGCCATCCGGGTCGCAGCCATCAATACCGAAACAACGGGCATAAGAGCCCACCGGCGTGACGAAGCTTCCATCCGGCAAAAACCTGTCGATGGGACACAATTTACCCAGGCTCGCGGCGCACTTCGCTTTGTTGCGTTGAGGTCTCATACAAACGGATCGTAGGAACTGTTCTGCCAAAGATTTGCCATCGCCAAACGAACGATCCGGTCATCGCGGTGAGTCGAAACGCGCCAGGCGATTAAATATGTAAAGGTGAGTCCAAGAAAAGCCCCAATGGCTGAAATCAAAAAGAACACCAGAACCGCCACGGTTGGTGGAATGAGAATGTACCGATACTCGATGCCGAGCTTTACGGTCGGTTTGTTGAGCGTATCCAGCAGCGGTTCTAGTGGTGCCTTCATAGAATGTTCGACTCAGAACCCGTTGGCGTTTATGTTTTGCCCCGTCAGCGTATTGACCCAGGGAACTGCGAAAGCGATCAGTACCCCGGTCACCAGACCAACGCCTATCTTGAGAAGCCCGGATCCATAGTCGTCACCACGCACGCTAAAGAATCCGGACACGATCATCACGACCGCGAACACCGCGGCTCCAAACAGAACCGCCCCGAGTATCCAACCGAAGATGGATTTGAGCCCGGCACTGTTTGGTACCTGTTGGCAGAATGCTGGCGCGGCCGCCAATAAAAGAGAAAGTGGTGCGGCGACATAGGGACGCCGCAATAACGTTTTGAGTTTTTGGACCAATTTCGACCTTCCTTTCTTGGCCTCTGACAAGAGGCGTTAACGTAATCACTTAGTTGTGTCGATCGAGATCGCTCCCAACGGGCAAACGTCTGGCACATTTACTCCTGGCAGTGACACGCTCGTCACCGTGGCGAGATATTTGAAAAAGCGACTTGTGAGCGTCTGTGGAAACTTTGGAATTGCATTTAGGTTCCAGCGCTCGGAAACCGGCTTTCAGCCACCACAGGGGACCCCTAGCGGACGGTATCTCCGGCTTTTCCTGTAACCGTTTGATAGGTTAAGGTTTACGCTTTTTGAGCCGAGGTCTGCAAAACCTTTATTCGGCGGTTCGATCCCGCCCCGCGCCTCCAACAACTTGCGGATCAGAATTGAGCGTTCCGTGCAAATCCCTGTGCAAATGCGCGGAACAAATTCAAACAGATTTAGGGGAGAATGGAACGAATCGAAACGACCGGAAGTCGTTGAATCTGAATGCCAAAACGATACTTGGCATACTATGCCAGAATGGCTATATGCGGTCTTGAAAACCGTTGAACCCGGAAGGGTTCCGGGGGTTCGAATCCCTCTTCCTCCGCCAGAAAATCAAGGACTTAGCTGGATTTGCGCGAGTTCTGATTGCGGCCAATCAACTCTCGGCCCCTGCGCTATACATCGCCATTACCTCGGTTTGTCGCGGCAGCTTGCTTGCCACTTACCCGTCGTGGCCAATCACTTACATCTCGGCGGTTCGAACGGGTGTAAAGTTGCGGACAAGCCCGGTCTACAAGGGCACTCGCACGCTTTCGCGCCGCATTTAAGACCGTCACCTTGCCGCTTGCGCGGCCCACCTTTACAGTCCCTTAAGCAACCTCCGCCGCTTTTTGCACGTCCTTCGATGTCGGAGGGTCTTTTTTCTAAATGAGCGGGAATGTTTTGCTTTCACGCCGGGACCTTCTCGCGTCTGGAGTGGTGTCCGTCCTGGGAGCCCGCGTACTCCTCGCGCAGGAGAAGCCGGCGACGTTCTCCGGCGGTGTCCAGGTCGTCAATATTTTGGCTACTGTCCGTGATAAGGATGGCAAGCTGGTCACCGGCCTTTCGAAAGAAGATTTCGAGCTCCAGGAAGATGGAAAGCCGCAAAAGATTTCTTACTTTGCCCGGCAGACAGATACGATTTTGACGCTAGGGCTTTTGGTAGATACCAGCGGGAGCGTCGCGCGAATGATCGGAACCGAAAGGCATGCGAGCACGACGTTCATTGACGACGTGCTGCGGCCGAGTTCGGATAAAGCATTTGTGCTGCACTTCGATCGCGAAGTAGAGTTACTGCAGGACTTAACATCGTCCCGGGAAAGGCTCGACAAATCCCTCGAGCAACTGTCGGGTCCTCAGGTGAGGAGGGCGAACGATCCACAATCTCCAGATTCCGCGCCGCCGAATTCTGATCCGCCGGACGACCAAGCGTCGGGCGGCGGCGGTTACGGCCGGCGCGGCGGTTATCCACGCGGCGGCGGGCATGGGGGAACCAAGCTTTACGATGCCATCTACCTGGCATCCGGCGAACTCATGTCGAAGCAGACGGGCCGGAAGGCAGTTCTTTTGCTGACGGACGGAGAAGATCGCAACAGCAATACGACACTCGCGGAATCCATCAGCTCGTCGCTGCGCGCGGATACTTTGGTGTACGCCATTCGGGTGGAGGGCGAGGAGATGCAGCCTCATCGCGGCTTTGGCGGCCCCGGAATGGGCGGGCGTCACGGAGGTGGCGGATGGGGTGGGTATCCGGGCGGCGGCGGATATCCAGGCGGAGGCGGGTACCCCGGAAGCCGCGAGGCTCACGTTGACGGCAAAAAGATCCTGCAGCAAATTGCCCGGGAAACAGGCGGCGGTTATTTCGAGGTCAGTAAGAAGAAGACGCTTGACGATATCTTCAAGCAAATGAGCGAAGAGCTCCGAAATCAGTACAGCATCGGCTACACGCCTGACGCATCGGTTGCGGCGGGCTATCACAAGATTCAGCTGGCAACCTCGAAAAGGGGACTTGTCGTCCAGGCGCGCGACGGGTATTACACCAAAACCTGACGTCAAAACACTCTTTCGTAGGCTAAGGGTGTGCCCGCTGCTCGAACGCATTTGGCTAGTCTCGTTGATGACTTCGAGCGCAATGGTTCAGATGTTGCGGTGGTTGTTATGCGGGGTTTGCGCCGGCGCGAAACCACCTATTCGGCACTTGCGTCGTTGTGCCGGCGTTTTGCCGCTGAACTTGCTCGACTCGGAATCGGCAAAGGCGAACGTGTCCTGATTTGCGGCGAAAATTCGACTGAGTGGATTGCGGCTTTTTTCGGATGCGTGCTGCGTGGTGTTCTGGCGGTGCCGCTTGATGTGGCGAGCGCGCCGGCCTTTTTCGACAAAGTTGTGAAGTCGGTCTCTCCGAAGCTGATTCTGCGGGATCCCGAATTGGCGGCCTTAGCGGAAAGCATCACGCCGGACGAAGCGGGAGCCATCGCGGGCCTGACGGCCGATGACCCGTTGCAGATCATCTTCACTTCAGGCACGACCAGCGAACCGAAGGGCATTGTTCACACGCACGGAAACGTTTTAGCAAGTCTCCTGCCGATCGAACGCGAGATCCGAAAATATATCAAGTACGAACGAGTCTTTCATCCGCTTCGATTCCTCCACACGCTACCGCTCAGCCATGTATTCGGCCAGTTCATGGGTTTGTGGACTCCGCCGCTGCTCGCGGCCGAGGTACATTTCGAAACCCGGTTAGTGGCGTCGGAAATGGCCGCGCGGATCCGCCGCGAACGGATCTCTTTACTGGCATGCGTTCCGCGGGTGCTCGAGCTATTAGAGCAGCAGGTATTGCAGCAGATCCCGGGATTGGCCGCCGAAGTAGAAGCTGCCTCCGGTATCAGTGTGTGGCAACGTTGGTGGCGCTTTCGCCGTGCGCACAAACTGTTCGGCTTCAAGTTTTGGGCCTGTGTGTGTGGGGGGGCGTCGCTGCCGGCTCCATTGGAACAGTTTTGGGGGCGCATGGGTTTTCTGGTAGTACAGGGCTATGGAATGACAGAAACTACGGCATTGGTGAGCTTGAACCACCCGTTCCGCGCGGCCAGCGGCACGGTCGGGCAGGTGTTGCCGGGCCGTGAAGTTCGACTTAGCGAGGAAGGGGAAGTATTGGTGCGCGGCGCGACTATTTCCAACTCGATATGGCAAGGCGGCGATATCCGCAAAGCCGAATCGGATTGGCTTGCCACCGGGGACCTGGCGGAGTTTGATCCTGGCGGCAATCTCCGCTTCCGCGGCCGGAAAAAAGATCTGATCGTTACGGCCGCGGGATTAAATATCTACCCCGAAGATCTGGAAGCCGCGCTTCTCGAGCAGCCGGGCGTGAAGGCGGTGGCGGTAGTGGAAAACGATTCTGCAAACGGTCCCGAGGCAGTTGCCGCGCTTGTCATGGCCCCCGATGCGGAACCTGCGGGCGCGATCGCCGGAGCGAACGAAAAGCTCGCGGACTTCCAGCAGATTCGCCGATGGATGGTGTGGCCGGAACCGGACCTACCCAGGACTTCCACCGGAAAGGTGATCAAGCGGGAGATCGTTGCACGCCTGCAAACCGCGGACGCAGAAAACTTCTCGACAGAAGAGCTCGCGTTGGACAGCCTCGGCCGCGTGGAATTGCAGGCAAAACTGGAAGAACAGTACGGTGTTGCACTCGACGATGCGGCGCTGCAACAGGTGAAGACGCTGGCGGATGCTCAAAAGTTGATTGTGAGCGGCGCCTCGCAAGCGGCTTCGACCGCCTCTCCGCACATCTATCCACGGTGGCCGTGGAATCCATTTGTCCACTTCATCCGAGCGCTGTTTCTGGAGGTGATTGCCCGTCCGCTGACTTACTTTCTGACTAAACCGAAGATCTCGTCCGCGGTGACGAACTGGCCGCGAACCCCGGTATTCGTGGTAGCGAACCATATTACGTCGTACGACGTGCCGTTTATCCTGTGGACTCTGCCGCCGCGCCTCCGACACAACGTAGCGGTTGCGATGTCGGGAGAGATGCTGCTGGATTTCCGGCGCGGCCGCAATCAAGGAAACTGGTTTCTGAATCTGCTAGCGCCGGCTGCTTATTTTCTGATTACCGGCCTGTTCAACGTTTTTCCCTTGCCGCAGCGAAGCGGATTCCGGCGAAGCTTTCAACATGCAGGCGCCGCGGTGGATAGAGGCTATAGTGTCCTTGTGTTCCCGGAAGGCCGTCGTTCGGACGACGGAACACCGCAGCGATTTCTGGGCGGGGCGGGCCTGCTTTGGAAGGAATTGGGAATTCCTGCTGTCGCTGTTCGGTTGGAAGGTCTGGGTGAAATCAAAGCAACCAGGGCGCGTTGGTTTCGCGCCGGGAGTATCCGCGCAACGGCTACGACAGTATTACCGGCTCAACCAGAACTTTCGCCGGAAGAGCTAACCACAAAGTTATACGACGCTGTCTTTCAAACATCACCCTAAACTGCGGCGAACGCGCCAAGGAGCGATGAAACGTCCACTGCGGTTGGCGCGTTTGCCTGAACGCGAAAACGTTCTCGCGGCTCGCCTACGTGCTCGAGCGTATAGGCGCCCGGTCCGTAGAGTCCATCGAAAAACTTGCGGAATTCCGGTTGGAGAGCTGTCCAGGTCTCTTCAATATTTGGCGCCAGAAGCCGATCGTTGACGATCACTTCCACCTGACCGGCGTTGAACCTCAACTTGCCTTCGAACGGCGGTTCGTTTTCGAGGCGGCTCGCGGCCGTCAAAGCCGATCCGAACGACTTCAGTAGTTTGTCCTGAACGCTGCCGTCAAAACTTCGCTTCCGGTTGTACAGAATGCCGAGTCGATCGAACGTGCAGTCTAGGCTGTAATTGGCCTCATGGCCAATTAGCAGGACGCCCGGACCGGCCGGGACGTGGCGGTAATCCGCAACGTCAATCAGCAACTCCTCAAGAAACGGTTCCTGAATCCAGCGGTGAAAGATGGGAACCGCATCACCCAAATCGATCGCGACCGGGGTTTGCGCAAAGATCTTGACGTTTACGTGATCGATTGACATTGTCGAATTGCTCTACGCAGGTGTGGCCGTCTGAGCGGTCAAGCGTGCATGACAACTGTGGCACGCCTCAATGAAAAGCTGGGCCTCCTCGACGGTTTTATGCGCGGAGTCCTGGGTGCTGGGTTTGCCCGCTTCCTCGTGAACGCGGAAGAAATACTGGGCAAAGCTTCCTCCGACAAATGGATCGAAGAAGAGCTGCGTGTCGTAGAAGTGAATGCGGAACTGCTCGGCGATGTTGTTCGGATCCGCGGTATGCGCAATAAAGCGCCAATCCAGCAAGGACGCCGCGGCATGTAACATCGAATGATAGGCGCCGTCGGCAGCCTTCTCACTCTCTCCCCGTTCCAAGGCGAGTTGCGCTTCGAACGCCTCGCGTTCGCACGCGGTCAGTTCGAACTCGATGGAGGAGACAACTTCACCGGCGCATTCGCCGATGCCGAGATCGCCGAGAGTGAATTCGCGCGCGTCGGCCCAGTCCGTGTAAAGGGAAGCGTCTACTTCGTGGGCCGGGATTTCCATCAGATCTTCCAGCATCCGCTTGCATTCGGCTTTCCCAATGCGTTTGATGAAAGACTGAAAAGACTCGTCGCCTTGCCGTTCGGCTACGTAACGGTTCGAAATCCGGTCCAGTGCTTCCGGAACTCGTTTCGAAGGAACGGCTCCGATGGCCAACCCATAGGCGCCGGCATTTTCCGTCCATTGACCGCCAAGGACGACCTGGAAGTGGGGTACAGCGTACCTGTTCTTATTGCGGCTGACGCCATAAAAGCCGAGGTCCGCTATGTGATGCTGGCCGCAGGAATTGAAGCAACCGCTGATCTTCACTCGCAGGCCTTCTACGGCTTCCGGCAGGCTTCCATTTTGGGCGGCGATGCGTCGTTTCAACTCACCCGCCAGACCGCGCGAAGAGGAAATGCCGAGCTTGCACGTGTCCGTACCGGGACAGGACGTAACGTCCGCGATGGTGCCGGCTACCGGTGCGCCAATCTGCGCGGCTGTCAACTCTTCGTAAAGCGCGGGAAGATCTGCTTCGCTTACCCAGCGTAAAACCAGGTTTTGTTCGACTGTCGTTCGGACTGTTTCGCGAATGTACTTGCGCGCGATGTCGGCAAGCTGGCGCAACTGATTGGAGGTAATGTCGCCGATCGGCAGCGCCAGCGTGACGGTTGCATACCCGGTTTGTTTCTGGCGGTAGACATTGTGCTTCTGCCAGCGTTCAAAATCTTTCGGCTGCAACCCGTCGATTTGCACAAGAGGAGCCGCTTCTTTCAGTGGCTTTTCTTGGTACTGAGGAACGTCTGCCAGGTAGGACGTCCAGCGCGGGTCGGGCGCCAACAGCTTGCGCTCTTCAGCAACGACCCGCCGGAATTCTTCGATGCCCAGCTTGTCGACGACAAATTTCATGCGCGCGCGATTGCGATTCTTTCTCTCTCCGAGACGCGCGAACACGCGAGCGATTGCTTGCGCGGTTGGAAGCAGTTCTTCTTCGGGCAAAAAGTCGGTGAACAGCTTTGCCTGATAGGGCACTGGGCCGAGACCGCCGCCTACATACAGTTCGAAACCTCGCTTGGCAACGCCGTCTTCTTCACGCACCGCCGCAATGGCGCCGAAGTCGTGAATACGGGCCAAGGCACAGGCTTTGTCACGGCAGCCCGAAAACGACACCTTAAACTTGCGGCCGAAATTTTGCGTGTCCGGGTGGCCAAGCAAAAAGTACGTCAACGCCTTCGCGTAGGGCGTCACATCGAAGACTTCATCGCGGCAAACGCCGGCAATGGGACATCCAGTCACGTTTCGAACCGTGTTGCCGCAAGCCTCGCGCGTGGTGATGCCGACCGCACCGAGGCGCCGCATTAACGTCGGAGTGTCGTCCAGATGAATGTAGTGCAACTGGACGTCCTGGCGGGTGGTGATGTGGGCGATGCCGTCCGAATATTCTTCTGCCACCTCGGCGAGAACCTTTAGCTGAGTTGTATTCAGGCCGCCAAACGGTATTTTGATGCGCAGCATGCCTGGGGCATCCCATACCGTGCCGGGCCCTTTGGTCAGTTCGCCCGAAGGATAGGAGAGTTCGCGTGTAGTGATGCCATCGTGCCGCCGGCCGTTGTCATATCGCTGGCCATAGCAGCCCCGGCGAAGGCGAGTTTCGGCAAAGACTTTGTCATCAATTTTGCCCTGCTTTTTCAGGGCGATCTCGGTTTCGAATACGTCAATCTCCTTCGACAGTTCTGGGGAAATCTGGTCGACAATGCGTTCTCGCCAGAGGGTGTTGCTTGCCTTCATTGTTGGGTTGCGAAGCTTATCCTACAACTATATCGAAATGGCGGACATTCTCCAAGCTGGAGGTATTTTAGGATGCTTTTCGGAAGGTGAGGTTAATACGGTAGCTGCCAACAACGGGATGATGGCCTGGCTTCAGCGTAAGCACGCCATGGTAACGAAGCCGGGCAGGACCGCCCCAGACCACGATGTCCCCGTGGGTTAGAGGTATGCGGGTTAATTTATCACTCCTCTTCAAGCCGCCGAACTGGAAAGTGGCCGGAAGGCCCAACGATACCGAGACAATGGGGTGACCGTAGTTTTGCTCGTCCTTGTCCTGATGTAAGGTCAGCCGTGCGCCCGGTTCGTAGCGATTAATAAGACAAGCATCCGCGACGAAATTGCCGAATCCGGCTGCTAACGCCGCCTCGCTTGCCAATTTTGAAAAGACTGCTGGCATGGCCGGCCATGCCGTCTGACTGAGCGGATCGAGTGGCTCGTAGCGGTAGCCGGTTCTATCGCTGACCCAGCCGAGCGGCCCGCAATTGGTCATGGCGACCGACATTCGAAACCCGCCAGGCGTCACCATGTGGCGGAAGGGCGCCTCGGCGGAAACCTGGCTGATTGCAGAGATCAGCGCCGCTTCTTCAGGAACTGCAAATCCTCGAAGCACCATTGCCCCGGGATCGAGCAACTCCTGCTGATTTTCGATCACCGCCGGATCATCGAATAGGTTCATGGTCATGCTGGCTCTCTCTCTATTTTGAATCGTGGAAGATGATGCCCAACGTGTGACGATGTCCAGATCGTATGACGCTTACGCCATGCCGGAGGTTGACACGATAGTTACCGCGAGCACCTTTCACCGGGCGATTTGCCACAGCGAACACCACGCCGTCGCCCTGATGCAGCGGCACGACCATCGCTCGCGACTGCATGCGGGGCCGCTGCTCGGTCATAACGAACTCTCCGCCGGTAAAGTCTCTGTTAGGCTCCGATAAAAGAATCGCAAGCTGGAGCGGAAACACATGATCACCATAAAGATCCTGATGAAGGCAGTTGTAATCGCCGGTCTGATATTGCAGTAGAAGTGGTGTCGGCCTTGTTTGGCCAGCATGATGGCAGCGCTTTAAGAACTCTGCATGTTCCTCCGGAAAGTGGATTGAGCTGCCGGTCAATTCATGCCATCGGTTGGCGATCGGAGCGAGGCGCAGATAGATCTGTGCACGCAAGCCGGCAATCAGATCCGGCAAAGGATAGCTGAAGTATTTGTATTCGCCCCGGCCAAACCCATGCCGCGCCATAACGACGGTACTTCGAAAACACTCCTCCTTCGGATATAAGTTGATGATTTCGTCGCATTCGTCAGGAGTGAGAAGATGCCTGATGGTCGCATTTCCTTGTGCGTCAAGATCTCGCGAGACGTTTTCCCAGTCAACTGTCTGAAGGCGTTCCGAAACCTGGGGCTTCTTGGCTAAAGCAGGGATTGTACTCATCGCCCTCTACGATTCGCTTACGATTAGAGCTTACCGGCCGGATTCGTCTTTCGCACCTTGAATCTTGCTATCAAACTAAGATCAGGTGAACAATTCTCACGGTGCTTCAGGAGCGTCGCTGAAACCAGCCGAAGAATTCGCGCAGAAGACCTTGGAAGAGCTGTCCACCAAAAACGCCAATACTGAGCAGACTGCCAAAAATCGCCATTGCTTCATAACTTTCGCGTCCCTGGCGCTGCCAATAAACGTCGCTCAGGTTCAGCCAGAGCGCAAATTCGTCCAGCGTGAGTGCGGCGGCGACCCCATAAAGCATAGAAGTAAGCCGTCCGGTCCAGCGCGACGATGCATTGGACCCGGTGCCAATCTCGACCAGCCAACAGTACCCGATTAGCAACAGCAAGAGAATGCCCCATACCATGTGATGGATGTGGCGGCCGTGCATGGAGACATCGTGAAACGGACCAACGTCGTTGTGAATGGCGATTGTGATGCCGCGCACGACACAAACGGTAACAAAAAAAACGACAGAGGCGAGAAAGAGACGCTCACGGCGAGCTTCCGGAAACTGGTTTTTGTAAACGCGGTGCAAGCGCCCGAGCGAGAAGGGTATAGCGAGAGCTAGCAGAATGGCCGCAATGATCAGCGGTCCGATCCAAAAGCTGGCGTGCGACCAGGGCGCCGAGTGTCCTCAGCGGGAACTTAAGACGCTCTGGTACATCCTCGACATGTCGCTTTGCAGTTCTTCGCGGCAGCTCGACTTCAGATAAAGCATGTGGCCTGCTCCGCAGTAACCCATGGAGACGTTGCCGCGTAGGGCAGGCGCGAGGTTCAAATGATCGAAGGTGTACTCCGTTGCGAAGAACGGCGTTGCCAGATCGTAGTAGCCGTTCATCTGCAGCACGTGCATAAACTGGTTTTCCGTCATCGCATCTTTCAGGCGATACGCGGTATTGACGTAGCCGTTCGTGAACCCCGACATGTTCCAGGGCCAGACTTTCGGCGTCAGGATATTGTACGGCAGATCCGTTTGCCAGTTGAGTTCCTTGCGGACGTAATCGTTGAATGCCGCTGTGAACGCGCCTTCAACCGAAGCGTAGCTGGGGTCGAACTCGGCGGCTTCGCTCGCAGGATCCAGTGCATAGTTGGTTAAGCGGCTGTCATAACGGCCGACGAGCTCGTGCTGGCCGCGCAGTAATTCTTTGAAAAAGCGCTCATCCGAAATCCGCAGGTCCGAACGGTCAATATAGTCAGGACCGAGACCGGTGAAGCGCGCAAGCTGTTCTACGATTTGCCGCCGCTCCGGCTCCGCTAATTTGTCCCCCTTCATCAGAGCCTGCGCGTAGGGGCCCGCTGCAAAAGTGCGCGCCTCTTCCGCAACATCCTTCACATCGCGGCTTTCGAGATCGGCCGGCAATTTTTTGTGAAACCAGGCGGTGGTGGCATAGGAAGGCAGAAAGAGAATATTGGGGAGATCGTTCCCTGGCTGAAAGCTCAGCGTGCGGAAGTCGAGTGCCGAGGAAATCAGGGTGATGCCGTTGAGATAGATGCCGTACCGGTCGAGCAGCAATTTGCTGAGTCCGGCGGCGCGAGTTGTGCCGTAGCTTTCGCCCGCAAGAAATTTCGGGGAATTCCAGCGCCCATATTTTGTCAGATACAGGCGGATGACATCGGCGACCGAATCGAGATCTTCTTCAACGCCGTGGAATTGTTTTGGATCTTCTCCCGGCGCGTGCCGGCTAAAGCCTGTCGTGACCGGGTCGATAAAGACGAGATCGGTAAAGGTTAAGGCTGTTTGTTCGTTGTCGACTAGACGATACGGAGGGGGAACCGCGAGGCCTTCGTCCGTGAGGGCCACTCGCTTCGGACCGAGCGCGCCGATATGCAACCAGACCGAAGATGAGCCGGGGCCGCCATTAAATGCGAACGTGAGCGGACGTTTGTTGGTGTCCGCGCCGTCCAGAGTGTAGGCGATAAAAAATACGCTGGCCGCAGGCTGACCATTACCTTCATCCTTCTTCAGAATGAGGGTCCCGGCAACCGCTGTGTAACGCAGTTCCTGACCTTTCGCATGAATCGTGTGCGATGTCTTCTGCGACTTTTCCTCGGCGGCAGGGGCCGGAAATTTTTCGTTTGCGTGGGTGTCGGGAGTGGGAGGTTTAGGGGTAGATTTCTGGTCGTCGTTTGACTGGCAGAAGGCAATTCCTGGCAGGAAAGAAAGCGAAATACCAAAAACAATGTAGGCTCGGAATGCCTTGCAAAAAATGGTCATCAATCTGTTTGCAATGATCCCATATGGGCGCGGACCACAGCATCGACAAGTCCTTCAATCGTATGGGGATTCGCCTCCGCATGAACAGCCAAACCAAGTTTGCGTACCGTGGCCGAAGTCACCGGGCCAATTGTGCCGATGTGGAGACGGCGGAGAACCGCGCGATCGCAGAGCGCAGCAAGATGATCGGTCGCGGATGAGCTGGCAAATAACACCCAATGCGGTAGCGGATCGCGAAAGATCGCGGCAACTCCTGCGGCGGCATCCGGCGGAACAACGTTCCGATACGCATCCACAGCATCGACATGGGCGCCGAGTTTCCTGAGTTCTTCCGGAACTATGTCGCGCGCGACGTCGGCGCGTGGAATCAGGACGCGTGAGCCGGCAAGTTGTTCGGATGCGAATGCTTCAGCGAGAGACTCCGCGACATAGCGCGGCGGCATAAGTGAAACGTGAAAACCCCGCGACTCGGCTGCGCCGCGAGTAGCCGACCCAACAGCGGCGACGCGAGCATTGACGATCGAGCGATCGACCAGCTCCGCCGCGAATGCGTCGACGGCGTTGGCGCTGGTGAATACGATCCAATCGTATTGATCCGCCTGGCGCGCGGCTTCGCGGAGCGGCGCCGGATTGCAGGGAGGCGCGATTTCAATTAAGGGGAGCAAAATGACGTTTGCACCCTGAGCGCGAAGCGGTCCCGCCAACTCCTCTGCCTGGTGCGGGGCGCGCGTGACTACGATATTAATGCCAGCCAACGGGGACGCCATGGAGAAATCGTCGCACGTAGACATATGCTTGTCCTTCGTCCTGCTATCCAAACGCGCAAAGAGACGTATGTTCCCAGGTGTAGCAATCAGGACCGTCTATCCTTATGAACGTGAGCGACTCTGGCAACCATACGCATCCTGAACCCGATCCGGAGCATAACTACTGGCCCGGCGGTGCGGACGAATTGCTTGGTGTGCTTGCTAACGGCGTCAAAGTGAAACGCAGGATGCTGCGCATGCGGGCGTGCACCGAGAAGGACGCCAAGGGTAAGCTGTGCCGGGGACACATCAAGCGATACTTCGAAATCCCTGATGAAGCGCGAATTCGTTTTCACGCGAACGAGCATGCTTATCGGTGCGAGCGATGCAAAACGATCTATCTGCCGAATCCGGCTGAGGCGCCGCGCACGCAAACGATGGTGTGGTGAGTTGGGTGTGGCGAGTGCGCCGTCTATTTCTTTGCTTCACTAATTTGTTTTTTGTCCTGACGATTTGCCTGGCCCCGCTACAGGCTGAAGAATCGCCGCGCTTACTTTTAACAGCCCCACGCCTGAAACGAATGCGGCGCGAGCGGGAGAGAGAAACCGATCGCTGGCTTACCTTTGAAAAGCGAGTGCTCGGCACTTCCGAGTCCTCGGAGCGCGGCTTTGAACTTGCGCTTTATTTCGCGATCACCGGCAGTGAACCGCAGGGCAGGGAAGCGGTGAAATGGGCCATTGCGCATCCCTGTGAGCGGCGGCAGGTCGCGCTGGTGCTCGACTGGGCGAGCAAACAGATGAGCGACGGTGAGCGGAAGACGCTTCTGCAGAGTACGTGCCCAGCCCTGAATGCAGGCAAATTTGAACAAATGCGTGACCGTTTGTTCTGGCAAATCGTGCGGCACGAAACCCCTCCGGCCGAGGACGTGCACCTGCCCGATCTTCCGTCCGGATCCGAATTGTACGCCTTAGCGGAGTATCTGGACGTGTATCACACGACGCAAGCAGAAGATTTGAGGCGCCAGGATGTTGCCGCTTATATGCAGCTGCCGGCAACCTATCTGCTGTCCATACCGCCGCACGAACTGGAGCGGCCCACGTGGCAGCAACATATCGCCGCCCTCGCACTGGTAACGCTCGACCCGAATATGCAGGGATCGCAGTTCTTGCAAGGGTGGGCGCTCGAAGATCGCTTCGTTCTGCAGAGCGGCCCAGGCGTCGGTTATGAATTCCTCTGGGCCGATGCCTATTTGCCGGGCGTCGGATATCAGAACCTGGAGCCATGGATCTATTGGGACAAGCTGGGACAGTTGTGGGCGCGAACCGACTGGTCGATAAACGCTTGCTGGATTAATCTACTGCCTAGTGCGGCGAAGCAAGAGAATTGCACGGCCGGGTGGCAGCAGCGCGCGATGCAGTTCGGAAGGCTGCAACTGATTCCGATAACCGAGCGCTGCATTACGCTCCCCGAAAGCGATCGCAATCAGGTTGTAGTAGTGCGAGCGCCGGCAAATGCAAAGTTGAGCTACATCCACGAGAAAGAAAAATACGAAGCGACGACGGACGCCGCAGGCTTGTGGCATGTCGTCGAGGGAGTGCAGGGCAAAGTCTGTGTTGTTGCGGGTGGGTCTAAATAAGTAATGCTTGCGAAAGGAGCCTGGCTCGCGGAGTCGATTAGAGGCAATTGCGATCAACACTGATTGTTGCCACTAGCCCTTTGCCGGTAAGTAATCGCCGGGGGCGCGGCCTAGCCGGGTGCGTATACTCAATGAGATGCTCGGCGGAATTGAGGCAGGTGGAACCAAGTTTGTTTGCGGCGTCGGTACAGGCCCCGACGATTTAAAGACGGCGAGTTTTCGGACTACGGTGCCCGAAGAGACCATTCCGGAAGTAGTCGAGTTCTTCCGGAAGCAGCCGCGGATTCAGGCGCTGGGCATTGGCTCTTTCGGTCCGGTCGATCTGCGCGAAGAATCGAAGACATTCGGCTTTATCACTTCCACACCCAAACGCGGCTGGGGCAATTATGACCTGAAGGGCGCTATTGAACGGGCGCTTAGGGTACCGGTGCAATTCGACACGGACGTAAACGTGGCTATTCGCGGCGAGGTTCGCTGGGGCGGCGCGGTGGGACTCACAGACGCTGTCTACATGACGATCGGGACCGGGATTGGCGGCGGCGCCATTGCTCATGGGCGCATCGTTCACGGTCTGGTCCATCCGGAGATGGGACATCTAAGACTTCCTCATGACCGGGAACGTGATCCCTTCCCGGGGATTTGTCCATATCACGGCGATTGTCTGGAGGGACTGGCGTGCGGTCCAGCCCTGCAGGCGCGGTGGGGAAAACCGGCGGTAGAGCTTGGCGAGGGACACGAAGCGTGGGCTCTCGAAGCGCACTATCTCGGGTTTGCACTGGTGAACATTTTGCTTACGCTTTCGCCGCAGCGCATTATCTTAGGCGGCGGTGTCATGCAAAATCGATTTCTGTTCCCCATGATCCGCGCTGAAGTAGTGCGGATGCTGGGCGGCTATGTCCGCGACCCAAATATTCTCGAACGCGTGGATGAATTCATCGTGCCGCCGCGGTTAGGAAACGACGTCGGCGTACTAGGCGCGCTCGCTTTGGCTCAAGAAGCGCTGGAGACGGCAGCGTGACGCTTTCCGGCTCGTTAGTCAAAAGCACAATCGTTGCCGCGCTGGGCGGTCTGCTGTTTGGGTTTGACACTGCCGTTATTGCAGGCACGACGCAGGGGTTGACGCGAAGCTTCGCGCTGTCCAACACAGGATTGGGAGTTGCGGTTTCTTCTGCGTTGATCGGCACCATCTTCGGGGCGCTGTTTGCCCAAATGCCAGCGGATCGGTTGGGGCGCAGAAACGGCCTGCGCCTGATGGCGATTCTGTATGTGCTTTCGTCGCTCGGATGTGCGTTCGCGCCCGGATGGTATGTGTGGTTGTTCTTCCGGGTGATTGGCGGATTAGGTATCGGCGGTTCGTCGGTTCTCGGTCCAATGTATATCGCGGAGATTTCTCCGGCGAAATGGCGCGGCCGGCTGGTCGGTTTCTTTCAGTTCAACGTTGTTGCCGGTATTCTTTTGGCATATCTGTCGAACTTTCTCATCCGCGAAGAGCATTTCCCGGGCACGGAATGGCGCTGGATGCTGGGCGTAGCCGGAGTCCCGGCGCTGCTGTTCCTGATCATGCTGTACTTCATCCCCGAGAGCCCGCGCTGGCTGGCACAGAAGGGCCGAACCGCGGAAGCGCGCGAAACATTAGTTGCGATCGGCGAGGAGAACGTGGATGCCGAACTACAAGACATCCTGCAGTCAATCCACCTTGAGCAGGGTGGGACAGAACCGCTCTTTCAACCAAAATATCGATTGCCGATTTTCCTCGGGGTCTCGATCGCAACGTTTAACCAGTTTTCCGGAATCAATGCAATTCTTTACTACCTGAACGATATTTTTGCGCGGGCTGGGTTCAACCAGGTTTCAAGCGATCTGCAAGCTGTGCTGATCGGGCTGACAAACCTGGTTTTTACCATGCTGGCGATGTCGATTATCGATCGCGTGGGCCGAAAGACACTTCTCCTGATCGGGTCCGTGGGAATGGCGGTATCCCTGGCCGCCGTCGCGATAATTTTCCTAAGCGGGAGTCACGAAGGGCTGCTGGTGTGGTGCCTCGTCAGTTTCATTGCGTTCTTCGCGTTTTCTCAAGGCGCCGTCATCTGGGTGTTCATCAGCGAAATATTTCCGACGCGGGTACGGGCAAAAGGCCAGAGTCTCGGCACCTTTACTCACTGGTTTTTGAACGCGGCAATCTCACTCGCATTCCCGGTAATTGCCGGAGTATCGAGGGGCGCGCCTTTCGTCCTCTTTGCGGTGATGATGGTCGTGCAGTTCTTCGTTGTTCTAGCAATGTATCCGGAAACCAAGGGCAGAACGCTCGAAGAAATGCAGCATGCCCTCGGTATCGATTAAAAGCACAAAGGGCGCGGAGGCGCGCCGCCGGATACCGGGCAACTCGCTTCGCTGAACCTTTGGGCGGCCTGCCTGACACCGCGCCCGTTTTGGGCGGGTTCTTAGAACGCGAAGCGCAACTGCAAATCAATCCGGCGCTGGTTGCTGGCCGTGGCTTCCGCTCCGAACCCGCCGGTGATCCCTAGCGATTCACCGAAGAACGGCGATGTGATCGCACCATTCGGCGTGTTCAGATTTTCGTGATTCAGGATATTGCGGGCATTAACCGAGAGCGTCAGGTTATAACGATGCTCCGTGCTGTCGCCCATGCCGAAGCGGGGACCACCGCCTCCACCGCCAAAACCGCCTCCGCGGCCGCCCCCACCGCCACCGCCGCCTGCGCGCGCGCCGCCGACTTGTCCGGAGAAATGAGTGGTGCCAAAGCCGAAGGTTTTACTCAGGCGAAGATTGACACCCACAAAGCCGGGTCCGTAGCCGTAGTTACGGCTGATCAAAGGTGCGCCCACGAGAGGAAGAATCGTGTAGTATACGCCAAGCTGCGGGCTGTAGCTGGAGCCTGGGAAGGCCGTGTTCGATACCTCGGGTCGCGCCGTTGCGGCCACCTGGCCGACGTCGTAGAGATCGGTTCCGGTCGTAATGTTGTAGGGAGTGCCGGAGTGAATCACGATGAATGGAGACAACCGAATCCCCCAGCGCATGGCAACGGATCCTCCGATAAACAGTTGGTGATGGATATCCAGTTGAGCCCGTCCCCAGTCCGCGGCGATGTTGTACGGATTAGCGGGCATTGTGGTCAATCCGTCTGTATCACTGTGCGCCTGGGTGTACGAATAGCGGCTGAAGATGGTTAACCGTCTGCCAATCTGGCTGTTTACATTCACCATCGCCTGAAACTGCTTGAAGATGCCCACCGATTGATAATCGTAGATGTCTCCGATGTCGCCATACGGCTGTATTCCGGGGCCAAGTGTTCCATTGAGCGCGCCGGGGGGCAACTCGCCTGGGATCGGGACGGGAGCGTTGATATTGTTAGTCAGCAACTCGTGCGTGCCGCGCGAGTCCATCAGATTTAAGGAGACGGTGGTGTGCGCCGCAACTTGTTTGTCGAGCCCTAACACTGCTTGCATCAGCCGCGGCGCTTTCAAATTGTTGTCGATCTGATAAAACTGCGCCGCAGATGGGCTCAAGGAACTCGCGGGGGGAGCAGTTGAGAAGCTCGCATTATAGGCTGTCGGATTGTTTACCGTGAATACCTGTTCCGTGCCGGAATTTAACGCGTAGCGTTCCGCTTCTAGGACGTTCGTCACCGCGAACCGATCGTAGAAAATACCCCAGCCGCCGCGAACAACCAGCTTCGGACGAGACAGGCCGGAAGTGGCGCCGCCTCCTGGAGCCCAGGCAAATCCGACGCGGGGAGCCCAATCACCAAGATCATTGATATTCGTTTGTGCCTCATATCGGAGCCCAAGACTCACCGTCAAATTCGGGCGTACGCGCCAATCATCCTGGGCAAATGGACCGAAATCAATCTGATTCAGGCCGATATACGGATTCCCTTCGGTGATGCTGAACTTTGACGGCCCATAGTGAAGCTGGTTTGTGATGTAGTTACTCGAATAACCGGCAGCTAACAATTGTTCGGTAATCAGGTACTGCTGGATTGAATCGATGGTGGCCAGTTGCCCGGTCGGCGCAAGGTTCGATCCCAAAACCGGGAACGTGCCGCCCAAAAATGCAAATTGGCCATTGAAGTTCTGGGGAGTCATATCGTCGAGTACGTCCGCTCTCACTCGCATCCCGAATTTAGTGACGTGGGCGCCCCAGGTAACAGAAGTGTAGTTCTGCAGTTCGTAGTAGTTGGTGAGGTCGTAGCTCTTTGGATAAGTTGCCGAGCTGTAGCCGGAGCCTCCTGCCACAAACGATTGTGAAACGTTCAAAGCAGGTGCCGTGCTCGAACTCACCCGGCCGATGTTCGTGCGGTCAAACTCAAAATGAGTTTCATTCACGACATGCGGATTCAGCACCGCGGTGTCTACGATCTGCACGGTCTGCTCGGTCGTTTCCATGCTGTACCCGGTACTGGGATACTCCACGTTGCCGACAGTAAGGTTCGGCAGATTGAAGCCGCCAATGTTGGTCAACTCGCGATTATTGTCCAGATAACTGTACCGGAAGCTTAGGGTGTTGTTGGCGCCCAGCTGGTAATCCACTCGCGGACTGATCGTCGTGCGGCGCTGCGGTGTCGGGTAGTAGTTCTGGTACGACTGCGAGCCGAGGAAGTCTGGGGTCGGAATGGCCGCCGTGATAATGCCGTTGTCATCAATGTTCCGCCGTTCAAAATCGACGAAGAAGCTGGCCTTCTTCGTGATCGGGCCGCTGATATTGCCGCCAAACAGCTGCGTGCGGAATGGCGGGTTCACTGACAAAAACGGGTTCCGGGAGTTCCATATTCCGTCGCTGACGTTGTAATAACCCTGACCGTGAAACTTATCGCTGCCCGGCTTGGTAAAGATCTGAATGCGTCCAAAACCGAGTTTGTCGAACTCAGCCGAAAAAGGATTCGAGTTAATGCGGATCTCGCGAATTGACGCCTTTGGAGGCAATCGGCCGCCGCTAAAACCGTCGATGTAAATCTGTGTGCCACCGGGGCCGGCTGCTGGACCGGCCAAGGCCTGCAGGTCTGCCTGAAGATCGTCAGGATCGTCGGGTAATGCATCCAGATCCTCTTGTTTTAGAACTAGTGCCGACGCGTTGTTGCCCGGATCGGTATTGACTTGATTCGTGGACGTGTCGGTTACTGTGACTTCCTGTCTCTGCTCCTGCGGCGTCATGACAATGTTAGCGGCGATCGGCTTTCCCGGCGCAATGGTGATCAACAGCGGATTCCGCTGTTGCATGTTCGAGTAAGTCGCTGATAGCGAGTAAGTGCCGGGCGCCACGCCGCGGAAAACGAAAGTACCGTCGGCTTGCGTAGAAGCGGTTTTGGCTTGTCCGGTTGAGTCGGTTAATGTAACCGGCGCACCCGGAATAATTCCGCCTGTCTCGTCTTTTACCGTGCCGCGCACAGAACTCGATCCGCTATTTGGTGCGGATGAGGAAGGCGAACTGGCAGGCGCTTGAGCCCATAACGGTAAAAGTGCGGATGCGAAGAGTAGTGTTAGAACGCGAACCATTCAGTTTCCTTGCGTGATCTTTTCAGGTGAAGATGTCCCAGCGGGTTACTGGGCCGGGACGGCGACATTCAAACCCCAATCGCCATCCAGCGATTGGCCCTGACGAGGCGGAGCCGATTGGAGTACAGGTTCAACGCCAGCCAGGATTGTATTCGCTACGACTTTAGATGGGTCGCTTCCGGCCAATCCCCAAATCACGATTGCATCACCCGGCTTAAGATCGGATGCAGCAATAGCCGGAATTCTTTCAAGCATGCGGGACATGTCGGCAGGTCCGCGCTGCGGAGTACCCCGACCGCCTCCGGGTCCAATTCCTCCAGTGCCCGGACCGCCAGCACCTGGGCCGCCAGCGCCGCCAGGTCTATATTGAGTGCCGGATGACGACGCTGGTGATCTTTCAGACGCATTGGCGCTTGCGCCTCCTCCGTTCGGCCCTGCTCCACTCGGCGTCGCTGATGGATTGAAGCGACGGGCAAGAAACATCGCCATCTGCGGCGGTAATTTTCGTATGGCGGAGTTTTCCGTGAGAAGGATCGTGTCGGGCTGCTTCGTCTGCAGATTCTTCACAATGATCTGCTTGCCATCCGGGGCGACCGACGTAACTGTCGCGGCAATGGTCCGCACTGGCGCGGAATAGACCTTTTGGGCCGAGATAGTCGAGCCGTCCGGACCTTTTTGCCCGAGAACGTGAAGTTGATCGCCCGCCTGAATATCCGCGAGCCGCGACGCAGCTGGTGTCTTCGGGCTATCTGCTGAATAGCGCGTGAATTCGGTCGAAGCTGAGGTTTGGATGGTAACCGGTGTTGGAACGCCTCCGGCTCGCACCGACATTTTGACACTGTTTGTCGAAGGATCGACAGCAGTAACGTTTCCAACGGTGCTATTCTGCCATGCCTGAAGCTCGGCCTGGTGCTTTTGAGCCAAGTCGCGCGCTGACATCAGCACGACACTCTTTGCATTAATCCCGTTGGGTGCGTCCGATTTAAAGCCTCTGACGTCTACCCGATCGGCCACCGCCAGATCACCCGCAGTTATACGAACAGCGTTGTGGAGATCCTTCGCCCCGGGTTCTACCTTCAGCAAAGTACGAGTCTCAGCCAGCGAAATGACATACTCATTTGCGGTCTTATCGTCCTTCACTGTTATCGTTTGCGCAGCGCTGTCCATGTTGGTGACGGTACCTAATACATGTTCCGTGGGCTTCGCGGCGGGAGCAGTTGCGGTGTCGGCAGCAGGCGCTTGACCAAAACCGGAAACAGAAGCTCCGGTGAACCAACCAAGAAGAAAAACAGCTTTCAGCATGATTCGAAGATGGCAATCTTGTCCCCAGAATTGCGCCATTGTCCTGAAGGCGAGTGTTCCCGAATACAGGTTACGCAAGATCAGTTCGTCTACTGTATGGCTTTGTGAAGCACACCGAGGTTGACTGGCTAGGGGAGAGGAGAGGGAAGAAACGGCAGAAGCGGATTAAGGGCGGGAAAGTGGAACGGGCGTTTGACTGTAAAGGAAAGAAACTTTACGCCCGTTCCCGATAACAACGTTCTCAAAACACTCTTTCATGCCATGCAAGCTCACAAAAACTTTGGAGTCGTTCAGGCTCCCTGTTTTTGTTTGCTGCCGGTTCATGATCGTCGAATCAGAGGTCAATACAAGCGAGGCCGTACGATTAAGCGGCGTTAACAAGCATGTCGTCCAGCATGTCGTTCGACTCGTCTTGATTGCGGTCTGCTTGTTCCTGGCACTGAATGCAGAAGGGAGCCCACGGCACAGCGGCTAACCGCTTCTGGCTGATCTCCTCTTCGCAGTGCAGGCACGTGCCAAACGAGCCGTCGTCTATGCGGCGCAGGGCCGAACGGACGTTGCGCAACAGGTTCGATTCACGATCGAGATTTCGAATCGCGAGTTCACGCTCGGCCGCATGCTGGACCTCATCGAGAGCATCAGCACTCTTCTCGATGGTGATCGCGTCGCGATTGCGCACGATGCGTTCCAGTTCGTCCTGTTTCGCCTCCAGGATCTTTTTGAATTTGTTTAATTCGGTTTTGGTCATTTTGTTATCTCCTTAAATTCCACTAGCCTGCGACTCAAAAAAGGTGTCGAGAACAGTCAGGTCTCCGCTTTAGACGCAGATACTTTCTAAAAGGTTCACCGAAAAAGGTTCAATAACGGTATCACAAATTCGAAGGGAAAGCAGGCTCCTCGAATGTTGTGCGATGGCGCTTTTTACCGAACCAGATTGGGATGAACTTAGGAACTTCTTGCTGGCGGCAGCGAGAACTTCCCACGACGCAGCGTTTGATGCTCGCAACCGAGCTTTCGATTCACAGTACTTCGCTTCCGATAGCCGACGCTTTTCGGTTCTCAGAATCATAACACAGCCTCTGAGCAATTGACAAACCAAATTCCGATCGTCGCCAACTATTTTTTTGGCCGCCCGGCAAGCAGCACGCGCTCAATCTAATAATCGGGTTCCTCGTTCGGCAAAGTCTTTGTTCTCTATGCGAAATCGGCTTCTAAGCGGAAACCGCAGCCCACGATGTACCTGTACCGGGATTGCTTAGCAGCCGCGCCGAACCTTGATCGAAGATTGATTTGGACCCTTTCTTTTGACTTAAGGTGCAGGGAATCGGCAGATTCTCTCAACCGGTGGAAGAAAAGTAAGTGTCGTGCTTCTACTGGTTCAGCCCGAGGTTATGGTCGCTCTCTCGCGCCAATGAAACTTCTACCAGGCAGCTATAAAACGTCGGACCGCGCCCAATGTCGGTGAGGCGTTCCGAGGTAAGCCGGTTGATGCCATAGCCACACGCGGAGAGCTTATTCCAGCGCATACTGCGGGACGACACCACACCGGCGGCAACATCATCGCTCACGCGCGCCGTCAGGTAAACCGAGCCTCGGTCATTGAATACTCGGACCGCGTCTCCATTGAGGATGCCGCGCGCGGCGGCGTCGCGATGATGAACGGTAAGGCACGCCGTCTGCTCGTCAACTTGATTACGATGTCCGAAGGTGGAGTTCATGCTGTCGTCGTTCTTCGGCGTGATCATCTCGAGCGGATAGCGCGATGTTAGCTGCGGCGCGCCCAACCGTGATTCTTCCGGGGGAGTGTAATCAAGTGCTTCGGCTTCGAATTCAAACTTTCGGGACGGCGTGGAGAAGCCGTCGGCAAACGGCAGGAACGGCTCTTCCTCCGGCCCGAGGTTGAGCCGTACGGAACGTTCCCGCTCCAGCCGTTCGAGTGTGATCCCGGCGAGGCGTGGAGATGCGGAAGAAAGCAGCGCTTCGAGCATTTCGTCTTCCGTGTCCGAGAAGCAGCGGTCCTCAAAGCCCATTTTGCCGGCCAGCGCACGGAAGATATCAACGTTTGAGCGCGCTTCGCCCGGGCGTGGCAAGGCCGGACGAGCTAATTGCAAGTAGTAGTGGCCATACGCCAGGTACAAATCGGTATGTTCCAGAAACGTGGTGACCGGAAGAACGATGTCCGCGTGGTCCGCCGTGTCGGTCTGGAACTGTTCAAGGACTACGGTAAAAAGATCAGGCCGCCTCAGGCCGGCCAACACCCGGCTTTGATCAGGAGCGATGGTGGCGGGGTTTGAATTGTAAACGACCAGTGCTTCGATGCGCGGCGAACTTAATTCAGTAAGCGCGGTTCCGAGCTGTGTCATGTTCACCACACGAGCTTCGCGGCCAAGCGGCGAAAGCAGCTGCAGATCCGGCCGTTCGAGAGCTGCCTTATTCAATTCAAAAGCTCCGGACGTTGTCAGCTGCAACCCGCCGCCGGCCTCTCGCCAGGCACCCGTAAGTGCCGGCAGAGCCGCAATAGCGCGCACTGCTGCCCCACCACGCTCACTCCGCTGCACTCCGTAATTCACCCGAATTGCCGCGGGTCGCAAGGTCGCATACTCCCGCGCCAGAACCTCAACGTCATCGGCGGGCACGCCCGTCAGCTGCGCCACACGATGGGGAGGAAATGTTTTGGCTAATTCTGCGAATCCGGCAAACCCATTCGTATGGTCGGTCACATAATTTTTGTCCTCTAAGCCGTCCCGCAGAATCACGTGCGCGAGGCCCAGCGCCAACGCCAAATCGGATCCGGGATGGATTGCAAAATGTTTGTCGGCAACCTTCCCGGTTCGATTGCGCAGCGGATCGATGACGTAAAACTTTGCACCATTCCGGCGCGCTTCCACGATGAAGGGCCACAAGTGCACGTTCGTCCCGAGAATGTTTGCGCCCCAGGCAATAATCAGCTTTGAGTTGGCAAATTGTTCGGGCTCCATCCCGAGCTTTGCGCCTTGCGACAGCATGAGAGCGGCGCCCCCTGCGGCCGAACAGATCGTTCGCTCCAGCCGGGATGCACCCAAGCGGTGAAAGAAACGGCGGTCCATGCCTGAGCCGTTCAGCAGACCCATCGTGCCGGCGTAGCTGTACGGCAGGACGGCTTCGGGCCCGCTGCGCCGCGCGGTCTCCCTAAGGCGGGTTGCTATTTCGTCGAGCGCCTCATCCCAGGAAATACGCGCGAATTGTCCTGCCCCCTTCGGCCCCCTGCGCCGCAGCGGATGCAGCAGCCGCTGCGGATGGTATTCGCGTTCAAGATACTGCGCCACTTTGCCGCACAGGAAACCGCGCGTAACAGGATGCTCGCGATCGCCGCTGAGCTTGGTTGCCCGGCCATCCTCACCGATTTGAACCACCAATGCGCACGTGTCGGGGCAATCGAGCGCGCAAACTGACCGGCGAGTTACAGGCATCCGCTTAGTGTCTCCGAACTAATATCTTCGCCGATATGGCAGCTGCGCGTAGCCGGCGATCAACTCAGATATAGATGGTGCCGCGAAGGAACAGTGCGCCGCGGCCGGAGATTTCCACGCGGTCGCCCCTCCACTCACAAAAGAGTTCACCTCCGCGCCGGGAAATTTGGCGCGCATGCAACTTGCTTTTGCCCAGCCGGTCGCCCCAGTACGGAATCAGCGTGGAATGTGCGGAGCCGGTTACCGGATCCTCTGCCACTCCCTTTGCCGGAGCAAAGAAGCGTGAAACGAAATCGCAATTCGTTCCAGGCGCGGTAACAATTACGGCAAATCGATCAATATGCAACAGCGCATTCATGTCCGGAGACAGCTCCGCCACTTCTTTTTCAGAAGCGTAACGAACCAGGTAGTCCCTTGCCGCGAGAATTTCAACCGGTTCACGGCCAAGCGCTGGCACCAGCGAAGGTACAACTGAGGTCGGCTCCGGTGGGCGCGAGGGAAAATTGAGCGTAAACAAATCTCCTTCGCGGTGCACAATTAGTTCGCCAGATTTAGTATCGAAGTGGACGCGATCTCCGCCGAGCTGTAATTCTTCAAACAGAACATAGGCGGCGGCAAGCGTGGCGTGGCCGCAGAGATCGACCTCGCAGCCGGGCGTAAACCACCGCAGATGGAACCGATCGCCGGTCCTTACAAAAAATGCTGTTTCCGACAGGTTGTTTTCAGCCGCGATCGATTGCATGGTCTCGTCCGGAAGCCAAGCGTCGAGCGGGCAGATGGCGGCTGGGTTCCCGGTGAAAAGCTTGCTTGTGAACGCGTCTATCTGATAGATAGGAACCTGCATCGGGCTTCGATGCAGGACAGACGCTAATTGATGCGCGCGCGGTACTTTTCTTTGAGCACTAATTCATCAAAGATGGCGAGCACCTTTTTACGATAAGTGTACATGCGCCGCAAGGAATCCCGGAAATTGTCCTCATACCGGTGCGGTTGCAGCCATTTGTGCAGCAACGGGCGGGGGACATCGATATCCCGCCGTAACGAATCTGCGGAATGACCCCGCAGAAAAAGACCATAAAAAACGGCGGCTTCCCGTTGCGGGGCTAGCGGGTCTATGTCATCACGGCCAAACATGCCAAAAACGTATCCTACTCCGAAAATCCGGACTTTCCAAGTTCCTTATGTCAGAAGTCGCCGCACTGCTGGCGGCCTCTCAGCAAAACCTTTTACGGCGCGTTCCGCACGAGCGAAGAGCGGTCGATCACGTTCAAAACCCCTGGGCGGTTGCCCAGGGTAATTTGATAAAGCCGGTAAGGGTCCCGAATACCGATAAGATGCACCGGCCAGGATGGAGGTTCGCTCGAAATCGATTTTTCGAGCGCCTCTTCCTTTCGCGTCAGCAGGTAATAAAAATCATTCGCCAGCAGATCTCGGAGCGCCTCGGCGCGCAGGTTCGCCGGTACCGGAAAGTCCTCTATATGAGGCGTCGTGTCCAGAACTTCCCAAATCCCGCCACTCGTTCCCAGCAGTTGCCAGGAGCTTGGCGACTGATCCCACGGCACGTACGCCGTAAAAAATCCGGTACTTCCTTTGTTGAGGGGACGCCGCGGTGTGAAGTCGACGTGAGTGTCGGCAGGAGGCGGCGCCCAAGTACTCCAGCAGGTTGCGAAGTTTCCGTCCGCGGCAAGACGAACATCAAAAGGATTCGGGGACGCGGTCGAAGAAGTCGCATCGTCGATTTCGCAAATTCCTGCCCACACTCTTGGATCCGAGTGCTGGTGAACCAGTCGAAAGCTGCGCCAATTTCCCATAGGTACTCGAAAGCGCAGGCGCGCAATGGATCGAGTCTGTGCCGCGAAGAGTAGTTCACGATACAGACGTTCATTCAGTGCGGCTTGGTAGCTGGTCGCCACCTCGGCAGTGGTGTACGCGTCCGGAATGTTGTCCAGTGTAAGCACGCGGGTTCCAGGAGCAACGTGCTCGTCCAGCAGCTTTGCCGCTTCGTATAGGTCTCCAAGTGCTCGCCGCCGAAATGTTTCACGAGTCTCACGACCCAGGATCACTTTCTTCGGGAAGCTGTAAATGCGTCCGGCATTGGGCCGGCAATAGCGGTTGTAAACGTTGGGCCAAGCGGTAATCGCGGCAAAACTGACGAGCAGAACCGCCGCTGGTACGAAATCGGCAAAAGCCAGGGCGAGGGCACACCCAAAAAAGACCAGGGACGGCAGGAAGAAACGTGCCCCGATGTTCTGCATATACGGAACAAACAGCAGGCACCCAGCGAACAGCATCCGACGCCCTTCGGGGTAGCGCGCCGCCAGCAAACCAGCGGGCAATAGAAGGAAAACGGGTCCGATTAGTCCCTGTAACAGATCGCCATGTACAGTGAGTTCCCAAGGCAGCTGAAGGACTGAGTGAATGCCCGCATACGAATGCATATTGACCCGGTAGAGGTGTTCCGACCAGGCATGCATATACGGATTCGCGAAAACTGCACTCGCGAACGGGAAAAGCGGATTGCGATAGAAGAACAGGTTACGCACCGTCCAGGGTATAAAGATGACGGCGGCCGCGGTCAAACTCCCAGCCGCGAAACGCACCGCCGAGCGGGGAATGCGCCGGTGAGCCCAGGCGAGCACGCCAGCGACATAAATCGGCGCCGGATAGGCCGTGTATTTAATCGCGACTGCAAAGCCCGCCACCATGCCTGCCGCAACCCCGAACCGAAAGCTGTTTTCTGTCAGAGAACGTTCAGTCAACGCGAATGCGGCGGCGAGTGCCGACATGAGGAAGACATCCACGTAAGCACTCGTGCCGTCCATCGCCACGAGCGGCGACGTGAACAGAAGGATGCCGGCTACCAGTCCTGCAAGGGGCCGATTCATCCTTTGAAAGAGACAAAGTGCAATCCAGGGCAGCAGCATCCAGTATGCGTATTGGACCAAGGCTGCCGCGGAATGCCCGCCGAACGCAAAAGCGATCATGTAAATGGACTCAGCGCCCTGTGGTAAACCCGCGTAGAAGCTGGTGGCAAGCGGCGTAAACGCATGCTGGCGCAGCGCTCGCGCGATCAGCCCCAGATGATAGCGGCTGCCATCGGGACTCACCTCCGGCGCCAAGGCAACCAGCAGATAGGAAAGCCCGAAAGTCAGGTAGACGCTAAAAAATATGACCCGCTGCCACAAAGGCCAGGGCGAGGAAGAGATGCGGCAATATGGGATGCGCCTCGAAATTGTGAAGGCGCCCGCCACAGAGAGAACAAGCAACGCGGCGAAGACCTCACGGTAAAGCGCATGCAGCATGCCCAAACACCAGATCATCAGGCTTGTGAGTGCCGCTCCAAGCGTAAGCGCGTAGACGTGCCGTTCGGTCCTGGTCAGCGGCAACGCGAGAACGTGCGTAGCCGAAAGACCAAGCGCGTAGCAAATAGCCAGCGCAAACGCGGCGGCAAGGATTTCTACCGGTAGGGACGCCACCGTTGCAGTGTACAGCGCAGTGGGGCGCCCGCAACAACGTGAACCGGCTTTAGCTTGAGAATGAGGCGCTTTCGGCTGTTGTGGCCAGGTACTCGCTTCGTGCGGCTGAACCTAAAAGGCTCCAGATCCTGTTGGCCGCAGCCTTCTCCTCCGCTTGTATGGAGCGGGCCAAAGCCGCGGTTTCCGGATCGCCGGCAGCCTCGGCCGTGCTCGCAAGCGATTCATAGATGGCGCATTCGTTGTTTTCGATGGCGAACGCGAGAATCAGGTCCTGGGTGGTACTTGCCTCTGTCCCGCGCCCTTCTTTATCGCGGCTAAGTTGCGCAGCTTTCGGAGCCAGCTGGAAAACGTGCGCAAGAAGACTCTTCGCCGTAGAGGGAGTGTCGCCCAACTGTTCGAGACGATTAGTCAAACGCTCGATTTGACCGCGAGTTTCGGTCAAGTGGCTTTCCAAAACAGTCTTCGCCTGCTCGTTGCGCGTTTCTTTCGCAAAACCGTGAAGCTGGGTCTCGAAACTCTTTTCTGCCGCAATTGCGTCCTGCAGATATCGCTTGACCACTTCAATGCTGGTATCAGCCATATACTCCCCGGGCCGCCGCAAGCGTTCCCACACTTAGTGGATGGGAACGCTGGGCTGGTGTTTCAGATAGCTGAGACCGAATGCATTGGATGCGGGCTTTCTACTGTGGCGGAACCTTGCTGGGGGTTGCCGGAGCAGGCGTCCAGGACTTCGGTTGATAGTCATAACGGCGGGTTGCATAATCGCCGCTCGTGATGACGATCATGATCATCAGCCAGACCAGGCCGGCAACGACAAAGAGTCGCGTCATGGGAGCGCTGAAACGAACGCCCATAAAGATCCAGGCAACCAGCGAAGCCTTTATGAGTGCGATAACCAACGCAATGACCACGTTAAACTCGCCCAACTCGATATACGAAACGCCGACGGTGGTCCACGTGAGGCAGATCAGGGCCGCCCAGACGGAAACCAATGATTTAACCGAAGGAATATGCGAAGAAGTCATTAGCGCGGACCTCGATTTCCAATTAGATAGAGCAGCGGGAAGAGGAAGATCCA
>DATBDT010000082.1:0-45390 GCA_036269815.1 Bryobacteraceae bacterium
TGCTCGCAGCGCTGTGGCAGGAGAACCGGTGCGAGCAAGGTGGTGGGCGTCAACCAAAGGTGCATGCCTCGGCGGAGACACTGAGAACGTTACCTCAGACGGGGAGCCCAGGGCGATTTTCGGGTAAGCGAGGGAGCGATGCCGGTCAGGCAGAGAAAGGCCAATTCAGCAAGTAGTGGCCGTTTGCGTACTTTGCCGCAATTGCGCCGTTAACCAGTCGGTAGAGCACCCTGCGCTGACTTTGTTTGGCTCCTCAGGTAGGATTCGAACCTACAACCCTTCGGTTAACAGCCGAATGCTCTACCGTTGAGCTACTGAGGAGCATTGCGCTCCAGATGCGCCGGGGCGATATATCGCCCGCGGGCGTAAATGGCTGTTCCTATTAAAGCACACAGGTGCGACGCTGGCAGTTCCGCATCGGCGCTTCATAATCGAGGGCTTCACGCAGACGCTCGTTAGTGAACTGCTCCAGGAATACATCCACATGCTTGTCGCTTTAGCAGAAAGGCGCCACCGGGGTGGCTCCTTTCTTCGTCCTGAAATGGGTGCGCTCGTGACAGCTTTTTCGCGTCGGCCGACCCGGCTTAATTCGTTCGATGGCGATGCCCAGCCGCCACCACCAAACGACCGCCGTGAAGCAGGGGCCCATTGGCTAAAGGCTCTTCAGGATAAAAACGTCCAGTGTGCGGCCAGAACGTTCGGGTTGCGCTCATGAGACACGTCGAATCTCGACAGCTAACAAACATCCGGCGTTTTGCTTTGTTGTCAAAAAACTGTCTTGCTGCGGTCATTTAGCCGACACCAAACGCCTCAGCCGGGCGTCAGAAACGAACCACTTTCCCATGCCGACAGTAAATAGCCAGCAACCGTAAAGCGCATGCTCGAAACAGGAAATGAACAGCGAGCCAGTATGCGCATACCGTATCGCGAAAATAACTCCTCCTGGAATGGTGAGCACAACGGCAAACCAGTTTCGAAACACGATATGGACGTAGGCGAAGGCGGCTGCGCTCATGAAAATCATCAGCCACAGACTGGGAAACACAGTTCGGTAACGTTCGAAAAAGAAAGCGCGATAGATTATTCCTTGCGGGTAGACGCTCAGTAGCGGGTATCCCACCATGAGCAGTGCCCACAGTTTCGGATGGCTGCGAACGAAACCGAATAAATCGTCAGGCACATAGCGATGAATAAGGCCCGTCAAGATAAGCGCGAAGAGTAGAAAAAGCGGCAGAATTGACGGCAATTGCCGAAGCAATCCAGCGGGGTTCAATCTGACCGCATCTAAATTGCCGTGCCGCGACAACATCCAAAGGCAATATGCTGTCAGCACCCAGAGCATCGGCAGCGGCGGGAGCCGAAATCGGCTCAGATAGACCAAGGTCGGCAAAACCGCAAAAAGAACTAGAAATTCAACCACCTTCACAAGGTCGCACTACGTCCCGGCGGGACACCGCCGGCGCCCGAAACTTTTCTCCCAATCCGACGGAACAGACGATATTCGGAGTTCGTAACATACTGGAGACCAATATAATGGAGTCAAATATATGTCTCCCGCTTCGCCCGATCAGGAATGGAAAAAAGGAAGTGCCGAGTTTCTCGTTCTCTCTCTGCTCGAAGATAAACCTCGTCACGGCTACGACATCTCGAAACTCATCCAAATTCGTTCGGGCGGCGTTCTCAGCTTTCATGTCACCACCTTGTATCCACTGCTCTATCGCTTGGAAGAGCGCGGTTGGATCGTGGGCCGGTGGGTCGAAAAGTCCGAGCAGCGCAGACGGCGGTACTACAGCCTTACCCCTGCCGGGCGCAAAGTGCTTCGTTCGCAGCGTCAGAGCTGGAAGGAATTCGTGGCTGCCATCAGCCGCATAACAGGAGTGGAACATGCCTGAGTGGAGAGTAATTATCCGCGAACGTCTGGCCGGGCTGACTCTCGAAGGTGCAGCGGAATCCAGCCTTACGGAAGAACTCGCCCAACACTTGGAAGACTGTTACCGGGAATACCGCAACGGCGGAGCCGGCGAAGAAGAAGCTTATCGTAAGACCATCGCCGAACTCGACAATACTCACCCGCTTGCGGCGGCCGCACAACGGCTTCAATACAGCACCAGCTACGAGGCAATTTCTGTGGGTGACAACAGACCAGGAAGTTTTTTCGAAGACATTTGGCGCGATCTTCGCTATGCCGCCCGTAATGCCCGGCGAAGTCCCCTGTTCGTTCTTTTTGTGGTGCTGACGTTAGGGTTGGGGATCGGCGCGAACACAACCATGTTCACGCTCATCAACACGGTTCTGTTGAATCCTTTGCCAGTGCCGAACATATCGGAATTGGCGGCGGTATGCGTACCGGGATCTCAAGCCTCTGCAAAAACAGGTGTTCCGTTGCCGCTGTCCTATTTGGATCTAAAGGACTACCGCACTCGGAATGTGGCTTTTCAATCGCTCGCCGGGTACTCCAGTCCGCGCGTGATCACCTGGCAAGCCTCGGCCGGATCCGACAAGCTCGGCGAGCACAGTTCCGGATCGCAGCGCTTATTCGCCGAGTTGGTAACCGGCAACTACTTTTATGCTCTGGGGCTGCAGCCGGTCGTTGGCCGATTTTTTTCTCCCGATGAAGACGCTACGCCGGGGGCCCATGCGGTTGCCGTTCTGAACTATGGCACGTGGAAGGCGCGATTCGGTGGTACGCCTCAGATCGTCGGAAGAAATCTCACTCTCAACAACGTAGTATTCACCGTCATCGGCGTGGCGCCCGCACATTTTATTGGAATAAACGGAATATTCGGCCCGGACGTTTGGATTCCCTCCGCGATGACCGAACGGTTGCTGCCGACCGAGCTTCACAACGCATTTGATGACCGCAACAAGGCTGTATTTTTTGGCATGGGACGCCTGAAGCCGCATGTCAGCCGTACCCAGGCACAAGCCAACATCACCGCAATCGCGGCGAACCTGGCACGCGAATATCCCGAGACCAACCAGGGCCGCAGCGCCGCGGTCTGGTCAATCCGCGATGTTCTCTTCGTCGGGGCCAGCACCGGATCATCGTCCATCTTCTTCGCAAGCGCGGGGCTTTTGGTGGTTGTTGGGATCGTCCTGCTCATCGCCTGTTCCAACGTGGCGAATTTGTTGTTGGCGCGCTCCAGCGCACGCAATCAGGAGATGGCTGTTCGTCTCGCAATTGGAGCAAGCCGCCGCCGTCTCATCCGGCAACTCCTCACCGAAAGCGTCTTCCTGGGGCTTCTGAGCGGCTTGGCGGGATTCGTCATCGGCTATGCCGGGCTTCGCCTGGTATTTTCGGGCTGGGCAGTGTCATCCAACTTCATTGCACCGAAATTGGATCTGACCGTTTTCGCATTTGCGCTCTGCGTGTCAGTTGTGACCGGCTTTCTCTTCGGCGCGCTGCCAGCCATCAAAACGTCGCGCGCGGATATCGCCGAAGCGCTTAAGGAGGAAGCAAGAACCACCGGACGAAGCCGGCGCAAGGTTTCGCTGGCCAACGCCCTTCTCGTCGGGCAGGTCGCCTTCTCGTTTCTGCTGCTCGTGACAGCCGCGCTGTTCTTGAAAAGCATTGGACGCGCCTATCAGCTCGATCCCGGCTATCAAACCGCCCACCTCGCAGTGTTCATGACCAATCCCGGTCAGGCCGGTCTCGCCAAGCCGCAAGCTAAAGCCTTCTACCGGCATGTGCATGACCGCGTGACGCGCATTCCGGATATCCAATCCGCCTCCTGGTCGTCGAACATTCCGCTCTGGTCGCGCCCCGTTAGCGGACTCGAGATCGAAGGCAGAGCGAAGCGGTTTCAAGCAGAGGCGATCAGCACCATCATCAATACAGTGGATCTCGGCTTCTTCCCGACCGCGGGTATTCCAATTGAAGGAGGACGCGAGTTCAACAATACCGATCAGGAAAACTCGCGCCCCGTTGCAATCGTCAATGAAAAGCTGGCGCACGACTTTTTCCCGCGCGGCGATGCTTTAGGGAAACGCATTCGTCTTCCCGGCCAGGAACAATTCCGTGAAATCGTCGGCATTGCCAGGACGGCAAATTACACCAGCTGGGGAGAAGCTCCTCAACCCTGCGTCTATGTCCCGCTCGAACAGAACTATGTCGATGCGATGACGTTGTACGTACGCACGCGCGGCGACCCGCGCCAGGTCGTCGCACCTGTTCAAGCCGAGCTGCACGCGGAAGCGCCGGAAATCATTCTCGCGAACGTCCTTACCGGGCCGGAGCTCATCAGCGACGGACTTTTTCAAACGAAGATCGGCGTCGCTCTGCTCAGCGCTTTTGGCCTGTTGGCTCTCGGCCTCGCCGCCATCGGGCTCTACGGGATCATGGCGTATTCCGTCAACCAGCGCAGGCGCGAAATCGGCCTTCGCATCGCGCTGGGCGCCGCCCGCTTCAGGGTGCTGCAACTCATTATCAAAGAAGGAATGACACTGGTCTTAGCCGGGGTTCTCATTGGCTTTGCCGCGGCCGAAGTCGTCGGTCGCTTTCTAAGCCGGTTACTCTACGGCGTAAGCGCAAGCGATCCCCTTAGTGTCGGCGCCGCCATCCTAGTGCTGTCGATCGTCGCACTCCTGGCGTGCTATTTGCCCGCGCGCTGCGCAAGCCGCCTTGATCCGCTGGTCGCCTTACGCGAAGGCTAGCGCGTCAGAAACCCGAGCGCGATTACGCGTGCTGTGCTGCTGCCCGAGCCACTTCTGGTGCCGGTTCCTCTTTTTCGGAGAAAATGGCTTGATGGACAAGTCCACCGAGTGCCGCTCCCAAGATGGGGGCAAGCCAGAATAGCCACAACTGCTGCAATGCCCAGCCGCCAACGAGCAGCGCTGGACCGGTGCTCCGCGCCGGATTTACGGAAAGATTTGTCACCGGGATCCCGATCAGGTGAATCAAGGTCAATCCAAGACCGATCGCGATCGGCGCAAAGCCTTTGGGAGCGCGGGCGTCGGTTGCTCCCAGGATGATCATGAGAAACATGAAGGTGAGAACAACTTCCGCGGTCAGGCAAGCGGCCAGTGAATAGCCACCCGGCGAATGAAGGCCGTAGCCGTTCGATGCGAAGCCGCCGCTCAAATCGAACCCGGCTTTTCCGCTTGCAATGATAAATAACACGCCTGAGGCCGCAATACCGCCGGCCACTTGGGACACAATATACGGAAGCATCTGGCTAGCCGGAAATTTCTTGGCGACCACCAGCCCGACAGTAACCGCCGGGTTCAAATGGCACCCCGAAATGTGCCCAATGGCATATGCCATAGTCAGCACCGTTAGCCCAAACGCCAGAGCAACACCGGCGAAGCCGATGCCGAGTTGCGGGAATGCGGCCGCCAGGACAGCACTGCCGCAGCCGCCAAAAACCAACCAGAATGTGCCGAGGAATTCCGCGGCCGCTTTACGCTGTAACGACATACTCACCAAGCCCTTTCGGATATCGAAGGTGACTCCGATTATATTCGGAAACTTGATGCCAGCGATCAGCGCCGAGGTGCGAAAAAGTTTAGTGGCGACAGCTCGACGATTACCCATCGACTGCCTCTACGTACTAGGCGTACTTGGACATGTTCGCGGCGTCGCTCGCTTGTGCCGATGCGTTCGTTCTGAAGCGTTACGGTCCAATCGAGCGTAAGCTTTGTCTCATCAGTTGAGTCCGTCTCGTCAACCGCTTCGGCCTCATTACTTATCGAATAGGCGCTCGTCAGATTAATGAAGTACTCGGCGAGAGTCGCGTAGCCCGCGAACGACTTATCGAACGGAGCAATAGCTTCGGCGGGATTATTTGCAGTCAGCGCCGTCGTTACGCGATTGATCACTTGCAGAACGTCATGTGCCTGATCCGCGCGGCAGATCGTAAAGCTTCCCGCGAGCAACAGCAGAATGTGAAATGGCCTACGTCCGATAGCTGCCATTGATCCGAATGTAGCCTTCCGTCAGATCACAGGTGTAAAAACGCGCTTCTCCTGTTGCTTTGCCTTTATGGACGACACGAATCCGGACCTCCGCGTCGTCCAGCTTCTTTTTCATATCCGCCTCGTCAAAATCCGCCGCCAGCCCTCCCTGACAGACCGGCACGCGCTGCAGATAAATATCGATGTTCGCTGGATCGAAAGGCACGCCGGCGTATCCTGCAGCTGCCAGAATACGCCCCCAATTCGGGTCGCCGCCCGCAACGGCTGTCTTTACAAGCGGCGAATTGGAGATCGCTCGCGCCACTCTTCGCGCGTCGTCATCCGTCTTGAATCCCAGAGTGCGCACCACGATCAGCTTGCGGGCACCCTCGCCATCGGCCGCGATTTGCTCGGCCAGACTCTCCAGCACCCAGTTTAAGAGTTCCTGTAAGACCTTACGCTCGGTCTCGTTCGGCTTTACTTTGGACGCGCCGTTCGCTAGCAGCACCAGTGTGTCGTTCGTAGACATGTCGCCATCCACACTGAGCGAATTGAAGCTCTGGCGCGTCGCTTGCCTCAACATGGGCGCAAGATTCTTCGCGGAGATCCGGGCGTCCGTCATCACAAACGCTAACGTCGTCGCCATATTCGGATGAATCATGCCCGACCCCTTTGTCATTCCGGCAACACGCACCATCCCATCGGCCAGCTTCACCTCTTCCGCGGCAACTTTCATCTTGGTATCGGTGGTCATGATCGCCTGTGCAACGGCCTCAAAGTGCTCTGGTGCAAGTCCGGCTACCAGCTTGGGTGCAGCATCGGTAATCAGCTTTGGATCGAGTTCGACTCCGATCACGCCGGTCGAGGCCGGCAGCACCCGTTGCGTCTTGGTCTTCAGCGCTTTCGCCACCGCTTTACACGACGCAAGCGCCACCTGGTCGCCGGTTCGCGTAGCGCAATTGGCATTCCCTGCGTTAACGACGATGGCCGAAACGGTGCCGCGTGATAACTTCAGGTGCTTTCGAGCTAACCGCACCGGCGCCGCCTCGACCCGATTTGTAGTAAACACCGCGGCCGCTTGCGCCGGGGTTTCAGCAACAATCAATGCGAGATCGTTCTGTTCCGTATTCCGGATGCCTGCATAAGTCGCGGCGTAGCGGTAACCCAGCGGTAGATTCAACTCACCTCTCCCAGACGTTCTCCGTCAGCCACCTTGTAACCGTTTAGAAATGCTTCCGCGGAGACGCGCTTCTTTCCGGCAAGCTGCAATTCTAAGATCTCGAATAACTGTCCGTCGCCGCAACTGACAAATAGTTTCCGCCGCTCGCACCGCACGATTCCAGGCTCACTCGCTTGTTTTTCTTTTGGCGGCTGTACCCGTGCCGCAAGAATCGAGAGCTGCTCGCCTCGAAAAGTTATATAGGCTCCGGGCCACGGCGTAAAGCCGCGCAGCCGGTTAAAGGTTACTTGTGCGGGTCTGGTCCAGTCGATCAAGCCATCTTCTTTTTTCAGAATCGGCGCAAGCGTCGCTTCCGCATCGTTCTGTTTTTCGCGCCGGATTTTCCCTTGTTCAATCCCAGCTATCGCTTCAATCAACAAAGTCGCACCCATCGGAGCAAGCCGCGCGCTCAGCTGTGGAGCGGTCTCTTCGGGCTGAATGTCTGTTTCAGCCTTCAACAGCATGTCGCCCGTATCCAGACCCGCGTCGATTTGCATGATCGTGATGCCGGTACGGCTCTCCCCATTAGCGATCGCCCATTGAATCGGCGCCGCTCCGCGATACTTCGGCAGCAGCGAAGCGTGCACATTCAAAATCCCGTGCTTCGGGATATCGATAACACTTTGCGGGATGATCTGCCCATACCCGACGATCACGAAGATCTCGGCGTTCGAATCCCGCAACCGTTCCACATTTTCTGGTCGCCGGATGCGCTCGGGCTGAAAAACCGGAATCGCATTTTCAATCGCGGCCAGCTTCACGGGCGATTGCGCCAGCGTATTGCCACGCCCTTTCGGCCGGTCGGGTTGTGTGAACACACCGACGATCTCATGGCCTGCCGCCACCAGCGCCTGCAATGTCGGAACTGCAAATTCAGGAGTGCCCAGGAAGACAGTGCGCATGGGAGACTAATCCCACTCGCCGGCCTTCTGCAGCTTCTTTACCTTTCGGCGGATGATGTCACGCTTCAATGCGCTCAGATGCTTGATAAACAGAATCCCATCCAGGTGATCGATCTCATGCTGGAACGCACGCGCCAGCAGTTCTTCGCCGGAGTACTCATGCACCTCGCCTTTTTCGTCGTAAGCCCGAACCTTCACGGAATTAGCCCGCGCGACCGGTTCGCGAAAGCCGGGGATGCTGAGGCACCCTTCCTCGCCGACCTGCTTACCTTCTTTGCTGAGGATTTCCGGATTGATGATGACGATCTTGTCTTTCTCGTTCTCACCAACGCTGGTGTCGATCACAGAAACGCGCTTCGAGACTCCCACTTGCGGCGCAGCTAACCCGACGCCCTTCGCCGCGTACATCGTTTCCCACATATCGGCGATCAGCTCCCGCAACTCCGCCGTGTCGAATTCCGTCACCGGATCACACTTGTGCTCGAGCACAGGCTCGCCGTATTTCAAAATCTTCCGAACCACTAAAACCTCTTCACCTGTTCTATGTAGCCATCGACGTTCCGGCGCGTCTCCGCGAGCGAATCGCCGCCAAACTTCTCGAGAAAAGCCTGTGCGAGGACGAGCGCAACCATCGCTTCGCCGACCACGCCTGCCGCCGGAACCACCGCTACATCGCTCCGTTCATAGGCTGCCAAAGCAGGATCGCGCGTCGGCAGGTCGACCGACCCAAGCGGCCTGCGCAGAGTCGATATAGGCTTTAACAGCCCGCGCACAATAACATCCTCGCCGTTTGTGATGCCGCCTTCCAGCCCGCCTGCGCGATTCGAGCCGCGATGGAACTCGCGTTGTTCCTTGTCGTAATGGATCGTATCCTGGACCTTCGATCCATAAGAGCGCGCGCCTTCTTCCGCGAAGCCGACTTCGACGCCTTTGACCGCCTGAATCGATACGATCGCCTGCGCCAGGCGCCCATCCAGCCGTGTATCCCATGCGATATGCGATCCGAGACCAGGCGGTAGTCCGTGCGCAACCACCTCGAAGACACCGCCGATCGTGTCACCGGTCTTATAAGCAACGTCGACCGCTTCTTTCATCCGCGCTTCCGTATCGGCGTCGATGCACCCAAGCAGGACATCCTCCCGCTCGCTAACGTTGACGATCTCTTGCCAGGTCGCACATCGTTCCAGCCGTACCGGACCCACTCCGACCACATGGCTGAGCACGCCAACGCCAAACTCCTGCAAGAATGTTTTTGCAAGTGCGCCCAACGCTACGCGCGCCGTCGTTTCGCGCGCGCTAGCCCGCTCCAGAATGTGCCGCGATTCGGCAAAATTGTACTTGATCGCTCCCGCGAGATCGGCATGCCCCGGTCGTGGCCGATGTACCGGTTTCTCCTTCCCGGGCTCAGCGTCCTTTGCTTCAACAGGCAAAATGCCGGCCCAGTTTTTCCAGTCTTTGTTTTCGATGAGAATGGCGATTGGAGACCCCACGGTTTCCGAATGACGTACGCCCGATACAATATGGACGCGATCGGTTTCAATCTTCATCCGCCCGCCTCGCCCATAGCCCTGCTGGCGCCGCCACAACTGCCGGTCAAGGTACTGAATGTCAATTGGAATTCCGGCCGGTAAGCCGGTTAACGTGGCCACCAGACACTCGCCATGCGACTCACCCGCGGTCTCAAAACGAAGCATTTCTCATTCTGTTTCATCGTAACGGATCAGTCATTTTTCGCAGGCGCAGGTGCATAATGGGGGTTGGACCCGCTCTTCGAACGGAACCAAGCCCGCCGCTCTCTCCCATCCGTTCTGTCTGCTGCCGCGCGCCGCTACGTTTCGGTTCTCGTCTTTTCAGAAACTCCGATCGCGCTTAGCTTTCTGTTGGGGGCCGCGATCATCCTGCTGTTGGCCGGAACGCGCCTGATAGACGTGCGCTGGCTTTGGGTTGCCGCCGTTACCGGACTCCTTTTTGCAGGCATTCGAGTGCGGAAGCGGTGGTTAAGCCGTTATCGTCTGGCGCAAACGCTCGACCGCCGGCTACACCTCAACGATTCTCTTTCTACCGCCTGGTACCTGCTCACCCAAAATAGTGTGTCTGAAAGCACAACCACGGCCCGGCAGATCGCCGGGGCAGAAGGCGTCGCTTCCGCCATTGAACCCAGGCGAGCCTTTCCGTTTGAATGGACTTCCGTTTGGGCGATGCCAGGCATTCTCGCGCTCGTCATCGTGGCGCTATTTACGGTGCGCCACGGGCGCTCGGAGCGCTTAGATCTGCGCTCTTCCCTGCTACCAGCCCCGGTGCAGCGCCTGCTGCTACCCCAACGCAGCGAAGCAAACGAAATTCAGCACCATGCTTCCAAATCGAGCCCCCAGAATCCGCAAGCTTCGATGCCCCCGGATCAATCCGGCGTTCCGATTGCCGAACGTCCCAACGAGTTAACTGCGGGCAAGAGCATGGATGGAACCGGAGGCGCCAACTCCCTCGGAGCGTCCTCAGGCAGCGCGGAGAAGGCACTCGATGACTTGCAGCGCGCCCAACAGTTGGCGTCCGACCAGCAGCGAAATTCATCCAGCAGTCTCCTCAATCGAATGCAGAATGCCCTTGGCGGCGTAATGGCTAAACTGCAGCAAGCTCTGAAGCCCGGAGATTCGCGCCCTCCCAAAAACGGGCAAAACGGCGAGCCATCCCCAGATGACGAGAAAAACTCTCAAGCCGGGGAAGCAAATGCCAAATCACCCTCCCAGCAAGCGGACTCGTCTCCAACCCAGCGCGGCGACACCAATGGCCAGCCTTCGGCGGCTCAGCCCCAGGCAGTTGAAAAAACCAACAGCGCTGCTCAATTGGGCAATGCGAAACAACCGGCAAATGAATCTGGCGATAATTCACAATCCGGTGCTGGACGGAACGACGGTCGCAAGGACTTGCGCGAAGCCGAGCAATTGAAGGCCTTGGGAAAGCTTGAGGAGATTATAGGCAAGCGCTCTGCGTCTGTTACCGGGGACATGACGATCGAGAAGTCGTCCGGAAAACAACAGCTGCAGACTGAATACTCAAATGAAGTAGCCAGGCACTCGGATCAGGGCGGCGAAGTAAACCGCGACGAAATTCCGCCGGAATACCGGGCCTATATCCGTGCCTATATGGATGCTATTCATAAGCGGGCGCCGCCGCCGCGATGAAGCAATAAGCCGCTGGCGCGCGAACATGCCTGGTGAATGTCTGTGCTTCCCTATTTGAAACAAGATCTCCGGAACCCGAACATATTTTCGGGTTCTAATACCCTAGACAAATGTGCGTGGGCCGGCGTCGATGCTGTTTATTGATTCTCTTGTTCGCCGGCGCCTGCTTTGCCCGGCAAGACTTATCTCAAGCCACGCCGCAGCCGCAAGCCAAGCCGCCGCGTCGCACTGTTACCGGCACTGTGACAAATGCCGTCTCGGGCGAGCCGATTCGCCGCGCTCTCGTGCAGTTGAATGGCGCCGCTGGGTCTGTGTTGACCGGAGCCGACGGCCGCTTCGAATTCCACGATATCCCCGAAGGTCCGGCGAACCTTTCTGCATCGAAGCCTGGTTTCTTTGAGCCACGCTCCATGCCGTCCCACTGGGCGCAACCGGAGTCTGCGTTCATCGTGGGTTCCGGCGCCAATGATTTTGCGTTGAAGTTGTTTCCCGAAGCGAAGATTACCGGCCGGGTTACCAGTGAAGACGGAGTACCGATCGAGGGAGCGCAAATTCAAGTCTTGAGCGAGCAGCTTATCGGCGGACGTAAACAATGGCAGCTTCGAAGCAATGCAAACACCGATGACGATGGTTCCTATCGGATGAGCGAACTGATCCCCGGGCGCTATCTCATCAGCGCCATGCCGCACCTGATGCCCGCCCCGGCATGGGATGCACCCAAGCAAGTGACCCCGGTTATCTTTTACCCGGCGGCCCGCCAATTGAATTCCGCCCAGACGATCGATCTCGAACCCGGCCAGGAATTTCGCGCGGATTTTCGGGTTCCGGCAGAACGCGCTTTCCGCGTGACAGGCAGGTTTCAAGGTTTTCCCGCTACCGGCAGCGTGTCCCTCCGGCTACTGAATTCGACCGGCCAGGATGTCATCTCCGAAGGCACTGGCATTAATCAAAACCGCGGGACATTCCTCTTGCAAGCGGTTCCGCCAGGTATCTGGACTGTGCTCATGAACGGGGACGGCGCAGGCCCGCCGTATGAAGGACGGCAGGAAATAACAGTGAGCGACGCAGACATCTCCAACGTGGCGATCGTGCTCCACCCCGGCAACTCCATCCCGGTTATCATCAGCCGCGATACGCAGACGCCTACCGAGGATCCGGGATTCAATGCGACTCTCATGTCAATTAGCGGTTACGATTTCCGCGAGTACGGAATGACGCGGCACAGCGATAATGGCCCCCTCTTCTTCGAAAATATCGGCGATGGCAAATACAAGCTGCGTGTGCAGAGTTTTGGGAGCGAATGCATCGAGTCGGCACGCTACGGAAATGTCGACCTCTTGCGCGAGTTCCTTGTGGTGGACTCCGATCAAGCGGTACAAACGGTGACGCTCAAACTTGGCCGCGAATGCGGCTCGTTCAATCCCAGGGTTTCTCCTGAGCAACCCACGATCCCGGCTTTTTTTGTTTTGATCGTGCCCGACTCGCCGGCGGCTGAGCCGCAAATTATGCCGATCGCGGAACAGTCTGCGGGGCAGCCGCCTTCCTTTGATTACCAATCTTTCAAGTTTCCGCCCGGTTCTTACCAGGTGTATGGTTTCACTACATTGGATGGTTTGGAGTACGCAAATCCCGAAGTTTTGCGCGAATATCCTGGTCAAACGATCGAGCTGGCTGCGGGCCAGAAGGCAGAGTTCACAGTGAAACTCAGCCGGCCCAAAAGCAATTGACGTGGCACAGGTGAAAACACCGCTTGTCATTGGTTGCAGCATCGCCGCGTGGCTACTCGGGCCCTCATTTCTTCAATCTCAAACGCCGGCATTCAGCATCGCCGGTCGAGTCGTACAACACACGGACAACAATCCGGTGCGCGGTGTTCGCGTGACCGTTTTTCCCGTCGAGCGTCCAAATCATTTGATCGGTTCCATCACTGGAGAGAACGGTGATTTCAGATTTTCAGGATTGCCGGCGGGCAAATATTCACTGCAGGTCAATTATCGGGGCTGGACACAAGCCTTCCAACAGCTCGAGCAGTATTCGACGGCCATTGCGGTGGGTCCGAAGCTAGACAGCGAACACATTCTGTTTCCCGTTAATTCGCCGGCCAGCATTGCGGGTTACGTCTTGGATGACGGAGGCGACCCGGTGCGCGGAGCGCTCGTCTACCTCTTTACACGATCGCTTCGCGACGGTTTCTACCGGACCGAATTGGAATCGACAACCGGTACCGGCCCCGATGGCGATTTTCACTTTGCTCACCTTGCTCCGGGCAGTTACTACGTTGCGGTAAGCGGACATCCCTGGTATGCACAAAATGTTACACCTCAGCCGGAGCAGGTGGAGGCTCCTCCACCCTCGCCGGAGCTGGATGTTGCATACCCACTCACCTATTACGCCGGCTCTTTGAATCCGGCAGGCGCCACGCCGGTGCAACTGGACGCAGGCGCACGAGCGGAGATTCAGATCCTCCTCCATGTTGTTCCGGCTCTGCAGATCGCGTTTGACGGTATAGAAAAGGATCAAAACCGGCAGATTTCCGGATTACTCGCACAGATCGGACCTGGAGGGACATTGATCAGCATTCCCACCATCGCGACGAATGTGGGAATGGGAGGCGTTGCGCCCGGAGATTACGTCATATCGCTGAATCGATCTGGACAAGACCCGGAGGCGATCGGATCGCAGCCCGTCAGCTTGACAGGAAACGCCACCTTGAATGTTTCCGAAGGAATCGTAACGTCGGTCAGCGGAAAAGTCATTCTTGACGGCGAGGCTCCACAAAACCTCGCGATACTGCTTGAAAACGTCGCGAACGGCAATCAACAGTTCAGTGCCGTTGCGCGCGACAAATCATTTAAAATCCCGGAAGTGACGCCGGGTCGTTACAACCTTCGTCTGGCGAACACTCCTGAGCTATACATGCAAGCAATTACTGCCCGAGGCGCGGCGTATTCGAAAGGCGTTTTGGACATTCGCTCGGGAGCCCGCGTGGAACTGATGATCAACTTGGCCCGCGGCCTGAGTAAAGTGAACGGCATCGCGATCCGCGACAATAAACCTGTTACCGGCGCTATGATTCTGCTTTTGCCTCAAACGTTCGATCACGGAATTTACATTCCGCGTGACCAGAGCGACAGCGACGGTACCTTCACACTGAATTGGGCTGCCCCCGGCCGCTACACCCTGGTAGCGATCGAGGATGGAAATGGCTTGGAGTACGGCAATCCGGCTGTTATAGCGCCGTATCTGCAAGCCGGACGGCCAGTTGACCTTCCCGCGCCCTCCGGCGCCAACCTAAAGGTGGAAGTGCAGGCGCGAAGATGATTTGTTCTCTCATGCAAATCGCTGAGTGGCGTCGAATCTTCTTAGTTCTGTTTTAATCTAAGAGGTAAGGGGGCCGTCTTGGGTGATGACTGGACGATTCGGACAGAATCTCTCCGCAAGACCTACCGGTCGGGCGGCTCGGAAATTGTAGTTTTTGAAGCTCTGTCGCTTACTATCCCGAGCGGGGAGCGGCTCGCGATCGTAGGAGAGTCGGGCTCCGGAAAATCGACGCTGCTCCACCTGCTGGGAGCACTCGAGGCGCCAACCGCCGGAACAATCTGGTATGGCGATTGCAACCTGACCAAGCTGAAAGGTCAGTCGTTAGCGGATTTTCGCAATCAGCAAATCGGGTTCGTCTGGCAAAATCCCTCGCTGCTGCCGGAGTTCACGACGATCGAAAACGTGATGATGCCTCTGCTGATTCGCGGCGTTCCTCCCTCCAAGGCTGCGGCGACGGCGCTCGGTTTGTTGAGGGAAGTCGGCCTCGGGCTGCGAGCCCGCCATCGGTCAGGCGAATTATCCGGAGGCGAGCAGCAGCGGACCGCGATTGCGCGCGCGTTTGCGGGCAATCCTAGGGTGATATTGGCCGATGAGCCCACTGGGAGCCTCGATTTTGGAACGGGAGAGGAAATCATCGGCTTATTAACGGATCTTCATAAGAGACATGGTTTGACGTCTGTTTTCGTCACCCATAATCTTTCTTTCGCCAAACGCTGCGATCGAGTTTTAGAGTTAAAGAAGGGAGCCTTGCATCCGGCTTTCCATGCGGAGCAGGAGTTCTCAGATGTAGCACGAGACGCAACCCGTCTCGACGGTGGCACCTATGTTTGAACGTTACACGGAGAAAGCGCGCCGGGTTATCTTTTTCGCACGCTACGAGGCCAGTCAGTTCGGTAGTCCTTATATAGAGACCGAACATCTCCTGCTTGGGCTTCTGCGCGAGGATAAGGCGTTAGCAAGCCGGTTTTTGCGGTCTCATGCCGCAATTGAATCAATTCGAAAGCAGATTGAAGCGCATACGACGGTAAGGGAGAAGGTTTCTACCTCGGTCGATTTGCCGCTCAGTCATGAATGTAAGCGCGTGCTGGCCTACGGCGCCGAAGAGGCCGAGCGTCTGAGCCACAAGCACATCGGGACGGAGCATTTGCTCCTGGGCCTGCTGCGCGAAGAAAAGAGTTTTGCTGCGGAAATTTTGCATGAGCGGGGCCTGCGCCTCTCCGCTGTGCGCGAAGAAATTGCCCGATCGGCATCGGAGAAAACCAGCGCCAGCCGCCCGAAAGAAAGTTCTCTCCTCGCCGAGTTCAGCCGTGATCTGACGCAGGCGGCTGTCGACGGCATGTTGGACCCGCTGATTGGCCGCGATTCGGAAGTCGATCGCGTTGTCCAGATTCTCTGCCGCCGAACAAAGAATAATCCGGTGCTGATTGGCGAGCCAGGAGTCGGCAAAACGGCCATCGTGGAGGGTCTCGCCCAACGCATTGCCGATGGCGACGTGCCGTCGTTTTTATCCGACAAGCGGATTCTGGCGCTGGATCTTTCCCTCATCGTCGCCGGGACGAAATACCGCGGCCAGTTCGAAGAGCGCCTGAAAACCATCATGAAAGAGTTGATGGAGAATCAGAACGCTATCATCTTTATTGACGAGCTCCACACGCTGGTCGGCGCTGGTTCGGCGGAAGGCTCGCTCGATGCCGCCAACATTCTGAAGCCGGCTCTCTCGCGCGGCGAAATCCAATGCATCGGCGCGACGACTCCCTCGGAATACCGGAAATCCATCGAGAAAGACCGTTCACTCGAGCGTCGTTTCCAGGCGGTCAAAGTGCCTCCCCCGAATGAATCGGATGCAATCCGCATTCTCTTCGGCATTAAGGAGCGCTACGAGAAATTCCATGCCGTCGCTTACACCGATGAGGCGATCGAATCGGCAGTTTACACATCAACTCGCTTCATTCCGGACCGTTTCCTTCCCGATAAAGCCATCGACCTGATTGACGAGGCCGGCGCACGCGTCAAGTTGAGACAGACGACGCTTCCGGCGGAGGTCGCCGATATCCAGAAGCGCATCAAGTTCATCGTTCACCGTATGGAGAACGCGATCGCGAACCATGAGTTCGAGAAAGCTCGTTTCTATTCGGACGAAGAACGCAAAGAGCGGGAAAATCTCCGGCAGCTTCGTGAAAAATACAATCTGGACGACACGTCAACCGGCGTCGTTGCCAAAGACGATATCGAAGACGTGGTGGCGCGTTGGACCGGCGTCCCGATGACCTCGATCAAGGAAGAGGAGATCAGCAAGCTGCTTCGCATTGAAGAAGAGCTGCATAGGCGTGTTGTCAGCCAGGAGAAAGCCATTTCCGCTTTGTCCCGCGCCATCCGGCGCTCCCGCGCCGGTTTGAAATCTCCCAAGCGTCCCTCCGGTTCGTTCCTGTTCCTAGGGCCGACGGGCGTCGGCAAAACCGAAGTGGCCCGTGCACTTGCTGAGTTCCTCTTCGGCAGTGAAAAATCGCTCATCCGCTTCGACATGTCGGAATTCATGGAGAAGCATTCGATCTCGAAGCTGATCGGCTCGCCTCCGGGGTATGTCGGATACGAGGAGGGTGGACAACTCACCGAGCGCGTCAAGCGCGCCCCTTATTCGATCATCCTTTTAGATGAAATCGAAAAGGCGCATCCGGACATTTACAACATTCTGCTGCAGGTCTTTGAGGACGGCCAACTCACCGACGGCCTCGGCAACACGGTAGATTTCAAGAACACCATCATCATCATGACTTCGAATCTGGGCGCGCGGTTCCTCGACAAGCGCGGTCAGATTGGCTTCAGCTCGCCCGAACTCACTGGAATACCGCAAAAGGTTGAAGAGCAAGTGATGAGTGAAGTGAAACGTGCCTTCAATCCGGAATTTCTGAATCGCCTTGATGAGGTGATTCTGTTCACCTCGCTCGTTGACGAAGACTTGATTCGCATCATCCGGCTGCTGGTGGATCAGATCAATCAAAATCTGGTCGCCAAGCAGATTAAGATCCGGCTGGATGACGATGCCGCTAAATACATCCTGGATAAGACCTGCAGCGATCGCAGCTATGGCGCACGGCCATTGCGGCGCGCTCTGCAGAAATACATCGAGGATCCGCTGTCAGAAGCTCTCATTCAGGGAACGCTGCCGCGCCCGGCTGAGCTCGAAGTATTTCTGAGCGAAAGCGGCATTTACTGCCGGCAGGTCGGTGACATGGAAGGTCAACCGGTCGCCGCTGGCGGCGGAGATGAACCCAGTGTTCCGTTGACTACACCGCTCTATCTGTTCTAGGCTGTAGCTGTCAAAAAGCAGGAAAAAGGCGAGGCATCAGCCTCGCCTTTTCTTTTTACGGCTCGGTCGATCTGGGCACGTTATACTGTTCGGTTTTTGCACTGACGAAATTATTCCAGCGCACGTCTACGCGCACGTCCCAAGTTCCCGGCGTGGGGAAAACCGGCTTTGCGACGTACACGCCCTCATCGATGGCAGGCGCTTTCAGCACCTTGACATAATCGTGCGTCGAATTCTCGATCGTTAGCGTGACTTTCGCCTGCCGCAATGGCTTATCACGATCATCGGTAACTCGAATATGAAACGGAATCTCAGCGTCGGTTTGCAGCCGTGCGGTTGGTTCAAAACGAATTGTGTAGTTTCCGGGCCTATCCTGAGCCAGCAACAATCCGAAAGCGCAAAAAAGGAGCGCAAAGCGTTTCACGCCCTCATTGTAGCGATGACAATGCTTATGCCTATCCTATCTGCGGATCGCTGAAGCTGGGCCGCCCTGTCTCGACATGTCCCGCATACCGCCGCTGAAACTGTTCTGCCCCTTCAATTCGAATGGTGACGTCATACCAGCCGTGACTGTGCTGTAGGTTGAAAGCAATAGGCGTAACCTGTCCGGGCGGAATCACCTTCTCTTCATTCGGAAACCCGTAAGCATTGTGAGTGACAACAGCCGTATAACTCTTATCCGTGTGTTTGTTCAAAAGTCCGAACGTTATTTGGGCGGCAATCGCCGTCGAAAAGCAACTGGTCTCTATCTCCAACAACGGATCGCCTGCATTTCCGCCGAGGTCAACTAAAAATCCGTTTGGTCCGCACACACACAGGTGATAGCGCCCATTGGGAAAACCGGCAAGCTGCCAGCTGTCTTCTAGCGATTGACCTGATTTAATCGCGTAGGAACGCGTTCTGTTCGGCTGTCCGTTGTGCAGATATTGTTCCGGCGCATAAACGTGAAAAGGGGCTCCCGCTGCCTCTTTTCCAAAGCGGTCCTGGCGGGCGGCTAACGTCAGTTGAAGCGATCCGCGGTCTGAACTCAGACGGCCCGCGGCATACAGCTCATAAGGCAATGCCCGAGCGGGGCGTATACCGGGTTCCTGTCGCGGCATCCAGGAGGCAGCGCGCCAGTTCTGCCGGGCTTGTGCGATTTGCGATTCCGACAGCGCCTGATAAGCGGGCAGACTTTTGAATTTCGCATTGTGAATGCGCTCAATCACCGCTTCTTTTAGCGGGAACGGAAGGGGCTGAGTTTTTTCCTCGGCGGATTGAAATACGGACGTCAGGTCGCCACAAATCGTCCGACGCCACTCGCTGATATTGCTTTCTCTCACCCGTTTGCCGCTCTTGTGGGTCGCAAACCTCTCCAGGAATCGAATGACGGATGTGTGATCGAAAACTTGCGAACACACGGCGCCCCCGCGGCTCCAGGGTGAAGCGACAATTAGCGGAACCCGAAAACCTAAACCGATCGATCCGCCGCGCGCTTTGTCCGCAGGTTCGCGAGCTAGGTCCTGTTCAAGCGTGACGTATTCCACGACGCTGTCAATGCCGCTCGAAACGGAACCCGTCTCCGCGCGCTTCGGGTCAGGTGCGCCAAAGGGCGGAACATGATCGAACAGCCCGTCGTTCTCGTCATACGTGAGGACAAAAATCGTCTTCTTCCATACATCCGGATTGTGCGTCAGTATGTTCATCACCTCGGCTACATACCAGGCGCCGTACCAGGGCGCTCCTGGATGATCCGAAAGTTTCTCCGGAGCCACAATCCAGGAGACCGTGGGCAGTTTTCCGTTCGTCACGTCCGCACGGAACTGGTACAGGACATCGCCCTTGGGAATTTGAAGCTCCCGCATCGCCGTACCGTCCTGGTAGCGTAACCTCGTCAGCTGCCGGTAATCCGGATCTCCGGAATTAATAGCGAAAGCCTTCTTATGAAGAGTTTGCGTACGCTGCGGTAGCTGATCGAATGACGTGCCGGATAGCTTCTGGTGTTCCGCCATCGCCTTCGCCAGAAGCTCACGCGCTGTTTTCAGCTCTTGCGCAATTTTGTTTCGCTCCTCCTCGATATTCGCCGCCGCTGACTGCTTCTCTAGCGCATCGATTCGTTCCGGCAGTGAGACACAAAGCTTTACCACGTGAGCCCGATGATTTCCGGCGAATTCCGCAGCAAATTGAGGGAACCATTCAATGGGATTGTCGGTGAAATTCGTTAACCACGCATCTTCTTCTTCGCTGAGGCCGCTATAAATGCTCAGCTCATTTTGATAGATCTTCCACGAAACACCGGCGTCTTCCAAACGCTCCGGGAACGTGGTCCAGCGCGCCGGTAATCCATAATCTACATTTTCATTTCGTACGTTGGCGGGCGAGTCGGCGTTCTGATGTTCACGAATTGTACCGGTCCAAAGATACAGGCGGTTCGGAGTCGTACCCGTCAAAGACGAACAAAAGTGTTGGTCACAGATCGTAAACGCGTCGGCGAGTGCATAGTAAAACGGCAAATCCTCACGCGTGTAATAGCCCATCGTCAACGGCAACCCCGCCGGATGCTCCCGGCCGATCGGTTTTGCGACGAGCCACTTATCGTGATCGCCTCCGTTTTTGGCGTCGTTCTGGTCCTGCCACGAGTGCGGAAGCGACCCGAGCCAGGTTGCATTCGTTCGCTCGACATCAAGACGAAAGGGAGCATAGACCTCGCCCGTCGCGTTTGTCTGCAGCCACACCGGATTCTGATCAGGCAGGACAACGGCGCGCGGATCGCTGAAACCGCGCACCCCGCGCAGCGTACCGAAGCAGTGATCGAACGAACGGTTCTCCTGCATCAGGATTACCACGTGTTCGGCATCTAGAAACGTCGTGTCCTCAGCCGGAGCAATCGCCGCGGCTTTTTCGACGGAAGGCAGCAAAGTACTTGTCAAGCCTGTGCCGGCCGCCAGTTGAGCCGCTCGCTTAAAAAATTCCCGGCGAGTGTCCATAACAGATCATTGTCCTATCTGTTTTGAAACAGGCTTATGACAAAGCTCTTTTCACGAATCGAACATGAATCCAGTTCCCATGCTCTCGCGTCAGCGCAGAGTGCAGATGCTCCAGGCGTAGCGCCAGAGCAGAACAGATCCTCTGCCACACCGGCCGCGGCGCCGGCCGCGTCAACTTCGCACCGCAGTCGATGCAGCCTTCGTCTTGCTCGTAAGGACCCCACGGATTCCCGCCCATCGTCATCAAAGCCGCCGCTAACCAGTTGGTAGCCTCTCGATTCTTTCCCACAAACGATATCTCGTCAACGCGCAGTGCTCGAAACAGGCGCTGCAGCTTTCGCTCATCGAAGGTGTTCACATGTCCCCACGGCGGCGTCACTTTGCCGCACTTCCGGCAACTCATCTGTCCTACACGAATGTCTTGCTTGTACGGAACGCCGATGATGACTTGATGCCGCGCCACCCGGACAATCTCCGCACATGCCGCTTCGAGATCGGGAATGTGTTCCAGTACTTCCGCACAGAAAACACAATCGAACGAATTCTCCGCGAACTGCAAGCGGGTAGCATCTCCCGCTACCGTCTCCACCCCCGGAATCTTCCAACTAGGCTTGACAAGGTCCAGCGCTACTACTCGCTGAAAATGCTTCTTCAGGATCTCGGAGAAGTATCCATCTCGCGCTCCGATATCCAGCACCGAACTTCGATTTTTCGGCAGTAACCGAACCAGGTCCGCCGTTCTTTCCCGCTCGGCGGGTGTCGATCGGTACTCCGAGATATTCATGCCACAGAGGTGCGGAAGGCCGATATCGCCGACTTCGCACAGCACCTGGAACCAGGGTATCGAAACGGTGCCCGCCCTCCTACACAGTGACCTCTACCGGCACTTCCGGCACGTTGACCAATGCTGCCAGCCGCGAGGTTCACAGTCGAATAGAAGCACCTAAAAGGCGCGTCGCTCGCTCCGGCAACGGGTTAGCTATTACCGCATTAGCTTGTAAATCATTATTCATGTGCGGCAGATAGAGATGAACCACGAACGAGGGCGCCCCAAACTAACCCGAATAAAGTTCTCCCGCCGCGGCAACACTAAAGTTCAGTGGCATTCCGGCCGATCAATCGGTATGCTCCTGCTCTGGATCACGGGCCTCACGCTCGCCGGCACTTTCGTGCTGCCCCCTGTCTATTTCCTCGTCGCTCTCTTTGTAATGGATCGTCGACTGAACCGGCATGTCGAAGAAATCAGGGCGGCTCTCAACTTAACCACTCCGCCGCATCCTCCGCGGGTGAAGGCGCGGGATTCTGAAAACCCGGCCGCAATGGGCACGGACGCTCACCCGGCCCTTTAGAGTGTGCGTGATGATTGTATGCGCTGTTCAGTTTTGATCGGAGCCGTCATTCTTGCGGTTCACGTGTAGTACGACGCAGAGATACCCGCTATTTGAGGTTTCCATCGGGTCGCGGCTCCGCAGGAGCTACGTCTTGCTCGGCCACCTATATTCCCTGCTGAACTCGCCCAGCGCTTTGATCTTATCGAGTAGCGGATACCGCAAGCCTCGGCCGACCATCGAGAGGGTTTCAGCCAGTTCATTGGCCCGATCATTTACGCGCGCGAGGTCGCAGGCCCACGGGCGTTTCGCATACGGCGTACCGCTTCCCATGCGTGCCGTCCATCGTTCCGCGGAACGAACGGGAGCAAGTTATAGCCGCCGAGAATCAGATTTACGAGCGCAAACAGCGGAAGGAAGTGCCAGCATGCCAAAGCCAGGAGCAAGTTTGCGAAGGGGCCGGCGACAGCAATCTTTGCGTCTGCAGCAGGCCCGCCTCGCTCTCGCACAATAAACGGGCCCCGCCACGAGATGCCGACTCTTTTTACTTTGACTCCATGCGTCCACGCGATCGCGACGTGAGCCGCTTCGTGAATGATTACCGCCAGTACGGAAGCAATCCAGAAATCCGGTCCAGCCATCTCGCCCCCTTCTCTTGTCGGATGCCGCGCACGGAGCAAATGTGTCTGTTGATGCTGGCACGTACCCGGCTGCGGCAGTGAAAAGCCGTACTAGGAGAAGTGGGCGTACTCCGCCAAAATCGCAGGTTTTTGGTGGAAACTTTAATTCGATCGGCCATTTGAGGCCGCATCAGCCGATTTTTTCACGGCCCTTATGGTTGTCCAACAAAAACGCGTTGACATGCGGGGCCTGTGCGCCATGCGTCTGCATGTAAACCGTACTACGCGGTGGCGTGGTACTTCCATCAACACATCCCGGAACTCGTTCAACTCTGCGTCTCGGGCGCTGGTAGCGTTCGTTTGGCGCGCGCGACCACTCGCCCAGAGTCAGCGAAAGGATGTTTGCCTCACCTGTGGCAACGCCGCCGGGTGCGTTTGAACTCCCTTTCGTCGAGGAGACGCCGGCTCCCGGCTGTGGATACACAACGCCGTTCCAATCTTTATATCCCCACCCGGCCGGTCCGATACGAATCATTTTGCTGAAACCAGCAACTATTTTCACGTACGATGACCGGCCAAGCCTGCCGATCATCCTATCCACCGCGCCGTGATGACACACAGCTTCGACGAATGGCGTCTATCCGGTATGAACAATGGCAGTCACCAGCAAATCGAGTTACGCGCTTACGAGCTTTGGACAAATCGTGGCCAGCCCTGGGGAGAGCCGGAGATCGACTGGTTCCGGGCTGAAAATGAACTGAATGGCGCCGAGGCTGAGGGTGCACTCTCCAAAATGGCGCGCGAGGTGGGCTCGGTCGTCGGGAAAGTGGTTTCTACCCTGAGCAATTGAACGCAACTGAGTTTATGCGAGTTCTCAGGAGCGCCTTCGGTCGGGTTTATATGCAAGCCGTCTGACGCTTTCACGCCTTCGGCCTATCCCTGCGACAGTTGCGCCGATTTTCGTGGAGTCATCCAGATCATTTTGGCGTCCAGCGGATTTGTGCTCGTTTCAATTCGGAACTCGGTGAGCAGAAACGCAAACGCATCGAGCGCCACAAATGTCCCCGCAGTTGAGTGCTGAATCAAGCCAGAAGATTCAGTAAATCCTTGCTTCCATGGTAGGGGCGACAGGAATCGAACCTGTGACCCTCAGCTTAGAAGGCTGATGCTCTATCCAACTGAGCTACGCCCCCACGTGCGCGTGCTTTTCCAGTGTAGCGAGTATAACCTGCGACTCATCCGATCCTACTCGATCACCACCAGCAAATCGTGAGCCTCGACGCTCGCACCCAGACGCGCCGCCACTTCCTTGACGGTGCCCGCAACCGGCGAATAAATTGTTGTCTGCATCTTCATCGCTTCCATCACCAGCAACCGATCGCCTCGTTTCACCGCGTCTTCCGCTTTCACCTGCACCACCGTCACCGCGCCGGGAATGGGTGCGCCCACTTCGCCCGGTTTTGCGGGATCTGCCTTGCGCCGTGCGCCTGCCGCTTCTTTGATCGATTTATCTCGGATCTCAATCTCCCGCGGCTGTCCGTTCAATTCAAAGAAGACGGTGCGCATTCCGTCGGGCCGCGCTTCGCCGACAGTCAGAAAGCGAATAATCAATGTCTTGCCGGGTTCAAGGTCCACCGTCAGTTCGCTGCGCTCTTCCAGTCCGTAAAAAAACGGCCGGGTGGGCAGCACATCAAGGTCGCCATATTGGGTCCGGGCGCTCGCAAATTTCGCGAAAACGTCCGGGTACATCAAATAGCTCATCAGATCGGTCGACGAAGCCACAGCGCCGGTAAGTTCTGCCACCTTCGCCGCGGCAACCGTCAGATCCGCTGGCGGCAGATTCACGCCAGGACGCTGCGTGTCCGGCTTCTTGCCGCGCAAAATGATCTGCTGCAGCTTGGGCGGCCACCCGCCCTCCGGTTGACCCAGGGACCCCATGAACATCTCGACCACTGAATTCGGCAGCGTCAGATCGTGATCCGGCGGCAGGTTTTCGAGGTCTCGTACCGTCAGGTTGCGGCTGACGAGAAAGATCGCGAGGTCGCCGACCACTTTGCTGGACGGCGTAACTTTGACAATATCGCCGAATGCCATATTGACGTCGGCGTACATACGTGCGATTTCCGGCCAACGCGCACCCAGGCCCATCGCCTCAGCCTGCTCGCGGAGGTTCGTATATTGGCCGCCCGGCATTTCGTGGATGTAGACGTCGGCGCTGCCGGATTTGGGCGCATTGTCAAAAGGTGTGTACTGCGTGCGAACCGCTTCCCAATAATCGGAAGCTCGATTGAGCGCCTCAAAGTTCAGGCCGGTATCGCGTTCAGTATGAGCAAGCGCCGCCACAATTGAGTTGAGATTCGGCTGGCTCGTCGTCCCGCTCATGGGCGAGATCGCGCCGTCCGCAGCGTGGACGCCTGCTTCGGCGGCTTTCAAGATAGTAGCCGCGTTGATGCCGCTCGTGTCATGCGTATGCAAGTGGATCGGCAGTCCCACTTCTTCGCGTAATGTCTTGACCAGCTTGTAAGCAGCGTACGGCTTCAGCAGTCCGGCCATGTCCTTGATGCCGAGAATGTGCGTGCCCATCTGCTTCAGCTCTTTCGCGAGCCGAACGTAATAGTCGAGCGAGTACTTTTCGCGCGCGGGATCCAGAATGTCGCCGGTGTAGCAAATCGCCGCTTCGCATACTCGGCCGGTCGCCAGTGTCGCTTCCACCGCGACCTGCATATTCGGCATCCAGTTCAGTGAGTCGAAGATACGGAAAATGTCAATGCCTTGCATGGCGGCTTCGCGGATAAACTCGCGCACGACATTGTCCGGATAAGCCGTATAGCCGACCGCGTTAGAGGCGCGAAGCAGCATCTGAAAACAGATATTCGGAATACTCGCACGCAGCTCTTGCAGCCGTTTCCACGGATCCTCCAGAAGGAATCGCATGGACACATCGAACGTCGCCCCGCCCCACATTTCGATGCTGAACAATTGCGGCAGCTCGCGCGCCACAAAGCCCGCGATTTGCAGCATGTCAAACGTGCGCAACCGGGTGGCAAACAGCGATTGATGCGCGTCGCGAAACGTCGTGTCCGTCAGCAGAAGGCGTGTTTGCGCTTGCGTCCATCGTGCAAATTCTTCGGGGCCCACGCGGTCCAGCAACTGCCGCGTGCCCGCAGGAGGCGCATCCAGCGCCGACACCGGTGCTTGCGGGGTACGCACAACAACCGGCTTTGGCTTGTTAGCGACTTCCGGGTTCCCATTGACGATCACGTCCGCGAGATAGGTCAGCAGCTTGGTCGCTCGATCGCGGCGCGGCTGGAAGATAAACAGCTCAGGCGTTTCGTCCAGGAAGGACGTCGTCATCTCGCCGGACACGAATGCCGGATGCCGGACAACGTTTTCGAGAAATTGAATATTGGTCTTCACGCCGCGAATGCGGAACTCGCGCAGCGCACGGTCCATGCGGTCGCACGCTTGCTTGAAATCCGGACCCCACGCCGTAACCTTCACCAGCAATGAATCGTAGTACGGCAGGATAACGGCGCCGCCGTATGCGGAGGCGGCATCCAGGCGAATCCCGAAGCCTGCCGGCGAGCGGTAGGTCTGCAGTTTGCCATAGTCGGGGACGAAGTTGCTGGCCGGGTCTTCCGTCGTCACCCGGCATTGGAGCGCCGTGCCGTGTAAAGGGACATCCGGCTGCAGCGGCAATCCCATCTCACCGCCGTGTAACGGCAGGTTCTGCGCAACTTGAATTTGCGCGCGAACAATGTCGATGCCGGTAACTACCTCGGTTACCGTATGCTCGACTTGCACACGCGGGTTCACTTCAATGAAGAACCACTGATACGTGTCGGCGTCAACCAGAAACTCCACCGTGCCCGCGTTGTAATAGTTGGCAGCGCGCGCCAGGGCGACCGCGGCATCCGCAAGCTCGCGCCGAACCTTCGCGGGCAAAGCTAGCGCCGGTGCAATTTCAACTACCTTCTGATGCCGTCGTTGAACGGAGCAGTCGCGTTCATAAAGATGAAGAATGTTTCCGTATCGATCGCCAAGAATCTGAATTTCAATGTGTTTGGCCCGCCGGATGTAGCGTTCCAGAAAGACTGCATCGTTGCCGAAAGCTGCGCCTGCTTCCTGGCTGGCTTCCTGTAGCTTTGATTCGAACTCTGTGGGCGAATTCACCACACGCATGCCGCGGCCGCCGCCGCCGAACGCTGCCTTGATAATGAGCGGAAAACCGATACGCCGCGCGATGTCGTGAATCCCGGGATCGCGCGGGTTTACCGGGTCTTCGGTGCCGGGTACCACAGGAACGCCCGCCGTTTGGGCGAGCTTTCGCGCCGCTGTCTTATCCCCGAGTTGTTCCAGAATGCTTGCACTGGGGCCGATAAACACGATGCCGAACCGTTCGCAAGCGCGGGGCAGGGCAGGGTTCTCCGAAAGGAAACCATAGCCGGGGTGAATGGCGTCGACTTCTTTCTCAGCAGCCAGCGCCACGATGCCCTCGACATCGAGATACGCCTCAACCGGTCCTTTATCCTGACCGATGAGATAGGCTTCGTCCGCCTTGAAGCGGTGCAGGCTCAGACGATCTTCGCGCGAGTAAACGGCTACCGTGCGAAGGTGAAGTTCGTTGGCGGCACGCAGGATGCGGATCGCAATTTCGCCGCGATTCAGGGCAAGCAGCTTCTTCATCACAGTGCAGGACGCAACGAAAGCGTAGCATGTGGGTCAGCCTGAACTACCGCGCGGGATTCCCCGCAGGACCCTACGAGGCGAGAAGCGAGATCACACCTTTTTGGCGGAGCCCATTCAACGCCAAGCCGTGGCGGCCATGCACCCCGGTCTTTTCGAAGATATGTTTCAGGTGGATCTTGACTGTGCCCGGACGGATGCCTAATTCCTGGGCAATCTCACGATTTTTATAGCCTTGTTCCACCAGTTCCATCACCTGGTGCTCGCGCGGCGTCAGATCGGAGCGAAGCTGCGCTTCCGGAACAATCGGTTCGCGGAACACCGAATCCTGCATCCAGCTGCGGCCTTGAACAACCGCGCGGAGACAGGAAAGGACGGTCTGTCCGTCGGCGGATTTCCGGATGATGCCTTTTGCTCCCATTTGCAGGAAACGGAGCGCTTCGGCTTCCGTGATCGACATACCCCAAACCACAACCGCCGGAGTTTTCGCTTCCGAATCCGGCACCGCTAGTTGCTGCAACGCATCTGCGACCAGTTTTGCGCCGAGCCCCTTATCGATGACGAGGACATCGGTACGTCCGGCGGTCGGACTTAGCATCCACTCCGTGGGACTCGGATGAGAGGAGCCGAGGCGGAGGTCCTCAGTTGCGTCGAGCAGGTGGGACAAGCCTTTCACCGTCAACGGCTGAGTCTCACACACGGAGACGATCTTTTTGTTTGAAAATTCCAATTCCATAACTGCGCTCTGAGCTCCTTATCGGCAGTCTTCCTAATCTTTTCAGTGGGTTTCCTGACGTTGTGTTCTCGGTTTGGGGCAAATTGCATGCGCCAAAAGGGCCAAGATTTGTCTTAGTAATCGAGAAACAAGGCGCGGCCTCCCGGGGTCGAATCAATAAGAAGGGGATTATGCACCTGAGAACGGCAGTGTTGACGGCCGCCGCGTTGGCGGGACTTTTGATTGGCTGTTCGAGGCAGGACCAGCAGAAGGTAGATCAAGCGAATGCAAAAGCAAACGCTGAAGCGAAAAAGCTGAGCGCGGAAGTAAAGCAGGAAGCGCACAAACTCAGCGACGATGTCGCGAAAGGAATGAACGGACCGGTTTCGCCGTCCACCGCGGAAGCAAAGCGCAAACTGCAGGACGCGGGACGAACGGTAGACCATGCCACGCTGGTGGCACGGGTGAAAACCAAGCTCGCCGCGGACGTCGGATTATCGACGGCTTCGTCGGTGCGGGTGGATGCGAATGGGAGCGTAATCACGCTCAGTGGCGCCACGGCAACAGCGGCGGCGAAGCAGGCAGCCGAACAGGCGGCATCTGCAGTAGATGGGGTTTCGCGGGTCGTCAACAACATCGTCGTTCAACCGTGATCTGGTCCAAGCCGAATATAAGAAAATGGTCTTCACATGAGTTTTCTGGACAATCTCGAGAATTCACTCAAAACGCTGGAAACGCGCGAAGAACGCGATCCCAACGAATCCGCGCGACGGGAGAACGAACGGCGTCAGACGCTCGCTGCTGCGCCTTGGGCAGAACAACTGAAGGAATCCGAATACACAAAAAGCCTGTTCGAGAAGGCCGCCGTTGCTGGACATCGGATTCGCGCGAAGATCTACATCGCGTGGGTGGGAACAACCCTCCGGTTAGAGGCCCGTGGCAGGATTTTAGAACTGCAGCCCTCGGCGTCCGGGATCATCGCGCAGTACGTTAATCGCGCCGGTGAAGAAGTTCAGAGTCCCGTCGATCTGTCGGGCGATCCCGATGCACTGCTGAATCAATGGCTGGAGGGCGAAAAGCCTCCGGCACGTCCGGCGTCGCCGGAGGAAATGGAGCCTGAAGCATGATGACGGGAACGGATGAAAGAACGTGCGTGCTGCCGTATGCCGGTGCCGCAATCGCAGGCGTGGTGGCTGGCATGCGATCCATGGCGGCGCCGGCACTCATTAGCCGGCTGCCCGTGCCGGGATTGCTTCCCCGCGCTGCTGGAAAGATGACTGGGGCGCTTGCAATCGGGGAACTGATCGCCGACAAGCTGCCCTTCATGCCGAAGCGGACCATGGCCGCAGGGCTGATCCCGCGCGCGGTGTCGGGCGGATTCAGCGGCGGGTCCATTACGAAATCAAAAGGCTGCTCGCCGTTCTTAGGAGCGGCCCTGGGCGCCGCGGCGGCGGTGGGGACAACCTACGCAGCGTACGAACTGCGCAAGGAATTAGGCAAGCGATTGAGCGTGCCTGACTTCCTGATTGCCCTGGCGGAAGACGCTTTAGTTGTGGGCGTCGCGATGCGCCTGCTTTCGAGGCTTCGCGCGGCCGACTGAGCGCTACGAGCTCCGCCGAAATCGGGATAACATCGGATGCTATCAACGATGGACAAAGACCCGCGTGTCTATCTCGCTGCCGAACGAACGCTTCTCGCCTGGATTCGTACCGGCATCGCCTTGATGGGATTTGGTTTCGTACTGGCGCGATTCGGCATTTTCCTGCGAACCATTTCGTTCACCCAGACGATTGCGGCAGGCGGTTCGCCTCGGTTTACGGTCACGGCCGGAACGGCGCTGATCGGAATCGGTGTAGTCGTGGAGGTCTGGGCGCTGCGCAGTTATCGACGGCTGGTTGCGGATCTCAATAGCGGCAGGCAGTCGTTCGACCAACCGTCTTTTCTGGGTTCCGCTTTGGCGATCATAATGGCGGTTGTCGGCTGCGCGATGGCAATTTATCTGTTGATTTTTCGATGAGGGACGAAGCCCACACTGCGGTGGTGCATCATTCCCGGGAACCACTCATCTAACCTAGTAATACCCTCGCAATGTCCGTCGAAGTGTTGGAGACCCCCCAAGTAGAGGAACTGTACCGCAATCTGGAGGATCGCGTCCGGGCAGTGCGTCCCAGTGAGGACCTGGAGGCGCTGCGGCGAGCGTTCGCCTTTGCGGCCCAGCATCACAGTAAGCAGCGGCGCAAGTCGGGCGAGCCCTACATCACCCATCCGATCGCAGTTGCCAACGTCCTGCTGGACATGCAAATGGATCTGGTGTGTTTGCAAACCGGTTTGCTGCACGACGTAGTGGAAGACACCGGGGTCAAGCTCGAAGAGATTCGCGAGCGTTTTGGCGACGACGTGGCGCGCTGCGTAGACGGCGTCACAAAGCTGAGCAAGATCAGCATGGCTAACCGGGAGGACCGGCAAGCCGAGAGCCTGCGCAAAATGCTGCTGGCCATGACCGGCGACATTCGGGTAATCATGGTCAAGCTCGCGGACCGGCTGCACAACATGCGGACGATTCATTCTCTGACCGCCGAGCGCCAGCATGCCATCGCCCAGGAAACGATTGATATCTACGCTCCCATTGCCCACCGCCTCGGAATGGGCAAAATCCGCGGTGAGTTGGAGGATCTGGCGTTTCAGACTCTGGAGCCCGACGCTTCGGCCGAGCTGATGCGCGAGATCGAAACGAAGAGGCACGATAACGAACAGTTTCTGGCGCAGATCAGGCAGGAAATCGAGCAGCGGCTCGTAACAGACGGAATTCCGGCGCGCGTGGAGGGACGGGTAAAACGAGCCTATTCGATTTACCTGAAGCTGAAGCGGCAGAAAATTTCAGTAGATCAGGTTTACGATCTGCTGGCGGTGCGCATCATTACCGATTCGGTGAAGAACTGCTACGGTGCGCTCGGGGTGATCCACAACGAGTGGACGCCCATCCCGGGCCGGATCAAAGATTTCATCGCCATGCCGAGGCCAAACTTATATCAGTCCCTGCATACGTCCGTGATCGGCCCGGGCGGCATGGCTTTCGAAGTTCAAATCCGCACGGACGAGATGCATCGCATTGCCGAAGAAGGTATTGCGGCTCACTGGAAATATAAGGAAGGCAGCAAAGGCCCGGTCAACGAAGAGCAACAGATTGCCTGGATCCGGCAACTGATGGAGTGGCAGCGTGAAGTGCGAGACTCCACCGAATTCATGTCCACGCTGAAGGTGGATCTCTATCCGGAGGAAGTTTACACCTTCACCCCGCGCGGCCGAGTTATTGTGCTGCCGCGCAGTGCGACGCCCATCGATTTCGCATACGCGATTCATAGCGACGTAGGAAGTACCTGCGTTGGTGCGCGCGTCAATGGAGCCATCAAGCCGCTGAAATACGCGCTGCGCAATGGCGATGTGGTGGAGATTCTGACCCAGCCGGGGCACCAGCCGAGCAAAGACTGGCTGGCGATCGTCAAGACCTCGCGAGCCCGCAACAAGATCAAACATGTGATCAATGCGTCGGAGCGGGCGAAGGCTGTCGAGATTGGACAAAAGTCGCTCGAAAAAGAAGCGCGCCGACTCGGCGTCAGTCTGGGCCGTATTTCACAAGGAGATCTGGAGACGGTTGCTTCGGAATATGGCGTTAGCAAGACCGAGGATCTGTATGCCGCGCTCGGTTTCGGGAGGTTTTCCGCTCGGCAAGTCCTGCAGAAAGTGGCGCCTGAGGAAGTGGAAGCTCACAGCGTACCGCCCGCGGCGTCGGTTCCGCAATCAGCTCCTGTGGCGAGGGCGGCATCGCCGATTGCGGACGGTGATCAAACTGTTCATGTACGGGGAATTGACGATGTCTTGGTTTACCGCGCGAAATGCTGTAATCCCATACGCGGCGAACCCATTGTCGGATACATCACGCGCGGCAAGGGCGTCGCGGTCCATTCGGTTCAATGCACCAACGTGCAAAACCTGATGTATGACGTGGAGCGGAAGATCGACGTCGATTGGACGCGTAGCGCGAGTGAACCGCTGCCCGTCAAGATCATGATTTATACCGATGACCGGCCGGGAATCTTGCATCAGCTGACGTCTGCGCTCAGCAGTGAACAGAGCAACATCCGAACACTCGAAGCGCGTGCGGATCCGAGCCGCGATGATGAAAGTGCGGTCGTCGACTTGACTATCGACGTTCGTGATAAGAAGCAGATGGAGCGGCTGCTTACCGCGTTCCGGCGTATTCCGGGCGTGCGCGATATTGAACGTGTGCGAGAGATTGAGCGGCCTGCGCAACGCAACGTAACATGATTCGCGCACTGCTTTGTTACGCATCTATGCGCTCAAACATAAGCCGCGCAAAACGGCGACATATGCCTGTGCGCTAAAACATGAATCAGTCTGACCCTGAACATATTGCTATCTCGAAATCGACCGGCATCAAGATCGATTGGCGCGACGGCCATCACAGCGACTACCCGCTAGCCTACCTGCGCGATGAGTGCCCCTGCGCAACGTGCACGGGAGCGCATGGAACCGAGCCGCAGCGTTCCAGTTACTCGAATCCCTCGCCGTTCGTTATGTACAAGCCGGCACTGCGCATGGACTCGGTCGAGCCGGTAGGGCAATACGCGATACGCATTTACTGGAATGATGGTCATACCACCGGGATCTATTCGTTCGATCACCTTCGGCGCATTTGTCCCTGCGACGATTGCAAATCTTTAATGAGATAAGACGATCAGATCCCTTGACCTGGAAGGGTTCTGATCTATGCTATTAAAGAACTATCAATTCACCCGTACTGAAAACGATCGTGTGCACACGTCTGTTTACTGGAGTTGCATGCGAGACTTTCTCCAGCCGTGTTCGGTACCGCCCGTGTCCAGATCTTAGCCGGGCCGCTTAACCAACAGCGACTTTCTTATCGCAGCCGTTATTGCTCGCCAACGCAGTCCGCCGTTCGCCGGCGGGTAAATCTTTCGGGCCGCGATTTGGCGCGCCTTTGGATTGAAATGACAGCCACACGATTGCTGATTGTTGAAGATAATCCCGTTGATGTACGACTGCTGCGCTATGCCTTGGATCATCAAACGTGGGATGTGGAAACGACCGTCGCCGATGACGGAGAAAAAGCGATTACGCTCCTTCTGCATTCGTCGGAAGCGGAGAGCGGCAAGCCGGATTTTATTATTCTCGACTGGAATCTTCCGAAACGCGACGGAGGCGAAGTATTGCACGTTATCCGGAACGAAGCGGCCTTACGGGACCTGCCGGTCGCGATTCTCAGTTCGTCGCCGATGGATCTGATCCGGGGACGGATGGCGCGGGTGAACGTGCGGGCGAACTGCTATTTCACAAAGCCGCTGGATGTGGACGATTTCATCGCGTTAGGACGTCGGCTGCACGTATGTTATCGCCTGGTTTTAGAACAGCGGAAAAACGGGCACGACTTTCAGGAAATAGAGGCAGCGGAGCTGGACGGCGGCTGAAGCCGCAAATCGGGCGGACACTCACGACCCTGTGTTCAAGTCAACGGCACAACCAGGAACGGTTTTGTGGTGGGAGCGGTCGAGCCCGCCTTCGGTTCTACCGTGACCGCGACGGCCGCGATCTTCGTTGGATCCACCGATTCTCGAGAAACATGCACAAACGAGTTGTTGGCGTCCGGCCGGAAGAGTCCCGCCGGAAGGGGTGCCTTGCCGTTCGCCGGAATCAGCCACAATTCGAACGCCTTATCATCTGCAATTTGCGGCAAATCGGACCCTGTCATCACAAAGCCGCCCTGCGGGTTCACCAGAATGCGTCCGTGGGCGCCAGAAGTAGAGGGCCCGAATTGAATCGTCCGCGTTTCACGCCGGCTCAGGATCTCTACCGCACTGCGCAACTGATCCCGCTCACTGACTACCAGGGCGAGCCGGTCGCGCACTTCTCTGAGCGTAGTGTTTGACCAGATCGCCACCGCCAGCAGACACACCGTGGCTGCGGCGAACGTGAGAGCAGCCCACGACCAGCGCCGTGATTGTTTGGGCGGCGTTATCGCCCGGACCAGCCTCTCGCGAACCGCATTGGGAGGCGGCGCGGGATCTGCCAGCTCAGCTAAAGCGGACGTCGTTACCATCGCCTTTTGAATGCTGTCGAGGCAATGGGCACAGTCGGTCGCCAGATGCTGGTCAATCTCATTCGACTCGCCAGGCTCGAGCACACCCAGCACGTATAGCTCGTAGAGCTCATTCATCTCGGCGTGGGTCATGTGGCCGCCCCCGCCTTCATGGCTGATCTGAGCCGCCCCAGGGCCGATCTCGTCCAGCTCTTCACAGTTCCCAGCGGCTCGTCAAGCTTTGCGGCAATCTCCGTCTGCGTTAAACCGTCAAAGTAGGCCATCTCGAGAACACGTTTTTCGTTGGCGTTCAAGCCAGAGAGCGCCGCCTTGACGGCCCCTCTGTCGATCACGCCTTCTACCTCCTTCGATCTGCTGGAAAGAAACAGCGGGTTGATGTCACCGAGCGGCAATAACCGGCTGCTGAAGCGCGCCTGCGCCGAACGCACATAGTCGATCGCCATGTTGCGCGCGATCGCAAGGATCCAAACACCCAAAGCGCCTTTCGTTTCGTCGAAATGACGACTGCGGTTCCAGATCCGAAAGAACAGTTCCTGCAGCAGATCTTCTGCTACTGCCGCATCCCGCGTGATACGAAGAAAAACCGAGTACGCAGCAGTCGCATAGCGATCGTAGACGGCGGTGAGGCCCTCTGGCTCGCGTCGTTTGATGCGTTCAATTAGCTCGGATTCCGGACTGTTCGCAGGAACCATGGCTTGGCAACGTGGATGTAAGCAAACTGCAAGATGGTCAACAGGTCTTAATCAGTATTACGCAATGCACATTGGTTCAGACGCGTCACGGCCGGTACAAGCCCAGATCTTGCCCGGAGTAGATCTTCGTCGCGAACATAATTTGACCCGCGTGCTGCTGGAAGTGGCCCACCACCTGGTAAATGGCTTCCAGCACTGAAACTGGACCGCTTTGGGGATTGACTTCCTCCAGCAGGCGTGCGACCGTGACGCGACGAATCACTTCTCTCGCTTGTTCCACTGTGGCGCGCAGCCGGGAGATCAGCTCCGCGCCGCTCAGTCCACCGCTTGCCGCAAATTCCGCATCCCGGTCGCGTATATCTTTCTCACCGCCGACTCCTGCGACGATCCATTGGCGCATATTGCCGCATAGATGAAGAATCAGATTACCGATCGAGTTTTCATGACCGCCACCGCGGCTCCAAAGCTGATCGTCCGATAAGCGCGCCACGCACGATTCGATATAGCCGGTCATCTGCTGCAACTTATTGTCGGAATACGAGAGGAACAACTGCGCAATTGTGGAATCCATAGAAACAGTCTCTCAGGGGCGAAAACATCGCTCCCCAGCCGGCTATCCGGCCCCCCGCAGCTCAAAATCCAGCTCTCCGCGACAATTTCTTCGTATATTTTTCAAGTTTTTGGTTTCCCGTAGCCTCCTGGAATAGAGGACAATAGAAGCATGATCGAAGGTCTGCTGCGACCGCAGCACATAATTGTGATTTTGCTGGTTGCCTTTTTTGTCTTTGGCGGCAAGAAGCTTCCGGAACTGGGACGAGGGTTGGGTGAAGGAATCCGCGGCTTCAAGGAAAGCTTTAAGAGCGGAAGCACGCCTGAGCCGACCCCGGAAGAGCCTGTAAAGAAAGATAGTTAAGCTCCCGCAAAGTTGGGCCAAGCCCGATTGTCATCGAGCGATGCCTTTACAGCCAGCGGTGTACTAAGCGTGAGCTGTATCCGATCTGCCCTCCTGTTTTAACGATTTCCTATTCATTCCCCCGTACCGCACTGCGCTCCCTTCGCGCCGCCTATAATCGGAGAATGGATCGCAACCAATGGATTGAAGAGCGACGCGACGACTCCGTTCGAACCCAGATTTTTTACGGTCGCCAGGGCCGCATTACGGGCGAAATGGCGTATGTTGCGCAACGCGAGGACTTACCGCCTTCTTTGATCCGGGATGAAGTTGCGCGCGGGCGCATGATCATACCCGCCAATATTCACCACACCAGCCTGGAACCCATGTGCATCGGCGTGGAATCCAAGTGCAAAATCAACGCCAACATAGGGAATTCCGCCACCACGTCCAACATTGACGAGGAACTGGCCAAACTCGATTACGCAGTAAAATTCGGCGCCGACACGGTGATGGATCTGTCCACGGGCGGCGACATCCCGCGCATTCGCCGGGCAATTATTGACGCGTCTCCGGTGCCGATCGGCACTGTGCCCATTTATGAGGCGCTCAGCCGGGTGCGGCGCGTTGAAGATCTCAACATCAACGTGCTCCTTGAAGTGATCGAGGAACAGGCCGAGCAGGGCGTCGACTACATGACCATTCATGCGGGCGTCCTCGTTCAGCATGTTCCGCTAACCAGAAACCGCATCACTGGCATCGTCAGCCGCGGCGGCGCCATCCTCGCGGAGTGGATGGTGAAGAACCACAAACAGAACATGCTGTACGAGCATTTCGAGGAAATCTGCAAGATTTTCCAGAAACATGACGTCAGTTTCTCGCTCGGCGACGGTCTTCGCCCCGGGTGTCTGGCCGACGCGAGCGATGCCGCTCAGTTCGCGGAGCTGAAAACGCTAGGCGAGCTGACCAGAAAAGCCTGGGATTATAACGTCCAGGTCATGGTGGAAGGCCCCGGCCACATCCCGCTCGATCAGATCGCGCTGCAGGTCGAAAAGGAGCGGGAACTCTGCTTCGAAGCCCCGTTCTACACTCTTGGACCGCTGGTCACAGATATCGCGCCCGGTTACGACCACATCACCTCCGCGATCGGAGCAGCCATGATCGGCTGGCATGGCGCCGCTATGCTCTGCTACGTGACCCCTAAAGAACACCTCGGCCTGCCCAATCGCGAAGACGTCAAATTGGGGATCATCGCCTACAAGATTGCCGCCCACGCGGCCGATGTCGCCCGGCACCGTAAAGGCGCTCGCCAGCGCGATGACGAACTGTCCCGCGCCCGCTTCAGCTTTGATTGGAAGCGCCAATTCGAACTTTCGCTGGACCCTGAAACGGCCCAGGCCTACCACGATGAAACACTGCCCGAGGAAGGCTTCAAGGACGCCGCATTTTGCTCCATGTGCGGACCGAAGTTCTGCTCCATGAATCACTCGGCTAAAACGCAGGAGTTTACCGAGGCAGACGCCGCTGCGGTCCTCGATGGCCGGCCTCTCGTCCACCTGGAGTAACGTGAATCTCCGCCTGCGCGCGGATGATCGAGTCCTGTTGCTGGCGATTCCTGAGCCGGCCGTCCTGGCAGCCATGGCGCGCATTCTCGTGCGCGGCGTAATCGTCGCCATGGGAGCGCCGGAACGCGTTGACCAGGCGCGCCAAGCCTTCGCTGAATTTGATAACGTCATGCTGCTCGACGCGGGGCCCGCGGGCATTCCATGGCGAGACGGCTATTTCAGCAAGATCGTCGTGCCTGCGGATGCCGAAGCAAGTTCCGAATGGACTCGCGTGCTTGCGCCGGAAGGCGAAATCCTCCGCGAAGATGTGGCTTCTTAATGCCGCCTACGGCTCTTACTTCCGCACCGGCCGCACCGCCATGCCGTTTCTGATTTCAGCATCCGAAGGCTCGATAACGCGGTCTGCCACATAGTCCCCGATTCCGAGGCCACTGTCGATCTGCACGTTATTCACGTCGCTGATCCCGGTGCGCACCGTGGTCCAGGCGAGTTTGTCATCTTTCTCCAACTTATACACACCGTTACTGCCATTCAGGGTGCGGAGCGCCGCTTTCGGAATGCTGATCGCGTCCGGAACAACTTTGGAAATGATCGTGGCATTCACGCTTACTCCCGGCAGCAGTTCGCGCTTGGGATTATCCACCAGCGTGGTCACTTCCCCCACAGTTCGTGTGCCAAGCGCCACAATCTGCGTTGGCATCCTGTCTACTTTTCCCCACCACTGTTCGTCCGGCCTGGCGTCCCACGTAATCCGAACCGGCATTCCCACCGCCACGCGGCCTAAATCCGGTTCATCGACATAAACGACAACCTTCATTTGGTCAAGATTCCCGACCAGACCTACCTGCTGGCCGGACTGTAAATACGCCCCCACCTTCAGGTCGAATTGATACAGGATCCCCGAAATCGGAGCTGTCACGGTGCTCGCGCCCAGCCGATGTCTGGCCAGTGCAAGCGCCGCCGCGGCATCATTTACCTTGCCTTGTGCTACGGCTTTGTCGCTCGAAGTTACTAAAGTAGTCCGTTGATTCTCAGCCGCCTGTAACTGTAATTGCGCCCGCAGCAGCGCGTCATGCGCATCCTGGACCTGTTGTGCCGTCGCCGCCTGCTGTTTTGCCAGACGCTGCATCGTTTCGTAGTTGCGCTGCGCCACACTCACAGCCGTTTTTGCGGAGTTAACCGCGTCGTCCAGGTTAGCTACCGTCGCCGGCCTCCCGCCGTGGCCCAATGTCGCATTTTCGGCTTGCGCTTCCTGTAAGCGCGCGGCGGCAGCTGCGAGCTCCGATTGCACAGCCGCCTGATCCAGCACAAGCAGCGTTTGCCCGGCCGCCACCTGCTGTCCGCGCTCCGCCTTGATTGTCTCGACAATGCCGGCCGCTTCTGCCCGTGCCGCCGCCCATTCCGCGGGTTCCGCCTTTCCGTTGGTCGAGACAGTACTTTCGACGGTCACTTTGCGCGCTTGAGCAAAGTGTACCTGCGGAGTCGCCGATTTACGCCCAAAGCCCCACCACGCCAGCAGTAAGACAGGCAAAATCAACAGCAACCATGACTTTTTCATTTAGTAGCAGGGTGGACTAAGTTGTCCAATTAATTGTACCGACGGTTCAGATTTACTCGGTTTCCGCGGTAGACTGTAACGGAATCGATGCGCTACCAAGTTCACCGAATCCGAGACGCCGCCATCGACAGCTTTCGATGGTCTCCGCATACCGGCGGAACCGCCATCATCAAACCGAAGGATTACCAATCGGGTGAGGAGTTGGAAGCCGCTACTCCCTATGCGGCGTGGAAATTAGCGGCGGAGCGAAATCTTCCTTTGCGTGCGGGCGACGTGCTGGAGCTACTGAATGACTCCGGCAGTGCCGGCCCACTTCTGATCGCCAAATATATTGGATTCGAACCTGCGGCATGGTGGACGCCTGCCCCCAAGCCCGAATCCGTCACTCTCCTCGGCCCCGACCGGGTACCAGCCGAATCGATCGCCTCGAAGTAAGTTTAACTTTTTTCGTATTTGCATCTAATTTTTGGTTAAATTTGAGGTATTTGGCTGAAACGATGACAGCTTCTCCATGGGGGGCTTTTGCGCTCGTAAGTTACGTTCCCGATCCGCTCGGATCCTTGCTCGACAACTTCAGGCATTCAGTGTCAGGCAGCGATCAGGCGCAAGCGCATGTCACGCTCCTCCCGCCCCGGGCCCTTCGTGTTCCTCTTGAAACCGCTTCGGAGCAGGCCGCCAGCACGCTGCGCGCATTCTCGCCGTTTGAGGTGGAGCTGGATGCGGTCCACAGGTTTCCTGTCACGAACGTTCTCTATCTTGGTATCTCCTGTGGGAGCAACAACGTACGCGAGCTGCACCGGGCCCTGAATACGGCCGGCCTTGCCGCCCATGAACAGTTCGACTTTCAGCCCCATCTCACGCTCGGCGGACCGTTTCCGGAACCCTCCGACGCCGCTGAAGCCAGCGTCTCGAACGCCTGGAGCAAGGTCCAGCTCTCCAAGCGCTTTCTCATGGACGAAATTGTTGCTCTCTGGGCAAACCCGCTCGCCGCCCCACAGGAGTCATGGACCCGTGTCTGGACTTATAATTTGCGGCGGGCCCACTATCACACCCATGCCGCCGCTATTGGTCGAACATCTTGATCTGACTATCGGTAAGTCGTTTTTCAACCAGTTTCGGGGCTGCCGCCGAGACGCCCACAACACCGCGCAACTCCGTCGCGGTCACTGCCGCTCTCGGTAGAAACACCTTCTGACGTCCGGCGCCGGCGCGCGGCGGCGCAATCAGATAACCGTGCTCCGGCCAGTCCAGCAGGTTGTGGGGGAGGATCCCATCCAGGCGAGCCCCGTCTTTAAGGGTGAAACGAGTCCATAATCCCGGCACTTTCGGCCTGCGTTCGAAGAAATTGTGAATGGAGAACAGGTCGTCGAGTCCATCCTCGGAGGCGAAACGCAAGGCTTTCAAGTCCCCATATGGAACCAGCTGCAGCGTTCCTAGCGTCGTGATCATTTCGATTCCTTGCTCCAGCAAGTACCCGCCCGGATTGACAATTCCCTCCTGCGGAAGGCGGTCAAAACGATACAAGATGACCCGTTTAGCGGTACTAGTGGGCAAAACGCCGGCCGATTAACGTATTATGTTTCAAACAATTTCGGAGATATTGTATCATTGGCAGAATGAGTGGGATCACGCCATTTCCCGTAAAGATGCGCTCCTACTTGCATTTCTGCCGGACGGAAAAGGGCCTTGCTCAAAACTCGCTGGAGGCTTACCGCCGCGATCTGACTCATTTCGCGACTTATCTCACCACCAAGAGTATAAATCTTCTTAATATCGAGCCCGAAACTCTCCGCAGCTACGTCGACCAACTGCGGCTATCGGGACTCTCCCACCGCTCAATCGCCCGCCATATCACCGCTCTGCGCGGATTCTTCGCCTTTTTGCTGGAAGAAGGAGAATTATCGGCCGATCCCACGGAACTTCTGGTGACGCCAAAAATCGGATCATCACTGCCTAAATTCCTGGATGCGGCAAGTGTTGAAACACTCACCCAGGCGCCCTCCGGCAAAGTTCTGGAACAGCGCGACCGCGCGATGATCGGACTCCTGTATGCGACCGGTCTTCGGGTCAGCGAACTGATCGGGCTTCGCCTCGCCGATCTCGACCTCAGCGCGGGCGTCGTTCGTGTCGTCGGCAAAGGCAATAAACAACGCCTCGTTCCTATGGGCCGATCCGCGATCGCGTCCATCGAAGAATATATCAGCGGTCAGCGGCTCACCCTGCTCCAGGGTCGCGTTAGCGCAGACCTCTTTGTCACCGCTCGGGGCGCCCGAATGACTCGCCAGGGCTTCTGGAAGCTGCTTCGCGCCCACGGCCGGGTTGCCGGAATTCAGCGCCCGGTCAGTCCCCACGTCCTCCGTCATACGTTCGCAACTCACCTCCTCGAAGGAGGCGCGGATCTGCGCAGCGTCCAAAGCATGCTCGGTCACTCGGATATCGGCACGACACAGATCTATACTCATGTGGTCCGGTCCAGACTGCAGCAGATCGTCCAGCAGCGCCATCCTCGCAATCGGGCGAGAGACACTGCCTCAAACAGCGGCGACCGGACCGGCAAACTGTCTGCCCGGCCGCGGCAATCGGACCTTTAAGACCTATGAGCGACTACATGTTTGTGCTCGAAAGTCACCTGACAGGCGAACAAAGCCGCGTTCTCGCTGAAATTCGCAGCCGGGCTGAGCAGGAGGGATTGAACCTTTTTCTCACCGGCGGCGCCATGCGCGACATGATGGGCGGATTTCCGATCCGCGATCTGGACGTAACGGTAGAGGGCGCTGCCATCAAGTTCGCAAAGACTTTGGCGCAAAGCGCAAAGGCGGAAGTTATCGCCATCGACGACCTTCGCAAATCGGCTGAACTGAAGTTTCCGTCCGGCGTCACCGCCAGCATCTCCATGGCGCGTCAGGAGCACTATCCCAAACCGGCATCGAAACCTATGGTGAAACCAGCGACGATACACGAAGACCTGCGAGGCCGCGACTTCACCATCAACGCCATTGCTCTCTCAATTGGCAATGCGTCGCGCGGCCTGCTGCTCGATCCCACCAACGGCCTGGGCGACCTCAGCTGCAAAGAGCTGCGTGCCATCGGGAATCACGCCTTGTACGACGATCCGTCTCGCATACTCCGTCTCCTCCGTTTGCGCGTGCGCCTCAAGTTCAACATCGACGAACGGACATGGTCGCAATACCAGAACGTCCGCGACGCTGGGCTTGCTTCCAAAATTTCCAGCGCCGCCTGGAGAACCGAGTTGCAGCAGATTGCTGCCGACCCGGATGCCGGAGACATTCTTAAGGCGTTAGAGGACGAACAGCTCTTAAAGCTGATATCGCCCGCGCTCTCCGGCGCCAAGCTGAACCTGCCCGGGTTCCAAAAACTGCAGAAAGCGCGTCAGGTGCTCCCGTTTGGTTCGTCGGTTCCGGGGGTCGCCATTGACTGGTTCCCGCTTTTCTTCGCCACTCTGGTCGAGAAGTTGACGTCGCGCGAACGCGCCCAGGTCGCGCGCGCTCTGGAATTGGAAAAGCCGGTCGTTGAATCCGCGACGAAACTGGAAGCGCGCGCCAAGAAGGCGGAGCGAGAAATCGCGGCTCTGAAAGTACACCGCCCTTCGGCCCTTTACGCCGTACTATCGAAAATACCCATGGAGGCGCTGCTGCTTGTTTTGATGCGCTCCAGCCAACGGATCGTTCTCGATCGCGTAAAGAACTATCTACAAAAATACCTGCCGCTCGCTCTTGAAGTAACTGAGCATGAAGTTATAGAAGCAGGAGCACAGCCCGGAACGCCAAAATTTGCCAAGCTCTATCAGCGCCTGATCGCGACGCGGCTGGACGCGCGACCGAAAAAAGTTGTCGTTCCCGAACCGCCTCCACCACCCCCGCCGCCACAAGGACGAAGGACCGGCAGCTTTGCGCGCTCGTAACTTTTAAAAGGTACGAGCATCCGCGGCCCAACAACGTTACTTTCCTTTCAGGCCGTCTAATTCCTTCAGGAGCGCAGTGAACTGCGGCTGCATCGCCACCAGCCGCTGCTGCACGATAACATTCGCCTGCGCGATCAATTTCGGAGTCTTCTCCAGCATGGCTTTTCCGGCGGGCGTTCGATAGAAAGTCAACATGCCGTCGATCTCATCCTCTGAGAACATATCGGAGTAAAGCTTGACGTACATCGGCTCGAGCGTGCTCCAGGACAGTCCTTCCGCCAGGAGCGCCTGTAGCTTATTCTGGACGTTCTCCATTGCCCTTTGCTCTTCCGGCGTTAACTGCAAACCCATCAGTTGTTGAAAGAATCCCGACTTGATCTGATTGGCTGACGTCTCCAACGTCTGTTTCAGGCTTTGATCGAGTTTCGCCAGTTGAAAAATCTCCGCGATCTTTGCGTTCTTACTCGCTTCGTCCGCCACCAGCAGCTTCGGTGCAGCCGCGACCAACAACAAGCCAATGATGGAGAACAGGCGAATCACTCTCATAGCTGCCGCCAGTGTAGCAACGAAAATTCAAGACCGGGGCGCTTACATTCTCCCGTTATGTGTTCACGCCCGATGCCAGGAAACCGCCGTCCACAGCCACGCATTGCCCGGTCATGAACGATGCGGCGTCGGACGCCAGAAGGATGGCCGCGCCGACCAATTCGGATGCATGTCCGAACCTCTTCATGGGAGTACGCAACAACAGTTCTTTGCCACGTTCAGTCCCATCCAGGAAGGCAGAGTTCAAATCGGTTCGAAATACGCCAGGCGCAATCGCATTCACGTTGATGCCGCGCGGCGCCCATTCGATCGCCAGATTGCGGGTTAATCCAAGAACCGCGGACTTTGAAGCCGCATATGCAGTTACTTCCAGAAATGCGACATACGAGGTCAAAGAGGCGATGTTAATCACTCGCCCGCGACCGCTCTCGCGCAGAGCGTCGTAAAAGCTTTGGCACGTCCGCAGCGTGCCCGTGACATTCACATCAAGAATGCGGTTCCAATCATCCTCAGTTACTGAATGAGTCGGCTGCCGAAAGGTCTGGCCAGCGGCATTCAACAGAATGTCCACCCGTCCAAACTGTTTCAGTACTTCATCGCGAAACGCATCTACCGAACTGCGGTTTCCGGCATCCATCGCCGCACGAACGGTTCTTCGTCCGCGTGTTTCGATTTCCACAGCTACTTCGGCTACCAGCTTTTCACGCCGTCCCGTAGCCACAACGTCCGCGCCGGCTTCCGCAAGTCCTAACGCCAGCGTCCGTCCGATTCCGGAAGTTCCACCGGCCACCACCGCCACGCGCCCGGCTAAATCAAAAAGTTGGAGAGACATTCTTCACATTCTCCGATACGTCCCCGTTTCACGGGATTCCTCGCTAAATCACGTTCACGTTAAACTCCGCTCATCCGTGCGCTGCCTGTAGCAACCTTTCGGCCAAATGCGTCTTTCATACAGGGAGGCACATTAGATGCTGAAAAGAAGACAAGTTGGGGTGAACCTGATCGGAAAGAGCATTCTTGGTTTTATGCTCGTCGGAGCTGTTACAGTCGTCGTACAGCCCGCCGCGGCCCAGGAGTACCATTACAATTCGGAGCACCGGCGGCCCGTGGAAGTTACGCTCCGCGATCTCCAGCAGGTTGCTCAGCATAACTCGTACAACGGCCACGAACGGGAACGCTATGACAACGCGATTCATCATTTATCCCAATTCGCGGAGCGTCTGCACGAACGCGGCAATTTCGACAAAGACAAACTTGATCAGGCAATTGGGGATGTGCAAAGCATCCTGGATCACAACTCGATGCATGATCGCGGACGCGAACTGCTGACGCGCGACGTCAACGATTTGCGCCGCTTACGCGAACACTACGACGAGCGTTACCACTACCACGACTAATTGCGTTCCACAATGGCGGCCTCGAACAACAGAGCATGCGTTCAAGGCCGCATCATCAAAACTGATACTCCGGCGGAGTAATTCCCTTCGCTCTCAGATACATTTCCGCAGAGGCCCGATGATGGGTTGTATGGTCGAGCATCCCTAAGAGCATTTCCATGCCGGTCATCGAGCCCTCTTCGCTTTTGTAAGTCTTTGCGAGCTGGTCGGGGGACAGCTTCGCCACCGTACTTATCGCATCGTCAAAGGATTGTTTTATGAAAGCTATGACATCCTCCTTGCCCATGGACTTTGGCTTTCCCGGATTAGGCTTCTCGCCCGAAAAAGTGGACAGGAAGTAGGTCAGCCCTTGCGAGAGATGCACTAACTGCTCGGCGAAGCTCATCTGTGGCGGTGTCAGTTTGAAATCGTAATTCGTTGCCGGCATTGCCTCGGCCACTTTCACTGTAAAATCGCGGGACGTTTTCAAGTGCTTCGCGATAGTGGATTGAAAGTCGCCTTGCGCGAGCACGGGAATCCCGGTAAGCAGCGCCCCAAGAATCAGGAA
>DATBDT010000064.1:0-14287 GCA_036269815.1 Bryobacteraceae bacterium
CTTTTAACGGCCGTCCAAGCGTAGATTGTGATCCCCGCGCCATATCCAAATCCCGAACCGGTGCGCTCTGCACTGATGCTGCAGACGTGGTCCCATTTGACCTTTTTGCATTGGCGTTATCCGGTAGCGGCCATCTCATCCCGTATTCCTCCGGGGTTGTCGGTTGACGTTTTCGACGGATCGGCCTGGGTGGGAATTACTCCTTTTCTGTTGCAGGGACTTCGCCCTCCTTTCCTGCCGGCCTTGCCGTGGATTTCCCGATTTCTCGAGACCAATTGCCGTACTTACGTGACAGGCGCCGATGGCAAGCCAGCGGTCTGGTTCTTCTCTTTGGACTGTGCGCGTTTGCTTGCTTCCATTGCGGCGCGGCTCAGCTACGGTCTGCCGTATACCTGGTCGCAGATGAGCATGCGAATCGAAGACCAGCATCTGACATATCGCAGTTGGCGCAGATGGCCTGACCGTCTGGCGCGAACCCAGATTGAGGTGCAATTCGGGGACCCGATCAGGCCGGGTGACCTCGAGACTTTCCTGACCGCCCGGTTTCGGCTTTACTCGGTCCGCCGAGGGCGGCTTGTTTATGCCGATATTGATCATCCTCCATGGCCGTTGTGTGCTGCGGAAGCCCTGCACGTTGAACAATCCGTTACAACGGCAGCAGGGCTTTCCCTTCCTCAGGGAAACCCCGTGGTCCATTACTCCCCTGGTACCATGGTTCGCGTCGGTCCACCCGACTGGTTGTAACCGATTCAGCAGCTGGTACTTTTTACCGGCCGTAACCGTTTCTCGTGTCACTATGCCTGCGTGTAGCCCGTGCGAAACGCACTCATTCTTCAATAGTTACTCCGCGTTTGCCATACACTCCCTGCCGCGGTGTGGGTCTTCATTTTATGCTTGACCTAGTGTTAACGGCAGTTTAATATTCCCCTTGGGTTTGTACGCTAACGGAACTAAATTCCTCACAACGAAAGAGGTCCCTGAATGACCTTCCAGGTCGGCGAGAAAGTGGTTTATCCCAATCACGGCGTCGGAACTATTGAAAACATAAGTTCACGCTGTTTCGGCGCGCAGCAGGAACGCTTTTATCTGCTTCGGCTGCTGCCAAACAGTTTGACAGTGATGGTGCCGTTCTCCCATGTGGGAGACGTGGGACTCCGGAAGGTGACAAAATCGAGCGAGATCAACCGTGTTCTCGCTTATTTTGCAGCAGGTCGTCCTACCTGCGCCGCTGACTGGAAAGACCGGTTCAAGGAAAATTCGGAGAAGATGGCGAACGGCAGCCTTTTGGATATTGCGGAGGTATTTAAAGCTCTTTGCATGCTTCAGATGGCAAAACCGCTCTCATTTCGCGAGAAAAAGATGTTAGAGCGCGCCCGCTGCATGATCGTCCTCGAGACCTCAATCGCCAAGGCGCTTAGCGAAATCGACGCGGTCACCCTGATCACCAAGTACCTGGCGAAATCCGGCTTACGAATGCCGTCAGCGCTATAGAATCCAGGCGGCCTTGCGGCCGCCGCAGGCTTGCGCACGCCCACAACGCCAGCTTTCTGGCCCTGGAATGCTGGTGGCGGCAAGCTATACTAATAACGTTCCTGCCTTCCTGGCGCTATCGTCTAACGGTTAGGACGGAGCCCTCTCAAGGCTTAAATAGGGGTTCGATTCCCCTTAGCGCTACCAACTTTTCGCTACAAGTGGTTCTTGGCCGGACTTTTGCATTCGAGCGATTAGTCGTCAAAAAAATAGAGTTACTCTAGCGGAGTATGGGCATCCGTCTTCTCCTGGCCCTTTTCACCCCGTTGCTGTCGGTCACGGCTCTGTTACTCAGCAATGGCGGAGGACGCTCTTCCTCTCCTTTGGTCCAGGCTCCGTCTACTCTTGCTTCCCCGCAATTCGGCACGAATGTGCTCACGTTTCACAACGACGTGGCCCGAACAGGGCAAAACCTGACCGAAACCAGTCTGACCCACTCCAGCGTCAACTCTTCTTCATTCGGTAAGCTCTTTTCCGTCCCGGTGGACGGAAAAGTCGATGGCCAGCCGTTATACGTCTCGCGAGTAAGCCTGGGCAGCCAGGGGCTCCACTCCATCATCTACGCCTCAACCGAGCATGATTCGGTTTACGCGATTGACGCCGCCAACGGTACGGTTCTCTGGCATTTGAGTTTGCTCGGTGCGGGCGAAACCCCCTCTGATGCCCGGGCTTGCAATCAGGTGACGCCCGAGATTGGAATTACCGCGACTCCCGTCATCGATCTCCATGCAGGCCCCCACGGCACTATTTATCTGACTGCCATGAGCAAGGACGCGAATGGCAACTATTACCAGCGCTTGCACGCCTTAGACATTACAACCGGACAGGAAGAATTCGGAGGTCCGACGGACGTTGCGGCCACAGTTCCTGGAAATGGCGACGGTAGCCGAAACGGCAACGTTGTGTTCGACCCAAAACAGTACAAGAGCCGCCCGGGGTTGCTGCTGCTGAACGGCGTTGTCTACACCGGCTGGGGCTCTCACTGCGATATCCGCCCCTATACAGGCTGGTTAATGGGCTTCGACCAGTTGACGTTAAGTCGAGTGAGCGTGTTCAACTTCGCGCCGAACGGCAGCGAGGCAGCTCTTTGGAACTCCGGCGGTGGATTGACCGCAGACTCCGCGAGCGGCCGCATCTTCGTTTCGGTTGCCAATGGAACTTTCGATGCAAACGTCGATGCCAATGGCCTTCCCGCTCTGGGCGACTATGGAAATGCCTTTGTAAGGCTGAACGCGAATAATCGGAAGTTGATTCCGGAAGACTACTGGACGATGTTCAATACTTCGCGTGAGTCCCGGTTCGACGTAGACCTCGGCTCAGGCGGATTGATGGTGCTCCCCGAACTGAAGGCTGCGGACGGAAGTGTGGTCCAACTCGGCACAGGAGCTGGTAAGGACGGAAACCTATATGTCTTTAATCGCGCAAATATGGGCAAGTTTGATTCGCAAAGCAACACGACCCTATATCAAGAGATCAACGGCGTCCTTGGCCCGGTGTATGCCTCACCCGCCTGGTTCAACGGAACCGTTTATTACGGTTCGGTTGCACATTCCATTCAAGCTTTCGCAATAAATGGTGCGTTACTGGAGGCAAAACCTGCTTCGGCCACTCAGGATCGATTCGGTTTCCCGGGAGCAACTCCTTCGATTTCGGCAAACGGCACTTCAGACGCGATCCTTTGGGCGGTAGAAAACTCCAATGCAGCGGTCCTCCATGCCTACGACGCGACCGATCTTTCGGTTGAGCTTTACAACAGCAAGCAGGCCCCTGGCGGCCGCGACCAGTTCGGTCCCGGCAACAAGTACATCGTTCCCACGATTGCGGATGGACGGGTGATTGTCGGCACGACAAACAGCGTCGCGGTTTTTGGTTTACTGCAGGCTTCATTGACTCCGCAAACGATCACGTTTGCGCCGCTCGCGAAGCAGCAGATTGTAGGTACGCCGCTCGCGTTGAATGCTTCCGCAAGCTCCGGGCTGCCGGTCGTCTTTACCACTTCGCCGAGTGACGTCTGCTCTGTTTCAGGCAGCAGTGTGGCCTTCATCGCGGCTGGAAGCTGCACGATCACGGCTTCCCAAATGGGGGATAGCACGTATGCGCCAGCCGACCCCGTGTCACAAATGGTCTCGGTTCTTCATGCCCAAACCATCACCTTCGATTCTTTAGGCAATCAAACGGTGGGTACGCCGCTTAGGCTGACTGCCTCCGCAAGTTCGGGTCTGCCCGTAACGTTCACCGCTACACCGCTCAATATCTGCAAGCTTTCAGGCAACACCGTCTCATTCGGGTATATCGGCGAATGCACCATCACGGCTTCGCAAGCCGGCAATAGCTCGTACCAGCCCGCGCCTCCTGTCTCACGGAGTTTTCGAGTCACCGGCGAAAATGGTTTGCGCTTTGTTCCCATTGCTCCGTGCGGGGTGACCGAGACGCAAAACTCGAGTGGCCTTTTGCAGGGATCCGGCAGATTGGGACCCGGCATTCACAATTTTCCTGTGCTGCAAGGCAACTGCGGGATCCCCAGCACTGCCGTAGCGTACTCGCTCAATGTAACGGCAGTTCCGGCACGCACTCTTTATTACTTGATAATCTGGCCAGCGGGTCAACTGCGCCCTTCTGCCTCAACCTTGAACTCATTGGACGGGCGCACCAAAACGAATGCGGCAATCGTAAGTGCCGGCGCTGATGGAGCGGTGAGCGTTTATATTTCAGATAACAGCGACGTCGTTTTGAACGTCAATGGCTATTTCGTTCCGGCTGCAACGGCATCGGCGCTCGCATTTTATCCCGTCGCCCCGTGCCGCATAGCCGATACGCGCAGCCCGGAAGGGCCTTTCGGCGGGCCTCCTATGAATGCCGGCGAGATCCGCTCATTTGCAATTCCTTCCAGCGCGTGCAATCTACCCGCCACGGCGGGAGCCTACTCTCTGAATTTCACCGTCGTGCCACATGACAAGTCTAGCTTTCTCACCACCTGGCCCACGGGTCGATCGAAGCCCTCGCTCTCAACACTCAACGCGTTCGACGGTGAAGCAACAGCCACAGCGACGATCGTGGGCGCCGGCGACAAGGGCGCCGTTTCAGTATCCGTTACGGAAGATGCCGATGTTGTCATCGATGTGAATGGCTACTTTGGGCCGCCAGCTAGCGGCGGATTATCGTTCTTCCCACGCCGCCCTTGCAGAACATTAGATACGCGGTTTGGGGGCCATAAGCAGCCGTTTGTTCACGAGCGCCTGATTGAAGTCTCCAGAGGTTGCAGTGTCCCATCGAACGCCACAATCGTCGCCAACGCAATCGTTGTACCCCAACCTGCGCTTGAATCTCTTTGGCTTTGGGGTGATGGTGAGCCACAGCCCGATGTGTACACGATGAATGGATTTGACCGCATTCCGAATTCCAACATGGCGATAATTCCGCTGTCGAATGGAAGGGTAGACGCCTATGCATCGGATCCAACCCATTTAATTTTCGATGTATCCGGGTATTTTGCGCCGTAACCAAGACGCGCCTAGACTAAGGGCCCGGAAGCGGATCGCACGCGCGGGAGATACCTAATTCGGCGATTAATCGGAGCTTGGTGTGGTAGCTTTTACGAGCTTTGCCGCCAACCCAGGCCCAGGTCAGCTTCATCGCTACACTTGCTAATCATTGCCAGCCGTCTTCTTCTGGCCCACGTTGATTCTTCTCGCGGGATAGGCGAGTGATTGTAACTTAGTGTTCTGACCTTGTAACTCGCTATCAAGCTATTACTACGTCAGGGCTTTGATTGGAATGGTGAATAGTATCCGCCATTGGGGCAAATAGTATGCCTGGGTTGAAAGCGCGCTCCGGCCACGCATTGCCGTTTCTGCGGCTTCATCGATAGCGAAGCCTTCCAGGTGGCGATCGTCCTAGTTAAAGCACCTGCTAACTTATGCTCGCGATAAATGTAAACCAGCTTTATAATCTGAGCACATACGCCCAAACGGCTATGTGCGACGTAAGACTGCACAAAGGCCAAGGAGAGCGTAAGAGCTTCAGAGGAGGATTGGAATGATAGCTGATCGTCTACGTTCGACGTTCAATGCTTCGCTCATGGCAATGGCGTGCTTGGCTTTGTTTATGCCATGCGCCTACAGCCACGATCTCAAAGTCTGCAAAACAAGTGACCCGGTAGGCCCAGTTTCTGGAAGCTTCCGATTCACAGTAGGGGATTACACTTTCGATGTCGGAGTCGGGTATTGCCATACGATTTCAGCGATTGGAACCGGAACCTTCAACGTAATTGAGAAGGCTACCCCTAACACGATCGTTTCCGCCATCGTGGTCAGCGGCGCCGGGACAGCAATTTCCACTGACACGACTACACGGAGTGCAACCGTCACAGTCGTTGAAGGAGGAACTACAACTGTTACCTTTACCAATCGAGCTACTGTGAACGGCCGCTTTACTGGTGGGGGCAGCATATTCACCAGCTCGGGTGTACGAGTTACGCATGGTTTTGAATTGCACTGCAGCACGACACAAAGCCCCAACAATCTGGAGATCAATTTCGCGCAGAACAGCTTCCATCTGACTAGCCTTACAAGCGTGGCGTGCAGTTACGACACGACAACAGGCGTCGCGACGATCACCGGTACCGGCACTGGTTTGTACAACGGTGCGCCTGGAGCGTCTATTGCGTTCACCTTCACCGATGCAGGGGAACCGGGAACATCCGATTTCGCATCGTACGTCATCACGGACGCAAGTGGGACTGTTCTTAATGCGTCGGGAGATCTGACATTCGGCAACCAACAGTTCCACCCTGCCCACTGATATAACCCGGTGTAGGCATCCGCAACAGCGAGGGGGCAAGGCCAAACTAAGCCGCGCCCCCAGCACCCGACAGACAACCCTCTCTCAAGGAAACTGGCAGGGCAACGATTTCATTGCTGACTGAACGGTCTTTCCTCGGGCGAATAAAAGGCGAATCTAACTGGTATGCTGGACAGTGGAATATGTCTTCTCGTCCAGCGCTCGAAGAGATTCGTGAAGCGATCGGTTGCCTCGAAAAAACTCACCGGCGGTTCTCGCGTACAGTTTCGATTGCGGAACAAGTCGATTGCCGCATACCGTTTCGTGGTCTGCCGAGAGGCTGCATTCATGAGGTAAAAGGCACGAGCATTTCGAGCGCAATCGCGTATTCGGCAATTTTGTCGGCCCGCATTGCAGGACGCGAAGGCAATGTAATCTATATTGCGCCTGGTAAGCCGCTGTATCCGCTGGGGCTTCTTCCTTACGGCATACAATTGGACCGGCTTGTCATGGTCTCGGTGCGGAGACCTCAGGACCTAGCCTGGGCAGTACTGGAAGCCCTCCGGTGCTCCCAGGTGAGTGTTGTGATGACACTCATGAGCGGCGTGAACCTGACAGATTCACGCCGCTTGCAATTGGCAGCCGAAAACAGCGGAGCTACCGGTTTTTTGTTAAATCGTGCGGATACGGCGCCAGTGGCAGCACCGATCACGCGGTGGCTGATTTCCCCACAGGTTCGCCGGTCGCAGCGATTCGATGAACCCGCATGGAAGCTCGATCTTCTCTATTGCCGCGGTGGAATGCCGCGGAGTTGGACGCTTGAATGGAGCAATCGAGAGCTAAGAGCTTTGGGCGCTCCAGCGTTGCAGAAACCGGGTTTGTTCCACACGGCTGTTGTACGAACCACGCGCGAGGCGCTGGCGGGATGAGATGGGGCGCTGTTTTCTCAGCCTTTTCTGTCCGGACGTTTCTGGCGATCGAATGACGCAGCTTGTCGAATGGTGCGATCGCTATTCGCCTCTAGTAGCAGCGGATGGGGAAGACGGCATTATTCTCGACATCACTGGCTGCACTCACCTGTTCGGGGGGGAAGGTGCGCTTCTGCTTGAAGTTGGGCAGCGTCTTCGCCGGATGGGAGTGAAGGCGCAACCCGCTATCGCCGATACCTGGGGCATGGCATGGGCGCTGGCGCGCTTCAGCAAAAAATTTCTGGTTCATGGAGAGAATGCCGTTTCCGCGCTGGCATCTTTGCCTGTGGAAGCACTGCGCATTTCTTCGGAAATTGTTTTTAGCTTACGAAGGCTCGGCCTGACCACGATTGCGATGGTCAGAAACATGCCGCGCTCCTCGCTGGCAGTACGATTCGGGCCCGCTCTTCTGCGGCGTCTCGATCAGATCTTTCATGAGGCGGAAGAGCCATTAACTCCCTGGCGGCCGCCAGCTCCGCATCGGGCATCGCGTACTCTTGCCGAGCCAATCTCAACGACGAGCGCAGTGGAATACGTGCTGAACGATCTGCTCCAAGAAGTGTGTAGACGGCTGGATAAAGACGCGGTGGGATCACGGCATATGGAGCTTGCCTGCTATCGAGTAGATGGAACTGTAGACCGATGCGAAGTTCGGACATCGAAGCCTACGCGTTCTCGTGTGCATTTGATGCGGCTTTTCGCCGAAAGGTTGAAGGCTCTCCGCGCTGTGTTTGGATTCGAAACTTTCGTGCTTTCTGTATTGGACGTCGAAGCACTTCTTCCCACGCAAATCGGATTCTCGGAGGCGAAGACTGCTCCAGTTAATGAAGAATCGTCACTGGATGCGCTGATCGACCGTTTCGGAATGAGATTAGGTTTTCAGGAAGTGAATCGTATCCAGATATGTGAAAGCTTTCTGCCTGAATATGCAGTAAAGCTTTATCCTGTGACCGGACCGGCGGCGGCAAGCGCGGAATGGCCGGCATATCGCATTCGTCCCGTACGGCTATTCGAGCCGCCTGTGCGCATTGAAGTCTCGGTAGTGATTCCCGGCGGATCGCCGGTGCAAGTGTTTATCGGCGGCAAAAGACACCGGCTTGTCCGATGCGAAGGCCCGGAGCGCTTAACGCCTGAATGGTGGAGAGACAAGTCATCGTATGAGGACGTCCGTGATTATTACCGCGTCGAAGACGAACAAGGGCTGCGGTTCTGGATTTTTTTGGATCGTTCTGAAAGCTGGTTTCTCCACGGGCAACTTCCGTGACTTAAATGTACGAGTACGCCGAGTTACAGGTATCGTCTAACTTCAGTTTTTTGCGGGGAGCATCGCATCCGCAGGAGTTAGTGGCGGCGGCCCATGAATACGGTCACTACGCCATTGCACTGACGGATTGCAACACTCTTTCCGGCATTGTGCTGGCGCATTCCACCCTAAAAAGGATCGCCGACGCGCGGACGCGCTTTATTGTCGGATGCCGCTTAAATCTTTCGAATCGAGAAGGCATTCTTTGTTATCCGACGAACCGTAAGGCGTATGGAAACCTGACAAAGCTTCTGACCCTGGGCCGCAGGCGAGCAGAGAAAGGGGAATGCGTTCTCGAACTTAAGGATGTTGCAGAGTATGCCGAAGGGCAGGAGTTCGTTCTTCCCTTCCCTCAGGTTTTAACGGATTCGGCCCGACTGCATATTCAACGCTGCGCTGAATTGTTCCGTGGAAATCTTCATCTTGCGCTGACCCATTCTTGTCGCGGTGACGATAAGCAGTGGATTCGAACAGTTGCCGGATTTGCCGATTCGCTGGGCATCCCGGTTGTCGCCACAAATAATGTTCTTTACCACGATCCCGAACGCAAAATGCTTCAAGACGTGGTGACATGCATTCGCGAAAAATGTACTGTGGCCGAAGCAGGGTTTCGTCTGGATGCAAATGCGGAACGGCATTTGAAACCGCCGAATATCATGGCGCAAATCTTCCACGGCTGGCCACAAGCGCTGGCGGCAACGGTCGAGATCGCGGATCGCTGCCGGTTTTCGCTCGACGAGCTTCGCTACGAATATCCGGAAGAAATTGTGGAACCCGGGCTGTCGGCTTTCGAGGATCTGAAGCGGCGCGCCTATGCGGGCGCGAAAAATCGTTATCCGGATGGAGTTCCTGAAGCGGTCATCAAACAGATTGAACATGAGTTGAAGCTGATCGGGGAACGCGAATACGCACCTTACTTTCTGACCGTGCATGAAATTGTGAAGTTCTCGAAAGAGAGAGGAATTCTGTGTCAGGGACGCGGCTCGGCTGCAAATTCGGTTATTTGCTTTTGCCTGGGAATTACGGAGGCAGATCCAGTTGCCCGCGGACTGCTGTTCGAACGCTTTATCTCAGCTGCACGCAATGAACCACCGGATATCGACGTCGATTTCGAACACGAGCGGCGTGAGGATATCATCCAGCACATTTACGAAAAGTATGGCCGCGACCGTGCCGGCATTACCGCCACAGTGGTGCATTATCGACAAAAGCGCGCGGTCCGTGAAGTAACAAAAGTGCTTGAGATAACAAGTAACACTCCGCCAGAACGGCAAGAGCTGGCGGTGAAGCTGATGAATCAGTTAGTTGGCTTTCCCCGGCATCTCTCGCAGCACGTCGGTGGATTTGTGATCGCGCGCGGACGCCTGGACGAACTGGTTCCGATTGAAAACGCGCGGATGCAGGACCGTACGGTGATTCAGTGGGAGAAGGACGACATCGACGAACTGGGAATGATGAAGGTGGATGTACTCGGCTTGGGAATGTTGAGTGCAATTCGCAGGACATTCGAGCTGATGGAGCGCCACTACGGGAAGAAACTTACACTTGACAGTTTTCGAGAGGACGATCCCAAGGTGTACGCCATGTTGCAAAATGCCGATTCCATCGGGGTTTTTCAGGTGGAAAGCCGCGCGCAACAGAGTATGCTGCCTCGTCTGAAGCCGGCGTGCTTTTACGATCTGGTGGTCGAAGTGGCTATTGTCCGCCCGGGCCCGATTCAAGGTGATATGGTCCATCCGTATCTGCGGCGGCGCGAGGGAAAAGATCCAGTGGAGTATCCCAGCCCCGAGTTAAAAGCTGTTCTGGAAAAAACATTGGGCGTTCCGCTGTTCCAGGAGCAGGCAATGCAGATTGCCATCACCGGGGCAAATTTTACTGCAGACGAAGCAGATGCCCTCCGGCGGTCGCTGGCAACATTTCGCCATAACGGTATGATTTCCTCATTTCGCGAACGATTTATTGAAGGGATGAAGAAGAACGGCTACTCGCAAGAATTTGCCGACCGCTGCTTCGGCCAGATTGAAGGTTTCGGCACTTATGGATTTCCGGAGGCGCATGCTATTTCATTCGCGAACCTGGTGTACGTGTCGGCATGGATCAAATGTCATTATCCGGACGTCTTCTGCGCGGCATTGCTGAACAGCCAGCCTATGGGTTTTTACGCGCCGGCGCAACTGGTTCGCGATGCGCGGGAACACGGCGTCGAAGTGCGCCCGATTGACGTGAATCACAGCAACTGGGAGACAACGCTCGAACCGGTAAACGGCGCATCGCGCCATGCCGTGCGGCTTGGATTGCACATGGTTTCCGGTTTGCCGAAAAAAGATGCACACGCGCTGGTGGCGGCGCGCGGCGCCGGCTATCGCACGCCCATAGAGGTTGCGCGACGAGCGGGATGCGGCCGGCGCGCGCTCGATCGTTTAGCGCAGGCCGATACATTCGATTCCATGGCATTGAGCCGGCGGCAGGCACTTTGGAAAACCAGCATTCTGGATGGAAAGATCCCGCCGTTATTCCGCGGTGCGGATTTGTTTGAAGAGCCAGAAGCAGATTTGCCGGCGACTTCAGGAAGCCAGGAAGTTTTAGCCGATTATCTTGCCACGGGCCTTACGCTTCGAGATCATCCGGTGACGTTTTTGCGTTCTCGTCTGAAAGCAAGACGAGTGACACCTCTGGCGGAGGTAAAAAAGACGCTTCATGGAAAAACGGTTCTGGTAGCCGGATTAGTGTTGTTCCGACAGCATCCCATGACGGCCAAGGACACGATTTTCATGACGATCGAGGACGAAACCGGAGCCGGCAACCTGATTGTGTGGAAGCAGGTGCACGATAAATACCACCAAGCTGTCTACCAAGGGAAATTGTTAGCTTGCCGGGGTGTTGTGCAAAGAGAGGGTCAAGTGCTTCACGTGGTTGCGCGGGAAATTTGGGACTGGTCCGCGCAATTGAAACAGCTTGATCCGCAACAGGGCGCTCCGGCGTTTCCTGCTCGGAGCCGGGATTTTCGATAAGCGTCGGCGCCGGGCGGCAGTAAAGGCCGCGCAGCCCAACGGACCGCGCCACCCCGGCTTGCTGACGGTGACAATATTGGAACGTTGTTGCGGAATTTACCATCAGACATACAGCGAGGCGAATAAAAGTGGACAAACAAACAAAAAGCGGCATTCTTGGAGTGATTTTCGTTGGTGTCGGCGTGGGACTAGCTGTTGCCGGCATCACACTGGCTGTACCGGTTTGCGTAGGCTGGTCGCGTTCCAAGCTGAATGAGGCGTATCGCAAGGGGAAAGAGGGCTTGCTCGCCGGAATCGAAACGGCAGCCGACACGTTAGCGGATGCCGCCAATAAGGCACAGCAACCCCTGGGCGAGGCAGCAAAAGCAGCGCGTTATACAACGGCAGTGGCGGCGGGCGCCATCGAATCCGCAGCGCACTACGTTAAGGAACGCGTTCAGTAAGTTTTTTTGGACCGCGTTTGGCGCCTGATTCGTATTTCAATCAGGCCCTTTGAAATACCGATACACACTCCTTTTGCCATTTGTGGTTTGCTGCTGCCTTACGGCGCAAGATACTGGCACCAGTTTATCCGCTGAAGAGATCATGCGACGGGTAGCGGCAAACCAGGACCGCGAACAAAGCGCTCGTGTCCAATTCGTATACGAAGAACATATCCGTGTGACGACTCGCTATTCCAGTGGGAAACTGGCGCGCGAAGAACAGGCGGAGTTTTACGTTACCCCAACGGCGAAGGGAACGGAAAAGAAATGTATCGGCATTGAAGGCCGTTATCGGCAGAAAGGCCGCTATCAGGAGTTCAAGGGTGAGCCGGTTCCCGAGGAGGATAGCTTGGACGGAGGGCTCACGTCCGGTATGCGCCGGGATCTGACAAATGATGATTCCAAAGACGGGTTGGGCAAAGATCTTTTTCCGCTGACAAGCGAAGAGCAAAAAGACCTGGAGTTCGAACTGAAGGGAGAAACGGTGGTAGACGGCCGGCCTGCCTATCAGATCGGCTTCAAGCCAAAAGATTCTGACGATATCACGTGGGCGGGTGAAGCCGTTATCGATAAAGAGGAGTTTCAGCCGGTCTCCGTTTACACTCGTCTCTCCAAACGGCTTCCACTGTTTGTACGCGGATTTTTGGGGACAGATGTGCCCGGGTTAGGTTTTAACACGCATTACCGGCGCCTGGATAAGGATGTCTGGTTCCCCGACAGTTTCGGGACCGAGTTCCGTTTGCGAGCCGTGTTTTTCATCAATCGAACGATCACCATTTCCATGGAGAACAAGAATTTCAAGCGCGCCACCGTGGAGGCTGAAATTCATTACGAGTAGGCGTGGGGGAGCTTACTTTTCGACGACAAAACTGCCCGCGAACAAAGTGTCAATACCGGACGAGTAAAAGCTGCGCACGGCGTCGCGCGGCGTGCAAACCAGTGGATCGCCGAACAAATTGAAACTGGTGTTGTAGAGAATCGGCAATCCGGTTGCCTGGCCAGCAGCCAATAACAGCGAGTGATACAGCGGGTTTTCGTCTTTCGACACGACGTGGACGCGTACTAAGGCGTCACCCAGAAGCGCCGCGGCAAATCTATCCTGATGCTGAGGCTTCACGGTTCCAACAGTAGCCAGGTAGCTGGCGTTTGATCCAACGTCGAAATATTCGCCGGCCAGTTCAACAGGCACAGAGGCAGCAAATTTGCGGAACCTTTCGCGATGCTTGATGTAAATGTTCAGGTTTTCGGTTGAATATGGATTCAGCGGGGAGGCGAGAATGCTGCGATTCCCCAACGCGCGCGGGCCAAACTCCATACGTCCTTGCATCCATCCGACAATCTGGTTGTCGCTGAGCGCGCGCACCGCTTCGTCGATCAATTCGGCTTCGGTGGGCAGATACCGAAAGCGCAACTTGCAATTTTCAAGCACCTGTTTGATCTCATCCGGCCCAAAAGCCGGGCCCAAGCACAGGGTTGAGAACGGAATCGGGTCTCCGGCCGCGGATAGTGCCGCTCCAAGCGCGGTACCCGCATTGCTCGATGATGGTTGTACGAACACACGCGGAAATCGCTGTTCGAGGGAGCGAATCAGCAACGCGTTCAACGCGAGACCACCTGCGATACAGACGCTTTGCGCGATTCCAAACATAGAGCCGACCGCGTCATTCACGGCCTGCTGCAAGCTTGCGGCGACGTCGGCCTTCTTTGCATCGGGTACCGGCTCCCCGATTTTTTCGCCGATGGCATCGTAAAAACGTCTGCTCAGGCCGCCGCCGGTTAAGCGATCCGCTGCGAAAAATCGCCGGTCGAACTTCGGCCAGCCCGCCGCATCGCGACCGATGATGTCGCTGAATATAGCAGCGTAGACAGGAGTTCCCGCAGTCGAAAGCCACTGTACTTTGTGTTCGTCGGCGCGGGGCTCATACCCGAGCAGTTCGGTGACACGGCTGAACAAGTCGCCCAAAGAATCCGGGAAGTAGAGTTCGCGCACCGGCCTTAACACCCGCCCTTCACCTTCAAAGAGCACTGCAGAACGGTAGTCGCCGGCCCGATCGACACTCAGAACGGATGCCGATGAAAAGCCGGAAGCGAAATAAGCAGACGCTGCGTGCGCCTGATGATGCTCGACAACAAGAATTTCGGCCTCAGGAAAACGCGCCCGTAAGGTGAGAAGCTGTGCGCTCTCCGGACCGGCTGCCATTGGTCTTGCCACTG
>DATBDT010000108.1:0-23542 GCA_036269815.1 Bryobacteraceae bacterium
TCATGCCTGCAGTCTCAATCTTGGCTTGTTGATGCGCACCCTATATGGGGTTGGAACGCCGCGGGGACTTCAGGACGGCGGTTTCCAAGCTGCTTTTGTCTTCTGGTTGATGCTTGATGCCTCCTTCACGCCCGACACGGAGCAAACAGCAACGCTAGAAGGAAACTTCCGGGCAACTCGAAAAGCAAATTTACCCTTCAGTCCTTTGTCCGAGCATTTCCGTCTGTTCCTGAATTGACTTACTTTCAACCCGGGCTGCTAGGCCGCGTTTAAACAGGCTCCAAAAGTTTTCTAGCCCGTTGGTATGGATCTGGCCGTCAACGTATCGCTCCGCGTGATTGATGACATCATGAATGTAGTCGGCTTGCAGTCCGAAGTAGGACCGCAACTCAGCTTCAACGTTCTCGTGAACCGGGGGTACAACGTTCTCATATCGGCTATTGTCTATGACACGAGCGCGAATGTGTCCACCACGTTGTAGGATTCCTTGAACAGCAATTTTACCCACTACGCCGCCGCCAGCACCTTGCAGCTTCTTCGCCTTGGCAGACTTATGCATATTCCGAGCCTTGCCGCCGATATAGGATTCGTCAATTTCCACTTCGCCGGAAAGTTTGCCGCCTTTCTTGTCATCCTGCATTGCAAGCCGAATTCGATGAAGCATGAACCAAGCAGTTTTTTGGGTGACTCCGATAGCCCTGTGGAGTTCCCATGAACTTATGCCGTTGCGATTATTGGCTACCATCCAAATTGCGGGAAGCCACTTGTCTAAGCCGATAGCCGAATCTTCCATGACAGTTCCGGCTTTGATGGAGAATTGCTTCCGGCACTTTGAACACTTCCAGATTCGGCGAGTCTTAAGGAACATCGGGGAATCCGCCCCGCAGTGGGGACACACGACACTCTCGCGCCAGCGGCTATCAGCAACTTCATTCAATGCTTTATCTGAATCGCCGTATTCCTTAACCGCTTCAACGAGAGTCTTTGGCTTCCGTTCCATGACTCAAGTATGCTTGAGTCTCATGGGTGCGTCAAGTATATTTTTTACCCAGAAAGTTTACATAATATCTGTTATCGGTCATCTGGCATTCGCAAGTTATTGAAGCCGCTATGTATCTAAGATTGTCCATATTCTTGTGAAGCGTCTCGCGTCTGCACTAGTCTTCTGCACCACGGTCCTCGCCCAAGCTCCCAAAACGGGCGCATTGCCCTTGCTTGATTGCGATGGCTTGCTTTGCATTGACGCCACGGCAGGTGGCGGACAAACGCTACGCCTGGTGTTGGATCTTGGCGCGCGAAACGCATATCTCGACTCGAAGGCCGCCCAGAAACTTGGTATCGCGCCGGCTGGCGATTCGCCCGTTCAGCAAACTACTGTCGCCGGGCTTCGCTTAGGAGATTTGCCGATGGGCGACTTCCCTTTTATGGTCCTCGATACAACACCGGACTTGAGCGCTGGGTTCAAAAAAGTGAAATCGAAACCGCTGCCTGCCGACGGCGCGCTGACGTTTGGCGCGTTTCAAAATCGCATGCTGCAGGTCGATATAGCGAACAAGTTTATACATGTTTCGGAGCCGTTGAAGGACGCGGTTCCGTGTCCGAACAAATGTGCCGATATCGTGACCAAACACTTCGGGCGATTCGGCCCGGTTACTTTGACCGTCGTTGGATTCGAACTCAACGGCCAAAGTCTCGATGCACAGATCGACACGCTCTTTACCGGAACGATACTCATCTATCCGGCTGCCGTCGAGCGGCTCGGGATTAAGAAACTCGCGAAATCGAAACAGAAGGAGCCGTTCCCGTATGCGCAGGACGGCCTGCGGTTAGCGCGCGCTGACGGCGGCGATCTGAGTTTTCGAGGTGTTGCTTTGATGCAGAATGCCCCTGTTTACTTCTGGGCGGAAAAAGACGAGGCGCCATCCGCAACCCATTTCGACGCCACAGTGGGTACCGCTCTCCTGAGTCACGGTGTCGCCACGTTCGATTTCAAAGGCCAGCATTTCTGGATCGAGGGACCGGATACGGACGATCGCTAACCGTCCCTCTGCCGGCGCGAACTCAGGCGTGAATGACCCCATCGCGCATCGTGACCGTGCGGTCCGCGTACGCTGCTGCCTCAGGATTGTGCGTGATCATCAGAATCGTCTGCCGCGTCCGCTTATTCAGATCGCGCAGGATCTGCAGCACCGCCTGTGAGTTTTCGGTATCCAGGTTGCCTGTCGGCTCGTCGGCGAGCAGAATCGCGGGCTGGTTCACCAGCGCTCGCGCAATTGCCACGCGTTGCTGCTCACCACCCGACAGCGCTCGCGGCTTGTGGTCCAACCGCTGCTTGATCTGCAGCATCGTCAGGATTTCATCGAAATCCGAAGGTTTCGGAGGCCGGTCTGCAAGCGCCTGCGCCATGTTAATGTTGTCGCGCGCCGAAAGCGTCGGCAGCAGGTTGTATTTCTGAAAGACGAAACCGACCTTCCGCTGCCGCATTTTCGTGCGCTCTCGATCTTCCAGCGAACGCAAATTGACGCCATCAATCACAACGTCACCCGAGGTCGGCGCGGCCAAGCCCCCGATGATATGAAACAGCGTAGATTTGCCGGATCCTGACGGCCCGATAACGGTCAGAAACTCCCCCCGGGCCACGTCCAGATCAACGCCGCGCAGCGCATGCACATCGACATCTCCGGTGCGGTATGTTTTATGCAGATTCCGAACCTGAATGATGGAGTTGCTAGTCATACGCGAGCGCCTCAATCGCATCCTGGCGAGCCGCTTTCAGTCCCGGATAAATTGCCCCCAATAGCGCGCCCAGAATGGCAATACCGCCAGAAATCGGCCACCAGTCGGGTACATTGACGACTTGTAGCGATGCTGGAACTATCGCCATAATCAATGCTTTTGCGCCAAACGAGAGGACAATGCCGATGACACAGCCTGCCGCCGCCAGCACGAACGCTTCGCGAATCAGAATGCCGATAATCGTCCCGGGTTGTGCTCCAAGCGCCTTCAGAATGCCGATCTCGCGCGTGCGTTCGAGAACCGCCGTGTACATCGAGAGAAACACCACCAAAAAGCCGACCACTACCGCAAGCGCCACGATCACCCAGATGAATGCTTTCAGACTGGGAATATTATTAATGCTGAACTGCGAAACCAGATCTGCCATTGAGATTGCTTTCAGCGAACCTTCCAGCAGTTTGTTTAGCTCGGTAACCTCTTCGTTCGTGCGCGCCGGATCGTCCAGCTTGACCAGGATTTCTGTGATCTTGCCGCCGTTGCCGGTCGCCCATTGCAAACGCGAGAGGTCCACCACCAGACGCGACAGAACGCCGCCCTCGACAATGCCGGTAACATGCCAGGGATGATTCAGAAGCGTTACCGTATCGCCCACTCGCAGATGATGTTCGCGCGCGTAGTAGGCATCAATGATCAGTCCGTCCGGGTCGTTTTGGGGAGGACCGCCGGAAAGAAATTTAAAGCCCGGACTGATTTTGGCGAATTCAGGGATATTGACGCCGTTCATCGTGAGAATGCTCGAAGACACGTTGTGGCTCAACACTCCCACGGCCTGCGTAACGTGCGGTTGTTTCGCTAGAAACGGTACAAATTTTTCGCTCAGCTGGCCTGTCGAAAGTGACAGTGTGGCGCCGGATTCGGGTTTTAGCACAATATCCGCCCCGGTTGCCTTCAGGCGATTGGCCGAATCTTCCAGCAACCCGCGGCTTAACCCGATTAGTGTCAATATGGACATCACCTGTACGCCGACAACCAGCGCGCTTAACAATGTGCGAACCCAGCGATGCTTCAGGTTTTCAAGAACTAATTTGTTGATCATTGATTGCCTGCTTGGTCACGGCTGCGTGGCCAGAAATTCGTGAACTACTTCCGTAACCGGCTTATGATTGACGTCGACCTGACGATTCAGATTTCGCATAGCCTCGTCACTAATGCGGTTGCTCAACATCGTCAGCGCCGTGTTCACGCCCGGCCGCCCCGTCAATAGGTCCTCGCGAACCACAAAGCAGGCGTTATACGGCGGGAAAGCCTTTTTGTCGTCGGCCAGCATCTTGTATACAGGATTTGCCAGCAAACCATCGGTCGAGTTGGCCGCAATCATGTCTACGTGGTCTTGCGCCAGGGCTTGATACACCAATCCAAGATCCATGGTTAGCGGCGAACCGCTCCAGCGAAGCCGATATTCAGAATCGAGTCGAGTCAGGCCATCGGCTCGCGTCAGAAACTCAAAGCCGACGCCGAGCCGCCACGAGCGGCTGGCCGCCGCCGACAACGCCGGCCGCTGCAATTGTTCCGCATCGTGTGAACGAACCACCATTGCAAACGTATCATTGAAGCCGAGCGGCGGGAGCCAGATCAGATGAAAGCGCTCACGATAACTGTCTTTCACTTGCATGTAGGCGGCTGTAGGATCGCTGCTGGGCGGCTGCTTCAGAATGGCGAGCCCTGCCGTACCTGTATATTCGGGATAAAGATCGATCTGGCCTTTTCGCAGCGCCTCATGGGCCAGCAGCGTGCCGCCCAGCCCAAGCCGCCGCTCGACCGGAAGATGAAGCTTTCGTTCAATCTGCTGTGCGGCAATCTCGCCCAGAATAATTTGCTCGGTGAAACTTTTTGAGCCTACGATAATTGCGTTCGACCGGGAGCACGCGCCGCAACACAGGCATAACGATATCGCGATCGCAAGTTTCACCTTCAAATTTCTTCGCCAACAGTTCATCTCCAACGAGACTTTCGTTCGAGTAAGCCCATCGTCGCATCCGCTCCGAGCGCTAGGGCTGCAGCGGGGATGGCACCGGCTAAAATCTGGGTCGTATCCACTGAAGCAACGCCGCGAAATATCAGCACGCCCAATCCCCCGCCCCCAATGACCGCGGCAATCACCGCCGTCCCGATATTCGTCACCAAAGCTACACGAATCCCGGCCAGGATTGTCGGCATGGCCAGCGGTAATTCCACCATCCGAAGCAGTTGTCCGTCCGTCATTCCCATAGCCACTGCCGCTTCCCGCAGCCGCGCATCCACTCCCGTAATCCCCACAATCGTGTTGCGCAGTATCGGCAGCAACGAGTACAGCACGAGGCTGATGATCGCCGTTCGTTTGCCGATGCCACCGATCAGCGGGATGGGCAAGAGAAAGCCGAACAGCGCCAGGCTCGGAATCGTTTGGAACACATTAGCGACCAAAATGGACACATGCCGCACGCGGGCATGTCGCGTACTGAGTATGCCAACTCCCACCCCAGTGACGATCGCGATGCTAGCGGATGACGCGACCAGAACAAGATGCTCCATGGTCAAGCTGACCACATCGCGCAGCAGCGCGCGCCAGACAAACTCATCCATTGGCCGAAGGTCCTGGTTTGAGATTTGACGGCAAAGTTGACAAAAATGCCCGGGCAACTGGAGTCTGCGCCTGCACAAACTCATGCGGCGTAAAAATGCCTTCGAGTTTACCGTTTTCGAGCACCGCAATCCGCGTCGCCAGCACGAGCGCTTCCAGAACGTCATGCGTCACGAAGACCGACGCGCCCTGATACTGCTCGCGCACAGAGAGAAATAGCTGCTGCATCTCATGACGCGTAATCGGGTCAAGGGCCCCGAACGGTTCGTCGAACAGCAGGACCAGCGGTTCAGCAGCCAATGCTCGCGCCACCGCCACTCGTTGACGCTGCCCACCCGAAAGCTCGTTCGGATAACGGCCGGAAAACTCCCGCAAGGCTACCTTTTCCAGCAGTTCTTCCGCTCGTTTTGCCTGTCGCTCTGGCGGCCAACTTAGCAGCCTTGGGACCAAAGCTGCGTTTTCCAGCACCGTCCAGTGCGGGAGCAAGCCGAACTCCTGGATGACGTAGCCAATACGCCGGCGCAGGTCGATCACGTTGCTTTCAGCGATGTTCTTCCCATCGATCGCAATGGTTCCGGCGCTCGGTTCCAACATCCGGTTGATCAGGCGAAGAGCGGTTGTCTTGCCGGACCCGCTCCGGCCCAAGAGCACAAGAGTCTCTCCCCGAAAAACGTCGAAGGAAACCCGGTCCAGAATCAGGTGCTCTCCGGCATGATAGGACACATTGGCGAAGCTGAGGAACGGACGCTCCGGCATGATAGCCTATTCTCCGTTCCTAGCGCGGGGAATAGTCCACGCCGACATAAGATACAAGTACCGGTGTCTTAGCCGCGAATTTTCTGACATTTTCATTACTATTTCCGTTGGAAACATGCCCTATCAGATTCAGCCGTCAAAAGAATTCCTGGTCCGTCCGGCGCTTCCCCCCGCCCTCAGCCGCCTTCCTGAGATAGCGTATAACCTGCTTTGGAGCTGGGATCACACGATTCGTTCACTCTTCCGCCGCCTGGAACCGGCGCTCTGGAAGGATACCAATCACAACCCCGTTGACCTGCTAGGACGCATTTCACAAGGCGTGCTGGACAAGGCTGCCAACGATCCCCGCTTCCTGGCTCTATACCGCCGCGCTTGCGATCTGCATGACAGCTATTTGCGCACAAACCCCGGCGGCTTGGCTCCCCGCGTCGCCTATTTCTCCATGGAATACGGGTTGTTGGACTGCATGCAGATCTACTCGGGCGGCTTGGGGCTGCTCTCGGGCGATCATATGAAAGCCGCCAGCGATTCCGATTTTGCGCTTACGGGCGTCGGCCTCCTCTACCAGCGCGGCTACATGCAGCAGCGGCTCAATCCCGACGGCTGGCAGCAGGAAAGCATGCCGCTGAACGATTTCTACACGCTGCCGGTTCGCCCGTGCCTTGATCCAAGAGGGAACGAGATTGTTATCGACATCACACTTCCCGGCGGCACTGTCTACATCAAGGTGTGGCATATCGATATCGGGCGCATCCGTCTACTGGCGCTCGATACCAACATTCCGCAAAACACCTCTCCGGAATTCCGCGAAATCACCGACCAACTTTACGGCGGTGACATTTACAAGCGCATCCGGCAGGAGATCGTCCTCGGAATCGGCGGCGTTCGCGCTTTGAAAAAGCTAGGCGTTGAACCCACCGTCTTTCACATGAATGAAGGACACTCGGCATTCCTGGGAATCGAACGGGTGCGTGTCTTAATGCAGGACAAAGGACTTACGTTCGAGCAGGCACTCGAAGCGACACGCCTCAGCAGCGTGTTCACAACCCATACCTCTGTGCCGGCCGGTATCGATTTATTCGATTCGAGTTTAGTGTACGAGTATTTTGCGGAGTACTGCGCGCACGCCGGGTTCCCGTTCGAGCGGCTGCTGGAACTTGGCCGCAAGAACCTGCAGGATCCGACCGAACGGTATTCCATGGCGGTTCTGGCACTGAAGACGACCGCGTTCCGGAACGCCGTCAGCAGGCTTCATCGCCACGTCTCGCAGGAGATGTTTCAGGATCTCTGGCCGCGGCTTCCGGTAGCAGAAGTACCGATTACGTCGGTCACTAATGGCGTGCACACGCCTACCTGGATCAATGGTGATCTCGCCGCAATTTACGATCAATACCTGTTGCCCGATTGGCGGGAGCGCCTGGAAGACCTGAAAATGTGGGAACAGGTTCTCGAGATTCCAAACGAGGAACTCTGGGAGATGCATCGCAAACGCAAACGGCGTATGGTCGCCTACGTCCGCGAGCGCGCCGTGGCTTCTGCCATGCAGAGAAAGGCCTCCGCCGCCGAAGTACGCCGGCTATCCGACGTTCTGGACCCGGATGTCTTCACTATAGGATTTGCCCGGCGCTTCGCCACCTATAAGCGCGCGACCCTGCTGTTCCGTGATGTCGGCCGTCTGAAGAAGCTCCTCAACAATCCCAAAATGCCGGTGCAAATTGTCATTGCCGGTAAAGCGCATCCGAAAGACCACCCGGGTAAGACACTGATTCGGGAAATTGTGAGTCTCTCCCGTGACCCCGAGATCTCAAAGCGTCTGATCTTTGTCGAAGATTACAGCATTCAAGTAGCGCGCGAGATGGTCCAAGGCGCCGATCTGTGGTTGAATACACCGCGGCGCGGAGAAGAAGCTTGCGGAACAAGCGGCATGAAAGCGTCCATGAACGGAGTTCTGAATTTCAGCGTGCTGGACGGCTGGTTTGATGAGGCCTACGAGATATCCGGCGGCTGGGCCATCGGTGATCGGGTACCGTATTCCGAAGACCAGGATGATCTGCATGCCAGCAGCATCTATTCCACGCTTGAAAATGAAATCGTTCCCCTGTACTACCAGGACTCCGGGCAGGAGACACCCGTGGAGTGGGTACGCAGGATGAAAACTTGTCTGGCGAACATTACTCCGCGCTTCAGCTGCGGGCGCATGGTAGGTGAATATATGTCGGAGCTTTACCAGCCCGCGCATAAATTGTGGAGTGACATCTCTGCCAACGACTTTGCGCTGCTGCGCGAGCGCACGGTCTGGGAAGAGCGAACCCGCCGGTCTTGGAATGACATTAAATTTGTGGGCCTGGGAGACACTCCCAATGGGCATGTTACCAGCGGATCTACGGTACCGCTGCGAGCGACGCTCAATCTTGCCGGGCTGGAGCCGGATGATGTTCGTGTCGAAGCTGTCATCGGGAAAATCGGCATCAATGGCGACCTCGAATCTCCACACGCGTTGCCTCTTGTGCCGATTGAGAGCCGTGGAAATACAGTTACCTTCGCGAACGAATTCACCGTGCAGGAAACCGGCCGCGTCGGCTATTCAGTGCGGGTCAGCCCGAACCACACTGAAAACCCGCTGACTCGTCCGTGTAACGCCTTGATCAAATGGATCTCGGATTAATCGGATCGATGATAAGTACTTTTCTGGCACCGGTTTCTTTTGGAAACACTAGCTTAATCGTTGGAAACGTGGTACATACGAATCAGGGAGCGGTGGATCTCTCAAGAAACGGTAATTCCTGAGTATCCGTTCGCTTCCCCGTTTCCAAGCACCACTTAGAAGCCTATAATTTCAAAAAGAGCTGGGGCCCGTGCACCTTTCAAGGGGCTTTCCAGACGTGGCTGACACTCAATGTGTAATCTGCGTCCAGAGTTGCGCGGACTCCAAGGAGCCGATCAACCACTATGGACGGCGATCGTAAGTACCGGCAACATGGGTACCAGGACTCAGACTACTCCTCCAATGGACATAGGTCCGATGGACATAGAACTGAGCGACCGAAGCAGCAAGGTCCGAAGCTGCCGCTAGACGTAACGGGGCCGAAGCTTCCTCGTCTTGTTCAGAATGTGGTCGCGTCACGCTGTTTTAACTGCGCCGTGGCGTTGCCCTCCGATATGGACTTCAAGGGATCGTGCCCGAAATGTCACACCCCGCTTCATTGCTGCAAGCAATGCGTGCACTTTGAACCTTCCACACGCTTTCAATGCACCAAACCAGTACCAGTACGCATCCCTTCAAAAGACCAGGCCAACACGTGTGAGTTGTTCAGTGCCCGAATCACAGTTGCCCGCGATGTCTTGCCGGAAGGACCGGCTTCGCTGCGACCTGGCATTGGAGGTAACGGACAAGGCCATGTCGTCGCGTCGCGCGAACCCGTTGCCCCCCGGACGGTGAGTGATGCCCGTGCGGCGTTTGATAGCTTGTTCAAAAAGTAAAGATAGTCCCTCGACTCTCGCGCACTGGGAACGCTGAAGCCAATGTATTTGTATTCTCTCGCCCGATTTGTGTCGACTGGCAGGTAATGGCTTCATCCAAAATTAAAAGGAAAGCCTCCTCGGATAAAACGTCGGCTATGCCGCGGCAGGCGGCAATTCCCTGCCTCATTCTGCTGGCCATTATTTTCCTGATACTCGGCCTGTTCGTCTTCTTCGGGCTTCGCTCTGCCGGTTAAAATCGTCCTGCAGAACACTATGAGAACTGACGGACGCTCCCCGGATCAACTTCGGCCCACCAAGATTACAACCGACTACCTCATTACCGCCGAAGGCTCGGCTCTCATCGAGTCCGGCAACACCCGCGTGCTCTGTACGGCGAGTGTCGAGGACACGACACCCGCCTTTTTACGCGGCACCGGCAAGGGCTGGATCACCGCCGAATACGCCATGCTCCCACGCGCTACCGTAACCCGAACACCGCGCGAGGTAACCAAAGGCAAACCCTCCGGCCGAACCCATGAGATTCAGCGCCTCATCGGGCGATCGCTGCGCGCGGTGGTAGATCTTGCCGCTTTGGGTGAGCGCAGCATCACCATCGACTGCGATGTCTTGCAGGCCGACGGCGGCACGCGCACCGCCGCGATTACCGGCTCTTTCGTCGCTCTGGCGATTGCACTCGATACTTTGGTCAAATACAAGGCCATTCCGAAATCGCCGCTTCTTGATTCCGTTTCCGCCACCAGCGTGGGCATTCTGAATGGCGTCGCGCTGCTGGACTTGTCTTATGAAGAAGACTCCAGGGCAGACGTCGACATGAACATTGTGATGACAAGCGCCGGCAAGTTCATCGAAGTTCAGGGCACCTCTGAGCGTACGCCCTTTGACGATGCCCAGCTTGCCGAACTTCTCGCGCTGGCACGCAAGGGCATAACAGAGTTGCAGGCCGCTCAGCACCAGGCGCTCGCCTCCCGGTCGTGACTCTCTACGCCTGCTCCAGTAATCCGGGCAAGCTCCGCGAATTCGTTTTAGCCGCTTTGCCGATTCAAACCCTGCCAAATCTCAAGGCGATCCCCGCGCCTGAAGAAACCGGCGCGACATTTGAAGAAAATGCTGCGCTCAAAGCGGCCTATTACTCGCAATTCACAGCCGAGCTTGTATTCGCCGATGATTCGGGACTAGCTGTTGACGCCCTCAACGGAGCACCGGGCGTTTATTCCGCGCGCTATGCCGGCGACAATGCCACCGCTGCCGGGAACAATCGTCTGCTGCTCGAGCGGCTGGACGGCGTAGCCAACCGGCGCGCCCGCTTCGTCTGTGCCATTGCTCTTGCACGGACAGGAGATGTCATCACCACCGTTCATGGCGAGGTCGAAGGCGAAATCCTCCATGCGCCGCGCGGAAGCAGCGGCTTCGGCTACGATCCTCTATTCTTCTATCCTCCACGTAACTGTGGATTCGCCGAACTCAGTCCCGAGGAGAAATTCCAGGTGAGCCATCGCGGCAATGCGTTGCGGGCTCTGGCCGCGTTCCTCCAGGAACACCGGTTCATTTGAGCCTGGTCGACTGCGCCCGTAGATCCCTGACCGGCGGGTCGCGCCGCGCCAACATGCTTTCAAATCGGTCGCGAACACTTTGATCGCCCGCGGGGTGCGGGAGAATCCAGAACCGGCGTTCTTGCACCGCGCTAAAAACATGGTCCGCGATCTCCTCCGGCGAGGTCCCCTGCGCCACAACCTGCTTCAGCGCATCGAAGAAGCCATATGATTCCGTCAATTCTTCCGCCGAAGACCGACGGTTGCGCCTCGCATCGGCGAGCCGGGTCTTGGCAAACATGGGGCATAGCACGGAAACATGCAGCTTTTGGTCCGTCAATTGTAGTTCGGTAAACAGGCACTCCGAAAGCGCGACCACGGCGTGTTTGGACACGTTATAGATAGACATCAGTGGCCGCGTTGTCAGCCCCGCAAGCGAGGCGGTATTGATGATATGGCCTTCATCCGCCTGTTCCAGCATTCGGGGCGTGAACGCGCGCACGCCGTGCAAAACGCCCCAGAAATTTACGCCCAGCACCCATTCCCAGTTACTCAGCGGTTCCTTCCAGACCGGCGCGCCCTCGCTGATCACGCCCGCGTTGTTACACAAGACGTGAACAGCGCCAAACTCGCGATACGCGGCCGCGGCCAGCCCTTCCACTTCGGCCGGCTTCATCACATCCACACGCATCGCCACCACCGTCGTCCCCTTCTCCCGAAAGGCTGCGGCCGTCTGCTGTAGTGTCGTGTCTTCAATATCGGCCAATACCAGGCGCATCCCTTCCCGCGCAAACCGCTCGGCCATGGCGAGGCCGATCCCGCTGGCTCCACCCGTAATCACCGCAACTCGATTCTTTAAGTCCTGCACGCGTTCGAGTGTACCGAACACCCGCACGCGATACTGACCCTATGCGTCTTTATGTCCCGGGTGCGTTGTTAGCATGCTGTTGTGCATTGCTCGCCGATTTCACGCTGAAGTGGAACCAACCGATCCCGCCCTATCGGGTCATCTCGAACATCTATTACGTCGGTACGAACTACCTGGCCTCGTTCCTGATCCGCACGCCCCAAGGAGACATCTTGATCAATCCGGATTATGAGCAATCCGTCCCACTGATCCGCGCCAGCGTCGAAAAGCTCGGTTTCGCATTTTCCGATATCAAGATTGTTCTCATCAGTCACGCCCATGACGATCACGCGGCAGGCTGCGCTTTGGCAAAAAAACTTACGCATGCCAAGCTGATGGTCATGCAAGCCGACGTGCCGGAAATTGAGGGCGGCGGCGCCGGCGACTTCCAATACAATTCACGCTGGCCGCCGGCAAAGGTCGACCGGGTATTACACGACGGAGATTCCGTGACTCTCGGCGGAACAACACTCGTCGCGCACCTCACGCCGGGACACACCAAGGGTTGCACCACCTGGACCACCGAAGTCAAAGACGGTAGCCGCACCTACCATGTCGTGATTGTTGGCAGTCCCAACGTCAACCCCGGATACAAACTCATAGGCAACGCCAAATACCCGCAGATCGCAGCCGATTACGAGAAAACGTTTTCCGTCCTGAAGAGCCTGCGCTGCGACATCTTTCTCGGCGCGCACGGCGTTTACTACGGCATGGACGACAAGCTCAAGAAGCTACGCGCCGGCGGACCAAACCCATTCATCGATCCCGAAGGCTACCAGGCCTATGTCAGCGATCGCGAGCAAGCGTTCCGCAGCGAACTTCGAGCACAGCAGGCAACGAAGTAAGCCGCTGGTGGGCACCGATCGGCTGAGGTAACGAGGCACGCGGGAATTTGAACTGGGGGAACCTTTGACGTCCTAACGCTGCGGAGCCACAACACGATCCGTTGTGCCTAAGGTGGGCCCATCTCGTCAGTGGACGGTTCATTTGATTTCTCAACCTGGCCCTTGCGAGTTTTGTACTGTGCCAGATATTTAGCCGAGGTATTCGGTTCTCCAAGTTTGCGATATGTCTCCGCGAGTTGATAAAGAATCTCAGGGTCGCCCAAGCTGGTCGCCTTCTCCAGATGGGTTGCTGCCTCACGAAAGTTCCCCACATGAAGGTAAGCCCGGCCTAGCGCAGATTGGGCAGGCAACAATTTTGGATCTTGCTTCAGTGCAGCCTGCAGGAACGGAATTGCGGCTTGAGAACGATCCTGGTCCAGCAGACACTCCCCCATAACATGATTCGCCTCCGGCGATCCGGGATCCGCGACGAGAACAGACTTCAACAACGAAATTGCCTCGTCGCAACCCTTACTTACAGCTAACGATGTAGCCAGATCCAGCTTAAGGCTGGAGCTGTCGGGTGACAGCGCGAGAGCGCGCCGGAATTCCTCAATACTGTCGAGGTCGCGCCGCTGCATGCGATAAGCCAACCCGAGCAGCGCATGGTATTCAGGTGTATCCGGCTCACGAGCCAAACTGGCCAAAGCTTCTGCAGCGCGTTGCTGGAAATCGAGGGCTGCTTTATAGTGTCGCCGGAGCTCCGTCGGCGCGTCAGGACTGGATTGCTCCTCCCGCGATGACTCAATGCTGGCCCACTCAGCGTGGCTCGTCCGCCGATAAACTTCCGCAAGACCAGAATGGATACCAGGGAGTGTGGGATCTTTCGATTCCGCTTCACGGAAGAATCGATACGCCGTACTGTACTCTTGTGCGCTGAGATACGAGCGCGCAAGCAGGCCGTACCACTCGGCCGAAAACTTACTTTGCGCCTCGATGTTTTCGAATGCAGCTTGAGCTGCCAGCAAGTAAGCCTTTCCAAGACCTTCCCTTGCTTTCGTATTTGCCGGATCAAGCTCGGTCGTTTTCGAGAAGTCCTGGATGGCGGAATTAAAGTTTCCCAGCGAGAGATTGATTCGGCCACGTGCAAGCAAAGCCGCCGGCGTATTGGGATCCTGCTGAATAAAGCGATTCAGATTCACTAACGCTTTGGCAGGCTCATGCAAGCTGCTCAGTTCGAGACCGGCGAACAGGAGAGCAGCTCTGTCTTCGGGATCTTTCTGAAGAATGGCTTCGAAGCACGTCAAAGCATCGCGATACTTTCCCGCGCTATGCAAGGCAAGTCCCAGATTCCTTTTCACATCAAGGTTGTCCGGATAAGCTGATGCCAGTCGTGAATATAGCGCCGCGGCTTGGGCGTAGTTGCCGCTTTGCAGGGCCCTTTGAGCTTGCTGCGCTTCCTGTGCGGGATCTTCCGCAAGCAGCGGCAAGCCAACGAGCGCTAGTGCTACATAGGCCCAGTTACACCGGTTCACGGTCAAGACCGGTTATAGAGGTTGGAGCGCATCCGGGGAATTCAGCTAGGGCCACGTTCCCGCGATAGTGCAGGTACTGCGTCATGCCGAGGTCCGAAAGGCAGAACCCCTCGATTGCAAGCGCCTTCAGTTCGCCGAAGAATTGCCCTTCGCGCGACGTTGTATCCTCCTCGTCCTGCGCCAACTTCTGGACAACTTGCAACCGATCCGCCTCGGAGCAACGCAAGAAGGAGTCTCCCTTCAGCCGTACAGCGACCGCGTCAATGTCGGACAGCCCGGTCCGCCAGGCGCCCTTGCGTTCGTTGTTCGCATACAACAGAACAGTGTCGATGAACCAGGGAACTCCGGCTTGCTTCGCTCCAGGCGACTGGTCGTCGGTCGGAATCACAATTTCGCAGAGCTCGGACGTAAGTTGGTATTCCGATTTGGTAAGGAAGCGCGGAAGATAATCACTCGGAGGCGCAAACTGGCCAGCGGCGCTTGCGACTTCATGCGCACTGAGCAGTTCGGCCGCAACACCAAATCCGAGTAGCTTAATCAGTTCGCGGCGATCGAACTGGAATTCGGTCATAGTTCGCCTCGACGGAACTTCGCTGCCAGCCGGTCGCTCATCCTCCACGATAGGGCTATGTTGGTGAGCGTCGGATTCTTTTCCGGATACGCCGGAAAAACCGATGCGTCCCCGATAAACAGGTTGGCAATATCGTGTGTTTGTGAATCGAGGTTAACTACCGAAGTCTTCGGATCTCGGCCCATGCGAGCTCCCCCGACCCAGTGGTTCTGATCCAGCCTCAATGTGGCGGATGTGATCTCTTTCGGTTTGCTGTGGACGGTACCGCCGCCCGCTTCAATGATCTCTTCCGAGAGTTGAACCATATCACGAGCCATCGCTAGGTCGTTCTCTCCATAGTGCAGATTCAGCCGTGGCAGGGGCACCCCGTAGGCATCGCGGCGTTCCGGGTCAAGGTCGACCAGGTTAGCCGCTGACATCGCAATGGCGCCCTGCATCCCGAGACCGGCATGAATATTGTTGATTTCGAAATAGCGTCGCTTGAATTCCGAACCAAAGCCCGGAACATTACGGACTGCCATTTCGATAGGATGAATCCCCGAACCGCACTGTATTTGATAGCTTCCCTCGAAACTCGGGTTCGGCTTGTCCCAGTACAGCCCTGTGACCAGGCCATGGTAGTAATCCGTACCGTCGTCGTTCGAAGGATCCCGCTGCTTCAACTGCGGGAACACCCCGACCACCGTCACCCCGAAATGACTGCTGATGTTCCGGCCGACCTGTCCGCTTGAATTGGCCAAGCCCGATGGAAGCTCTTTTGTGTTGTTTGCAAGAAGCTGACGGGACGTTTCGAGCGCACTGCAGGCAAGAACGAGAGCTTTGCAGTCAATGCGCTCGATTTTGCCGTCGGCTGTCCGATACAGTATTCCGGCAACGCGTCGAGGATCGCGATCCATGACGATATGGACCATCGTTGATTCGGTGAATAGTGTTAAGTTGCCGGTCGCCTGCGCCAGTGGTATGGGCGTATTCGCCGATGTATACTTCGCGTCCACTTCGCATCCGCGCATACAATGCCCGCAATAGTGGCACTGTGTCTTTCTGATCGGATGCGGCTCGGTCGGCATAGCCTTGCGCAGCCCTATAAACTCAATCTGCCTGGACTGACTTTTCAAACGGCCGACGCCGGATTCGAGAGCGCGTTCGCCGCACCGTAGGGCTACGGGCTTTAGAAATTCGCCATCCGGCATGTTCCACAAGCCGTCCCGATGGCCATAGACGGCCATAAACTTCTCGGCGCGTGAATAATATGTGGCAACCTCGTCGTAAGCGATAGGCCACTGTCGAAAATCGCCCCGGCCAAAACGTAAACAATGACCCGCCCAGCATAGCGACCGGCCGCCCACAGCTTTCAACAATCCATGCCCGGAACTATCGCCTACCGAGGTGAAGTGATTACGTTCGGCGTAGTCCTGCCACACACTCGATACGAGCGCGGTCCGGCCGGCTTTCAACCGGGTTTCCAGTTTTGCGAAAGGGGATCCGTGCGCATTGAAATCAACACCAGGGCGAAGTTTTGGCCCTGCTTCAACCAGCGCTACTTTCGCGCCCGCTGTTGCCAGGGCATACGCGGCAATTCCTCCGCCGGGCCCACTTCCGACAACACAAACGTCATAGACTTCCTTCATCGACACCCATTAGAACAAGATCTTCAATCCAAATTGTATGTCGCGTGCGGGCAGAGCCTGCGTGAGACTCCCGAAAGCCGGATCACCAAAGGCTGTATCCGGAAGATAGAAGTTTGCGCGGTTGAAGGTGTTAAAGAACTCGGTTCGAAACTGTATAGTCATTCTTTCCAGCGGCCGGAAATTCTTGGAGATGCCTAAGTCAACGGTTTGCAGTCCGGGGCCCCGTGGATTGTTCAAGAAGCGGGAAGCATTCCCGAAGGTGAACGGGGCGGGTTGCTCAAACGCGGCGGTATTGAACCACTGATCTACTCGGTCCGTACCCGGCGGAACTGCACTGGGATCTCCTACTATGTTCGGCCTTTGGCCGCCACCGAACGAATTGGTATTATTCGTGACGGCATAAATACCAAGTGGCAAGCCCGCCTTGAATGACCCCACACCCGAGACTTCCCAACCCCCCGCGACGGCATTCGTCACCCGGCCCCAATTCGATCCAACTGCCTTGCCTCTTCCAAACGGAAGCTGAGCAATAAAGCTCACCACCAAACTATGCGGAACGTCATTCGCATCCACTGATTTCTCGGCAGCCAGATCGTACCAGTTCCGTACCGTGCTGGCCGGCCCCGATACCCACTGCTGCATTCCCTGCGAGTTGTCCAGATACTTGGACCAAGTGTAAGAAGCAAGAACCTGCACGCCGTGGCTGAACCGGTGATTGTACTGAGCGGTCATCGCGTGGTACCAGGATGAAGCCCCGGGCGGCTGCTGTTGATCCACATTGCAGTACTCAGGATATGGCCGCAATAGCTGACCATACGGTATGGTCGCTTGGTCTAGTCCGCAAGAGCTGCTTGTGATCACGCCGTAGAACGGATTCCTTACCGGCGTCAATAGCGCGTTACCAAGCGATAGGTACTGCGTAGGGAGCTGATTAACTTGCACGTCATTGTAGTCCAGCTTTACGCCGTGGTTGCCAAAGTAGCTGAGCTCGAAAACATCGGAATTGGTGAAAGCATATTGGGTGCTAAGGCTCCACTGCTCGACATAGGGGCTGGAACGGGTACGTCCAACGGCGCTAATGGATTGGCCAACGTTCGTCAACGCGCCTTGCGAACTACCGATCGGCTGCAGCAGCCCATTGGGATATGGATTGCTGAGTGTGTTCAGCGGAGTGATGCCATTCACGCTGCCTACGTAAGGCGTGCTCTGGGAAAACCCTTGTGTAGGCAGACTCCACAACGGATAGTTTGCGACAAAGAAGGTTCCAAACCCGGACCGGACGACCAGCTTGCTTATCGGCGAATAGGCAAGGCTGACCCGTGGCGCAAAATTGAGATAACTGGCGTCGTATAACCCCCGGTTGTTGGAATTCAGGAACACCAGGTATCCAGGCGTCGGAACAGGAGCTACTCCCCCGTTTGACGCGGCAAGGTCCGTAGCCATTGGATTGGTCCCAGTGAAGTTGAAGTTAGATAGGCCGTTATGACGCTCCGTGGGAGCCGACTGAATGTCATATCTTACTCCTAGGGTGGCGGTTAGCTTTGGGCTGATCTTCCACTCGTCTTGAAGATACCAGGCATTATATTTCTCGCTGAAGGCCGGGTTCGAGTTGAGGGGGAATCCTCCTCCGTTACCGGTACCAAGAAGGAAGCTCGCAAACCCGTAGCCAGTGCTCGGACTTGCTGCCGTGGGATCTGGTCCCTGTGTGAAGTCCGGCCCGAAGTCGAACGACCCGAGATTCTTGTTTTTCGAGTTACCGATGAAAAAGATGTACTGATACCCAAAGCCAATCGTGTGCGAACCCGTGACCTTCGTAAAATCGACCGAAGCTGTTTGGACCTGACTAATCGAATGGCTCTCGGCGGAACTCCCTCCCAAAGCTGCGGTGCCACTGATAAAAAACTGCGGAAATTGATTCGACAAGGTGTCGAAGAAGGATGGCAGCCCAAGTTGTGACGGAGCGAATGGATAGCCCTGCTCAGTTCTGGTCTCTACCCAGCGGTTAACTCCGGCCGATGCGCTCATTACGAACGTCGGGCTGAAGTCATAGCTGAAGCCAAGCCCCAAGTCAAAACGGTTGTTGCCTGCTTCTTCACCATACCCGGCCGGGTTGTCTGGACCGAAAAAGGCACCGTTGCGAGTCTTGTACATGAAGGCCTGAGACCAGCGGACAAACAAACGCGCATTGTCAGTTATGTTCTGATCGATCCGAAACGTGTATTTGTCCTGCGAAGCCGGCACTCCGATGGTGCTGGTGTAGTTGTTAACAGCTCCGGGCCCATTCGGAGTTGGGTAGAAGGTAAGCACATTCGCGGATACCGGGTTTATCAGTGAAGCTGGAATGCGGTTTCCTGGGAATGGATCGCGGATATAACTACTGTTCTGTGCGATTATCCCAGTCACGGGATCGACCTGTCCAGCAGTGACGGTTCGTGTCGTGAACGGGTTATAGATCTGACCCGTATATGTGGGCCGCCCGAGTGCATCCGTTCCAACCTGCGGTCCAAGAAGCGATGAGAAATCCCCGGTCCGGAACGGCGCTAAGGGCATGGTCAGCACAGCTGTCAGCGGTGTCGACTGTCTAAGTCCCTCATATCCGCCAAAAAAGAAGGTCTTGTTGGTTTGCCTGTAAAACCTGGGAATCCACACCGGACCGCCCAAAGTTGCACCGAACTGATTGCGTTCAAAATGGGGCTTCGGTAGCCCGGCTCTATTGTTAAAGAAATTGTTTGCGTCGAGAGCGCTGTTTCTTAGAAACTCAAACGCGTCCCCATGCAATCGGCTCGTCCCCGATTTTGTGATGGCGTTGACTACGTTGCCCATACTTCGGCCATATTGCGCAGTGAATACGTTTTGCTGAATCCTGAACTCCTGCGTCTCGTCAACCGAAGGGGAGTACATGACGGCATCCCACGACCCATTGCCGTTCCAGTGGCCATCGAGCAAAAAACCCGTATCACCGAATCTCGACCCTCCGAAAGTAAAGGCCGAGGCATCCTGATCGGCGCCGGGGCCAGAGAGCTGTGTGCCGGAGTTGAAGCTTTGCCAGATCTGCCCAGTATTGACACTGGACAAGAGGGTAACCAGTAAGAACGGCGCCCGATAGTCCAAGGGAAGCTGCGTGATCTGTTGCTGCGATACGTCAGCTCCGATATTTGCGTTGGAGGTATTTAAAGGAGGAGCCTCAGCCGTCACTACGACCTGCTGATTAAGACTTCCGACCGCTAATGATACGTCCTGCACCGCCGACTGCCCGATTTCGAGAGCGATACCGTTTTGAACGTAGGTGTTGAACCCGGGCTGGCTGACCGTCAGGGAGTAAGTGCCGGGTGGTAGCTGAGTGAACGAGTAGCGTCCTGCGCTGTCAGACGTGAAACTGCGCCGGAATCCGATATCGCTGCTCGACAGTGTCACGGATGCCCCGGCAACTGTTCCCCCGGATGGATCGTGAACCTGGCCGCTGACGCTTGCAAACGCAGCCTGCCCTTGTGCGTGTAGATTAGTGGTCCAGGCAGATAGTAGTAAGCCGATTGCAAACGCGAATGTGATAAGCGGGCGTTTGGCGCATCGCCAGAACGTAGAAGGGACGCGACACGGATTCAACATGGAAGTCCTCAGCGAGATGGATCTGGGAACAGCGTATGCGGCATCAACATGCTCTGTCAAGACGAACGTTCCGCACTGTCGAAACTACGGTAAGGAACCAAGCAATGCGTGGGATCGCGGACCTCATCGTGCTGGTCCGCAGAGTGTATTACTTTTGAAAGGCGGTTACTCTCAAGGGAGATTCGATATGACTCGACATCCGGTTGCTCATGGTTTCCTGTGCTCCTTGTTTTTGCCAATGCTGTTGATGGCACAAAGCGCAAACGCGCCTGCCCCGGCTCTGCCTCAAGAACGTATTTTGATTCATGTACATTCTGGCAATCCAGCCGACTGGCAGGCGGCGCTTGAAAAAGCAGATACCTACATGGCGAATGCCAAGCCTCACAACACAGTGGTCGAAATATTGGCCACGGGCGACGGGCTAAAGCTCGTTGACAAAAGTAGCCAGCAGAGTCATGAGGTGATGAAGTCGCTCGACCAGGATGTCAGTTTTGTTGCGTGTCATGCCTCAATGGAATCGAATCACATGACCATCGATCAGCTGCATTCAGGTGTCGGAACGGTCCCCTCGGGTAGTCGGGAGATTGCACTAAGGAAGTCAGGTGGGTGGACCATCCTGGACGACAAAGCCCTTAAATAAGCGGTTTTGAATTGGCAGCGACGTTACCGTGAGCTTGCCTGAACTCATTTGGCTCGAGACGAAGATTTCGTTCGGGCCGAATTCGGCAAATCTTCGCTACTATCGAGGTGATGCACCCGTATCTGCTGTTTAATGGAGAAATCCGAAAGACGTCAGAGCCTTTGGTCTCCCCTGGTCAAACCGGGTACATGACGGGATGGGGCGTGTTCAGCACCTTGCGGGTTTCCGACGGCGTGTTGTTTGCGTTTGAACGTCATTACGAACGCATGCAGGCCGACGCCCTCCGAATACGCGTGCCGTTTCCGTTCTCGCTCGTCGAATTGCGGCGCCAATTGCACCAGTTGCTGGAAGCGAACAGCGCCACGGATGCTACGCTTCGTGTCTGCGTCGTGCGCAACCGCGGCGGCGCGTTTCAGGGCACCGGCACTGAACGAGATGCCGATCTTGTGGCATTCACCACGGATCTTAAAAACTGGGGCGGCGGCGTTCGCCTCACCTACGTTCCGCATGGGCGCCATGGCCTCTCGCCATTTGCCGGCGTGAAAATCAATTCCTGGGCGCAGAATCTCGCTTGGCTCGAAGATGCCAATCAGCGTGGCTTCGATGAGGTGATCCTGCTGAATGAACTTGGCGAGGTGAGTGAATGCACTTCAGCAAATATCTTTGTTGTGCAGGAGAATTATGTTTTGACTCCTCCGCTCTCCACATCCGGCTGCCTCCCCGGCGTTACCCGCGCCGTCTTGCTGGAAGAAATTAGTATCCCTGGTCTTAGGATTTGCGAGGCGGAGATTACGCCTGCCGGTATCGAGTCTGCGCGTCAGGTCTTCATCACATCGACAACACGAGACTTGCTTGCCGTGCGTGAGGTCGACGGCCGTTCGTTAGCCCAACATCCCGAAACGCTTGTGCGGTTGCAAGACGCGCTCGTGCAATACCGCGCCCGGTACGTGCGTGAGCACGCGGACCAATACCAAACGATCGACGCGTAACCACAGCGCTTGACCGCATTTTGCGTTAGCAGCATGCGGCAACAAACCGGATCTTTTCACTAACGTCGTCGCCCAGATAGCATTTACCCGACCGGTCTGCTCTCGCGCACCGGTGGGGCCGCAACTGCCGCGACGGTGCTTTCATCGCCGCCAATTCTCATGCGATAGAAGGAACGCCAAACGAAGACCATCGATAGCAGGAGGAAAACTGCGGCCAACATGAGAGTGACCCGCTCGCCTTGCGAGTTCGCAATGGAAACTGCCAGTTCCACTGCCAGCAATCCAAATAACGTCGTGAATTTTATGATCGGGTTCAGTGCTACCGAGGACGTGTCTTTAAACGGATCGCCGACAGTGTCGCCGACTACGGTTGCGTCGTGCAAAGCCGTTCCTTTTTGCTTCAGTTCGGTTTCTACAATCTTCTTCGCGTTATCCCATGCGCCGCCCGCATTGGCCATGAAAATGGCCTGATACAGCCCAAAGAGCGCGATCGAGATCAGATAACCGATGAAGAAGTAGGGCTCGACAAACGCGAAACCGAGCGTCGCAAAGAACACACAAAGAAAGATGTTGAACATGCCGCGCTGCGCATAGCGTGTGCAGATTTCGACCACCTTTTTGCTGTCGCTGACCGAGGCCTTAACCACGCCTTCCAGACGAATATTCGCCTTGATGAACTCCACTGCCCGGTAAGCGCCGGTGGTTACTGCCTGGGTTGACGCACCGGTAAACCAGTAAATCATTGCGCCGCCCGCAATCAATCCAAGCAGGAAGGGCGGGTGGAGTATAGAAAGGTTCGACAGCAGATCCGGCCGGAGGCCATGAGTCAGAGCCACCACAATAGAAAAAATCATCGTCGTAGCGCCGACCACGGCAGTGCCGATCAGCACCGGCTTCGCGGTTGCTTTGAACGTATTGCCGGCGCCGTCGTTCTCTTCAAGATTCTCTTTGGCGCGCTCGAAGTTTACGGTCATGCCATACGTCCTGTGCAGTTCCGCCTCAATGTTGGGAATCTGCTCGATCGTAGAAAGCTCATACACCGATTGCGCGTTGTCGGTAACAGGACCGTAGGAGTCGACCGCAATGGTGACGGGGCCCATCCCGAGGAAGCCGAATGCTACCAGGCCGAAGGCGAAGACGGACGGTGCAATCATCAACGACGACAAGCCTAGAGTACTGACACCATATGCCGTCGCCATCAGCGCCAGGATCGCTATCCCGAGCCAGTAAGCGCTGAAATTACCGGCAACAAAGCCGGAGAGGATATTCAGCGAGGCGCCGCCTTCTTTTGAGGATGAGACTACTTCGCGAACGTGCGTCGATCCAGTAGACGTGAACACTTTCACCAGCTCCGGAATCACCGCGCCAGCCAGGGTGCCGCAGGTGATCACGCTCGAAAGTTTCCACCAGTGCGTTGGGTCGCCCCCAAGATCCGGAATCATGAAGTACGAAACGACGTAAGTCGCTGCGATCGAAATGATTGAAGTCAGCCAGACCAGGAACGTCAGCGGCGCTTCATAGTTGAACTTCGCCAGCTCCGAATACTTCGCCTTCGCGATCGCTTCGTTGATGTAATACGACAGCGCCGACGAGATCACCATCATCACGCGCATCACGAAGATCCACACCAGCAGCTGAACCTGCACCGTCGGGCTCGTAACCGCCAGCAGGATGAACGAAATCAACGCGACGCCGGTCACGCCGTACGTCTCGAAGCC
>DATBDT010000005.1:0-4168 GCA_036269815.1 Bryobacteraceae bacterium
TGGCGAGTTGCGGGTTGGATGCGAGCGCCCGGTCGGTAAGTTCCGAGCTTGACGATCCCATGCTCTTCATTGCCGAGGCAGAGGCCATTTCGGATGCGTGGTTGAATTCAGCCGCGCTCTGCGCGGTAGCTGAGGCAGTGAGGGAAGCCGATGGAGCATTCGATGTTTCCATCGACATACCACGGACGTCCACGCAGTAGAAGGTTACATTGGCGCGAGTGGCTGCACTGATGATCGACTTCAGCATGTCTTCCCGATCAGGCGCCTTGGTGAGACCTTCAGAGAGATAGAGCACTGTCTTCCGTCCAGGCAAGCGCGCTTCATAACGAATCATCCGAAGGAGACCCGCCAAGGTGCGCATTCCGCCCACGTACTGAACCATTTCCTGCTGACTGGTTGTCATGGCGGCTATTGCAATGGCGGACTCCGAGAAGGTATTGGTGTCGGCACTGGACAATGCCAGATCCGGGTTGGTTGTGGGATCTACGGCCGGCGTGGTCGTTATGCCGCCCGGACCGCCGCCTGTGCTGTAGACGGTTTGGTTCAGCACGCCGGTGGTTAAATTCACAAGCTCGGATGGGCTGGCGCTGACTGCCCTCTTGACCGCGCTGGCCAGGCGCTGCTTGTCGTTGGTGAAGGTACTGACTGCGTCCAGGCGATCACGCAATGTAAATACGGCCGCGTAGGTGTGGAGTTGGAACTCCTGGCGCAGAAACTCATTTGCGGCATCCATGGCGTTCCTTCGAGAGCCAGCGCCCAACGTGCCGAAAACGACTGACACGAAGTTTATTGCGCGGGTGGCATTCTCCTGCTGCGCTCCGGGTGCTGCAATCAGATCAGAAGAGTTTGGTGCTGCTGCGCCCTGTCCGCCTATCCACCGAAAGCTCTTGATTGTCTGGGGTACGCCGTCCTCCTTGATGGAAAAATCAGCGACGGTTAGCTTGTCGGCGAGCGTCATGTTCCGGTGGCGAACAATGACATCCAAAACGACTTCGTCAACGCTACTGCGCAGGACGTTTGGCTGCGAGGAATCAGTAGCTGTCTGCGCGCGGGTAAGACAGCAAACGAGGATGAAACCCAGAAGCTTGCGGGACATTGGAGGACTTAGGGTAGAACTTGCGACAACTATTATCCTTGGTTTGGTTTAAGCGTTGTACGCTACGATACTGCTCACAAGTCGGTTGGGGGACAGCTACCCGTGATCGGCAACAAAGCCGGACTTTGGCGCCTGCTCAGCAGTTCCAGTTCAAGTCTTAAATTCTGTGCGGGCGATAAGCCGCAAGAACCGGGTGCCGAAAGACGTAGGATGACTCAATAGGCCTCTGTTTTCAGCCGTCCTTTTCAACCGGTATCGTCGAAAATTCGCGTTGTTGTTAGGTATTCTCTGGCTGACCACGTGTTTATCATGGCCGTTTTCCGGTCACATCCGCGGACAGGCGGAAGCTTGTTTCGATTTATTGCGAGGCCACCCGAAGTGGCTGGGCGTAGGTTTGCCGCTCTTTCCGCCCGAATTCGATCTCATTCTAAAAGAGCGATACGGGATCGAAGTGCGGCAGACCGGCTGTCTGAGAGATGGAATGCTCGATGCCTATGTTGCGGGATACAACGAGGTTATTGTCGCTGCGGCCAAACACAAGTTTGGAGCGGACATTTTCAAGAAGGCCGCCGGCGAAGCGGAGCCCAGAAACACGGCTATTCTGCTCACATGGCAGCGCCAGCATCGAAAAGGGCGCTTTCCACGGGAGTGATAGCAAAGTCTCCGCATCTTCCCGGACGACACGCCACCCCGAGAGTGACATCGATCAAGCCAAGCGCCAATCCAGCTTCGAGCCCCACGGCGGTTTAGGGTCCCCCTGTGGCGCTCTCCAGCACATCTTCAGCTTTCCGGGGCGATGACCGACTTACGGACGAAAAGAATAAGCTGAGTCAGAGGCCCACATGAATAACAAAGCGTTCTTCGGGAGAGAGACGATTAGATGCCACGCCTGATCTTCATAGCGCTTGCTTGCGCCCTGCAGCTTCTCGCTCAAGAAAAGAAAATTCTTGTTGCGTATAGAGATCCCGAGTTGGTTGAACAGTTACGAAGTGTCACCCCTCGCGCCAGGATCGTATCGGTTACACCCGACAATGTGATGCAGGAGATCACCGACGCCGACGCCTTTGTCGGTGACATTACGTCAACGGAAGTCCGGGCTGGTAAGAATCTCAAATGGGTCGGTGTCATGAGCGCGGGCGTCGAGCGGGTGCTCTTTCCGCCAGATGGAAGTAGCAACCTACGTCAAAGCAGCATTATTCTGACGAACAATAAAATTGTTCAGGGTCCGGAGATCGCGGATCATGCTTTGGCTATGTTGCTCATGCTGTCGCGTGACCTATATGCGCTGTATAACAATGATCGACAGCAAATCTGGAGCGAGGACTCGTTCAAGGGCATTGAACTGAACGGGAAGACAGCAGTGGTGGTCGGCGTGGGCGGAATCGGCACACAAATAGCAGTACGTGCAAACGCATTCGGCATGACGGTGATCGGAGTCGATCCCGAAGACAAGCCATTTCTTCCTTTTCTGCAACGTGTTGTCAAACCTGACGAGTTCGACGATGTAATTCCGCAGGCAGACGTAGTCTTCCTTTCGGTTCCGGACACTCCCAAGAGTCATAAGATGATGGGTCCGCATGAATTCGAGCTGATGAAGAAGAACTCTTATTTCATCGCTGTCAGCCGGGGCGGCATTTACGATATGGCCGGATTGGTGAAAGCCCTAGACGAAAAGCGGCTGGCGGGCGCAGGAGTGGACGTCACCGATCCGGAGCCGTTGCCGAAAGAGCATGCCCTTTGGAAATTCGAAAACGTCATCATCACACCGCACGTTGCGGGGCGTTCCGACCAGGATGCCGGCCGGATGATGGGAACGATCAAGGAAAACGTCCGCCGTTTCGTCGCGGGCAAGCCTCTGATCAACGTAGTCGACAAGCAGAAAGGATATTAACTCGGCGGTCCTCGCTTTCAATAAATAAACGGCGGTCCGGCCGTTCTCAGGAAGGCAGTTTCGGGCCAATCTCCGCAACGCCGACTTTACGTCAAAGTGGATGAAAATAGAGTGGTGGAATCGTCGTTTCTGTGACGACGTGTTCTGTCCGGAGATGCGATGTTGTCTGCGCACAGCCCGGAAGTAATAGCTTTAGTGATCGCTTAACGTGCCTCCCCCCAGTACAGTGCGCAACGCTCTATCACGGGTGCGTTTGCCCCCGTCGAATTATCTAGCACTCGGCGTGTTCAGTAATCATCTCCGGCCGTCTGATCTGACAGGTTTCGAACTCGACGGCGAAAAACATCAAGTTACTAAAGAAATAGAAGCCTGGTAACTATTTGATCCCGACACCGCAACCTCACTTTAAGGTTTCAGCAACTGATCGATTGGCCAGAATTAGACGCGGGCGACCAGATAATCAGCTACTGCAACAAACAGCGCTCAGTTCCTTGTGGCCTGCCAATTATGATGCCAACAAAACGCTAGGGGCTTACAACGGCGAGCGCCATGAGACCCGCGGCGCCAAACAGTTTGCATAGCTGCTGAGCCACTCCCAAGCACTCCCAGCCCGTTTGCCCGTCTTCTACAACTACCTCCTTAGCTATCCGAACGCCAACCAACAGATGCGGAGAATACGTTCTACTGGGAAAGTGAACTTCGGATCGAAGCCAACCTTACCGATCCCGCAAGTCACCCTGCGATGGAACCGAGGTGATGACCTTGCATGTGCTATTGCCGAAAAAAAGCTATATTCCAGTCAGTACTTCCAGACTGCATTGACGGCCTAAGGGATCAATTGTTGGGAAAGTCGCTGTGGGACGCTCTGTTCCAAATCTTAAGAGTGTGCTGAGAGACATTCGACAGATTTTGGAGCGAACAACTGGCGGGCGGGGAATAAGAACGTAGAGGAGGTTACGAGTGTGGAAAAGACCAGAATCATCATCGTGGGTGGCGGTTTCGCAGGCGTCACCTTGGCTGATCACCTCACTCGCCGCTTCGCGCGTGACGTTGAAGTGGCAGTCATCAGCAGTGAAAACCACATGGTCTTTACTCCGATGCTTGCGGAGGTTGCGGGCCGTTCTCTTTCCGGGCTCGACGTTGTCTTGCCAGGCCGGCAGATCACTCCGCGTGCCATCTGG
>DATBDT010000011.1:0-31260 GCA_036269815.1 Bryobacteraceae bacterium
CCAAAACACGTTTGAACCTCCATACTCGTCACGCCCCGCCACCGGCTTCCTTCTAGTCTCGTTTTCGAAAGTGACTCGGCAGTTACTTCGGCCCGTGGCTCGACTTTCATCGCCGAGTCACTCCCGAACAACGCTAACGACCACACACGATCTTTCGCGATTGAAGGAGTTCTGTCACGGATTGCCGACAAATGCAGGGTAGAGAGGAGTGAAGCCGGAATCGAGCATGTCAACAGCGAGCTCGCATCGCACTAATGGGCGAGCGACCCGGAATCTACGTGGTCGTCACGTGATTCATTACGTTGTTCAGTGACAGTGGCGCGCCGATGGACCAGGGTTGGTAATCACCACAACTCTGCAGGAGGCGGCTCGGCGCCTCGCCTCCAAATGCCCAAAATTCTTTCACCATGTGCATTTGATCGAAATATCCCAAGTCGTGCGCTACATCGAGCCACCTGGTTCCTAAGGCCCGCTTGCGATCGAGCGCCATTTGAAAGCGTCGCAGTCGGGCGAACAGCTTCGGCGAGAGGCCCATTTCTCCGACAAATTTTCGTTCGAACGTTCGAAGAGTCATGCACGACTCGCGCGCCAGCTGTTCAATCCGCATGCCGGATTCGGCTTGAAGAAGGCTCTCCGCTACCGCCATCGTCCCCGTGGGCGGAGCTGCATACTCGGCAAAGGGCAACAGAGTTTCAGTTGCTAGCCGGACACGGTCAGAAAATGTTCCGCACTCGGCGAGCTTGAGCCAGAGGTCGGTGATCCACGATCCGAACACTTCCGTCGCTTCGAAGTTCCGATCGGCAAACTGGGCAGGAGGAATGCGAAACAGCTGCCAAGAAGCGAATGGTTTGAGAAAGATCCCAAACGCCAAGACCGATCCCGTGAAGGAAAAGCAACCCGGAGACCGTGTCTGTGTACCGAAGAAATGGATGCGGGGAACGACGGCGCTCGTGCCTGACCAGTGATCTACCGTTGGTTGACCGCTAAAACAAAAAGACACAATGTGTTCGAGCGAGGCCAGGGCGGTTTCAACAAGCGACGAGGTCTGCGCCGAGATCTCGCGCTGTGCAAAGCAACGGACGAATGGTTTCAGACGAGGGTCCGGCATCGCCGATCGAATGGTGTGCATAGAAAAGTTTCCGCCTCCCCGTCGATCCGATGCCTCCAGTCCGCAAACGTGAAGCGAACGAGCCGCATCTGTCTCATTTTGTCGCCTTTTTACTAGTCCGGAAGGGTCGACTTCCTCAAATATAGACCAGGAACGGCAACCAGGTAGATGGACCGGCTCCCGGGCTCGCTGAGACGGGCGGACCCGCAATGGAAATTGATGCAAAAGGACACACAGCAATGGAACTGGTAAAAAGCAGCATTAACAGACAGTCAGCGCCCCATCAAGGATGGGCGCCGGCTGCAACAAAACTCGAACCCCAAGGAAGGAGACTCCACATGCAGTTTCACGGCGAACCCAGCGCAGAGAACATTCAGTTCGGCGCCACATCACGGTTCCAACGTCGAATGAGACGCCTCGCGAACGCGGTCGGCATCCTCGCCATCGCAGGCCTGAGCCTTTCGAGCGTGCTCGCGGCGTCCAATGAACAGGAATTACAAGAATCCGATGGCCATCGGGTGTGCACTCTAGCCACTTTAAAGGGGCGATATTTGTTCGCCGCGTCCGGAGTCATTCTTCCGCCCGCATTCGGCGTGCCCGCGCCGACTCAGGGCGCTGACGCAGGAGCTCGCATCTTGAATGGAGATGGCACAGGAACGGACACGGTCACGGTCCGGATCGGCGACAAAATTGTTCTGCAGAATTTGGTCAGCCCCTTGTCCTATACGGTCAATCCGGACTGTACAGGCACGATTACGGTAATCAACGGGCCATCGTTCGATATTTTTATCGCCCCTGGCGGGTCCGAATTCGCCGAAATCGCAACGGCCCCCGTCGGCAATTATGCAACGGGTATCGATCGGAGGGTCTCCCATAGGTAGCGCGATCTCGGGTACGGGCCGGCTAATTGACGGCCCGTCTCTGTTTCGCTCTTTTAACCCCAAGGATTTTTCTCTACTAAAGCGTCGTGAACGGCGCTCCGGAAAGGCTTCCGGTCAACTCCCGACGACGCGCGAACCGGGCGCCGCAAAGACGGCACAGATGACGAAATAAGGCCTAGCGTTTGATTTTTCCGAGTTGGGATTGGATCGTCGGCCATCCGTCCCGTGAACAGGTAAAGCCCGACATTCGCCGTTGACCTGCCAATAGAAGAGTTGTCCCTAATCCGGCCAGCTCCGAGGATCAACTACAACTGACGGTCGGTGACCATATGTGATCTTACGAGATATGGCACCTCTGTCAGAGAATAGCCCCGACGCCCTGCGCCGAGAGAAGTCGTTCGAACCCGGCCATCCCTCCATCGGCACCAGTCAGTCGAATCTGGCACTCGTGCTCAAGGATCTCAGGCAGCTGGAGGAAGCGCGCGATCTGCTGCGTCGAGCGTACTCGGCTTCACTGGAACGATACGGTCCCGATCATCCGAAGACGAAACTCTTCAAGGCCAATCTAAAGAGTTTGCCGGTCCAGTAATGACTAGCATCGATCCGGTCGAACTCGCCATTTTCAAAAGCGCCGTCCATTCCATCGCGGAAGAGATGGGTGCAGCTCTACGCCGCACGGCATTTTCCCCCAATATCAAGGAGCGCCGCGACTACTCGACAGCTGTCTTCGACACCGACGGCAACGTCATCGCCATGGGCGATCACATGCCGGTACACTTGGGCTCCATGCCGATGTCGGTGCGCGCCGCCCTCGACAAGCTCACGCTCGAGGCCGGCGACATCGTCATTCTCAACGATCCGTATGCAGGCGGAACGCACCTGCCCGACATCACGCTCGTGATGCCGGTATGCCTCGCCGCGAACCAATCACCGTTGTTTTACGTCGCGAGCCGTGCTCACCATGCCGACGTCGGCGGCATGTATCCGGGCTCCATGGGGCTCTGCCGCGAGATCTGGCAGGAAGGCATCCGCATTCCTCCCGTAAAGCTCGCCATTCGCGGTCGCCTGAACCAGCATGTGCTCGATCTGATTTTGAATAACGTTCGAACCCCAGTCGAGCGCGACGGCGATCTGACCGCGCAGATTGGCGCCTGCCGTATCGGCGTGGAGCGCGTCTCCGAATTGATCGATAAATACGGTGTGCCGCATCTCGAAAAAGCTGTCACGGCGCTCCTGAACCATTCCGAGGCTCTCATGCGCGCGGAACTCGCCGCACTGCCGGCCGGCATCTTTCGCGCCGAAGATTGGCTCGACGATGATGGAGTCTCAGCAGAGCCCGTGCCCATCCGCGTCGCGATTACCACTCGCCCGGAGCAAAAAGCCATCTGCATCGACTTCACCGGCTCGGCCCCGCAAATCGCCACCAGCCTGAATGCCGTAGCCGCCATCACAGCCTCCGCGGTTTTTTATGTCTTGCGCTGTCTGCTTCCGGAGGAGGCCGCTCCCACCGCCGGTCTCATGCGTCCTGTCGAGCTGATCCTTCCCGACGCCACCGTGGTGAACGCCCGCCCACCGGCCGCTGTAGCCGGCGGCAACGTCGAAACATCGCAGCGCATTGTCGATGTTCTGCTCCGGGCTTTCGCCGCAATGCTGCCGGACCGGATACCGGCCGCCAGTGCCGGCACCATGAGCAATCTGACAATCGGTGGCATCGATCCGCGCACCGGTCAGCCCTATACCTACTACGAGACGATCGCCGGTGGTTCCGGAGCAACGCCCGAGAGCGATGGCGCTTCGGGCGTTCATACGCACATGACCAACTCCCTCAATACACCCGTCGAGGCGCTCGAGTATGCGTATCCGTTTCGCGTGCGCCGTTATGCTTACCGCGTTGCATCCGGAGGCAGCGGCCGGTATCGGGGTGGCGACGGCCTGGTTCGAGAGATCGAACTGCTGGCTCCGGCACAAGTCACTTTGCTGGCCGACCGTCGGATCGGTCGCCCCTATGGCCTGTCTGGGGGCGAGCCTGGAGCACCCGGCCGCGCATCCATTCTCGAGAACGGCGCCGAAACCATTCTGCCCGGCAAATGCAATCGATCCACCAACGCCGGTGCGATTCTAAAAATTGAGACCCCGGGCGGAGGCGGCTGGGGGATTCCCGAAAGCGGAGCCGACCTTGACACGGAGCCGTGAGCGTAAGCGAACTTGACCCTCAAGTGCATTCGATAAATCATCAACTTCTCAAGTAGCGGCATTGGGCAGCGGTGCTCCGAAATCCCGCCGCGTGCGTCCGATACTCCGGAAATGTTACCGTAAAAAGGCTCCCGCAATGCAGCTTCTGATTACGGGTCCTACCGGCACCCCGTCCGCGGTGGATTTGACCGACAAGCCTTTGTCGCTTGGGCGTGCTGTCGATAACGACCTGGCATACCCGGACGATCCCGCGCTCTCGCGCCGCCATCTGACCATCGATAAGGGCGCAGAGGGCTGGGTGATTCGCGACCTGGGCAGCCGCAACGGCACCATCATCAATGACGCCCCGCTGATTAAACCCCACCTGTTGAAAACGGGTGACCGCATCTGCGTGGGTCACCTGACCATCGACGTCAACGGAAACGGCGGCGAGCTGCGTCTCCGGGCGGCTGCGCCGTCGCCACCCGCCACGACCATCGTTACCACACTGGATGAAGTCCTGGGCCAAACCACAAATCCCGGAACCGCTACCGGACCAATCGTCGGTTCCAGCCGCGTTGTCAGTGCGCTGATTCGCGCCGGTCAGGAGCTTGCGGGCCATCGCCCCCTGCATGATCTCTTCGAAGTCATTCTGGATTTGGCGCTTTCCGCTGTGGAAGCGCGGCGTGGCGTCATCCTGACCACCGAGGAGGACGGCCTTTCGGTACGCGCCAGCCGGGGCGAAGGGTTTTCTCTCAGCACCGGCGTTCGCAGCGAAGTCCTGCGCAAAAAGACCTCGCTCATCATCAGTGATGCTCAGTTCGATGCCGCTTTGCGTGAACAAAAAAGCATCGTCGCCCAGCGCATTCGAAGCATCATGGCCGTTCCCTTGCAGACCGCCGACCGTGTCATCGGACTGATCTATGTAGACAACGGCTCCATCCTCCGGCCCTTCTCGCGCGAGGATTTGGATCTCCTGACGGTCATGGCGAATGTCGCTGCCATTCGCATCGAACACGCCCGTCTCAATATTGTTGAGCAGCAGGAGCGCCTGATGCAGTCGGAGTTGGACCAGGCCTGTGAGATTCAGCGAAGCCTGCTGCCCAGCGAAGCCCCGCTTCTTCAAAACTTTGAGCTCGCCGGCTACAACCTCGCCTGCCGCGCCGTCGGAGGCGATTACTACGACTTCCTGCCCTACAACGACGGCCGCATGGGACTCGTTGTGGCCGACGTTTGCGGCAAAGGGCTCCCCGCCGCTCTGATGGTGTCGAGCCTTCAGGCTCGCGTGCAGATGCTGATGGAGTCCAATCCCGATCCGGCCACCGCCATCACCGCGCTGAATCGGAATCTGGCGGGACGCTTTCCGCTTGGACGCTTCATTACTGCGTTTTTCGGGCTGCTAAATCCCATCACTGGCCAACTGGACTACGCCAACGCCGGCCACAACTACCCATTGATCCTGCGCCGCAGTGGTGATGTCGAAGAACTGCGTGGCGGCAGCATGGTCCTCGGCCTTTTCCCGCACATTGAGTACAAACTGCAGAACGCTTTTCTCAACACGGGAGACATGCTCATCCTCTACAGCGATGGCGTCACCGAAGCCGCCCGGCCAGACGGCGACATGTTTGGTGAAAAACGGCTGGCGGACTTCTTAACCGCCAACTCGGCTCGCCACTGCTCACAGCTCGTCACCGAATTAGTTGCGCACGTGCGAGCATGGACAGGCGCTGCTTCGTTTGCAGACGACTTCACCGTTACGTTGGTCCGCCGCGTTTAACATCGGTAGGTTATTACCGTTTGGGCGTTTTTCTTACCTGTCGTGTATCTCTCGTAAGTTATTGATTACAAATAGATAAATGCCCACAAGACGAGCAGGCTGATCTTGCCCCCTTATAGACGGTAAAAACCCCGGGGGCGAAAGCGGCTACTCAGCGGCCGAAACTTGCTCCGGTTCCTTCTCTTCCTCGTCGTAATAGTAGGTGTATTTGCTGTAGAGTTCGCCGTGCCGCGCGCCGTTCACCACAATTCCGAGTACATTGTTTTCGCACAGCGACTGCAGCGCTCGCGACACGGAATCGAACGTAGTCGCGCCAATTCGAACAATCAGAATCGTGCCGTCGCACATAGTCGCCAGAAGGTTCGCGTCGGCTGCGAACAAAAGGGGTGGACTATCCAGAATCACCCAATCGAAACTTTCCCGAAGACCCTGAATCAGTGCCCGGCACTCTTTCAGATTTAGTAGCTCGAGAGGATTCGGTACCGATTCGCCGGCCGTCAGCAGATATAAATTCGTTCCTTCGACGCGGCGCAGAATATCTTTCAGGCTCGCCTTGCCAAGCAGGTATTCGGTTAAACCGGGAGAGCGGTCGATCTGAAAAGACTTCTCAACAGTGGGCCGCCGGAAATCAAAATCCGCGAGTAGAATTCGCTTGTCCGCAAGCTGCGCCTGCGTCAATGCCAAATTCGTCGCTGTAAATGACTTCCCCTCCGCCGGCGATGCGCTCGTAATCACTAGCGTGCGCAGCGGGTGCACGCCTTGCAGATGGTTTAATCGCGTGCGCAGTGTGCGGAACTCCTCCGCCGGCGTTTCCCTTGGCTTTTGCGGATTCACCAGCAGCGAATCCGCGCTCGGAGCATTCGGCACAACGTGCGCGTTTTGAATAATGTCTTCAAGGTTCGCAAAATCGGCAACGTCGATTATCGTTACTTCCTGGCCATCGGCATCTACGGGAGCGGCAGATGGACGCACCGGCGCAGCCGGAGTCGCCTTTGGATCCTGGCCTGCTTTGCGCAGTGCTTCGTGAATTCGACTCATGTTGTTCCGGTTGCCTCTTTACGTCTTAGTCAAGTAATAATGGGCAATCGTCACACCCATCAGAGCCAGGCCCGCGATCGTCGCGGTCGCCCAGCCGAGCCACATCATCTGCTTCCGCCGCTGGACAACCAGATCGTTCTCCAATAGCGGAATGCTTCCCAGAATGCTGAGTTGCGTATACAACCGCGCATCCTTCAAACTCTTCAGCGAAGTATCCTTTACCTCGCGAACCGCAACAATCATCAACCCCAGCACGAGTCCAATCGCCGGCCCTAAGGAGATAATCAGCGGGCGCTTGGGTTCGGTGGGCGTGTCCGGCAACGAAGCAGCATCGAGCGTCTCGAGCGACTCGCCCTGCTTGCGTTGTTGCAGATCCGCCGATAAGTTGGTCTTCTGGCGCTTCGCCAACATATCGTCATACTGCTGCTTCGCACGTTCGCGGTCGTTCATCAACGTAAGATATTCTTTTTCGCCGCCCGGAACACCCGCAATGCGCGACTGGTACGTGGACAGTTGCGCCCGGACGTTTTGCAGTTGCTTTTGCAGCTGGCGCTCCTCCACCGTACTTGCTTCTAACTGGCCCTTCAGGCTATCTACCATCGCCTGGGCATCCAGGCGTTCCCGGGCCGCGGTGGGATTTTCAACTCCCGTGTCCTTTGGTTTCTCCTTCAGTGCCGTATCCCGCTGCCGCTGCAGTACCGTCAGCTGTTGGCGGGCATTCTTCAGATCCGGAAAATCATCGGTGTAATGGTCTCGCATCGTTTCGATGTCGGTTTGCAGCTTTCCGATCTCTTTGCTCAGTTCTTCCACCCGCTCATTCCGCTCCTGGGCTTGCGGTGTAACGTCTTTAATCGCCACCAAACGGTCCTTCGCAATTTGCAAATTGTTTTCAAGCAGCAGTCGCTTCTCGGTATTCCGGTTCAATCCATCGTTCAGTGCATTTTCCTGCTGTGATAGAGCGTTCATCTGCTGGATGTTCAATTGCATTTGTTCCGGCAGCCGGCCCGCATTCCGCGTCCGGTAATCCGACAGTTCCTGGTCGACTCTATCCAGTTCGCGTTTTGCACGGTCTGTTTCGTCGCTCATGAACTGCATCGCGGATTCTACGCGCTCCTGACCTTGCTGCGTGTTCTGGCTCATGAATCGGGATACGATCTCATCGCACACTCTCTGCGCCAGAATTCGGTCCCGGTATTTGAAGGAAACCCGCATGGCGGGCAAACTTCGCTGGCTGTTCGCAAGGTCCGCCACACCCATCGTCGGCCGGATCGAAACCGCCAGCTTCATCTCGTTAATCACATCTTCGAGCGGCTCGCTTTTCAGCTCCTTCGTGTAGAGGTGATTCGTGGCAATCAGGTTGGTCAGCGTGTTGCGGCTCAGAATCGTCTCCGCCATCGCGTTGATGTGGTCGGCAATCATCTGGCTGGTCGCGTTTTGAACCAACGTATCCGAGATCTGCTGCGGAACAATCCGAATGAGAGCGGTGGAGACGTAGCTATCCTCCATCACGAACGCAACTACGGTCGCGATCACGAGTCCAGCAAAGGCCGGGCCCAGAATCCAGAGAAAATTGCGCCTCAAAATATCGAGATAATCCTGAATATCTAAGGCGCGGCGAACGGGAAAGCGGTCTGACATGAATAATCCTGATTCGATTGTTTATGGGACGACGATGTGATCGCCCGGTTCCAGTTTGATGTTCTGTTCCATGTGCTTACCGTGGATCACTTCTTTGTAGTTGAACGGAATACGCTTGCTTCCGCGCAGCACGTAAATCTTGCGTGTGTTCGCAAACTCCTGCAGCCCGCCCGCGCGGCTGATCGCCTCGAAAACGGTTGTTGGTGTAACCAGCGCATATTCTCCGGGACGATTTGCCAATCCGTCGAGGTAATATTTCTTACTTATCACTTCCTGCACTGTCACCGTGACAAGAGGATTCAGCACATACTTGACGAGTGCGGCCTTCACGATGTCCTGAATCTGATTCGGTGTTTTATCCCCGGCATCCAGCTCTCCTACCAGCTTCAAGGTGATCTTTCCGTCTGAATGCACCGTATACACGCCTGTGAATTGCGGCTCGTGCCAGACGTCGATATTTAAGATATCGCCCGGCCCTACCTTGTAAGTACTGGAGTCCACCGGCGCTGCCGAACCGGCAGGCGGAGTGATCTGGGCTGGCTTCTGAGGCTCAGGCTGTTGGCTCGCTCCCAATGGCGTAATTGGCCCGTTCTGTGCTGGCTGGCTCTGTGCAGACATAAGAAAGGACTGACAAAGCAGCATCAAAACAAACGCCGCTGTCCGCCTCACAAAACACAGTCCGCCTTCCCGAATAGGTTCAGTCATCGTACGTTTCTCATTTAGATAAAGTCACTCGGAAGCGACAAAAGTCTCGGGTCTGATAACGCCCCGAATCTCTATCCTCCCAAATGTCCACTTCCGGCGAAGTGTTTATCGCCGGTCGGCAACGCCGGTCAGAGCAGCCGCTGCACTCGCCCCTTCCCCTCGGATAACCGGTACCCACACCTCCATCGGGTTGGGCTCACGATTCTGCACCGCGTAAAAGGGAACGAAAGTTAGCAAAATTGGCCTCTTAGCGCGCTCGGTCGTTGCCCCAAGCGGCGCATACAGCGGATCCTGACCATTATTACTACTTCGTTCGGAGGTTTGACCGGAAATCTTTAGCACCACAACACCGCCCAACAGCTCACGCCTCGGTTCCGCCATCAGAGCGCCATTCGTCCTAACGGACATATCGGTCAAACTCGCGCCTCCCTGGTCCATCTGTTCCAGCGCGTATACGATTGGGCCCCGCTGAAAAGCGACCCGCCCAAAATCTTCCAGCACGTGCGGATTTGCCAGCATCGGAGTGATCGGCATCGCGAGCGAAAGCGACACCGTATCGCCCGCCTTCCATTCGCGGTGCAGCGCAATATAAGAACCGGGCTTTCCGGTGGCGGCCCGCACCGATTGTCCATTCACCGTTACCTCCGCCGATGGCGACCATCCCGGCCAGCGGAGATTCAGCGTGAAATCGACCGGACGCGCTGGCTGCACCGTAAATTTGATCTCACCGCTCCAGGGATAAGTTGTCGATTGCGTCAGATTCAGCGCGACGCCATTTTCGAGATGCCACTCGAGCGACGAATTGTGGTAGAGCGTCACATAAAGCCCATCGCGCCCGGTCGCGTAAAAATATCCGGGAAGAGATTCAAAGAGACGCTCGATATTCGGTGGGCAGCAGTCCGTGTCGTACCAGGGATTGCGCAATTTTTCCGCGCCGTTCGTCGCCAGCGGGTTCCGGTAGCAGTAAAGCGTTCCGGCGAGCGACAGCCCCGAATTCACTCCGTTGTACAACGCCCGTTCGAGCACATCCGCGTACTGCGCCTCGCCGGTAAGCGCCAACATCCGAAAGTTCCACATCACATTTGCAATTGCCGCGCAGGTTTCGGCGTAAGCCTCCAGATTCGGAAGCTCGTATGGATCACCAAAGCTCTCTCCGCCGGCGCGGGCACCCACCCCGCCAGTGATGTACATCTTGCGCATCGTGAGATCGTTCCATAACAGGTCCAGAGTGCGCTTGAATGCTACATCTCCCCCTTCCATCAGGTAATCGGTCGCCCCGGAGGAGGCATATAGGGCCCGCACCGCATGCCCTTCGAATTCGGTTCGCGAGGTAAATGGACGCCCGCTGAACATGTAGCGCACATCGGCATCTTTCAGCTTCAGCCGGTCGCGTTCGATTCCACTGAATAGATAGCGGACAAAGTCCAGATAACGCGCATCTCGGGTCACCCGATACAGCTCAACCAGGCTCATCTCCAGCTCTGGATGCCCGGTAATAAACGGGCGCTTCGTGGGTCCGAAATTCTCGACGATATAGTCCGCAAATTTAATCCCAGGATCTAAGAGCGCGCGGCTACCGGTCGCGCGGTAGTACGCAATACCGGCCTGCAACAGATGACCGAGACAGTAGCCTTCGTGTGACTTCGTCAAGTCAGCAAATCGGAGACGCTCTTTATCGCCGACGAAGTATGTATTCAGATACCCGCTCGGTTCCTGCGCCGCTATGACATCGGCAATCAGCGGCGTCAACTTGGCGCGCAATTTAGCTTTATCCGCATCAGAAGTTTCATTCGATGCCAGCGCCCAGGACGCTGCCTCCATCCACTTGTAAAGATCGGAATCGGTATAAAGCGGACCGCGCCGCGGCACGTTCTTCTTTCCGGAAAGCCGCCGGAAATTATCCACCGTGCCGTGATCCTCAAGCAGTTCAAGCATTGTCGGAAGGCTGCGCTGGGTGGTTACGCGTCGCCGCTCGGCCCAGAAGCCGTCGCTTAAATGAACCGCTTGCACGGGAGCCGGATGCAGCCGGGCATTCAAAGACTGATCGAGATAGATCACACCTTGCTGCTTCCAATCGTTCTGCGCGGGCTCGGCTCCGGATGCCGGAAACATTACCGGAACAAAACACGCCGCAATCGCCAATAACTTCATAGCAATTTCAAACACTGATACACGAGGGAAACCGGAAGACCTACGACATTCTGATAGCAGCCTTTTATCTCCGAAACGAACTTCGACGCCAGCCCTTGAATTGCGTAGGCTCCAGCCTTGTCGCTGTACTCCCCGCTCCGAGTGTACTCCTCAATTTCCAGCTCGGTTAACTCGATGAATCGCACTCGCGTTTCGGCAATCTCCGTAATTTCCGAGTTCCCGCGCCGTAAGTTGATTCCGGTGTAGACCGAATGTTCGCGTCCGGAAAGCGCTCGCAACATGCGCATTGCATCGTCGCGATCTGCTGGCTTGCCGAATATTTCACCGCTGACTACGACCACCGTGTCGGCAGACAGAATCACATCGTCTGGAGTGCCTGCAACGGCGGCGCCTTTTTCACGCGCGAGACGCATCACAAACTCAGATGCTGCTTCACCCGGGCGCCGGGTCTCATCGACGGACGCCGCCTGGACAACGTGTTCAATGCCCGCCGCGAGCAGTAACTCATGCCGTCGCGGTGAAGAAGACGCGAGAATCAGCATACCGTCAAGACGCCGTTCGCAACTCAAGCACTCGATAGATCGGCACCCGGTGCGTATCGGCGAATGTTCGTTCTTCCACGCTGAGTACCGGGTTGCCCGAGTTCTGAAGTTTCACCAGCGAGTTCGTGAACAACTTGGACGCGTGGTCAAAGATTGTATGGTCTGTCGAATGTCCGATGACCACGCATGCGGGCGCCAGGCAGGTCCGGTAAAGATTCGCATCGAAATTTCCGTCGGATAAAGCGCCGGAGACGTCGGTCACGGCAATTTGATTCCGGCTCAGCGTGGTCACCAGATCCGAAATCCCCCAGTCGATCAAAACGGCGCGTTTCACACCTGATTCCGTTAGCCAGGCGAGTAGCGGTTCGTCGGCATTCGACCATTGCGGCTGCGCGTCGAAGGAAAGCATATTGGCGTAAATAACATTTTGCGATGCCAGCCCGCTGAGACAAATGAGCACCGTGACCACGATCGCCAGCACTCGGGCCAAGCGGCCCATGGCTGCCAACACCGCGATGCTCAGCGCTAGCGCGCAATACCACTCGACCAGGAACAAAGCTGTATGATGCACAGACGAGCCCGCGCCCACCGTCGCGACCGACTCTGCCCACCCGATCAGAAAGGAAAGAGCAAAGAAGCCGATCCAGCGCCGCTGCCCCGGCGTCCCAGCGAATAATCCGAGCAGGATAGCCGCTGTTTCCACATACAGAAGATACGGCGTTCGAATGGCCGCAAAGACACCCGCCGCCCACAATGACTCGGCCGCGAACGGACGTGCCACGGTGTCGGGCGCCTTCTGCCGCATGTCTACGAGTTGAACAGGAGCCAGCTGTCCGTTGATCGTCGCTGCCATATTCCGCAACTTAGGCCCTATCTCGTTTGTTCCGAGATTCGCATTGCGACGCAGCGTTGGGCCGCGATCTTTTACGTTGTACCGAAGAAGCGGATAGGCGCCCAAGGCAAGTCCGGCAATAATCAGAACCGCCCGCTTAAAACTCACCAGCCGCATCACGGGCTTAAACGCGACCACGCTCAGCGCCACTAACATTCCCGAGAAGTTCCACAGAAACAGCGCCTTGTTCCACAGCGCCAGTCCGAGAACGATCGCCGCGTAAAACAACAGCCACTCCCGGCTGAAGCGCCGCCATGCAAGCAGCAGGAGCAGCACGCAAACAAGCAGAAAGTTCTGCAAAACTACCGGGCCCCAATCAAAGGCAGCAGTCAACAGAATGGAGCTGTCGGTACTCAACAGGCAAATGACACAAACGGCTGCTCTCTCCCCTGCAATCATCCACAGCAGCCGTCCGGTGAGACCGATCGTGAACGCCGCCAGAAGCAGCATAGGCAGCCGAATGGCCCAGATGCCCGGCCACACAGGCGGCCGCGCCAGAATCGCCAGCGGAGCGTAAAGCCAGCTCTTCAGAGCGCCCATGTAGCTCATCAGCATCGACGGATAGTAGTGGTGGTAAAAGGAAAACCACGCCACTCCTCCGCGCGGAACGAGCAGCGCCTTCGCAAACATCACCTCATCCACTTCGAGGCCAAGCATGGGAATGAGCAGCAGCCCCATAAGGATGAAGCTGCTAATGGCCACGCCACAGATGATCAGCGGACGAAATTGGGCGTTGCGCTTCTGCGCTCTCACTCGTGGCGCAGCGCTTCGGTGGGATTCAATTGGGAGGCCCGGCGCGCCGGAAGTAGCCCGAATCCGACGCCAACGGTAAACGAAACCGCAAAGGCTACCAGGACGGACAGCGGTGAAATGGGCACGTGAACCTGGTTCGTGATCAGCTGTACCGTCAGGGGCAGAGACAGTCCTAGGACGATTCCAATGCTGCCGCCTACCAGACTGATCAGCACCGCTTCCACCAGAAACTGCAGCATCACCTCTTTTCGAGATGCTCCCACAGCCATTCGCAGTCCGATCTCCCGGGTACGTTCGGTCACGGTGACAAGCATGATGTTCATGATCCCGATACCAGAGATGATCAGTGCAATCGCCGATACGATGATCAGAACGATCGTTAGTACATTCGCGATTGAGTTTGCCGTTTCGAGAATCGCCGAGAGATTTTGCACGTCATACTTTGCACCGGCGCGATGTCGATGCTCCAGAATCTGGCGCACTTCTTCCGTAACCATCGGAACGTCGGCGGCGTTTCGAACGGTGATGTAAACCGGATCCACACGCTCAATGCTGACGAAGATCTGCATCATCGATATCGGGATCAGGATCGTCTCTTCATTGATCTCACCTTCGCCGAACGTGCTCGTTTTCTCGCGAAACGTGCCGATCACGGTGAACTGCAACTGGTGAATCTTGACGATCTGCCCAACCGCCGCGTCCAGACTGCCGAACATTCGAATCGCCAGCTTATCGGTCAACATCGCGACGTGTTCGCGAAGCGTGATATCGCTCTCATCGAAAGGCCGGCCAGTCAGAATCAGGATGTTCCGCACCGGCTTGTAGTATTGGTCCACGCCAACCAAACCCACATCCCGAACTTTCCCGGCAATCACGATTGGGGTGTGGTTTTGGATGACTGCCGCGGCAGCGACAATGGTGCTGCCTAAGGCCTCGCGGATAGCGCGCACGTCGGCTAATTTGACGTAGTCGGCTTGCACCGCAGCCGAGTTTTCGCCCGCCGATTCCAGACTGGCATAAACGAGATTCGACCCGATGCCACGGATTTGATCCAGAATCAGATTCTTACTGGCAAGCGAAATTGTAACGACGAGAATAACGGATGCGTTCCCGATAATCAGGCCGAGCGCTGTCAGAAAGGTGCGAAGACGATTCGCCTTCAGCGCCTCCAAACTGAAGCTCACCGCTTCAGCAATGTTCATCCCGCCCTTTGCCGGGGCGGCTTCCACCCTTTCGGCAGATTTATTTATCTGCTCGGTCTCGGGAGGAAGAAGGCTGGAAGGCATTCCGCTATCAGGCTCCGCCCACCTGCTTTAGCAAACGTTGTGCGTCTTCTTTTGAAGGGTCGTCTACCGTCAGCGAGGCGTTCAGATATCGCTGTAACAACGTCTTCGCCTGGTCCAGATTGCGACGCTGCCGCACAAAAACGTCGGCTTGGGCATACCAAACTGCGGGTGATTCGGGAGCTATCTGCCTGGCCTGTTCGAAGACCGCATCGCTCTCCTTGTTTCGGCCCTGATTGGCCAGAAATTTCGCGTAAGCCAGAAGCGTGCCTACTTTATGCGGAGCGGCTTCCACGGCCGCGCGGAGATGGTGCTCGGCGCTGCTGTATTCCCGGTGTTTTTGAGCAAGCTTCGCCTCTTCAAAGTAACCTTCTACCGGATCCACCTGCGATATGCGCTGCGCCACAGTTGCCGCTTTGTCATAACCACCGCCCAAGATGCCCGGCGCATCGAGGTAGTAATCGAACAAGTCGCTGAGTGCATCCGCGTTATTCGGATCCAGGGCTACTGACCGCTCGAAGGCCTGCCGGGCTTTCGAAGCTAGCCCCATCGCGGAGAGGGGACTGGATGTCTCGGCCCGCTTGCCGTATGCCCGGCCCAGCCAATCCATGTACTCGCCGCTTTTCGGGTTATCAGCCACGGCGCGCTCCAGAAACTCAGTTGACTTTTTGAAATCACCCGACATGAAAAGATCGCGGCCAATCAGGAACTCGGTGGCTGCATCGCGGCTCTTCAGATCCAACAAGGCCAGCGAAGCCTGATACTCCGTCCGCCTGTACAGATCTTCCGCTGTCGACAGATCGCGACCGGTAGGTGACGGCTGTACCGCGGCCATCGCCGACGTCAGCAACGAAGCCGCAAACACGCCGATCCCTGCAACTTTACCGAACACGCCAAACCCCTTCAACTTTTCCTTGGATAACAACATTTTACAAGCTTTCTGGGGGTGAAATCAACACCGCCCCAGAGATCCTTAAGCAACCTATCAGTTGGGATGCCGTAGCCAGGTATCAAGTTGCAACAGTCCGCGCTGGACACGAAAGCGCTACACTGGGCAGTCCTGGAGGTCGCGCTGAGTCGAACTTACGGCAGGCCGGAGTCGTAATAGAAGTAGGCAACGGTCGAAATCAAACATGAATTGCCCTAATTGCGGCTTGTTAAATCAGGACGGCGCCCGGTTTTGCGCCAATTGCGGAACTCCATTCGCGACCGGCGCACCCGGCGCTTATCCTTCGCCGGGACCGGCGCAGTACCAGGCAGGCCCACCCTATCAGGCGCCCGGTCCGTATCAGAGGGCGCCCAGAAGGTCACCTGTCCAGAACTTCGCGCTCGGCTGCCTGATCGCTCTTCTTGTCTTCATGGTCCTTACCGTTTCCTGCACCCGGAGTTGTCTCGGTTTGCGCCATTATCGGAGCCACGCATACCGCCACTACTACTAGTGCAGATTCTGGTGACCTAAGTCACGCTCAGCTTAATGGCGCAAGTCCGGGCGTTGCCGCAAACGCCGCGCGAAAAGTCTCCCAGAACGCCGTCGGAACGCGGACATTACCAGCGCGCCCGCTGCCGAGCTGAATGTCCCGTTTGATCGCTCCGTGGAAATCGGAACCTCCGGTCGGCAAAAGGTCTAATTCTTCAGCCAGTCCCAAATAGTAGGTTTGTAACTCCGGAGAATGCTCGGAATGCCACACTTCGAGACCGAATAAACCTGCGTCTTTCAAGCTGGACACAACACGTCGCTCTACCTCGCTATGCGGAAGACTAAGACGAATCGGGTGGGCGATCACGGGCGCTCCCCCGCCTTCTCTGATCTTGCCGATAACCGCTGCCGCGGTCAGGCTCTGCCGCTCGACGTACGTGGGCGCCGTCTCACCTAAGTAGCGTCGAAATGCGTCATCGCCGTTCACCGCGTACCCTTTCTCCACAAGGACCCGCGCAAAATGAGGCCGCCCGGTCAGGCTTCTTCCAATTGCCTCCACGTCCTTGAGTTGAATGTCAACGCCGCGGCTTTGCAGTGACGCAATCAGCCGCCGGTTGCGGTCGCGGCGTTCCTCCTGCTGTGATCTCAGCCACTCCAGAAAGCCGGACGAGGGCGCAGTCCCCGGCCAGTAACCAAGAACGTGAACGGAGCGTGAACGGCCGTCCACATCCAGGCTCGAATTGAGTTCGATTCCCTGAACGATTTCCGGACGCGAATCATTGCCCATTTTCGCCAGCACATCATAGCCGTCGAACGTGTCGTGATCCGTGATGGCCAGAATGTCTAAATCAACTGCTGAGGCAGCCTGCAGCAACTCGAGCGGCGTGTAGGATCCGTCGGAGGCTGTAGTGTGCGTGTGAAGATCAATAAAACCCGAAGATGGCCGAAGCATTTGCGTGTTCGCTGACTAATGCAACTTCGGCTCCGGGACGACCTGAAAGACGAATATCTGGCCGCAGGTGTGCGCGGTGAGAATACCTGTGCCTAAGGACTTCTCGTGCGCTCGCAATTCGAAAAACACGGCACCGTCGGTACTATCACCCGGCTTTAATTTCACTGGTGTGAACGCGATAGCGGATGCTGCCGCCGCAGCCGAAAAACGGTAGTTCACAAACTGTGCCATGGCCGCCTCGCGCCGCTGCTCATAGCCGTTGGTCGAACGGAAATTGGAGAGCGCATAGATGGTGTTTTCATACATCATCTGCAGCTTGATCACGTCATTCCGCCCCGCTTTCACCAACAGCGACTCCACCAGCATGTCCGCAGACGAGGCGGGTAGCGTTATCCCATCCTGACGAACAAAGGAAAAGTCGGTCGGCTTAACCGTCCAATTGACCTGGGAGCCGTTCGTCACCGTGAACTGAATCACCTCAAAATCCTTTATTAGCGACGGGAGAATGGCAAACATAACGGTGATGCCCTCTTTCGTCAATGCCTCATAAGTGAGGCCATGCGATTGAAATTCCATCGGCACACCCGCCGTGTTGCTCGTCGTAACATCCGGCAGTGGCGTACCCTGTGGCGACGCCTTCGTTCCGTTCGGCGCAGCGGTAACAGCTGAGGACAAAGGGGTTCGCGGGGTGTTATCGCTGCCCGACGGAGAAGCGGGCGGTTGTTGAGGCTTGGCGCTCAAAACGAACAGCAGTGCCATGCCGGCGGCACCCCACACTCGTCCTTGGCGTCCAGTCCTGGAAAACAATTAAGAAGACCCACTCTTATGATAGACGGCAAACGCCGGGTAAGTTAGTGAGTGCAACAACGAGGCCAATCGTGGCGACATTCAACTGGAATTTGGACGTGGACCAGCATTTATCAACCCCAACGAGGAAAGTTCCAGTACTAAGGTCGTCAAGTATAAGACGCTACTTCTCACCCGAAGGGTTATCATAACCAGAAGATCTACATGCGGACCTTAAAAACGCTGACTTTGATCGCGATCGTGTGCGCCCCATCGATGCTAGGCCGGCCGTCGATCATTATCAACGGCGACCCGCCCGATCCGACGATTATCTTCAGCAACGCCTTTTCCTTCACCGCCAACAACCTGGGGGGTGGAGACTTTTCTTTCGTGAATGGCAGCAACAATCGATGGACGGAATTGGATATCTTCGCAACGTTGCCTGAACTGGAAGCAATCACTTGCGGCCCCGGTCCGTTTATTACCTGCACGCCTACTCCGCTCGCCCCCGGCGCAACCAAGCCGCTTCCCTTCGATATTATTTTCGGTCCGGCGCCGAACGGCGGCATTGCTCCAGGCGAAGGTTTTTCCATTAACTTGAACGACAACGGAACGACCAATACCGATCCGAATGGCCCTGGAAGTTGGGGAAATGACGCCAGCTTCAACATTACTGCCAATACTCCCGAACCGGCCGCGTGGGCACTCACGGCAATTGGAATGTTAAGTGCAGCATTCTTCGCATTCCTGCTCCGGCGTCGGCGCGCCTGAGCGCAGCGAACTAGTTCGGCCGCTTCTCCAAACGGGCCAGAACAGGTTTTAGATCGGGCTCCTCTTCCGCTTCCTTGCGGGAGTAACCACGTTTGAACGCGTCACGTAAAGCTGCCTCGGCTTCGGTCAGCCGATGATCCAGCGCAAGCAGCATCGCCTGACGATAGGCCAACTCGGCATCATCTCCGTCGATCGAGCGCGCTCGGCGCATGATCTCCAAACCCTTCTGCAGATTGCCGGTACCGGCATAACAAATTGCGAGGTCCAGCAATGCTTGGGTGTTCTGAGGATTCACTTGTAATTCAGCGTATGCCAGCTTGATGCCAGTGTTGAGATTTTCAGCAGCCTTCTGCGAGTTCCCCGCCGCGCGGTACGCTTCGCCCAAATTACGAACCGCGACCGCCTGATTCGGGTTCATCGCGACGGCCTTTTCGAACATGGGAATAGCGTCCTTAGACCGGCCAAGGCGCTGGTAAACGGTTCCAAGATTCGAATAAACGTCGTAGGTGGCGTGAAGTTCGAGTGCTTTCTTGAACTCCGGAATTGATTCTTTCAATTGATCGAGCTTGTAATGAATTGCTCCCAAATTGCTGAACCCGCTCGCGTCGTGCGGATTTAATTCCGTCTGCTCTTTGAATTCCTTCAGGGCTTCCTGATAACGCCCAAATTGCGCGTAAGCCACTCCCAGCTGCTTATGGTTGTACCAGTAGTAAGGATTCAATTCGACTGCTTTCTTGAATGCTGCGAGCGAAGCGTTGCGCTGATCCGTGGCCATGTAAGCGCGCCCTAAGCGTACATATCCATCATCGGAGTTCGGCGCAAACCGCAGCGCCCGCTGAATCTCCTCCACAGCCTGTGCGTTTCTGCCCGTCGCCGTGTACGCGCTTCCTAAAGCGAAATGTACCTCGGGAAGCCGATCATTTCGCCGCTCCGCCTCCTGCGCTGCGGCAACCGCTTGTGCCGACCAGATCGGGTCTCTGGTCAGACGATAGAGCAACAAGCTGGAATCTGTGATGCCGGTCCAGGCCAGGGCAAATGACGGATCTTTTGTGGACGCCGCCTGGAACTGTTTCAAGGCCGTTCTCGCTGAATCGGCATCGCGCCCGTTTTTCAGGATTTCACGGCCCGCCAGATAGAGGTCGAACGCAGCCAGATCCTGCGTCGGCTTCATCGGCGTACGTTCTAAGTCTTTCTCGTCCGGCTCGCCCGCGAGAGCGACCGCTATTTTGTCCGAGACTTGGTCCTGCAGCGTGAAAAGATCATTTCGAATGCCTCCGAACTGTCCATTCCAAACCGTCTTGCCGGTCTCAATGTTATCGACTTTCACATCGATCGAAATTTTGTCGTTTGATTCCTGAACAGAACCGCGGACAATCAGATTGGCGCCGACCTGCTTGCCGATCTGAGCTTCCGGCTGCGACAGATCGACCCTATCGAGCGCCTGGGCTGAAATCGGGTGAACGCTTCCCAGCGAAAGAAGACGGCTTGACACTGCTTCGCTGAGCCCTTCGGCATCGAACTTAATGTTCGGGTCCGACCCCAGCGGCCGAAACGGAAGGACGGCAATGTACTTCGCATTCTTCGGCGGCTGGGCGATGGAAGTCCGTGCACGCTCGCGCTGCCAGACGAGCCCACCAGTTAGCGCAAGCACTGCGCAACCTCCGGCTATTCCGTAGCGCCAAGATCGTCGCCGCCATAAGGGAATAGCGGCACCATCCGGGGCACTTCGACCGGCCTCAAGATCGGCATGTGCAGCCTGCAGCTCAGTTCGCATACGCGCGACCGATTCATAACGATTCTTCGGATCGCGCTCGAGACAGCGAAGAATGATAGCACTCAACCGATCGGACAACTTCGGGTTGACCAGCTTCGGATTCTTCGCCGGCTCCATAACGCGGCGCAGCATAGCTGTAATAGGCGAATCTCCCCGGTACGGCAGTTCGCCTGTTGCCATCTCATACAGAATCAAGCCAAGCGAGAAAAGATCGCTGGACTGGTCGACTTCTTTGCCTTGTACCTGCTCCGGGGACATGTAAAGCGGCGTGCCCGAGATGCCGACGGACGTGGTTGAGCCCGGTGGCGTCTGGACGGACTGCGCAAGACCAAAATCGGCAATGCAGACCTGTCCCTTCTCATCCAGCAAAATGTTTGACGGCTTCAGATCGCGGTGAATGACTCCTTCCCGATGCGCGGCTTCGAGACCCAAACAAAGCTCTTCACCAATTTGCAGGATGCGCTCTTCCGGTAAGGGCGCATCCCGCCGAACCAGTTGCTGCAGGTCGTCGCCTTCCATCCACGCCATGGATATGAAGCGCAATCCATCGGCCTCGCCCAGGTCGTGCACACGCAAGACATTGCGGTGCGAAACGCGGCTGGCCAACAGGATCTCGTGCTTCAACCGCTCGAGTGACTTCGGATCGTCGATCAGGTCGCTTCTGACGATCTTCAGCGCCACCGTGCGATTGAGATCGAGATCGATGGCGCGGTAGACGGTGCCCATAGCGCCCTGGCCTACCTTTTTGATGACGCGGTAACGCGAACCCAGCATGTGGTTTGGTTCGATTTGCCCTGAACCAGGTGCATCGACCGGCAATTCGACCCAATCCTCTGCCGTAAGATCCTTGATCAGCTCCGCCATGCTTTGGTAGCGGGCGCTCCGTTTAGCGTCGAGACAGCGCGTGGCAATGTCACTCAATGGCTGCGGCATCGCCGGATTGAGAGCGATGGGTGACAGTGCCCGTTCACGCGTGCGCTTCAACAGCGTGGACGCCAAAGAATCGGCCGCGAACGCACGCTCGCCCGTGAGCATCTCGTAGAAAATCAGGCCAAGCGAGAAAATGTCCGAGCGGGCATCGACTTCCTCGCCGAGCACCTGTTCCGGCGCCATGTAGTCGGGCGTGCCCATGATGCCAACCGTCTGGGTGAGCGATGCGTGTTCAAGAGAACGAGCGAGCCCGAAGTCCATTACACGGACCTGACCCCGCCGGTCTACCATGATGTTTTGCGGCTTCAGGTCGCGATGAATGATGCCTTCGAGGTGAGCAGCCTCCAGCCCCGCGGCAACCTGCTTCACAATTGCCACTGTCTCCGCAATGGGAAGTCGGCCGCGCCTGTCAAGCAGGCGACGCAGATCCTCGCCGTCCACCAGCTCCATCGTGATGTAACGCATCTCGCCATCCGCGATGAAGTCGAAGATCCGAATGACGTTGCGATGGGTGATCTGACGTGAGAGAAGCAACTCCTGCTTAAACCGTTTGAGAAGGCTCTCGTCTGATGAGAGCTCCGGCCGGATTGTTTTGAGGGCAATAACGCGCCCGAGTTCGAGATCGCGCGCCCGCCACACCGTTCCCATGCCGCCTTCGCCCAGCCGCTGCTCTAGCAGATAGCGTCCGGCTACCGTGGCGCCGGTCTCGAATTTCGTGTGACTTGGCGCGCGCTTTGTAGCCGCCGCCCCAGCAGGTTGTTGCTCGCCCGCGGGTCGTCCGGCGTTCTGAACGGCGCGTTCGTGTGCGTGCGAGGCTTCTTGCCTTAAATCAATGGCTACGGTCGCAAAGTCAACAAAGGCGCGCCCGCACGATGTACAGGCAGACACGCCTTCGGGGTTTGCTTGATGGCAGGAAGGGCAGACCAACGCACTACCTCACATTCAGCTTTCGCACAGCAGCTGTCGCCGGATGAATTGAAACCGAAGCAATCTGGGTACCATTCAATTCTAAGTCACAAACCGATCGGAGACGAAGACTTTTGCGAACCCCGCTACCATCTTGTCGCTTCCAAGCTAAGGTTTAAGATTTTGCGCGGCCACCACGCACTGGATTGTTCCGCGTACAATGTGGGCGATGCCTTTACTTGACAGGATTCAGAAAGATATGGTCGACGCCATGAAGGCGAAAGACGAAGCGCGGCTCGGCGCCATCCGCATGATCAAGACCGCTCTGAAGAAAGTCGAAGTCGACAGTATGAAGCCGCTCACGGAAGCGAGCGAAATGCAGGTGATGAATACCCTGATGAAGCAGCGCCGCGAATCGGCCGACATGTTCCGCAAAGGAGGCCGCGAGGATGCAGCGCTCAAGGAAGAAGCCGAAATCGCTCTGATCGAAAGTTACCTTCCCGCCGTCGCAAGCGAAAGCGATTTGGACGCAGCCGTGGCAGCCGCCATCACCGAAACCGGCGCCACCTCCGCCAAACAAATGGGTGTGGTCATGAAATCCGCCCAAGCTCATCTTGCCGGAAAGCGCGTAGATGGTAAGGTACTCAGCGATCTGGTCAAGCAGAACCTTGCCTGATCCCACTCCGTCCATAAACAACAGAACACATGAGCACCGTGAGCCGGCAGTTTCGTCCATTCGTTTCAGAACATGCGCAGATGAAGGAGTTGACGGTGCGGGCGATGGCGCTCGGGCTTACCATGACCGTGATCCTCGGGTCGGCCAACGCCTATCTCGGGCTGAAGGCCGGCATGACCGTTGCCGCGACCTATCCTGCCGCCGTTATCAGCATGGCCGTACTGCGGGCATGGAAAGGCTCTCTGCTCGAAGAAAACATCGCCCGTACTAGCGGCTCCATCGGCGAGGGTGTTGCCTCGGGCGCGGTCTTTACTATTCCCGCATTTCTGATTTCACGCGCGTGGCCGTCTTTTAGTTTTGCCGATGCTTACTGGAAAACGACCGTCTTGATCCTCGTCGGCAGCGTCCTCGGCGTTCTTTTTATTTCGCTCATTCGCCGCGCCCTGGTCGAAGATCCCGAACTTCCGTTCCCGGAATCTGTCGCCGCTTCCGAAATTCATAAAGCGGGCCAACGCGGCGCCGAAGCCGCGAAATATCTTTTCTGGAACATTGGTTTCGGTGGCCTCGTTTTTCTTCTCGGCCGGTTCGGGTTCTATGCCAGCGATGCTCTCTTCGCGGTGCCCATTGGACAATTGGGCACAACCCGCGTGCGCATCGGGGGAGCCGGAACAACGAACATTCTGGATACCGGCGGCGTCACCAGTTTCGCCGCTCCGTCCGTCAGCCCGGCCTTTCTCGGCGTCGGCTACATCATCGGTCCTAAATTAGCGTCTTTACTCTTCTCAGGCGGCGTTATTTCGTGGGGTTTTCTTGCTCCCGCTTTGATTTATTTCCTCGGCCCGCGGCTCAATGCTTTCCTGCCAGCGGGATCCACCCCTCACGATTGGATCGGAATGACCGCACTCATAGGACGCTACATCGTGCGCCCGATCGCGGTAGGTGGCATGCTCGTCGGGGCTGTTTATACGCTGTTTCGCATGCGCTCCAACCTCGCGTCCGGTCTGAAGCGTGCGCTCCGCGATACCCGGCAATCGCCGGAACTGGCCGCTACTGTCACCCGAACCGAACGCTACATGAGCAGCAAAGTCGTGTTCGCTCTCATCGCGGTCGTCTTCGCTGCGATGATCGGCCTGTATATCTACTTCTCCGGGCGTATCGTCGGCGGCTTTGTTGCGGCGCTTGTCATGTTGGTACTCGGCTTCTTTTTTGCCGCCGTTTCGGGAAGTCTCTGCGGCATCATCGGCTCGTCCAACAATCCGGTTTCCGGGCTGACGCTCTCTACGCTCATTGTCGCTGCGCTGCTCATGATTTCGCTCGGTGTCGGTGGCAAGGGCGGTGTTGCGGCAGTTCTCGGTGTTGCCGCGGTCGTCTGCGTTTCCTCCGCTGTCGCTGGCGAACTGCTGCAGGATTTCAAAGTCGGCTACATTCTCGGCGGTACACCGCGCAATATTCAAATCGCCGAATTGATTGCCGTCGTGGTCGCCAGCCTGGTCATGTACTTTCCTCTCGTGTTGCTGCATGAAGGGAATATCCATGCTGGTGGAACCGGTTTTGGCGATCGTGATCTTTCGGCGCCGCAAGCAGGTCTGATGGCGCTGCTCGCGCAGGGAATTGTCGGTGGCGACATGGCGTGGCCGTTGGTGCTGGTCGGAATGGCCTTCGGAATTGCCATGATCATGATGGGCATTCGCAGTCCGATGATTGTCTCGGTCGGCATGTACTTGCCGGTCGAAACGACCGCAGCCATTTGGGTGGGAGGTCTGTTCCGCTGGGTTACGGACGTGATCGCGGATCGCCGCGGATACAATGCGGCCCAAAAGGCGCGGGTGGAAAACACCGGGATTCTCATCGCCTCCGGGTTCATCGCCGGCGAAGCCATTCTCGGCCTCGTCTGGGCGGGAATGCAATTCCTTCCGAAGCAAACATTAGCTCACCTTCAAGTTTTCGAGCATCCGTCTTATCTGGTCGGGTTAATCGTTCTCGCGCTTCTGGCGGTTGTTCTCATCCGATTTCCTTCGGGGAACGCTGGCTCGCCGGACGAACCGGCACCACCTGTGGCCATGATGTGAAGAGCGCGAACCCAACGGCTCCTCATCTCGCGACCCTAATGCAATCACCGGTCACAGGTTTGCGAAAAAATTCTGCGGCCTCTTGGAGTCACCGATGTCGCTGAAACCAAAGCCTCTCCTCCCACGCCCCCGCTCCCGCGTGTCCGCTCGCATCTCCAGCCCGCGGCTGCGACTCCTAAACTCGTGTGCGAAAGGAACTGCTTTCCGAGGGCCCTGCCGCCCGACGAAACCACACGAGGCGGATGCGATCTTACACACTGTCGGGACGAACCAGACGTCCTATCCCCCCCGAGCGCAAGGACCGGTTGACCGAAAAATTGAGCGACCTCCTGGTCGGTCAGTCCGACGCAATCGAAAAGATTGTTCCTTACGTCCAGATGCACCAGGCAAGCCTCTCCCCGGAGGGACGGCCCATCGGCGTGGTCCTCCTTCTGGGTCCCACCGGAACCGGTAAAACGCGCACCGTCGAAGCTCTCGCCGAAGTTCTTCACGGAAGCAGCAAAAATTTGTTGCGCGTGGATTGCGGTGAGTTCCAGATGGAACACGAGGTCGCCAAGCTCATTGGAGCTCCTCCCGGCTACCTGGGGCATCGCGAAACGCAGGCGTTACTCAATCAGCAAAAGTTGAACAGCATAGCCAGCGAAGAGTCCGACATTTCCATCGTTCTCTTTGATGAAATCGAGAAAGCCGCGCCGTCGATGACGCGCCTCCTGCTGGGAATTCTGGATAAAGCAACCCTGCGCCTCGGCGACAACACATCCGTCAACTTTGAAAAGTGTCTGATCTTCCTCACCAGCAACGTTGGCGCGAAAGCAATCCAGCGCTTCAACAAACCCGATTTCGGATTCGAAGCAATGGTTCCCACGCAGACTGAAGAGCCTTCCCGGGTCGGGCAAATCGGGATGCAGGCGGTGCGTCAAAAGTTCTCGCCAGAATTCGTAAACCGCATCGATTCGGTTATCACCTATAAGCCACTCACGCGCGACGCCTGCGAGCTGATCCTCGATCAGATCTTCGTCGGGTTTACCCGTCTGATACTCAAACGCCTCGGCAGCCAGGGATTCCGCCTGCAATGCACGTTGGCCGGTCGTAGCCTTTTGCTCGAACACGGAATCAGCCTGGAATTCGGCGCTCGCGAATTAAAGAGAACTGTACAGCGCAACTTCATCCAACCAGTGGCCTCGCTCGCCTCACAAGGTCAGATCCCTCCTGGAAGCACGGTCATCCTGGACGCAAAGAACGGCGAGTTCAATCTCCTCCTCCGGCAAGGCTGACCGACTTTGAAGGAACGGACGCTGCAACAGTAGCGCTCTATACACTGGCATCGCCGTACGCGTGATCTCGGCCGCGACCTTATTCTTTTGCGCTATTGAGCTGTATAACCGCCATCCATCATCAGAACGGACCCGGTAAAGAAGGTTGCATAGTCGCTCGCCATGTAAGCGAAAAATGCCGCAACTTCTTCGGCCGTCGCCACGCGGCCAATCGGGTGATTGCGGCGCAGCATGTCCCAGAAGCCTTGTTCGTCGCCCGACGCTTTGGCAGAACTATGGACCAGTGGGGTATCGACGGTCCCACAGGCGATGGAGTTTACTCGGATATTGTATTTGGCGTATTCCACCGCCAGCTGTCGTGTCATCTGATGCAACGCGCCCTTGGAGGCGGCGTATGCTCCTTGCATCGGAATTCCGGCTTCGCCCGAGATGGAACCGGTGATTAGAATAAGACCGGCGCGCTGCTCGATCATGATCGGAATGATGTGGCGAGCAGCCCAGTACACGGCCTTTACATTGACGTTCATCAGCGCGTCCCACTCGTCCGATGTGTGCTCGTGAACGGCCTTCACCACACTGATGGCGGCATTGCTTACCATGATGTCGATTCGGCCAAACTCATTCATTGCCGCTTGCGTGAACTGTTGCGCGGCGGATTCTTCAGCGACGTCTCCTTGAATGAGGACGAGTTTCGAATCGAATTTTTCCCGAAGTATCCGTAAGTCATCGGGAATGTCGGGTTGTCGGTCAACGGCGACCAAGCCGGCAGCGCCACATTCGAGAAAGCGGTGTGTGATTGCCAGCCCGATCCCGGAAAAGGCACCGGTCACGATCGCGACTTTGCCCGCAAGGGAGATGTTCATTGTCCTCAGCCGGGCAGCCGATTCCAGATATCTCTGCGACAGCGGATCAAGACGTCCGTGTGATGAGCGTCAGACATCAAACCGGGCTTCCGCCAGCGCACTATGCCGATGCGAGCTCACGCAGAGTTTTTCCGACGGGACCAGGACCGAAGTTGATGCGCGCGTCCTTGATGCTGACGCCCGCCACTTCAATCCGATTGAGATCGTTGGTTCCGATACCTACGGCTTCGGCGAGCTTGAGCATGTTGTCGCCGCGCACAAAGGGAGCTGCGCCCTGATCGCCTTTGGGATCGTAGCCCATTACGGCCATGCCAACAGAGTCGACGCAGACTGGATTGCGTCCAACGAGGATGAGGCCGGGCGTCATGCGCTCCAGACCTGGCAGCCACGGGCCTTCCCCGCCCCGCACGGTTTCTACGCCGTCAACAATGGCCAGATCAATAGGACGAATGCCCACCTGATCGACAGTAACGCGCGGAACGCGATAACCAGGTTCGCGCGGCGATTCGGCATGCAATTCCGCATCGACCCCCGAGGGGGCTTTGGTCGTTCCCTGATGCAGGACTGCGCCGCGTTCCGAGGTCGGCCGCTCATTTCCGCTAGGGCCGCAATCCCCGCCGTACAAAGAGCACGGTGTGTTGCCGAAGTTGTTCTTCATCGACATCGTGACACCACCGAGCCAGTGATTCTTCATCTTCGAGAGAGACGCATAGACGTCGCATTCAGTGAAGGCCTGATTGACGTGATAGGCCGGGTACATGTAACCGCCCCACGGCACTTTGAGGCGCACGTACTGCTTGTAAGGTCCAATGTTCTGCACGTTCACCCAATCGACCTTGACGCCCAGGTTGTTGATCGCATTTACATCGATGCCGTAGCGGGCCCATAACGAAAGGTCCTGGTCCGCCGGGAAGAAGCTTTCGATGATGCGAACGCGCTTTGCGCCCGCCTTGGCGAGAAGATGGACGGTACTCGCGATGCTTTGCGCATTGGTGCGATACGGAAGATCGGGGGTGAGCGGGAATTTGGCTGGATTTCCGGTCAGGTTCACTTTCAGGGCCACAGTTTTCCCCCGAACGAGCTTGACGATCCCGCCGATCTGATCGAAGCCTTGGGCGAGGCTTGTTGTGAAATCGCCGTAAGCGCGGCATCGCGTGATGGAAACGGTGCTTGCGGGCGCATCAGCCTTCAAGAGATTTGTGGAGCCAAGAGCGGCAATAGCCGCTGTGCCACTTGCAACCAGGAGTTGCCGGCGAGTTGGAGTCGGACACTGCGATGAATGCATGCGAAGGGCCTCTCTGCACTATCGTAGACCTGTTGGATCCGGGTGATACGGATTTAATTGGAGAATGCTGAGCGGAATCTGGTGTATGTGTCTTCGAGCAGTTCGGGTAAAACGCGGGTTTGGGCTACCGTGGTCATGAAGTTGGCGTCGCCGATCCAACGCGGCAAGACATGCAGGTGGATGTGTTGCTCAATTCCCGCGCCGGCAGCTTCGCCAAGATTCAGGCCGAGATTCATGCCGTTCGGGTGATACAGCTGTTCCAGGATCTGCTCCAACCGGCGAGCAAGCCGCATCATCTCGGCCGTTACCTCATCATCGGCTTGGGTGAGGCGGGACACATGGACGTAGGGCGCCACCATGACGTGGCCCACCGTGTAGGGATAACGGTTCAGCAGGACAAAGCAGTGGTCTCCGCGGTGTACTACTAACGTTTTTTCGTCTTCTATCCCGCTGGCGGCGGCACAGAAGATGCAGCCGCCTATGCCTCGAGGCTCCTGAATGTACTTGGAACGCCAAGGCGTCCACAAGTGATCCATGCTAATGCTGGGCCGCGTCGATGGCGGACTCCGGCGTATGCTCGCCGCCTGCCGCATGGGCAGCCCCTTCCGGAGATTGAGCCGTTTGATTCACCAGATCGCGCAGTTCTTTGCTGGGCTTGAAATAAGGAATTCGCTTGGACGGCACCTCCACGCGGGTGCCCGTTTTCGGGTTGCGGCCAACGCGCGGTTGACGCTGCCGGGTTCGGAAGCTGCCAAACCCACGTATCTCGATCTTCTCGCCCTTGTGCAGACTTCCGACGATGCTGTCGAAAATCGTCTCAACAATCTCTTCCGAGTCCTTGCGAGTCATCTCAACAACTTTCGAAACTTCTTCGATCAACTCGGCCTTGGTCATAGTTACTGTTTCCTTAACTCGTCTTTATCTTCAACAGGATGCTGCTTCATCACGTCACCGACGGTCGAAGTTGCAACCGCTGCCTGCCGCTGATATTCGCCCAACCGGTTCGCCTCCGAATCGTCGCCGATAGCCTTGAGGCTCAGGCCGATTCGTTTCTGGGCCTCATGCAACTTAATAATTTTGAATTCATATTCAACGCCGACGGTAAGCGTCGGCTCTTCGGCAACCGACTCGCGCCGCCTCGCGGCCCCTAAGGCGCCTCCGCCCAATTCAGATCTATGGCAGAGTCCCTCAACCCCCGGAAGTAATTCGACAAAAACACCAAACTGCGCCGTACGGCAAACCTTCCCGCGTACGATATCCCCCACTTGATGGGTTCGGAAGAACGTCTCCCAGGCATCCGGCTGTAACTGCTTCATGCCAAGGGACAGGCGACGGTTCGACGCGTCTATATTCAGGATGACGGCTTGAACGATCTGGCCTTTCTTCACCAATTCCGACGGATGCTTAACACGAGTCGTCCACGACATGTCCGAAATGTGCACAAGCCCGTCCACTCCTTCTTCGATTTCAATAAATGCGCCGAAATCAGAGAGCTTACGCACACGGCCTTCCACCACCGAGCCTATACTGTACCGATCCGCAACAGTGGTCCATGGATCCGCCTCCAGTTGCTTGATGCCAAGCGAGATGCGCCGATCCTTCGATTTTGTTTCCAGCACGACAACTTCCACTTGGTCGCCGGCTTTGACCACCTTAGACGGATGCTTCATACGCCGGCTCCAGGTCATCTCGGAGATATGGATTAACCCCTCGACACCGGGCTCTAATTCGACAAAAGCGCCGTAATCCGTAACGCTGACTACTCGCCCGATGACGCGGCTTCCGGCGGCATAACGTTCCTCAATGTTCAGCCAGGGATCGGGATGCAACTGCTTCAAACCAAGTGAAATCCGCTCTTTATCCGGATCGAATTTCAGGATTTTGACGGTGATCTCCTCGCCGACCGTCAACATCGATGAAGGATGGGAAACGTTGCCGTAGGTCAAATCGCTGACGTGTAGGAGGCCGTCGATGCCGCCCAGGTCGACAAACGCGCCGTAATCCGTTAAATTTTTTACTGTCCCCGTAACGATCGCGCCTTCCGACAAGTGTGACAGGGCTTCGCTCTTGCGGGACGCCGCGTTTTGTTCAAGCAGCGCGCGGCGCGATACCACGGCATTGCCACGCCGGCGGTTCAGCTTAAGAATTTTAACTTCAAGCTCGCGTCCAACGTACGGATCGAGATTGTGCACAGGGCGAATTTCCACCTGTGAGCTGGGAAGAAAAGCCGTCACCCCAATGTCGATAGCAAGACCGCCCTTGATGCGGTTCAGCACGCGTCCGACTAAGGGCGTTCCTTCCGCAGCGGATTTTTCAAGATGTTCCCAGGTGTGGCGGCTATGGGCGCGCTCATAGGAAAGCAGAATGTAGCCTTCCGGGTGAGCGCCGGTGCGATCGATCATGACTTCGATCACATCGCCGGCCTTTACCGCGGGCCGGCCATCTACTTGCGGAAACTGCGATGAAGGGACTAGCCCTTCGATCTTGCGCCCAATATCGACAATAACTTCTTTGTCAGAGACGCTGAGAACGTGTCCGTTGAGCAGTTCTCCTGCTCGTGGAGCGAATTGATTCGTGTAATCGTCGAGAAACGCTTGGTAGTCGTCAGAGTCGACAT
>DATBDT010000023.1:0-5524 GCA_036269815.1 Bryobacteraceae bacterium
GAAAATATTCTCCAGCACCACCACGGAGTTATCAATCAAACGTGAAAACGCGAGGGCCAGGCCCCCGAGCACCATCGTATTTACCGACCCGCCAAGAGAGCTGATGGCGAGGAACGCCGCCAGGGCCGACAACGGGATCGACAGGAAAACCGCCAGCGTGGCACGCATGCTGCCGAGGAAAAGCAGAATCATGAGACCGGTGAGGATCAAGCCGATCGCACCCTCATGAAGAAGGTTTTCGATGGCTTTCTTGACGAAAACCGACTGATCAAAAACCACCTTGGCAACGAGCTGTTTGGGGACGTCACTTAAGCCGGCGATTGCGTCTTTGATGCCGTTCACCACCGAGATGGTGTTGGTATCGCCACCCTGCTTCAGGATGGGAAGATACACTGATGGCTGCCCGTCCACGCGCACGATATTGGTTTGAATCTCGTGCGCGTCCATGGCTTTGCCAACATCCTGCACCAGGACGGAGGCCGCTCCGACGGTCTTCAGCGGCAGCCGATCAATTGCTTTTGCACTTGGGAGCTGGCTATTGGTGTAAAGGTTGTAGTCGAAAGGACCGATCTTGACGTCGCCGGCGGGAAGAATCAGGTTGCTGTCATTTACCGTCCGGACCACGTCCATCACGCTGAGCTGGTGGGCTTCCAGCTTTAGCGGATCGACGTAAACCATGATCTGCCGGTACTTGCCGCCGAACGGCTGCGGCACGGAAGCTCCGGGTACATTCGCGACCTGGTTGCGCACATCGTACTGGCCGAGATCACGGAGCCGCGTCTCGTTCAGTCCTTCGCCTTTCAGCGTAATCAGGCAGACCGGCAAGCTGGACGCGTCAAACTTAAGGACAACGGGCGGCAATGTGCCGGGCGGTAGCTTTCGCAAATCCGCCATCGCCAGATTCGAAATCTCGCTCAGGTCGGCGTCGGCATTGGTCCCCGGCTGAAAATAAACCTTAATCAGGCTCACACCTGGCAACGAGCGCGACTCGATGTGGTCAATGTTGCTCCCTAGAGTGAAGAACCGCTCGAAGCGCCCGGTGATATCGGTTTCGATCTGCTCCGGCGGCATGCCGGAATAAAACGTCGCAACCACCACAACGGGAATGTTGATCGGCGGAAATAAGTCCACCGGCATGCGCACCAGCGCGACCGTGCCGACGATCGCAATCATTAAGCAAACGACAATAACGAAATAGGGATGGCGAATAGAGAAACCCGACATTAAAAACCACCCTGATTTTTTGCGGTGACGACTTGCGGCACAACCCTGTCTCCAGCGCGGAACTGATTTTGCGATCCCACGATCACCCGCTCATTCGGCATTAGGCCGGACAGTACTTCGACTCGATCCGGCTCTTCCAGCCCCAGTTGCACCTCCCGTTCCTCGACCTGATCGCGCGCATTCACCACCAGCACCGAAGTTTGCGGACCGCTGTGACGGATGGCCTGCACCGGCACAACCAGCGCCCCGTTCTTGTTCGACAGGGTAAGAGTCACATCGGCGTACATTCCCGACACGATGCTGCTGTTCTTGTTGGGAACATCAACCTCTGTATGCATGGTCCGGGTCTCCTCATTCAGGTCGTCAGAAAAACGCGCGACCTTGCCGATGAAATCACGGTTGAGCGCCGCCACGTGGACTTTGACGCTGGTGCCCAGACGTACTGAAGGGACCGCCGATTCAGGCACCGGCAGAGTCAAGCGGAATAGATCGGTTTCCGCCACGCTGACCACCGGCAAGGCCTGAGTGTTAGAACTCGTCCCCGCCTGCACCAGTGCACCTGTGTCAACTAAGCGTTTGGTCACAACGCCGTTGAAGGGAGCCACAATCTTTGTGTAGTCGCTCATGGCCCCAAGCTGCTTCTGCTCAGCAATAGCGATATCCATTTGGTTTTGCGCTTCAGAAAATGCCGCTTCGTCCGCGGAAATCTGGGCCTCGCCTTCCTTGTCCTTGGCCATGGCGTCGTCGAGTTCCTGCTCGGCAATGAGGCCCGGCCGCGCCACCGAGGCCTGCTTAAGACGCGTGTAGTCGAGATGCGTCGCTGCATGCAGCGACTCGGCGCGGTTCAAATCGCTTTGCGCACGGCGGATCGCATCTTTCGTGCGCCGGACGGCGGCGTCCGCACCCTGAACTTGCGCGCTGAGCTCCGGCACCTCCAGCACAGCCAGGGTTTGACCGGCTGTGATGTGATCGCCGACATCGACATATATCTTGCGGATATAGCCCGCGATCTTGGCGTGAACATCTACCTCCTGGAATGGCCGAAACTCGCCTGAAAGCGTCAGCAAATTGGAGATAGGCCTGCGTTCTGCAAGCACGACCGGTGCCGTTTCAGCTAATGGAGTTTCAAGCTGACTCGCCCGCACGCGGTGGCTGTTGAACAAAAACCAGGCCAAGCCCACAATCGTCAACGTAATTGCGCCGACGACGTAAAACTTGCGATTATTTCTCATTTGTCATTTCCTGAATTGGAGTAAATCGGAGTGCGCGAGTCACGTGAGCAACCGTTCCCGAACCTGTACCGGTGCGAGGTTCAGACCGAATGTGTTGTTACAGCGAGGTCCGGGCTTTCAGACCCTCCAAGTTGTTCGGGAGAATTTAGCTGACAGGAGGGGGGCGATTGTAGAGAGATTCGTAATGCGGGCGTGAGTAGAGTGGATCAGAAATCTCGACAGCGGCTGACGATTCAGAACTCCAGAGAATCGTAAATGTCGCTACGGGCGGGACCCATTGCGCGGCATCGGTATCGCGATGCTGGATCTTGGCATGAGCCAGCCCAGAGTGAGCCGTCGGAGTGTTAAAGATTTGGCCTTCGAAGACCCGGTTAGCCAGCGACAGCGTGATCGCAAACGCCGCAACAAGAATCAGAACGCCGCGCCAACTTAGAAGGGGCCGTTCGGCCAGTTGATTTTCTCCAACCAGCGGCATGGTGATGTAATCAGTATGTGACAACGAAATCACATTATATAGTGCGCGGCAAGTAAGACAGAGTGCCGGCAAATTGAACCTTCACCGCACCCAGTAGATTAACCAGTTTCTTTAGATGTCCGTCACTAAATGTCCGTTGCGCAAACAACCGTGTATCCCGCGCTTCCAAGCGAAGTTTCCGTAAGAAAATCGGCGCGGCTTTCTGGCCGCGCCGAAGTAGTTTGGCCAAACATCGAATTACGGCAGGTAGTACCGAATCGACGTCCAAATCATGTTATCCACTGCTTTGGGCGCAATTCCGGGAGCTCCGGCCACATTGCCGTTTCCCGACCAGCCGTACTTCTCAAAGTAGGAGTACTGCACGCCAAATCGGAAACCGCCTTTGGGTCCGTTGTAGAACTTGTACCAGAACCCAAGTGTTCCTTCCCCGATCAGGCGTGTATCGCCGGCGCAACTCGCACCCGAAGATGGCGTGAACGGAGTTGATGCCGGCGGGAACTGACCCAAACTGTTAGATGGCGGTAGCTCCTTTTGGCAACCGCTGTTGGTGGCAAAGGGTGAACCGTAGCCACCGATTCCCGTGGCCGAAATCTTGGTTGCGGTGGTGGCAGGAATCCCAGTCGGCGCGGCAGCGTTGGCTGGAATCGCCGGTGTCTTGGTAACGGTGATTGAATCGTATCCGGTGTAGGACGCGCGCGCTCCATACTCGCCCCCGACGTAAGCGTACGCATCCAGTTTCTTGGTATGGCCTTCCAACCCCGCCAATCCATGGGCCGTGCGGATCAAAGCTTCTGTACCATTCGGACGGAAGGTGAGGTCGGGAATCTGAGCTGAACCGTAACGGCCAACTCCATCTCCGGCAAGACCCTGGCCAGCAAACTCTAGTTTTTTGGCTATGATCGGGATCCGGAAGTTAGCACCGAAGCCCCCGCCGCTGCGGGTGTCATTGAATGCGCCAGCTCCGCTGGGAGACGTCGTCCCATCGATCGGGCAGGGCAGGCTTGTGGTTCCCGGCACCGTATCGGTAAGCGTACTTCCCACCACTCCGCATGGATAGACGCGATTGCGGAAGTCGCTAAAGAGTCCAAACACTTCGTAATGACCCCAGCCTGGGTCGATCGCTGCCTTCACGATGATGTCTGGGGCTTTGTTGACCGTGTAGCCTGAGGTATCGGCGAAGTTGAATAAGCCGCCGCCAGAGCCGGGGGCATTCAGGAACGTATTCCCGCCAGTAGCAGTCGTGACTCCAGCAAGATTCGTTGCAATCGAAGAGAAGCCGCGTCCACCGATCGTTGCTTGTGGGCCTTCAACAGAAACGCCCAAAGCGAATTTTCCGCCGAAATCCTGTACCAGGCGCACGCCGTACTGACGGGCCCAGCTGAAACCGACGTTGTACTGGGGATCGATCGTGAGCGGAGATACTTCATTGCGATTCTGAATTCCCTTCCTGTTTTCAGTTAGCAATGACCACATCTGTCCGGCTGTGACACTCAGGCCACTCTTGAATGCCGCCTGCCCGTAGATAACGCGCTGACGCATGACATAGCTGTTGCTTTGCCGGTTGTTCGACGTAACACCGGTGCCCAGCCAGTCAGCCTCCCAGTAGCCGGTCAGCTTCGTCTCGCCCACTTTGCTTTCACCGAGCAGGCTAAGACGGCTCTGCCGCGCAGTTAAGTTCGTCTCCCCGACTTTCGACAGCGCGTTGGCCGTGTACGGAATGCTGTTGAAGGGCGTGTTGATATCCGAGCTTGTTGCCCTTGTCCGATTAACGGTTTCCGCTGCTACAAAGCCGCCTGGCGTAATGGTGATGCCCTTATAACGAATCGCAACTGGGCTCCCCAACTCCTGAATGGTCTTTTGAGTTTCCTGCAAACTGAGCGCGGAATTGGTGTTGTTAGTCTTAAGGTCCGTAACATCAGTCTTCAAAGACGAAACATCCTGGGCCTGTTGGGCAGACTGCGAAGCCGCCGCATCTGCCTTGGACTGGGCTGCCGAGGTCGCCGACTGGCTCTGGTCGAGCTTCTGCTCGAGTTGCTGAATCTGCTGGTCGCGCCCTTGTATCTGATCGCTCAACTGCTTGATTTGCTGTTGCTGCGCATCGAGTGCCTGTTTCAGTTCGCCGAGTTGCTGCGCGACAGCCGAATCGGTCCTCGCTGCCGTCGCTCTCTTCTTTCTGGCGGACGTTGTAGTTTGGGCCTGTGCCCCGACGACGCTTAGCGCAAGCGCGAACGAAAGCGCCAAAGCCATGGCATGCTTCATTTTTCTTCTCCTGATGAAAGAAAGATGTACTGCTAGATGCTAGAAAACTTGTCTTGGGAATCGATTCAATAAAGTTTATTGCCTGGGTGAGCTGATCGTAACTTGCGGTAGGTTAAGGCTCAATGAACGCACTTTGAACATTGTGTGAATTTCGATTGGAATCAACAAGCACCACTAAGCGCCCTCGGCATCGGTGGTGAGGAGTATTCCTTGGAAGGGGCTTGGCAACCAATCGGCCGCCGCGCCGCAACTAAATAATTAGTTGACGTTTGGAGCCTCTGGCCGTCAATCATTTTGGAGTTAAGCGTTGCCCCCAAGAAAATCCCCAACCCTG
>DATBDT010000074.1:0-43194 GCA_036269815.1 Bryobacteraceae bacterium
CGCTCCCTCGCTTACCCGAAAATCGCCCTGGGCTCCCCGTCTGAGGTAACGTTCTCAGTGTCTCCGCCGAGGCATGCACCTTTGGTTGACGCCCACCACCTTGCTCGCACCGGTTCTCCTGCCACAGCGCTGCGAGCAACGAAGTCGTCGTAATGAAGTCAAGCGACCCGTAAAGCTGATAGCTGTAACGCAGGAGCACTGTTATAGCGACATGAACTATGGTGTAACGGATGGGGAGACGAGGCCGAGAACGACGGCTTCCCGGTTTCCGCCGATGGTTTTAGAACCGTCAGCAGATCGGAGGGATCCGGACCGCTAAACTAGAGGGGATTCCTGCCCACGACATCTAAAATCGCCCTGGGCTCCCGGTCTGAGGTAACGTTCTCAGTGTCTCCGCCGAGGCATGCACCTTTGGTTGACGCCCACCACCTTGCTCGCGGAAGCGTTGTCGGAGTCGTGCCCGCAAGCAAACTGGAAATCCATTTAGTGGGCGAGGCCGACGAGCCACCAATTGCGTGGCTGAAAAATCGGGCGGATATGCCCGCCGCAAAGCGTGACGGCCGCTCAAGTTCCGGCTTTGCGCGTAACGGCAAGCGTCGCATAATGGCCAGCTGGACGTTCGCAATGACACACCAGAGGCTTCACTGTACAAGCGGATCGGTGGCTATGATGTCATTGTCGGCATTATCGACGATTTCTTCGCATTTATGAGAGCAGATTCCCGATTTGCACGTTTTGGCGCAGGACGCGGCCTCGACTCACGCCGGCGAGCTCAGCAGTTGACGGTCGACCTGATTTGTTCAGCATCCGGGGGACCTTGCTTTTATATGGGGCGAGATATGCGGGCCTCACACGCCGGACTGCAGATCACTGAATCCGAATGGGAAGCGAGCATTGAGATGACTAGGAAAGCGCTCCAAAAGAAGCGCTCGGCTAAAGAACTTTTGCCCATGGCGGCTCCGCTATGGTGCCGCCGAAGTAAATGGGTCTGACAAGTTGTTTACGGCGTCCTGTATATCGGTTCGGAGGAGCATGGCACAGAAAACCCGCGTTAGTAAATCTTGGAGAGTTCGCGAAGAGATCTTTCGAACGATGCCGGCGCGGTCATTTGCAATCTTCTGCCTTGCAGTCGCATTTACGTTTGCCGCAATAGGAGTTGTGAATGACCTTTTCGACCTGGAGCACTCCAACACGGCCACGTTGGTAGGCAAAATCGTTAGCGCCTCCAGCTTTGCGGTAGTTTGCGTGCTGCTGGTTTATCGCCAAACATTACGGCCTATCATTCTCGTCGCGGTGCTTCAGCTTACCTGGTTTATGCTTGCGCCGCACTTCTCTCCTCCTCAGAACAATGTTTTCACCTTCTCTGAATGGAGAGCACACGTTGCTGTACACGCGGGCTTGATTATTGTCTTTGTTCTGTTCAGCTATGGGTGGTTTGGAACCTTCTTTCGGATGGAGGGTAGACGGTATTACGCGGCGCACACGGAGATCGAGCTGGCATCCCGCATTCAACAGGACTTAGCACCGCCGATTGCGATCGATGAAAAAGAAATTGAAGTATTCGGAATTTCCGTGCCGAGCGGAAGCGTGGGTGGTGATCTGATCGACGCGACAGCAGTTAATGGTTACCTGTTAGCCTATGCGGCCGACGTGGCCGGTCATGGGGTCGGTGCTGGAGTGCTGATGAGTATGGTCAAGGCGGCGGTCCACATGCATCTAACGACAAGCTGCCCGCCAGGGGAAGGCCTTCTTGAGGCTGTCAATCGTGTTCTGGCGCCGTTGACCGGGCCGGCGTCCTACGCCACCTTCGCCTATATTCTGATCAACGAGGATAAGCAAGTCACTTATTCTGCTGCTGGTCATCCACCCATCTTCCACTTACATCGCAACACAGTTGCACGACACTCGGTTGAGAATCTGCCTGTGGCGATGTTTCCCGGTACGTCCTATGAGACTGCAGCCATCGACTTCGAACCCGGCGACATGCTGGCGATCGTGACCGACGGCTTGACCGAAGTGTTCGACTCGAAGAACCGGGAGCTGGGAGATTCTTATATCTCCACCATTCTGATGCGATTATCATCTCGACCCTTGCGGGAGATCTCCGATGAGATATTCAAAACTGCCAGAAACTTCGGGAAGATCACTGATGATCAGAGCCTGCTGATCGCTCGGCGGCAACGGAAGCCCCACCAAGGCACCCTGGAATGGCTGGCGGAGGTGCCGGGCTCTGAATCAGCGCAATTTGCATACGGCGAACGCTATGAACGGCTCGTAAAAATCCACTGTTCCGTCTGACCCGGAGTAGTTTTGGCCATTTCTGTCAGCGTGGCGTGTGTTTTAGCGCAAGATGGATAGGTCTTAACGCACGAAAACTCCGGCGCAGCACTGGGCGTGCCGCTTTGCCGGAGTTCACAAACCGAATAGAACCCGTTGTGTATTGAGGTTTATGGTTTCGTGCTGGTGGGCGTCGTCATGAGTGATTGACGACCCAATTGATTAGCCACTTCTGTAGGCGAAGAGTCACATACAACCGACGTTCGCTCAGATCCCGAGTATGTACCGGCAGATTTCGAAACATCCCGAACTCAAATCCGATCCGAGCGCCCCTCTTGAAAAACGGCTTGGTTAGGCGGCGGGGCTGATCTGGTCCAAGGATTCAACTTGCCGTTGTATCCACGGAAAAGGACACGCTCGCCGACTTCCCCACGCCGGAATGGGTGGGCGGCCGCGCCGATCAATCCCCCGTATCCTACGCGCGCAATAACAAGCTCACCGTTTCCGCCAAATTCGCGGTCACCACGGCGGCCTGCCGCGCCGGCGAATCCGTGCAAGTGCGCGGCAAGGTCGCCTTCGGCGCTGTGTCGGTGGAACTGACCGGCTCCGCTATGGTGAACCCGGGAGACAAGGAGGCCTCCGGGACGCTTACCAGTGACAAAGCGTTTGCCGACGAAGTGGGAATCTTCGAGTCCAGCGACATCCTGGGAAGCCAATCGTTGCGGCGTACGCGTCCCGCAGGAGTCACAGTGGAGCAGTCCATTCAGCAGAGCGTGGTGTTTGTTCCGTGCTTTCCCTCGCGCAAACGTCGCCCGATGCGTCATCATCGCCTGCACGCGATCCCATAACCCACGATCGAGAATAGCGGCGTGTTCGCCCGGATAGGCCTGACCCTTGTGCTGGATGGAGCCTATGTACAGGACATTCGTCAACAGCCTTCTGAGCGAAGTGTTGTCAAACGGACCGCCCTGCCGGAAGTTACCCGTTTTCCGTGTCCAGCTCTTCAGTCTCCAGCCCCGGCGCTCGATCTCCGCTAGAGTGCCGACCGCCGAACAATGTTGCTCGAACAATGTAAAGATGCTCCTTACCGTTTCGGCCTCTTCCTCGTTGACGACCAAGGCTCCCCCGCCAGGGTCTACGTCATAGCCCAGCACCGGGCATCCGCCCACCCATTTCCCTTTCTTCCGAGCGGCGGACATCTTGTCACGCGTTCTTTCTCCGATCAGCTCCCGTTCGAATTGTGCAAACGAGAGCAGGATGTTCAAAGTCAATCTGCCCAGCGAGGTGCTGGATTGAACTGCTGGGTGACGGCAACGAAACTGACCTTGTGCTTCTCAAAGAGGCTCAGGATGCGGGTAAAGTCCAGCAAAGAGCGGCTGAGGCGGTCAACTTTATACACCACCACGCAATCGAGTTCTCCCGCTTCGACGTCCGCAAGCAGCCTTGTTCAAAGCCGGGCGATCGGTGTTGGCGCCCGTGAAGCCGCCATCATCATACAACTGGGGAAGTGCGATCCAGCCTTCACGCCGCTGACTCAGGATGAACGCTTCGGCCGCTTCGCGCTGCGCGTCAAGCGAGTTAAACTCCTGATCGAGGCCTTCTTCGGTCGATTTGCGCGTGTAGATCGCGCAGCGCAGGCGCGAGGGCGGCGTGACCGCTCCTTCGGGATTCCTATTCCGCACGGAAAGGCTCCTTCGGGGAACCCACAACGATCTCCGCTGGCACCGAGGCATTCGCTGCTGCGTCACCGAGTGGTTTGCCGATAAAACAGCGCAGGCGAGCTTCGCCCGCACGCCTCCCCGAAGAAGCCGAGGCCAATATCTTTGTAAGTCTTGCAGACGACTTCATTCTTGCGAATAACGGACGCCCTTTGGCGCGACCGAACTCGTAATGAACCCATATAAACATGTAGCGACTTCGGCGCCTTGGCCGATGTCGAGCCCGTGGTCGTTCACCCGAGGTGTGGGATGTTATCGATCACGGCTTTAACTTGGCCGACAGTAGTGCCGGGAAAGAATGGATTCGGCAGGTCCCAGGCCAGCCGTTCAAGGAGCGGCATCTGCTGAGCTTCGTCTTGGACGCCCTTCAGCATGAGCGACCGCTCTTTATCCGAATAGGGCGAGATCGGACCCGGTCCTTCCTTCGGCGCGAGTCCCAGGCGCTTGGCCGCCATATAGGTGTTGATCGCTTGAGTTTCCGCCTCCGGACCATGCCGTTGCGTATCCCAACGCGCTCTCAGGTAATCGGCGGCAAGAGCTAAATTGGTGTCGTAATAGTTGCTGGGCTGATCGCGTTTGTCCCGAAGATAGGTAAAGGCTTGCTCGATATTTCCATGAGCGTAGTTCATAGCTTTGTTGATATCGTTTTTAACCAGTTGGTCGTTTTCGGGAGACCAATTTTGAGGCGAGGGGTCTGTAGTCGTCGATGGACCGGCTCCAGGAGTAACCGATGTTAAATAGAACATACGCGGCATCTTCCTTTCTGTGGGCGGTTAAATTCTGCCTGACTTTCTCAGTAAACGCTGGCGATTGCTTCCACCCTTGAGGGCTGGGCGACCGGCCCTTTGCCAGCTACTTAGTTATCGGTGCGGTGAGACCTACAGTTGCGGATTTTCGACACCACGCTTCGAGAGTTCCAGCAGCACGGCCGCCCGGCATTGACGATACGCTATTGCGAATACTTGGCCTGAATGACCCTAAGTTTTAGCTTGCCCGAAAACCCGACCTTCCCTGTGACAGCGTTTGTCCGCGCAAGATTGTCCAAAATCTTACCTTCCGCGTCGCGAATGGTCACGCGGTCGGTTGACAGCTCCAGAGTGAACCGGTAATTCGCTTTGGGGGCAATTTCGTAAGCGATCAGATAGTCTGCCATCTCAATCCCGGGAGCGCGCTCATTTCTGCGGATTTTGTGCTCGTCGATCGTATAGAGCACGCGGTTAGCGTCGTTCTTGTAGTTGACGACCAGCGATACTTTCTTGCTGGCAAAAATCCCGGTGTGTTTAAGGACCTCCAAAACAAAGATCCCTTGATGCGCCCGCATAAAGCTGTAGCCTGGTTCGGATTTAGTCCACCACCCGGTCGAGTCTACCGTCCAGGCGTGACCATTTTCGAAAAAGTTGAGGGGATTCAGCGCTGCTGATTGGACGGCTTCGAGCTTCCATTCATACGGCTTGTCGTCGCCTGCTCCGATCGCAATGTGCTTGACTTCCGTTTTGAAGCCGTCCGCTTTCGCAGTTATCTCATAGGCGCCCGTGCGCAAAAGACATGCCTGATTGTTGGCGCAATCCTGCACCTGCGAATCGTCTTCTCGACGGCAGCTTATCTGCCCGGCATCAGGCCGAAGATGGAAGGTGATTTTCCCGAACTGCTGTATTGCTTGTCTGTCGCCGTTTGGTCCGGCGCCGAGCGCCGAACCGTGCTCCGGAACGGCACTGACCGCAAGCTTCGACGGGCTCACGATTGGAACCAACGTAAATTGCAGTTGTCGCCGTTGCTCATTGCCACTGAGAACAAGATCCTCTTCCCTGGAATCCTGGTATTCGGGACGAATGAGCTTGACGTGATATTCGCCGACTGGCAGCCGCACCGCACGAACGCCGTTTTGCAATTTGTGCGTTAGTTTTTTGCCATTAATTACTATGTCGGCGTCCGGCACGTTCGCGCTGATTTCGACCGGAACGAGCAAGGCCGCTGCGCCTGGCTCAACAACCACTCTGATCGATCCCGGCGGTAATGGATCGAGGTGAATCTGCGCTTTGGAGTCCTGGCCTAAACTCACGGTGACAACCTGGTTATTCGCGATCACGAGCCCGCCTTCCGGCACAGCTTCGTAGCCTTGCCCGGATAAGCCGGCGCGCGTCTCCGGGGTCGCGTATACCTTTGCCGAGTTCGCGTTCGAAGCGAGCAACACGTAGCGGAGAGATTGCGCCTTTGGAAGTTCGACAAAAGAGATGTCGCCTTCTCCGATGTTGAACCGGAAACTCAAAGAAGCTTTCGAGCGTGTCACGAACCTGACTTTATGTGATCCAGGAGTGACTTTTTGGGTGAACACTCTGTTTTGGGCAAGAACCAAAGGCTGAAGATCATCGAGCAACAGGAGAGCGCCGGAAGGTAAGTGCGGCTCGATCTGCAAACTCAATTCGCGCTGAGCTGGAACGGACGGCGCGCTTTCGGTTTTAGCCGCAGCAATTGCCGACGGTTTCTGCTGCGCCGGCAACGGCGGCGCTGCGCTAGGTTTGGATTTAGGCGTACGCTGTCCGACGCTCAATGAATGGATCTCGCGATGCACCAGCAAAGCCGCGAATACCGTGATCGCAATAGCAAGCAGCACACCAGCGCCGAGGTACAACTTACGAAATTTTGAGAACCGGGTCGCGAGCCACGCTGCGGCACTGGTCGCTCTATTGCGCACAAGGTCGAAGCGGAGTTTCGGCCCAGAAGCCGGCCGCGCGACAGTATCGCCATGGTACGTCGTTTGCGCTTCGACGGTCGAAAATGCGTCCAATACCTGCGAAATGCTTTTACTGCGTTTGCTTGAGTCCTTCTCCATCATTCCATCAATCAGCCTCGCGAAATGCCCAAGGTTCGGCCGAAGCTCGGTCAGTGGACGCACCTTTACCGTTTTGTCCGCGTGCCACTTGAGCCAAAGCGAGGGCGGACCATTCTCGAGAGCTGCAAATTGCGCAAGGAACAACCGCTTGCCGATCAGAATTTCGTAAAAGATGAATCCCAGCACGTAGCAGTCGGCCGCCTCGCCAAAAGAGCTATCGCCGTTGTGCAGAAATGCTTCCGGCGCAGAGTACTTGACAGATCCGAAGGCAACGGTATCGGTCGTTTGATGCGCCCGATTGAAGCAGGGAATATGCGGCTGTTTGGAATCGTCGAGTCGAATCGTTTGCGGGGATAAAGGAGGGTGCGATTTGCCCGCTGCGTAAATGGCATCAACCGCTGCGAGCACCCGATGGAAGATCCGCAGGACTGAGGAATCGGCCGGTCCGTCCCCAAAATAGGCGGCTAGACTGTGATCGAAAGACTGCATTTTGCCTGCAACGTCGATCTCAGAACCCCTCGAAGAGCGTTTGCCTGAGACACCCAGTACAACATTATCTCTGAGGAGCAAGATACGCGCGGCCGCCTTTGCGTTGCATAACCGAATTTGCGCTTTCAAGCCGGCAGCGACTCATCACCGCTGCGTGTTTTCCGCGCTCCTTGCAGCCCGTGAAGAAAGCGCCCGTTCCACGGCGGGGCGCAGCATTTCCAGTCCTTTGGCATGCATCCGCGACACCCAGGATTTCGAGAGTCCCAATTGCTTCCCGATCTCTTCTAAGGTGAGATCTTCGAAATAATAGGCTTCCAACACCTTTCGATTCTTTTCGGGAAGCGTTTTCAGAGCATTTCGGATCCCTTTCTCCTGTTCCTGCCGCAGCAAGGTATCGATCGGCGCCTCAGCGCTCGGGGACCCCGGCGAAGGATCTATCGAAAGAAAGTAGCTGGCGACGATTCCCGTTGCCACAGTTTTCACTTCAGCATCAGAGGGAATGCCTCCGCCGGCCGAATAATCCATCATGTATTCGTTCGCTGCCGCTTCGAACCGGGCGCTCTTAATAGTTTCCCGAAGCAAATCGAACACAGCTCCGCGAATCCGATAATAGGCGAAGGTAGTAAACGCGACTCCTTTGCCGGGATCGTATGTGTTAGCCGCTTGAACCAGACCATACTCCGCAGCCGCCATGACGTCCTGCCGGTCGACGTGGGCTGGAAATCGAGCTAGCAATTCGGCAGCCACGGCGTGGGCATAAGAGATATGCGACTCAATTAAATTCGTCATTGCGAGCTGCCCGGCAGACATACTGAGGAACAGCTTCCGTACAGCACTACATTGTAGTAACCGTTAGTTCCTGCGGCGGCAACCAGCAACTTCTTCGATCAGTCTTTCGATAATCCGGTAACATCATGTCTCCCCTGCCCGCGAGCGCCGTCATCAATTCGGGACAAGTCCTTGAGGCGCAGGGTGGAACCGTTTTGCAACGGGCTCCAGGCCTGTTCAGCAGGATGCAGGCGGATGCCGGTAGCCAGCCTCAGCCGGTCGCGCGGCAACTCGCCACGGAGCGAGTCTCTCCTGCCCCGAACTCTTTGCCTTCCGCTTCGCTCGCATCCGCCAATGTCCTGAAGCCTAAATTAGAGTCTGCTGGAAGCTCGCTTTCCGACTTGAACGCACGGGCGGCGACAATCAAGCCAGCGAACGTGGCCGAATCGCTGCAAAACCGACTGGATTTACTGAATGTGCAGTTCCGCGTGCTGGGCGACCATCTCCAGGAAAGCGCCGCGAAAAACGATCCGATGCAGCTGCTCAGACTGCAAAACGACATTTATCAGCTTGATGAGGAGTTGGAACTGGTCTCCAAAGTTGTCGACCAAACCACCAACGGCGTTCGATCTCTCCTGCAAACCCAACTCTGAGGTATTAGCATTTAAAGAAGAACAATGAAGCGGTTCCTGTTGCTCCTTCCGGTAGTGCTTCTATTGAGCGCGTGCAGCCGCACGATTGAGACGGGCTTATCACAGCGGGATGCGCAGGAAATTGTAGTTACTCTCCGCGAGGGCGGCATGGACGCCTTTGCCGAGCCCGAGACAACGGGCAAACGAGAGAGCGCAACGTGGCAGGTAAGAATCCGAGGCGGCAGCGATAAGAACGTAATGGCCTGGAAAATACTACGCGAACATGGCCTGCCGCACGAGACAGTCGCCGGATTGGACAATGTGTTCAAGAACTCCGGGATGATTCCGACCGCCGCAGAAGAGAAGGCTCGAATGGTGGTCGGTTTGGCCGGAGAACTGACCCGAACGCTTCGGTCGCTGCCCGGAGTGGTGGATGCCAGAGTGCATGTTGTGCTACCCGATAACAGCACACTGATAGATGTGAAAGACAAACCCGCGACAACTGCCTCCGTCCTGGTACGTTATCGAGGTAATCGGCCGCCGCTCACCGATGACGAGATTCGCGGGCTGGTGGCAAAAGGCGTGGAAGGACTCGCGGCCGAAAACGTGGACGTTGTGCAGAAGACATCAAATGAGAAACCTTTACCGGCCGACATGTTTGGGCCGCTAGCCACGCGCGACTGGATCACCATGGCAGCGCTTGGTCTCTCCGCCGTTACCAGCGCCGGGGCGCTCGCCGCAATAGTATCAAGCAAGCGGCGCAGTTTTCGAATACGATTACTTGAGCGCCAACTGGCTCAGATGTTGGAAGGCAATGGCCGCCTTGAGGGAAAATCTCAGGTATGAGCTATGCCGAAGTCTTCTCCTATGCTCTGCTGCTTAAGGGCGCTGAGCGGGCTGTGCAGATCTTGGAGCTGCTCGAGGAAAACAAGCGGGAAGAGGTCAAGGCAGTACTCGAATCATTGAAGGGAATTCCGGCTGAAGGGATTCGGCGACTCTGGCGCGAACGGCGCGCCACGGAAGATCTGCCCAAGACAGCAGGCGCGTGAGTCATGTCTTCGAATCTGATCAAAGCGAGGACACTCGAGGCAACTGGCCGGCCGGTCATCGTCAAGCGTAGTGTGCAAATAGCCTGCCGCGACGCAAACGAAATTATCGAGCAGGCCGAAAACGAAGCGCAACACATCCTTGCCGAAGCGCGCCGGAAGGCGCAAGACATTTTCGATTCGGCCATGAAAGAAGGGTACCAGAGCGGCGCTGCTCAATGGTATGACGCACTCTCAAACGCTCGGATAACGCGCGATGCTTATCTGGCCGGCAATGAGACGGCTTTGCTCAAGCTGGCTGTGCGTATTGCCGAAAAGCTGATCGGTGCGGAGTTGCACATAGCGCCCGATGCGATTGCAGGCATCGTCGCTGAAGCAGTTGGTGCGGTACGCCGGGCTAAGACTCTCACCATTCAGGTGCACCCGGCCGACGTAGCTGCTCTGGGACAAGGTCTGTCAGCGTTGTGCACTCCAGCCGGTGCATCTCGTACGATCGAACTTGTTCCTAATGCTTCTTTATTTAGGGGCGACTGCATTGTGGAGAGCGAAATCGGAATTATCGATGCGCGCTTGGAGACGCAGTTGAAAAACATAGAACGCGCGCTTACTTTGAAGACTGCAACATGAGCTCGTCATCCACGCTCGATATCGACAGGTATTTGAGCAAGATCGATCAGGCGTCGCCCGTAACTTTGAAAGGGCGCGTCAAGGAAGCAATCGGCCTGATCGTAAGAGCAACTGTTCCGGAGGCGAAGGTCGGTGAGTTATGCCTGATCCATAATTCGCGATCGTCCGTGGCGGTCAAAGCGGAAGTCGTGGGGTTTCAGGGCGGCGATGTGCTCCTCATGCCGTTAGGGGAATTGTCGGATATCGGCCCGGAGAGCGAAGTGGTTCCCACCGGTCGCTCCTTAACGATTCGAACAGGGGAGGCGTTGCTGGGCCGCGTGCTTAACGGGTTGGGCGAACCAATGGACGCCGCGGAAAAAGGACCGCTCGATTGCTTCGAGGAATATCCGGTCTATGGCCGGCCGCCCGACCCGCTGCACCGAAACCGCATCACGAAGCCTATCTCCATCGGCGTCAGAGCCATCGATTCAATCCTCACGTGCGGAGAAGGCCAGCGAATTGGTTTATTCGCTGCGGCCGGAGTGGGTAAGAGTACGTTACTTGGAATGATTGCACGCAACACCGACGCTGACGTGAGCGTCATTACGCTGGTCGGCGAGCGCGGCCGCGAAGTCCGCGATTTCCTGGAAGAAAGCCTGGGCCAGGAAGGGCTGAAACGCTCAGTCGTGGTGTGCGCGACTTCGAGCGAACCATCTCTGGTGCGACTGAAATGCGCGTACGTCGGCACCGCAATTGCCGAGTATTTCCGAGGCCGCGGCAAACGTGTTCTCCTAATGATGGATTCGGTGACGCGTTTTGCGCGTGCGCAACGTGAAGTTGGCCTGGCTTCAGGCGAACCGCCCGCAAGAGCCGGCTACACTCCCTCGGTATTCGCCGAACTCGCCAAGCTTCTCGAACGGACGGGCAATTCGGAGCGAGGCTCCATTACCGCCTTCTATACCGTGTTGGTTGCAGGCGATGATATGAATGAACCGGTTGCCGACGAAGTGCGCTCGATTCTCGACGGCCATATCGTGATGTCCCGCGATTTGGCCGCCCAGGGGCACTTTCCCGCGATCGACGTGCTCGAGAGCGTCAGCCGCGTCATGCCGGCCATAACGGACGGTTTCCATCGCGAAGCTGCCGCGAAGGCGCGCGAAGTGCTGGCCACCTACACAAAGCAGAAAGATCTGATTTTGCTGGGAGCTTATCGTCCGGGTAGCGATCTCAAAGTAGATTTCGCCATTGCCAAGATCGGCGCCGTGAATTCTTTCCTGCAACAAACCGTCAGCGAGTGCTCCTCCGCGACGCAGGCGGTCGAGCAGTTGAAATCCATATTCTGAGGAATCAGTAGTGGCAGTATTTACTTTTCGATTGCAAACGCTGCTCGATCAGAAAGTGGATATGGAAGCAAAAGCCAGGGTCGCCGCGGCCGAAAAACGACGAATTCTGGAGGAGCAGCAAAGCATTCACCTGCAGTTGGCCGAACGCGAAGAACGCATTCAACAGGCAATCGTGCGCACGCGGGAAGAATTGTTGCTAAACACGGGAAATAATCTCGGCGCCGATGTTCAGCGCAAAAACGACTATTTCGCGGCCCTGCGGCAGGATCTGAGCGCGGCGCATGAGCAAACGCTGATCCAGCAATTCGCAGTAGAGGAGGCCCAAATGAATCTGGACAATGCGCAGGCTTACGCTCTGGAGTGTTTTCGCGAGGCGGAAAAGCTGAACCGGTATCGCACGAAACTGGAGAAGCGTTTCTTTGCCGAAGCGGCAAAAAAGGAAGCAAGCGAACAAGACGAGTTGGGAACCGCGATGTATCTTAGCCGGAGGTCCGGTCAATGAGAGTCCAGAAAACGAGTACGGAAGGCCGGCACGAGATTTCAGCCGTCAAAGCCAAGACAGAGAAGAGCGACCGTTTCTCCAAGATACTTGAGCGAAGCCGGGGGGAATCAGGGCCCCAATTCAATCTGGCCGGCGAGAACCAAAGCTCTGCCATGCGCGATGTAACGCCCCAGTCGGAGCGCATTTTCACTGCTCCAGCTTCGGCAGACCTGGAGCGCCTGGCTGCGGAAATTGTAGATCACATCTCCTCTCACCGATCGAACGGTGCACGGTCGGTCGAAATCCAGTTCAACTCTCAAACGCTCCAAGGCTTGCGAGTGAGCTTGCGGAGTACGGAGCAAGGGCAGGTTGCGATAAATTTCTTAACTCCCGTCCCGCGTGTGGCCGGTTTAGTGCAAAAAAACCTGGGCAGCCTTCGTTTAGCCCTGGAGAGTAAGGGCATCCGGGTGACGCAACTTGAAGTGAGCAGGCGGCCCGGATGAGTTTGCTTGGATCTGCGGCGGCGCTTGGCGTCTTCGACGGTTTGAAGTCCTATTCGCGGACCGTGGTCGAGTTAATCAACCGTTTTGCCGATGTGTTTCGTACAGATGCCGATTGGGGATTGTGGCTTCAGGAAGGATTAGCCGCGCTGCTCGACGCGCCAGGCGAGCGCTTCATCGTGCTGCAGCAGAAGAACCAGATTGAATCCGGGGACTCTCTGACACTGAGCTTTCGAAAAGAGAGCATCAGTATCGGCAGAGAGCCGGATAACGACATAGTGGTTTCAGTTGCGGGAGTCGGCCGTCATCACGCGCGAATTGTGAGCCAGGAACGGCGCTATTTTCTGGAAGACCTCGGCAGCGCAAACGGAACTTATCTGAATGATGTGAAGCTTGAGCCGCATAAGCCCGTTCTGCTGAAGGAAGGCGCGCAGTTCCTGATCTTCCCGCATCAGTTCAGTTTTTCTAGCCAGCAAGTCTGGCAGCGGCAGGACGCCATTCGTGTGGCCGGCGGTGCGCCGAGGGTCATCACCTCTACGGAGAGATGGTCGCATGAGTTTGGAGGAGCGCGGCTTTTCACGATTAGAATTTCGCCGGATGTTGGATCGGCCGGCCTGCGCGTATCGGCAGATCTTCTCAAGTCTCTGCTGTATCGAATCAGCCAAGCCGAGCCTGAGCATATTTTTCCGGCTGATAATGGCCTGTTCGAGTTTTTGCTGCTCTCACTGCTGGAACGCGCAAACCGCGAGCTCAAATTTCCCTTCCACTTTTCGCTCGTTCCATTTGAAGCGCCGCCAAAAGACGAACCGGGAGTTTCTATTGAATACGTGCTGGATTTGACTGGAGCAGCCGGAGTCATCGAGGTATTCCTGCCTGGCCGCTTGCTGAAAGAGATTCATCGCGTGCGCGGCGGCGGCCAGTTTCCGGATATATCGGTGTCATGGCATATATTCGCCACCGTTGGCTACTCCGATTTAAGTTTGCAGGAGTTGGCGGACCTCGAAATGGGTGATGTTCTATTGGTTTCTTCGGCGCATCGTTTGCTGTTGCCCGCAACACCGCAAGCGGGCGATCGTGGATGGGAAGCAGCGCTCGTCCAATCAGAGCCCCGGCGACTGAGGATCGAACAATATTTTGAGAGGAGTAATCTCACGATGGAAAGCGATGCGGCAATCCCGAAGCAAGAAGATTTCCAGAAACCCGATCTTACAACCCTGCCAGTTCGCGTACATATCGTGCTCAGCCAGCTTGAAATGAGCTTGGCGGAGCTGAACAAGCTGAGACCCGGAAGCATTGTCGAACTGGACCGCGAAAAATGTGAGTCCGTGCAACTCGCCGTGAATGGCAAAATTGCTGGCGCCGGCGAACTGGTTGAGATTGAGGGTCGCCTGGGCGTCCGCATTTCCAACTGGAATACGCAATGAATCCCGCTCCGATAGGTTGGGGCGAATATGCCCGGCTGATGCTGGTGCTTTGCGGCATTCTCGCGCTGGCTGTGGTGGCGATTCGCTTCTGGCTTCCTAAGCTGTCGATGCGGAACCAGCACCCCGGCGGACCTATTGAGATCTTCGCGCGTCTTCCGCTTGAGCCGCGAAGAACCCTTTATATTGTGAAAGCCGCTAATTCTTACATCCTGCTTGCAACTTCCGAGGCCGGCGTGCAAAACCTCGCCGCCTTGAGCGCTGATGAATGTTCCGCGTGGCGGCAGAAGAACGAGATGTCACCGTCCGCGAAATTGTGATGCGATGCCTGGCATTAAATTTGTTCTTATTGTTGATGCCGGCCGCGGCCGTAGCGCAGAGTGCAGCTGCGCCACCCTCCTCCGGCATTCCAAACCCGGTTGTATTGGTGATCATCATGGGAGGGTTGATGTTAGCCCCCTTCGTGCTGATCATGCTCACTTCGTTCGTCAAAATCTCTGTGGTTCTCTCTATTCTTCGAAATGCGCTGGGTACGCAGGCTGTCCCGCCGAACCAGGTGATCACCGGATTGGCATTCATTCTTAGCCTGTTCATAATGACGCCGGTGGCGCGCAACATGTACCAGGAAGCGGGATCTATCGGCAATACGCGCGATATCTTTTCCGAGGCAAGCGTTAAGAATCTCTTCGATGCAGTTGATAGAGGGAAAGAGCCATTACGGCGCTTTCTCGAAAAACATGCGCACCCGCAAGACCGCTTGTTGTTTATGAACTTGGGAGCTCGCCTCGAAGAGGGCAACAAAAACCCCGGCACTCCGGCCGCGAATGTGCCGCGTCCCGATAAGGACGACTTCCAGGTGCTGATTCCGGCTTTCGTGACCAGCCAATTGAAGGAAGCATTCCAGGCAGGATTTTTGATTTTTTTGCCTTTCATCGTAATAGACATGGTGGTGGCAAATGTACTGCTGGCTATGGGTATGACGATGCTTTCGCCCAGCGTAATTTCATTGCCGTTTAAAATTCTGCTTTTTGTTCTCGTGGATGGCTGGTTTCTGGTCGTACGCGGGCTGGTGCTCAGCTACGCCTAAAGGTCAAACGCTATGGATTCCAATGTCATTATTACTCTCCTGCGCGAAGGGCTGTTTCTTGTTTTCCTGTTGTCCGCGGGCCCCATGCTGGCGAGCCTCGTCATCGGCATAACCGTCAGCATGTTCCAGGCAGTTACGCAATTGCAGGAACAGACGCTAAGCTACGTGCCCAAAGTGATTGGCGTGCTAATTACGCTGGCTATCCTCGCGCCATGGATGATCACGCAAACAGTTCGTTTCACGCAGACTCTGTTCGAAACCATCGCTCTGGTCCGGTAATGTCGCTCCTCTCCACGGCTCAGTCTTTGCTGAACAGCATAGGGCTGCACTATGACATCCGGCTTTGGCTAGCGGTGTTTGCAGTGATATTCGCCCGCGTGACTGCAGCCGTTGTCTTTGCGCCATTTCTGGGCGGCAGATCGGTGCCCGGCATTATAAAAGCGGGTTTGGGAGTGATTTTGAGCGCTGCCATGCTGCCCACACTTGCCGCTGGCGCGGAAAACCTGCCCGCTTCAGGACTGTTGTTTGTCGCGCTGCTGATCAAGGAGGCGGTTGTGGGAGCAACGCTCGGCTTTCTGGCGCAGCTCGTGTTTTACGGCGTCCAGATGGCCGGCACCATCGTAGACACACAACGCGGGATGAATCAAATCACGTTCCTGGCGCCGCAACTCGAAGGGAATCCCTCAGCGCTCGGGGCCTTACAATTCCAGGCGGCCCTGGTCGTTTTTTTCGCTTTGCAAGGTCACCTGATGTTCATCGGAGCATTGATGAACAGCTTCCGGCAGCTTCCCATTTGGAAGCTGCCACAAATGGCGCCAGGGATGCTGCCGTTAGCGGAACACGCGGCTCGCACGAGCGCCGACGCACTCCTGCTCGCATGCCAGATCGCCGCGCCTGTGGTTCTCGCCATATTTCTGGTCGACGTGGCCTTCGCTAGCGTCGGCCGCGTCGCCTCCCAAATCCCGATTAGCCACGAATCGTTTACTGCAAAAGCCTTGGTGGGCTTAGGCTTTATTTGCCTGGCAACCGCGGTTTTTCTCGATCAGCTGAAACCTGCTTTTACCGCGCTGGCGCACACTCTCGATAGATTCATCGAAGTGGTTCGTTAGGTGGCGCCTGCGTCAGCATTAACCGTTATAAAGGACCGTGGCAGCCGCGTTCAGACCTGTCTGGAATGGAGCGCGGAAATTGGTATTGCCGATGTTTGTGGAAAGATCATAGAACGCTCCGGAACGATAACCGCTGACGTCAAGACCATGGCTCTTCAACTCGCTCACCGCAGCTTGAATGTCTCCGGGGCCTGAACTCGAGCTGGAATTCACCAGCAGAGTCAATGCCTCGCCCACAGTCGCCGAGCCTATTCCTCCCGCCGGCCCGCCAACAGTGCCAACCACCGCGCCGCCGACCGAGATAATTCCATCAAGCAGGCTCTGAGTATTTTCGTCGGACTGTGAGGCGCCGTTGAGGATGCCGGCAAACGCCTCCTTGAGCCCGGCCGCCATGGCCTGCGCTTGCTCACCCAACGATTCCGCATACGCCGCTTCTTGCTGTGACGGTTGTGCGCCGGAAGACGACTTGTCTGCTTGGGAGATGTAGGTCGCCAGCCTGTTCTGGATTGTTTGAACTGCACCCAAGGCATACGAGCTGGGCGGAGGGGTGAAAACGGCGTCGGCAAAGAATTCACGGAAAGCAGACATTCCGGCGCTGTTCAACTCTCCATCTCGACCGCTGTAAGCCTTGACGATCGAATCGTAGCCCTGCTGGAACTCAAGCGACAAAGCGTCTTTCATTGAAACGCCTTGAGGGACACTCTGGGTGTAAAAAGACCTCACCGCCGGATTGCTCTGCATCGTACCGATGGCTGCCTGGAACAACTTTGTCTGCAAATCCTGAGCTTGGCGGGTGGAAAGCGGAGCGGGTGAAAAAGGATCGCCGACATCCGAATAGGCGGCGTTAAACATCAGGCTGGTGAGCCCATTCAGCGGGTCTCCATTACCATCCTGAGCGCGGAAGACGCCGGTTTTCGCGTACTCGTCAATGGTGGGTGGGTTTCCATAAGCCGCTTCACCCTCCATTGCGGCCCTTAGTAACGGAGCAAGCTGATTAGCCGGTAAACTTTCCAATTTGGGAAGCGGGTTTGTCGTTTGCGAAAGCGCCTGCATCGCATAGGCCGCAATAGACTGACCCGCCTTGGTTCCCGAATACGTCAGCGCATAGTTCTTTGCCGACGCGAAAAACATCTGATTCACGCGCGGCGAAGCCTTGCGGAGCACGTCCTTGGCAAAGAAGTTTACCTGCGGATTGGTTTTCGCAAACTGGCCGGCGAACTGATCCATGTCGGTTTGACTGAAGTCCTTATTCTTCACTAACGTCGACAAAGCGTCGGCCATCTTTTGGTACTGCTGCTGGAGCTGCTGCGGACTGGCTTCACCATGTGAATAGTTGTAGGGCGTCTGTATATTTGCGAGGCTGGACAGATAACTGAAGTTTGACGCGACACGGCTCGCTCCGAGAGCACCCAGATATTGCTGCAGAAATCGAGGATCATTTTTGTGCTGGCCCAGTGTTTGCACCATCAGTTGCGCCTGCATCTCCAGGTTGTATACCGGCTCGAATTGCTCTATGCGCAATAAACCGTTCGCCGCAGTTCGTCCGTCATTGCTGCTGAAATCGGCGGGAGTATTGGGATCATAAGGTGGCTTGGGATTCGATCCAAACGTCGAACTCACGGCGGTACTGGTGGTCGCGGGTGTTGAGGAGGCACCGGGGGCAAATGCATATTCGGAGACGAAGCGCGCCAAACTGCCCCAATCGTGCTGTGACGATTGCGGATTGTCCGCCGGATGAGTATTGACAGATCTATTAAAGTTGGTCGCCGTCGCGCTGGTATCTGATGAACCTACATACCCAATCAACATAAATTGAACTCCCGAGTGTGGTTTCGAGGAAGAAAATTCGCTTTTTGCTTCCGTCAACTTATCGGGGTTCGGGACGCTCAGGTTGCGTTGTTTTTGATCTACCGGTAATTTGAGACTTAGAAGGCCGTTTTTGGAATGGCGGAAAACAAGACAGAGCAACCGACGGAAAAGAGGCTGCGCGACGCCCGCAAGAAGGGGGAAGTGTTCAAGAGCGCCGACCTCACCCATGCATTTCTGTTTCTCGCCGTTGCCGCGGTTCTTGCCTTGGGCGGAGCCGTCTTCATAGAACAATGGAAAGCGTCTGCCATCGAAATCTTCAGTTTTCGGACGATCACCGCGTCCTTGGACAATGGTCCGTTGCTCGGCCGCACTGACGCTTATTTCATGAAGTTTTTTGTACTCCTGATGCCTCTTCTGGGCACGCTGCTTTTGATCGCGCTCTCAGCAAATTTTCTTCAGGTACGCGGGTTGTTCGCAACCGAAGTACTGGCATTTAGATTTGAGCGGATGAATCCCGTTGCGGGCCTTCGCAGAATATTTTTTGAATCGCGCAGCTACATTGAATTTGCGAAGACTCTGGTGAAGCTGATCGTGATTCTTTGGCTGGCTTATTTGGTCCTGCGCGGGATGTTCCCCGAAATTATGCTCAGCGGCCGCCTGAGCCTCGATCGAATTGGCGTTCTCGGCTCGCATGCCGTATTCATTCTTTTGTTTGCGATTGGCGGAACGTTTCTGCTGCTGGGCGGCGCCGATTATCTCCTTCAGCGCCGGCTTTACATGAAAAAGATGATGATGACAAAGGAGGAAGTGAAGCGCGAACACAAACAGGAAGAAGGCGATCCGCAGATTCGCTCATGGCGACGTCAAATCCATCGCGAGATCCTTACCCAGAACATCGTTGAGAGAGTGCCGCAAGCTACTGCCCTGATAATGAACCCAACTCACCTGGCGGTCGCGCTTCGTTATGACGAAAAGACCATGGAAGCGCCGGAAGTAACAGCGAAAGGGCAGGAACAACTCGCCGAGGAAATGATCAAGCTGGCCAAAGACCACGGGGTGCCGGTAGTTCGAGATGTTTCGCTCGCGCATAGTCTCTTCCGTATCGACGTTGACACGCAAATACCCGAGGAGCTCTACGGCGCGGTTGCAGAAATTCTGACTTGGGTTTACGATCTTACACGAAGAGACGCGCTTTGAAAGTTAATTACACGCTGCCCGGTTACCGCCCTGAAGTAGATGTTTCGAGGGACTTGGTTGAATCCTTCGATTCACCCTTTAAGAACCGGATGGAAGCGTTCGAGCAACAGCAGCCGGTAGGGTGGAAGGAACTGCTGGGACTCGATCAGATGCCGCCGGATCCATCGCAAATCGCTCAGCCTGATTCGCAATCGAGTGCGGTCGCCGATCCGGCGCTTTTACGGCAGCAATGGCGCGACCTATTAAGCCGGCATGGGACAGCCGAGGAATTGCAGAACTCACCCGAGCCCGTCCGGCGCATGTTGGAGCTGCTGCAGGCGCAACAGCAGGAATCTGACGATGTGTTCTCGCGCAGCGTGTCGGAAGTGCAGCGGTAACGGTGGCTGTACCCTGGACCAATGCCGAGATCGAGCTCCTGGCTGAACGGGCTTACCAACTGCATTTGCAAGGCAAGCATTCGGATGCCGTGATCATCTTTGAAGGGCTTCTTGCGATTGATCCGCGCAACGTATATTGCCTGGAGGCCTTGGCGGCCCTCAGCCTGAAATTAGGATCGTCGGAAGACGCTCTCGAATACGCAGCTCGCGCTCTGGCGTTTTCACCGGACCGAGTGGAAGCGCTCGCCTGCCGCTGCGAAGCGAACGTACGATTGAATCGTTTTGCGGAGGCGCAGCAGGACCTGGAATCGATGAAGCAACTCCGGGCGAAAGCGCCTGTGGCGCGATTCACGATGCGAATCGCCAGCGCGAATAATTCTTCGTCCAATTTGCTGCCGGACGCAACTTCGCGAGAACTCGACCGATAACTCGGGTGGATTGCAAAGAGCGATCCAATCTCAGCGAAAGGAACCGAGCATATCATGGCAGCAACATCGAGCGCGACCAGCACCGATTCGTTTTCGTCTATTGCCGCCTCCGAGCAACAGGCATTGGCGGAGCAGGAGCAGGCGTATGCGCAGCAGCAGCAGTTTGAAACCGAAGCGGCGATCATGCAATCGAAACACGACACGATGATGGCCATTATTAGAGCGATTGCACAATAACACGTTTTCAGAGGGGTTGCGTCGGTTATCCAATGTTCTCCTGCGGGCGCAACCTTAAATAGTCACTCGTGTCTGCATTCGACTACAGGCACTTTTCTGTCTGTGCTCCCAACCCAGCAGAGCAGAAAGAGATGAGTCCTCGCGATAATCGATAATTAGACAGGTGGTTGCGAAACCATGGTGGCTAATACCCTGGCGCGATTTCAACAAATTAAGAAAGCGCTGCTGTCGAGCAATTTGAATACGACGCTCACGCGCGCCAGCGACCTGATTTTGGTCTCATGCGTCGCGCTCATGGTCGGGCTGATGATCGTCCCTCTGCCGACCTTTCTGCTCGATATATTTCTGACCGTCAACATCACCATTGCGGTCACGGTGCTGATGCTCTCCATCTATATCTCCAACGCGGTGAATATCGCATCTTTTCCGACCTTATTGCTTATCACGACTCTCTACCGGCTTTCGCTTGACATTTCGGCGACGCGCCTCATTCTTTTGCACGCGGACGCGGGCGAAGTCATCCGATCTTTCGGCAGGTTTGTCGTAGGCGGCAATTTTGTCGTCGGCGCGGTCATTTTTCTCATCATCACGCTGGTTCAATTCATCGTCGTCACCAAGGGATCTGAACGAGTGGCGGAAGTAGCTGCACGCTTCACGCTCGACGCGCTCCCCGGCAAACAGATGAGCATCGACGCCGATATGCGCTCCGGGCTGATCGATTCCCAGGACGGCCGCCGGCGCCGCTATGCGTTGGCGCGTGAATCGCAGTTCTACGGCGCAATGGATGGCGCGATGAAGTTTGTCAAGGGCGACGCTATTGCAGGCATCATCATCACGGCAATTAACATTACCGGAGGGCTGATTATCGGTATCGGCATGAACGGCATGTCCGCCACCGATGCGCTCCAAACTTACTCCATCCTCACCATCGGCAACGGCTTGGTTGCCCAGATTCCAGCGCTTCTGATTTCTATTTCGGCGGGCATGGTGGTCACGCGCGTGGCTTCTGAAGACGGTGAGACCAATCTGGCGCAGGACATCGCCCAACAGGTGTTGAGCCAGCCCAAGGCTATCGGAGTGGCCTCCGCCGTGCTCTTTGTCATGGCAGTAATTCCAGGTCTGCCAACCATTCCGTTTCTTATCCTCTCGGCGGTTACGGGCTTCATCTCGTATGGTCTGCTACGCGCAGCGAAGAACGCGCAAACCAAGGAGCGCGAAGCACCAGCCGCGCTCGGTGCAGAGCCTCAAATCACCATTACGCTGCCCATATTCATTCAGGTGGGATCCGAACTTGCGCCTTGGGTCGATCTTCAAACGCCTATCGGGCAGGCTTTTTATCGCAGACTCACCGAGCTGCGAAATACCTTGTACGTGCAATTGGGCATTATTTTCCCGCCTATTCAAATTGCCGCGACTCAACCGCGCGCGGCAGATCAGAACTTTATCATTTGGCTGAATGAAGTCCCGGTGGCCAGGGGCCGAGCGCCAACGGACAGGGTCCTGGTGAACAGCGATGTAGAGAAGCTGCGGGCTTGCGGCATCGCCGGCGAAGAGACCACTAATCCGGCGACGGGCAAGCCGGCCTGCTGGATTCCGCGTGCCGACCTCGCGAATGCGCAATCCGCCGGGTTCCAGGTTTGGGACACTCATGAGGTCCTGACGCTGCACCTCGCAAGTTTTCTGCGCAGTCATGCGCATGAGTTTATCGGTTTGCAGGAAGTACAGTGGACCCTCGCTGCGATAAAGAAACACTATCCCGCCCTTGTGGATGAAGTGGTGCCAAAACCGGTATCCCTCCAGCAATTGACGGAAGTTCTCAAGCTTCTGGCCGAAGCCGAGGTTTCCATCCGTGACATGAAGGCAATTCTGCAATGTCTCAGCGAGTATGGGCATGCAATCCACGAATCGAATGAATTAGCGGAGCGTGTTCGAGTAGCCCTGCGCCGGAAGATTTGTTTCACTCTGACTGACGGGAAACCGCTGCTTTTTGTTTATCAGCTCGACGTAGGCCTGCAGGATTTATTCCGCAGCTGCATTCGCCAGAACGCCAGTGGTCCGTATCTGTCAATGGATCCGGAAAGCATCGATCTTTTCGTCAAAGCAACCCAAAACGAAATCGGCAAGCTGCCGCCCACTGCACAGCGTCCGGCCATTGTGACCGACAAGGAAACCCGGAGATTCGTAAAGCGCGTGCTATCGCGAGACTTTCCCGATTTGCAAGTGCTGAGCTATGAGGAGCTATCGCCCGAAATGAATGTGCAGGTGCTCGGTAGAATCGGCGAGGCGGCTGCGGTTCAAATCGGACAAGCCGAGCCCTGGAACGGTTCTCAAGCGGCTTCAGCAACACTTTCTCACGCGGCGCGATAACTTGGTATGTCAACAACCAGCCCGATTGATCAAATTAATTTGAGTGACACGATGCAAACTCCTCCGCCGGAGTCCCAGCCGAAGCAGCCCAGTAAATTTTGGGGGGCCGTTGGCAAAGCAGGGAGCCTCGCGGCCAATGTGATGCTGCCTGGCGCGGGAGGAATTTTCGCCGACATGCTTCGCGGCATGGGCGTGGGCGCTCTAGGATCGGATCCCGTGCAATATCTGCGCCTACAAGAACGAATGCAAGCTGAATCGCGTGCTTATGAAGCAGTCTCGGCCGTATTGAAGGCAAAGCACGACGCTGCCATGGATTCGCTCCGCAACATCGCCCACTGAAGGAAAGCGCGGACAGCTCATGCCACCTGCCACGTCTACCCGCGGGCGCGGATCTGCATCGCGGTCTTTGTCCAACATCGAGTTGGCCAGTCTAGTGAAGGCCGGAATGGCGTACCGCGACAGCCATCGTTTCAAGGAAGCACGAGATATCTTCTTAACAATTCGGGCTCGGTGTCCAGGAGAACCCAACGCTGAGATCGGCCTTGGGTCTACCTGCTTTTCCGAAGGACGCTTCGACGACGCTGTCCGCCATTACCGTGAAGCTTTGCGACTGAACCCCTGCAATGCCTACGCTTATGCGCTGCTCGGCGAATCTCAAATTTTTCACGGTGAGTCCTCCGCGGCCCGGGTGAGTCTTAGCCGTGCGCGTGAAATAGATCGTACAGGTTGCTACGGGCGGCTGGCCCAACACTTGCTACATCTTTTGGACTCTCTGCCAGCGGCTGAATCGCCGTCACCGGATCGGCAGCCATGAAAATCAATCCCGATTCGCCGGATTTCCAGCGTCAAGTAGAATCGACGACAACTCCACCCAAAAGCGGGACGGCATTTGGCGAGACGCTGACTTCTAAAACGCAGCCGACCGTTGCTACCGGCAATACCCCGGTGCCCGCCGCAAAGCTCAGCAAACAAGATTCGACGGATCCGGTTAAGGTCAATGCCGCGATTCATCTAGCCGTTCAGGAACTGATCGAAAAAGAGTTTGGCGGCATGTGCACGCCGGATCGCGAACGCATCGCCGCTTGGCTTCGCAGCGATCCGATGATGCGCGCTGCCCTGTTGCAACGGCTAACGTCTTCGACCTGATATCTTTTCGCCTGCAATTGCTTGCGGCGCGCGGTCCAGCTTCGTTTCCGTCTCTTGCACGCTATTGCTGGCAGCCATTGATAAGTTCGGTATAGGTGCAAATAGACCTCATTATTCGGAAGGAAAGCGAGCCTGGTCCTTACACCATCACGTGCGACTTGGCTGAACGGTTGGTCTTTGGGCGTAGTATCGGCAGCCCAGTGAATTTCGCGGGTTCTGATATCTCGCGCGAACACTTTGCACTTCAAGCTCGTAATGGCCAGGTCTGGGTTCAGGATTTGAGCAGCAACGGCACATTTATCAACGGCGAACCCGTCGCACAAAGGAAACCGAAAAAGCTCAGTGAGGGAGACGTAATCACTGTTCCTGGTTACGAAATCGAATTGGGGCGGCGGCTTCCGATAATTTCGGCCCCAAAGCCGCAGCAGTCTACGATTCCTCCGCAGATCGGAAAAGCCGCTTCCCGCTGGAGCGGATCATTCACGCCTTGGGAAATCATCGTGATAGCGGCGGCAATCGCAAGCTTCATACTGATCGTCTATTACCTTACGAGCTGAAGCAGCTGCCGGTTAATTTTCTGCACCGGTTGGTATGGTAACCCGAAGGCCCTCCAATCGAACCGTCTGATCTTGATCGATGATGAATCCGAACTCGAGGGGTTTGGATTCCGCAGAGAGATTGGCACCAACGGCCGGCAGGGCAGCACCGTTTATTGTGAGTGCAATGCCGGAGGAGCTGATGTCAGCTTCAATCGTTTCGGGGTTCTTGGCTAGATTCAACGGAATCCTGCCCTCGCGCCGTTGTCCCTGTGCCGTTACGCTCCAGGCGACGCCATGTTCTGTAATCCGGAAGCCAATGCTGCGGGCGCTGTCGGCGGTGCGGAACACGAGGTTAAGGGTCCCGCCGCCCGACCAATGCACAAGCGTCTTCGAGCGCTCCCATTGTGCCGTGAAAGTGACGTGTGATGCATGTTGGGGCAGAGTCTGAAAAACGGTGCCGGGCTTCTCGCGCACTAGCCAGCCCCCTCGCATGTCCCACCCAGGCCAGCTGTCGATGTTCCGGACGACCGGATTCGCGGCGTTAAGCCTCAGCGCAAGCGTTCTTGCTTCACCAGGGCCCACGGTGACAACGGAATTGATAGCCTGGCGGCCGGGTGTAGACGCTTCGAAATTGTAAGTTCCGGCTGGAACTTCTATTGAATTACCGTTTACGTGGTGACGAAGCGACTCTCCGGCCATCGAATAAGTAACCAGGGTGTTCGGCGGATCGACGGTCCAGGTGATCTTTGACTTCAGTTCCTGCAAAACGATAGCGCGCTGATTCTCACCGTTCGCAAGAGTAATAGTCTTATCCACGTCGGCGAAGCCCTTGTGATGCAGATGCAGATCCGCAGTCCCAGCCGTAAGCTGAGCGAGATCGAGGATGCCCCCTTCCGGCACAAGACCGGCTAACTTACCGTTAAGGCTCACCTCCGTTCCAGGTTGGGATTGCAGACGCAGGTGTGCATGCTCGGGCACTTGCGTGAAAGAGATCTGTTCAACTGTATCGACACCGGGCGTGATCGACACGCTGAGGGTAGAAGGATTCACGTTGAAACCGGGTTTGCTGATGGAGACGGTGTAATCACCGGGTTTCAGCAGTCGCCGCCAATGGCCTCCCTTGGCGGGCCGTTTGGACGTATGACCGTTGACGGAAATATTGAAGGTCTCCTCAGTTCCCCGAATGGCCAAGCCGCCGAATTGCGCGCCTGTTGTGATGAGAGCGGCCAGCACGGGAGTCCCCTGATATTCAAGCGTATGCACTGCGATGGTGCGCGTTCCCTCCAGAAGCGTCAAAGTGTGATTTCCCTTAGCGAGCGGCGGCAGATCCTTAACCACTTTGGTACAGGCGAATGCCTGCCCGTCGTCTAGCTCGAACGCTAGCCCGGAGCGCCCGCAGACGATACGAGCGCCTGTGCTCGAAAGCGCAGTCAAAACCGGCGTTCCATAGGCTGTTGATTTGGGTGCGTCGACGTTCCAAATGGGATCCTTTCCGAGAGTAAACGCAAAAGAATAGCGACCGCCGCTTGGCCCTAAAATGGCAATAATATGTGATCCGGCTGGCGCGTCTTGAAAGAACTGACCACCGTCCAACACCCCAGCGGGTTTGTCATCCATGAACACCGACCCGGACTGAAGATCGGTTTCGACATGAATGACTGGAGGCAGAGGAACCGGTACAAGTGCAATGTCTAATGCATCGTTATCTCGCGGCGCGATCTCGACAGATCGACTGAGCGGCTCGTAGCCCGGCGAGCGAACCTCAAGAACGTGTGTTCCCGGGTGGACGGCAAGCACCCCATTGCGCAATGACGCGGGGGATCCATCGACTGTCACCTGCGCATCAAGAGGATCGACGCGTAGCTGTAGACTCGCTGGACTCACGCTGGGCGGCGGAACGGCTGCCCGGTGCGGCACAACGGGGACAGGAGTGGTATGACGCCGCGGAAGCAATAACACAAGGAGGATGGAAATGGCAACCGCCCCGCCCAGAAAAGCCAGCGGAGCGCCATGTATACCGCGCGGGCGGAAGGCGCGAGATCGCCGCGGGGTTTCCGGACGCGGCGTAGACGGCGCGGCTGTGTTGGGAGGAGTTTCTTCCGCGAAAACAATCCCACCCCCCTCAGCGCTTGCATCTCGCGCGGATGAAGAGGCAATCACTCGTTGCCGAACAGAAGCCGAGCTTGCTCGCGAGCGGTGCGCCAGGGCCGCCGCCTTCTCCCATGCGCCCCACAGAAATACGCGACGGGGCGCATCTGATGAAGAGGACGGCTGGCCTCCTGGTTGGGCACGATCTCCGCGCTGTTTGAGACGCGCCGCCGTTTGAGCGAGCTCGGGATTTTCTGGATTCTCGGCCAGAGCCTGCTCGGCAGCCAGGAGCGCTCCGTCGAAATCGTGAGTTCTTTCGAGCCGGCGAATGCGATCGGTCGCTTCATTTATGCGCTCGCGGCGGCCGCGCTCCTCAAGCAATTCGAGCAGCCGTTTGGAATTCTCGTTTCCCGGGGCGAGCTCGACCGCTTGCCTCAGAAGCGCTATCGCGTGCCGCCACTCTGTATCGGGCAGGCATCGCGCCTGCTCCACAAGGATTTGACGGCGGGTTGCTGTGATCTCCCTGCTGCGAACATCGAGGGTGGATGCTTCGTCGAGCTTGCTCAACGCAGCCTCGTAGAGATGTTGCTGCTCCAATTGCGCTGCCCAATCGAGAAAGTGCCCCGCCAATCTCTCGCGTTCAGCGCCATTTTCGGCGGCAGCGAGCAGCTCAGCGAATGCCTGATCGCCCGGAAACGCAGTCGCGCTCATGTGAATCACATGGAGAGCGCCGGTGAATTCGTGCGCTTCAATTGCCAATTTGATCTGGCGAAGGAGATCCTCGCGGCGCTCGTAGTCGGTTTGAAGGTCATCGCGCCGTCTAAGACGTGCTATTTCGGCCTCGAGCCCGGGACAATCTGGATGAACCCAACGGACAAATTTCCATGTCTCGAGCGCATCCTCTAGGCGGCGTTCCTGTTCGGCGGCGCGCGCCTTCACCGCAAGCCGCTCCGCAAAATCGCGCTTTTCGCGCGCCACGCGATAACGGGAAGCGAAATGATCAATCCGAGAGAATTGCTCCGCAGCGGATTTGAGAAGCACGATGCGGCGATCCAAGTCTGGTTCTGCCTCAATCTCGCGTTCCGCTGCGGCGATCCGGTCGGCAGTCTGCCTGGTTTGTGTCTCCTCGATATCGAGCTTCAACGCGCGGAGCTCATTGTGTTCCGGTAAGCGGCCCAGAACTTCGTCACAGCAGGCCAATGCGGCATCCAACTGTCCCGACCGGCAGAAATCGCGCGCCCGGTCGAGCGATTTCTGCGCGTCCTGCGAGGCAGCGAGAATCCGATTCGAAAGATGCAGCAGATCTGGTCCACCGTCCCCCGCTTCCGGCGCTTGCCGGTCCAGATCGAGCGCGTACTGAATTGCTGTCCATGCTCTTGCCGGATTCGATTGCTCCATCGCATGCTCAGCCCTCCGTGTTGCGCGGCGTTTTTCGTTGAGAACAGCACCGTATTCCTGCTCGCTTCGCTGAATGCTGGAGCGGAGTTCCAGCGCGGCAGGCTCGTTCGGGCAAATCTCCAGCGTTTGCTCAACAGCTTCCTTGGCCTCATCAAACTGACGATTCTCAGCCAGTAGTCGAGCGGTAGCCAGCCGCTCCGCGACCTCTCCTTCGGCGACCCTACGCTCGATCTCCTGACGTAGCGAAATCGCTTCAGCATTGTTCGGCGCAAGCTGCAGGGCCTCTTCAACACTCTTAGCAGCCGGTGCATATTCCTGCGCCTCGGTTTGTGAGCGCGCCATATCCAGCAAGGAACGCACTGCCTGTTGATTGCGGAGGTGCTCAAAATCCTGTTTGGCCTGTTCAATTCGTTCATCCAGCCAGCCCTGCAATTCGAGCTGATGGATGATGTCGCCGGCCGTATCCAGATCGCCGCGAGCGATCGAGTTCCGCGCCTGCTCGATGCGCTGCTCGATTCGAGCTGGATCGAACATTGCTATCCGATGGTTGAGAATCGCTTTACGAAGCGTGTCTCCGAACTCGCGAGCCGACTGAAATCGGTACTTCGGGAGCTTCGCCAACGCTTTCTGGAGAGTCTGGTCTATGGCAGAATTCAGTTGTGAATTGAAACACGACGCGGGCATTGGATTGCGCTGTACAATGCTGTCGATCAAATCCTTTTCTGTTCTGCCTTCAAAGGGTCTGCGTCCCGTCAACGTCTCGTACGCAACCACGCCGAGCGAGAAGATATCGGATAACGGGGAAGTACCCTGCATCATCACCTGCTCCGGCGCCATGTACATCAGGGTTCCCTTGCGCGTAAGCGTGAGAAGATTCTCGGCATAGTGGGCGACGCCGAAGTCGATCAGCTTGACTGAATCGTCATCCAGAACAAATAGATTGCTGGGCTTGATATCGCGGTGGATAAGACCGGCCTCATGAGTGGCCTGAAGGCCGCGCGAGGCTTGGACGAGAATTTCGAGGGCGCGATCGAGAGGCAGGCCGCCCTGCGAATCCAACAGCAGTCTATCCAGAGTTTTGCCGCGCAGAAACGGCATAACCATGTATGGCTTTCGCGAGCCGTTTTCCTCAATTTCCCCGGTATCGCGGATTTCCACCACATTGGGATGAATGATTTTGGCCAGCTTGTCGCATTCCTCCCGGAACATGCGCAAGGCGATGGGATCAGTGGTATCCGTGAGTGTTTTGAGCGCGATATCGGCGTTGATGACGATGTCGCGGGCGCGATACACAATGCCCATGCCACCGGTACCCAGTCTTTCTCTGAGCTGATAGCGGTTTTTCACCTTTTTAGAGGACAGTAACGACAATTACTCCCCTGATCAGATCAACGTACAATCGGCCGGTAAGGGTTACTTGAATTTGATCACGACAACATACGATTGGCCACTCTGGCTGGAAAAACTTCGAGGCATCTCCAACACCGGACTCTATTTACAACATAAACCGCGCGTTCTAGGCCAGAATGCACGGAATTCAAACTCAACCCGTTAACCGTGAACGTCGTCGGAAAGGATGCTCCGACTTTCAATGAGCCAACTCCTCATCATTTCGAAAGTTGGCGTAAACTGTCGCCTGGCACGCGCCCTCACCCGGAAATCTTCACAATAAAAATAGCAAAGGGCCGCAACTTCTGGCATAACTGAATTTCCAGACACGTCGCCGATAAGACTGTTGGGGGTGTTTTCCAGCCCTCGAGTGACATAACTCGCGTTTTTGCGGCTATTCTTCTATCCGGTGTGGCATCGAGCCCCTTGTATGCAGCAGATATTAACGCATGCAACTATCTGATACTAACGGATTTCGTTAATGATCCTTACGGAATTGCGAAGGAGCTAGGTTCCCAAGGAGCGACGCGCCAATTTGGCAGTGCTGTCGTCAATGCGTGATGTGCCTCAGAACGACACCTTGGGAGCATGCTCCATGCCGGGCAGTTGGCAAGTAATCGGCGCTCAGGGATATTCAGGGATATATATCGGTGTGCTCCACGCGAGCGGAGGAGTCATCTCCGAAGCCTCCGCAACGGCAACAACATGGGTAAGCGCAAGTCGCGCGGTGCGATCAGCGGCAAGAAGATTTTATTCCGAACTGGGGATAGAGGCTATAGCGAGAAAGTTTTGGGCGGTGTTGTGGGGCTCTCCAGTGTCAACTCCCAACAGTGCTTTTTATTCTGTTTAATGCGAGTCTGGCCTAAAGAGGATTAAGGTCCTGTCCGGGATTCATTGGCCAGGACAGGCTTCTCGGGTACGGGCTTTCCAGTCAACACCGCGGATTTCGCGACGAATTGGCACGTTGTGGCCGACGCAAAGAACATCACCATTTCGCTTCCCAGTTTGGAATGCGAGTGTGCCGGTTGAAATCATTTTCAAAGACAAGACAAACGATCTGGCACTCCTTCGGATCACGGACACGACTAAGTTGCTTTCGAGTTGTTATGATCTGCCATTTCAGCTGAGCTCGGCCCAAGCAACATCTCTCGGCCAGCACGTGTCTACGATCGAGTACCCACTTACCTCGATGTTGGGATCGAACCCGAAGTTGGAAGGCGTCATCGCCAGCAAATCTGATATTCAAGACGGTCCCAGGTGATTACAGATTTCCGCAGAGGTCGAGCCAGGGTCAAGTGGCGGACCCCTCTTCGGTTAGGATGGGAATATTTGGGATCGTCGTAGCTACTCTTAATTCCACCTTTGTGTTCGAGAATGCAAGGGCTCTTTCCCAGAACGTCAATTTCGCAGTTAAGGTCGATTGTCTTCGGATCTTGTTTCAATGGTGCCGGACGGTGTGATGGGCATTCGAACAGCGCCGTTCTCATCCGATAAGGCTGCTCAGTGTGTAGCTCTCATTCGCGCTTCGTGATGACGCCCGGATAAGAACGACAGCAAATTTTCTTCGAGAAGAACCGCGACGGTTCTTTCCTGTCACTACTCCTGCGCCGACCCGCACGTCTGCATCAGTAAAGTGCGGCGATTGTTTACCTTCAACAATTGGCCGCATCGAAAGCAAGCGTCAGCTGCAGTCCTGCATGGGTTCAGGAGCAGATCAGCCTGTTACAAAGCGTCGCGTCAAGTGGCGCCGAGCTTTGTCGCGCTTTAGCGAGTCGCGATTGCAGCTGCCGTCTTGATCGGCATACCTCATTGCCGGTAGACCGTTCTTGCATTTGGATTCCGCCTGCTTATATCCACAATGCAGCAGCTCCCGAAGGAAGCCTCGTAGCCATCCAGGACGTACTGGTTGGATCGAGCATTTGCCGACTTGAGGACATTCGCTGCCCTGTGGAATCTCTGCTTTTTATCTTGCTTGTGGGGCGGGAAAGAGCGTTCATGGTGTCGGTGGTTCACGGCCGGAGAGAGAAAACGACACGATGGACAATGCGATATTGCTGGAAATCGAGAACCTGCGCCGGGCAAGCCTGGCGGGTCTGCGCGAGAAGTATCGAGAGGTGTTTGAGGAAGACACGCGCTGCCGGAACCGGGAACATCTGTTTCGGCGGATCGCCTGGCGCCTGCAAGCGCGGGCGGAAGGAGATCTCTCGGAACGCGCTCGACGCCGTGCGGAAGAGATCGCGCGGGATGCCGACTTGCGAGTCGTTGCGCCCCGCGGCTTCTTCTCCGTCGAAGGCACACGCGTCCAGACCGTACCAGGGAACCGGGAGGTTCCAGAACACGACCGCCGTCTGCCGCTGCCCGGCGTTTTGCTTAGCCGAAAGTGGAAAGGACGGACCATTCTGGTGGAAGTTCTCGCCAAGGGATTCCGGTATGAGAACCGCTCCTACACATCACTTAGCGCCATCGCGGTAGAGGTCACCGGAACGCGCTGGAACGGTTTAGCCTTCTTCGGACTGACGCGTAAGGCTCGCGAACAGAAAGAGCCCTTCCGTGCGGAATAGGAATCCGGAAGGAGCGGCTACGCCGCCCTCGCGCCTGCGCTGTGCGATCTACACGCGCAAGTCGACCGAAGAAGGGCTCGACCAGGAGTTTAACTCGCTCGACGCGCAACGCGAAGCGGCCGAAGCGTTCATCCTGAGCCAGCGGCGGGAAGGCTGGATCGCGCTTCCCCAGTTGTATGATGACGGCGGCTTCACCGGCGCCAACACCGATCGCCCGGCTTTGACAAGGCTGCTTGCGGACGTCGAAGCGGGAGAACTGGATTGCGTGGTGGTGTATAAAGTTGACCGCCTCAGCCGCTCTTTGCTGGACTTTACCCGCATCCTGAGCCTCTTCGAGAAGCACAAGGTCAGTTTCGTTGCCGTCACCCAGCAGTTCAACACCAGCACGTCGCTGGGCAGATTGACTTTGAACATCCTGCTCTCGTTTGCGCAATTCGAGCGGGAGCTGATCGGAGAAAGAACGCGTGACAAGATGTCCGCCGCTCGGAAAAAGGGGAAATGGGTGGGCGGATGCCCGGTGCTGGGCTATGACGTAGACCCGGGCGGCGGAGCGTTGGTCGTCAACGAGGAAGAGGCCGAACAGGTGCGGAGCATCTTTACGTTATTCGAGCAACATCGTTCAGCAACGACGACGCTAGCGGAAATCGAGCGCCGAGGTTGGCGACTGAAGAGCTGGACACGGAAAAATGGTAGCTTCCGGCAGGGCGGTCCGTTTGACAAGACTTCGCTCAGAAGGCTGTTGACGAATGTCCTGTACATAGGCTCCATCCAGCACAAGGATCAAACCTATCCGGGCGAACACGCCGCTATTCTCGATCGTGGGTTATGGGAGCGCGTGCAGGCGATTATGACGCATCGGGCGACGTTTGCGCGAGGGAAAGCACGGAACAAACACCACGCGCTGCTGAATGGATTGCTCCACTGTGACTCCTGCGGGACGCGTATGGTGTACTCCTACGCGGGAGTGCACGGCCGGAAGTATCCCTACTATCTCTGCCTGAATGCGCAGCGCAAAGGTTGGGCCGTGTGTCCAGCGAAGAGACTGCCTGCGCAGATGATCGAAGATTCGATTGTCGGGCAACTCCGCATGATGCAACCCGCGATGGCGAGTCCCGCGGAATGGGAGCAGCTGGATCGTATTGGGCAGAACCAAAAAATTCAGGCGATTGTCGAACGAATCGGGTACGAGGGCGCAAGTCGAAAAGTGTCGATCCGGTTGCATGCGGACGCGACAGGAGCGGAGGCGCGGGTATGAGTGGCAATCAAGAGATCACCTATCAGCTGGATCTCCGCGCGGGCACGCAATGGCCGCGATCTGCGTTCGATTCAGAGCCGCCCGAAAGTGAAGCAAGTATTGCCCGGATCGCCCGGCTGATGGCTTTGGCAATTCGCTTTGAGCGATTGGTAGGTGAGAAACGGATCGACGATTACGCGCAGCTCGCCCGTCTGGGGCATGTAACGCGAGCGCGTATGACACAGATTGTGAAGCTGCTCGACCTGGCTCCCGACATACAGGAACAGCTTCTTTTTCTGCCGCCCCGCAAAGGCTTGAACGAGAGAAACCTGCGGGAGATCGTCAGACATATAGATTGGAACGCGCAGCGGCGCATGTTTGAGAAGCTGATCAACCATGCCAACAATCTTCCTTCGCCCGCAAGGATGTAGCGATAATTCGCTTTGCCTGTGTTCGCGACCTTCATTTCGGTAATCAGCTGGAAACAGTCTCGTTTCGCTAGCCAAAGTATCCTCGTCGGTTAGCCTCCTCGCGCCAATCCGCAGGGCACTTTTGCTCCCAAACGGCTGTGTACGCCTCGAGTGCTTCCCACTCTCGTTGCGAGAGCGTCCAGCACAGCCCCTCCTGCCAGTTGGACGCCACAACTTCCAACAAGTCCAAATGCTCAATGGAAATTGCCTCGAGCGCCCGAGCGGTGACTGCCTCGAAGGGATCCGGAGGGGGCTGAAAGAGTGGAGATTTTTCCAATCTCTCGAGGCGGCGGCGGCGGCTCAGCATGGCTCGTTTCACAAGGCCATCCCGCCGGTTTGCATCGCGGGCTCCGATATTTGTTTGGCGCGGTGTGACCGTCGTTCCAGTTTGGTGATCATCTCTTGTCCTTGGACCTTCCTCAAGCCACGCGGGGAAGCTTGTTAGCAGCGGCCAGATTCTCTTCCAGCTTTTCGAGACGGCTCTCAAATTGAACGTTCTCGAGGATGCGCGAGCGGCTCTCGAGAATGCTCATGATTTTCCCGCCTTCGAGTGGTGTGATTTTGCCGCGCCGGATGGCTTGTGTTACTTTCTCCGCCGCTTTTTCCACGTCCTGAGCGGTCCGGATCGGTGGCAGACTCAGCTGGATGCAAGCGTCCTGGCGCGCCGGGCTGATCCGTTCCATGCAGATTCGCAGTGCGCGTTGATCTCCCTGCAACGCCATCGAGATGCATTTGCGCGTCACGGGTTCGGAGTACTCATCCAGCAAAGCCTGTCCCGGCGCTTTCGCCTTGTTGCGACTCCCGGGCGGTCGTCCTCGCCCCAGCGTGTTGCCCGGCTGGAAGGGCCGCCCACGCGGCTTATTCATCGCGCGCACCCATTCGCTGATAGCTCCCCGGTACCGCCGCGCTCTGATGATCTTGTCTACCCCTCCGCCCTCTCACGCCGCCACCGGCAACGCGTCGTTTGAACGCTCTTCGGCAATCGCTTCAAAGGTGCGTCCGTCCCCTGCGAGCGTGGCCTTCTTGCCGCTGAGCGCTTGCCAGCGTTCGATGACGACGTCAACATATTTGGGATCGAGTTCCAGGCCACAGCAGATGCGCCCGGTCATCTCCGCAGCTGCCAGTGTGGTGCCGCTCCCGAGAAACGGCTCATACACGAGCTCACCGGGTTTGGTGTGGTTCAGGATCGGCTTGCGCATCAGCTCAACCGGCTTCTGCGTCGGATGATCAAACTTCTCTTCTTCCGAGCCACCTCGGATGAACTTCGGCGAGGGCGAATTCCAGATCGTTGAATTCTGACCAGGCTTGCCGAACCAGGGCGCGTTCTTCTTGCGCACGTACCAGCACGGCTCATGCTGGAACCAGTAATGCGTCCGGGTCAGCACCGTACGTCCTTTATCCCAGATGATCTGTTGATAGTGCAGGAAACCAACCCGGAGCAATCCATCGAGCACTTCGCGGGTGAACTTCGAGGCGTGCCAGACATAACCCACTTCGAGACTGGGAACCAGAGCGAATGCATCCGACCAATCGACGCGCGTGTCGCCGGCAATACTGGTTTCCCGATGCCCGGCGCTTCGGTGCTTTAAATAGCTGTTGGGCTCGGCGTGTCCCCCGCCGTTCAGGCCCGCTTTATCCCGCCACTCAGAGTCCAGTTCAATTCCGTACGGAGGATCAGTCACCAGCAGCAACGGCTTGCGTTCTTCTAGTAATCGCGACACTGCCGCCGGATCGGTCGCGTCTCCACAGAGTACCCGGTGCGAACCACAAAGCCATAGATCGCCGGTGCGCGTGACCGGGTACTCAGGCAGCGGCATTGCCTCATCCTCCGGCTGCGTGTTGGCCATGAGGAGCTCGTCGAGTTCTTTGGCATCGAATCCCGTCAAGGCAAGATCGAAGTCCGATGTCTGAAGGTCACGCAACTCCAGCGCCAGGAGTTCCTCGTCCCATTCGGCCCAGGTCGCAGACCGGTTCACCATGATCCGGAACGCCTTCACCTGCGTCGGCGTCCATTCATCGCACAGGATAACCGGGATGTCGGTGATGCGCAGCTTGCGCGCCGCTTTGAGCCGCAGATGACCGTCGATCACTTCGCCATCGCTGCGGACCAGACACGGAATCTTAAAACCAAATTCGCGGATACTGCCGCACATGCGATCGACAGCCGCATCGTTCTTTCGCGGGTTGCGGGCGTAAAAAACTAACCTGTCGATTGGCCAGACTTGGACGTCACTCGCTATTGCAGGTGAGATTGAAACTCCCGGTTCTTCTTGAATCTTGTTAGCCATTTAACGCTTTGCGGCGCCCTGAGGCTACCGTCTTTCAAAGCATCGCCTTCCTCGCATAGTGAGGAGCAAGGTGAGGATAGAGTGAGGAGTAGTAAGGATTTGGTGAGGAGTAGTGAGGAAAGAGTGAGGAAAATCAGGACTTCATTGAAGAATGCCCTTTTTCTGTAGATGGGCCAGGAATTCTCCGGGAGGCATGCTGATGATTCGGCGGAAGTTTCGGTCATCCTCCTCTGTCGCCTCTTCACGTCCGCTCTGCCAGTATTGAAACTGTCGTGGGTGCGTGTGTCCTGCCGCCCGCCAGATGTGCCTCTTAAATACTTTCGAGCCGAGCGGTAGTTCCGGGCAGTGGTTGCACGCAACGAGGAAAGCATCCACCTGCGCTAGCCGACTTACTGGGTGCGCGGCCGCCGGCACAGGCCGCTCTGGCGCCGGCACCGCAGCATCTTCCAGGTGTGGCGACGCATTGCCGCTTATCTCCCGCCCCACAGAGTCGCTAGTCATCTCGGCGACGCCTTCCTGCTTTTCTGATTCCTGGTACTCGGCCACTTGAAGCAGCGTTTCTTGAAATTAACGCCATTCATCCGATCGTTCAAATTCGCGCATTACGCTGGATTCGATACTGCCCCAACTACCGATCCAACCCTGCGCAAACGCTCTGCCGGACGTGTCGAATCCCTTGCTGTACCGCGCGTCGATTGTTGCGAGCCGAAGAAATTCCAGGCATTCTTGCTCTACCTGATCGACTGGCCAGATTCCCTGGCTTCCGAGTTTGCCCGCTTCACCGACAAACACCGCGAACTGCCGAAGAATGTATTTCCTGAGTTCCGCCTCTAAATCACGCTTCGCGCCGTATTCCATCGGCAGCGGCTTTTCTCGGGCATGGTCAAAGTCTTTGCCCGCCCGTAATCTCTCCGCTGTAACTCGAGAGCAAGACTCCGGCGGGAAGTCTTGAGGATACTGCATGAAATTCCTTAACCGGCATTCGCCGATAGCGTCTTCTCGAAACATAACACGGCGCATATGTTCAGGGCCCCCTTCGGGTGGGTTGGAATCAGCGGCGTGGGTATTGCATGCAGGTGGGAAATGCACCGGAAAGACGCTGTTGGCCTTAAAAAATAACGCAAAAATAACGCGGCACTAACGTGAGAGTTCGCGCCACTTGGTATCCAGGGAGCTGATCCCGTCTACCGTAAACTGCTCATCGCGGAAGACTTGCACCAATCGGATCAGTTGCTTTTTGGAATTCCATAGAGTTTGCCTGCGTTAATCAAACGCAAACACGTGCCGAAAGCTCTCTCGGGCCTCTCAGGAGAGTCTGTTCGAACTTCCCCATATCTGCGGAGCCAAACAAAGCCGGCGAACGTTGCTCTGCCACCTGGTTAACTGCGCAATGGGGGCAACGTGCGCAAAATGGCCACTACTTGCGAAGCCGACCCCTCTCTCCCTGACCGACATCGCTCCCCGGCTTACCCGAAAATGGCCCGGGCTCCACTCCTGAAGATAACGTTCTCACTGTCTCCGCCGAGCATGCACGTTTGGTTGACGCCCACCACGTGGATCGGACGATTCTAAGCCATGTCGCCCGTCACCCGTTGTAGCTTCGCAGCAGGCCATGCCGGCCCTTCCTGACTACTCGCGTTTTGCGTCACTGTCACATGCCGACAATCCTTCTGCAATCCTGTCGATTGAAGTCGGTAGCCGTTGGAATCAGTGGCCATACGCCGTGACGGTCGCTTCGGGAACAGCAGCGAGATTGCCATCGAACAGCGCCTGCTTTTCGCCGAGAAGTGTCTTGTTGAGAAATGCACGGATAAATTGTGTGATCAGATCGAGGTTGTGTAACACGATCGGGGTCTCTGGAAATCCATCCTCGCCATGAAGGAGAAGCGGCACGTCGCTGAAGCTTGGGTGGGCGATCCCCGGTGAATGCAAGACGACGTCGTACGAACCCTGGCGCAGTTCCTGAAGCTGTTTTTCCTTGACTTTCTTGTATTCCGCAATCTGATCGGGCGGGCCGCCCATGTTGCTCTCAGGGTGAAAGGCTTCGAGGAACAATAATGGTTGGAGTATTTTTCGATCATCGCCGTAGACCGGAAGCGCGGCGACGGGCACCATAGCCCCGTCGAGATCGACGCAGGCATAGATCCGGGAGTCCTGCTGGCATGCACGCGCAGCAAACTCCGCTCCTGCCGAGTGTCCCATCGCGGAAAGCCGCTCCGGGTCAATCGAGCCGGCAAGCGCGAAGTGTTGCTTGTCGTGATTGAGCTGCGTCATGCGATCGATGACGAAGCGAACATCGGCTGCGCCCTGATCGATCCCGACTGAGGTTCGCTTCATCATCCAGCTCAGACGCTCAGCCTGCGATAACCCGGCAGGCGGCGAATCATTGCGCTCGGTGATGACCCTACCGTCTGGAAACCAGACCGCCTTCGCCGTGTAGGTGTGTTCAATGCTGGTTACGACGTATCCATGACTCACCAGGTCTTCGATCAGCACCGTGTATTCGAACCCTGTGCCGCCGGCCCCGTGCGAGAAAGTGACAACCGGAAATGGAGAGCGGCTGCTGGCGATCGGCGCGCCGCTAACTGCATGCGACGAAATCTCCCCGGAAACAATCGGGGCCCAACGCTTGCCGAACTCCTGGCTCATCAACTCGTGGATTGCGGGCGCTACGTCCATTTGTGCCGCGCCTGGAAGGTACTGCCCCTTGGCACCGACCGATTTCGCCGTCGGATACCAGAAATAGACCATCAGCTCGCGCTTGCGCTTTGGGTCGTAGTTGTCAAGGCGCGTAGTATCGATCCAGTCAAAACCAACCCTGCCAATGCCGAACGGTCCGGACGGGTATGGGATTTCGGGAACAGGGGCAGATGTCTTCACGCTACTGGATGCGCTCGGCTGCTGGGCCCAAACGGCAGCGGCGCTCAACAGGCACGCGAGCACCATACTGCCAAATAAACAGGAACCTATCGACATACGTCTGCACCTCGAAGTGCCGCATTCAGCGCGGTGGATACAACTCTCGATGATTGTAGACAAATCCCCATGTCAATCATCGATGGCCCTTCTGGGGGTTGATGAGTCCGCCCTGACGTTAGCAGCATTTAGTGATCGCGCTGCCTAGATTCTCAGCCCGGCCGCGTACGTTCCCGGACAAATGCCGGATGCGATCCGTTGGTGTTGGCAACCGAGAGAATCACTCCGCCAAAAAGAAGCGTATCGGCGAAGTAGTTGATGCCCTCCACCTGCACACCGGTATTTGGGTTTGCCAACGCCGCTATCAGGACAGGCCCGTAGATCACCACAACAACGAGCACAATCCAGGCCCCCAAATATGCAGACGCTGTACGCGTCTCCCGCGCTAGCAGAAAGCTCACGCCGGCGACCGTGAGAGACGCGCCCGTCACATAGTCAATGACGGAGCGAACCGGAATCCACGAAGGCATCTGTTTCTCGAGCGGAACTCCCGGGAGTCCAAGCGGATGGAGAAAATGCTGAACGCCGAAAAAGATCAGTGCAATCGCGATCAACATGCGCCCCACAGTGATCAATCGCTTACCGCCTCTATCCGCGTCGCGGCCCATAGCAATTCCCGCCAAAACCCACCCGCCGCCGCCGAACGACATCTCCCGGAACACGATCGTCCATGGGATCCTGCCGCCCGCCGTGACAGCCCCGGGCAGATGCAGCATCGCCACAAAGAGGAACATCATAGCCCCGAATAGCAGGCCGGACCACCGCAGCTGACGCTTGCTAGCGATGCTCAGCGATGCGGCAATCAGGGCGAAGCCGACGAAGTACACCCAAAACATACGCCAAGGCATGTACGACGGAACTCCGGCCGCTAGGTCCTGTGAGCTGGAAAAATGTTCTGCGCCGAAGACCGCCAGCGGAACAGCAAAGCACACCGGGGTGAGGGCTGCGATCTTGTGGATGCCGCGAGCCTCGGTAATATCGTTCCTCGTGGCCAAGAGCCCAATCGCGCCTACTACAAGACCGGCGCGCACATCGACAAGGCTGTGCCTGTCAGCCCCAGGATCACAGCGAGAATAATTGGCTGCATAGACCTCCCGAACTGCTACAGCTTCCTGGAATTCTACGATAAAGAGTTGAGAATGTAGCGGGCGTGCTGGTCCGCACAGCTGGACTTCACGTCCTGTTCATACGGCGAATCTCTGTCGGAAAACAAAGTACGTTTGATGTATCTCTGGATAGATCCGCGCTGACGGCGTAGCGTTTGCTAATACACGGCCGCCAGAGTTCCGGACTCTCCTTTTTAACGTTCCGGACCAGGCAGGAGCAAATGGGCATCGATACTTCCACTGTCATCACGTGCGACTTTCGGGTTTTCCGTTTTGGAGATGACAACGACGACCACAGGGTTGTGACATTGCCTTCGACCAGGAGCAACGCCTATGCTGAACTGTGCTTGAGCGCCCTATGCTTGTCGTGGCCACAACTTCGACACCAGAAGCTGTCCTTCCGCTACGCGTTCGCTATCGCGAGGAGATGAACGGCCAGATCGTGCACGACTCGATTCACCGGCGTGACGGCTGGACAGTGACCTACATGTTGAATGTCGACGGGGTCACCGCCGGTTTCGGTTCGATCGCCCTGGCAGGCCCTTGGAAGGACAAGCCCTCCATCTTCGAGTTCTACGTGCTACCCGAGCACCGGGCACACGGATTCAAGTTGTTCGAGGCCCTACTTACTGCCAGCAACGCACGGTTTATGGAAATCCAATCGAGCGACGCCCTGCTGGGGGTGATGCTGCATACATACGCGCGCGACATCTGGAGCGAGAAAATTGTTTTTCGCGACGCAATCACGACTAGGCTGCCAGCGAATGGCGCAGCCCTTCAGCAGCTGACGTCTGATCAGGAGATCTGGAACGCCATCGCTCAGCGACAAGGCGGCGCAGAATACCAGCTTGTGCTGGACGGCGCGACGGTAGCCACCGGCGGCCTAATGTTTCACTACAACGTGCCGTACGCGGACATCTACATGGAGACTGTCGGACCCTTCAGGCGCCACGGTTTCGGGTCTTATCTGGTCCAGGAACTCAAACGCTGTGCGTACACGCTAGGGAGCATCCCGTGTGCCCGCTGCAATCCCGCCAACGTCGCGTCACGCGAGACTCTTCAGAAGGCAGGGCTCGTGCCATTCGCGCACATTCTCGTCGGATCGATCCGCGACGAATGACGAGCGATCTGGAATCGGACATCGGCCCGCATAGATCGCGCAAAACGGCGCAGGCTTTACTTATGACCCGTTCATGCGGCTAGTCAAGAACTGACGATAGTTCCAGCTACATAAACACGAGCTTAAAAACCGGTTCGAATGCAACCAAATCAGCATCAAAGAAGTATGAAGCGCGAACAGCCCCGTCCGGGACAAGAATCGGTGTGGAACTATCCAAGGCCCCCTCGTCTCGAGCCGTCAGCTAAGACTCTAATCGTATCTCTCGCGGGTGAGGAAATTGCCAGGACCTCAAAAGCCTATCGCTTACTTGAGACATCCCATCCCCCAACCTGGTATCTTCCTCCAAACTCTGTGCGACAGGAATTGCTGATCGCAACGCCTAAGCGGTCGTTTTGTGAGTGGAAGGGCGAAGCGTCCTACTGGTCGGTACGAGTGGGCAACCTGACGCGAGAAAATGCAGCCTGGTCTTACGCCCTTCCGCAGGCCAACTTCAAGGAAATTCGCGGTTACTTTGCTTTCTACGCTGGCCTCTTCGATTGCTATGTCGACGGCGAGCGAGTTAAACCACAACCGGGTGGCTTCTATGGAGGGTGGATCACCGAGGATTTAGCTGGGCCCTTCAAAGGAATACCAGGCAGCTCGGGCTGGTAAGCCAAAGTTCATCTGAAGCGCCGGCTTCACCCGCGAGATCCGCTCCTTCCGCTGAGTCTGCAGATCGCATGAAACGACTGCCCCGCAGTTTTTAGACAGCTGCGCCATTCTGTCCAGAAACTGCGCCGATGAGGCACGCCTGCCAGCACACTGGGCAAATCACCGTCGAATTATGCGCGTTCAGCGCTGCTTCACGCCGCACACACCCGCTGCCTCGCACTTGCCTGGATGGCACTTCATGTAGCCATTAGCTTCCGCCAAAGAGTCAAACAGCTATCCACCCATCCTTCCTCATTGCGATCGCCTGGGTCCTGTTCCGTCGCGGTATGCGACGTTATTTTGCTACTTAAGTTCGGCAGGACTGTTGACACTTGCCCGTTGTGGAGCTACCGCAATCCGATCGTGCGCCTCGAAAATTTCGTGGTGCTCGTCCTTGGACACCAGACGCATTCCTTCGAGGCTGGCCACCTGATCACCGCAACGTGGCCATAGCAGGACAACGACCACATGTCGGGGCTCACGACCTAACGACTTCGCCAGGTTTTTGAGAACCCGTTGCATTGTCCCGGCGCCGAACGGGTTAAACATGTAAAGGATCAGCGGTCCCTCGGGGAACTTAAATTCCGCCGCGTCCATATGAAGGCACGTGATCTCACAACAGCGCCGCTTTCCCCAGCTGAAGGTGCGGACGTTCGCACCAGCTATCTCATGTAACTTCTTTGAGAATTCAACTCCTATGATCTGGCGGAACGGCAGCTCTGCCGCGACAAAGAGAGTACGACCCTTGCCCGACCCCAAATCGATGTACGTGTAATCGGATACGTTCCCGACTGGAGTGGCGCAAAGAGCTTCCCGAATGTGCCGCGGTCTGGCGGGAACATAATATTCGCTGTCGCGAATCTCATCGGCGGGAATCCCGGCCTGCGTTAGATAAACGATTCCTGACGTACGCACGCGGCGAGTTCTGTCGAACCACTGATCCTGAATGGATTCAACGACTGCGCGCGCGGCATCCTGAATGCGCGTTTGCAGATTACGCATGTTGATTGCTTTCAGGTAACGATTGTGTCTCTTCAAGATCAATGCTAGGAACCTGTCTTTGATTCTCGACGTTGGGGCACGCCCTGCGTAAGCGATGGGTCCCCAGTATTCCACCAAAAGGCGAATACATGGCTGACATCGATCTGGCTAATCTGCCCAAGTGGGGTGTTTCGCTGTGTCGTTCGGTACCTCGATATGGGCGGTATCGAGCATTCCGGATCCGCCGTTTAATGGCTGTGTTGCAAATAGCCGCGGATGATCTGTTAGCGTGAAGCTCGATGGTTTGCAAGCGAGCAGCACTATTCCGAGGGCGACATTTTACGGATGAGTTCATCGTGCTCTGTGTTCGCTGGTACTTGCGCTACTCGCTCAGCTATCGCGGTTTGGCGGAGATAATGTGCGAGCGGAACCTCTTCACAGATCCAGCTACGATTTGGCGATGGGTGCAGCGTTATGCGCCGGAAT
>DATBDT010000083.1:0-75556 GCA_036269815.1 Bryobacteraceae bacterium
GTTCCTTGCCTGCATGCCACCAACCTCATCGACTCTACTTACGGCTCCGGAGCGGGCAGCTTTGAACTGGGCGATTTCGTCAACAACGGAAATGGCGTTATGGAACTTGGGGCAGGTGCGCTGACGATCAACGGCTGGATCGTCGGTGGCCCAACGGGTGTGGATTGGGACACCAAACCACTCTTTGGGGCACAGGACGGCCTATACTCGCTAGATTTGATCGAGTATGCGCCTGGTTCTATCATGACGGCAATCCCTACGAACGCCGGGCAAAGTTACGACTTATCATTCTACGCAACAACTGTTTCCACCGGGACGGCTTTAGGGACGGTCTCAGCCGGCACACTCGTTAATCAGCCGTTCACCGCTCCGATAACCTCCGCCGTCCAATCGGATGATCTCCGGTTCGTAAACGAAGCGTTTGCACTGTTTAGTTTTCGATTCACGGCGACTAAATCGGTAAAAATGCTGAGTTTCGCAGCTACTCCTCTCGACGGAACTTATTGTAATCCTGATTGTTTATGGCCCCGTGATTGACAATGTGAGTGTGTCGGCGGCACCCTCTGGTATTCCTGAGCCTGTGAGTTACCTGCTCGTGATCCCCGGATTGTTAGCGGTATATATATGCCGACCGCGGGCAGTGAGGCGCCGCTGAAAAAGAGCAGTAGCAATCGTTCCCGCGGCGCCCGTGGGAGAACAGCGTGGGAGAACAGCGTGCTAAACGGGCCTGACCAAGAGCTCGGGATCGAAATGTATTGGGGACTGTTTGTCGGCGTCGACGAATTCCACTCCGATGTGATGGCGATCAAGTAGTGACGAGCAATGTCTTACGATTGCGTTCAGCCGGTCCTTGCCGTAGGACATGATCACAGGCGTACCAACCGGTAGGGGATGATCCACAATCAATCCCGCACCATCCGACGAAATATCGTTCATGTTTGCGAGCTGGAATGCCTGGTCCCCGTTTTCCTGCCAAAAGATCATGACTATTTCGGCATCGGTCAGCCGGAGTTGTGAGCGTTGTTCGATCATCTTGGTCCGCAGCAAGGATGTGAAATCCACATGGCTCTGTTCTCACCCAGATAACGCTGCTGGCCTGACCGGGGGATGATACGTACGCGCCAAACGGTCAGGACCAGATCGTCCATCAAGCAGCGTGCGCGATGCTGGCTGGGCCGTTGGAGGGGCCTCAGCTATGCAGCAACCTATCTGGCGCGCTCGGAACCGGTCCGGGATGTGGACGCTGCGGCTCTCTCAACTTTCGCTAGATAAGCGCTCGCGCAACCTGCGCTCGATTCGAGTTCTCATGGCAATTGGGTAACCGAATAGAGCGATCGATAGCAGACAAAATGTAATCGCTGCGGGCTCAGGGAAGTATGTTCGCGAATTTCTGGGGAAGAATCTTGAACAAGAAGCGAAGGAAGCCGAGAACGCCGTGCTTGGCGGCGTGCTCGGCTATTTACTTAGACGGGATCCCTGAAGTTAGTGCGGCCTTACTTGTAAGGTGATCTTCACGGAATGCGACACACTGCCGATTACGCCCGTAACAGTCAAGCTATACGAGCCGGCGGGTGTTGAATGCGATGTTGAAATTTTGAGTGTTGAGGATCCGGAACCGCTGATCGAGCTGGGAGTGAAAGTTGCTGTTGCGCCTTTAGGCAGGGACGAGATACTCAATGGGATGTTACCCGGAAACCCGCTGGGCGCGGTAACCCTAACCGTGTAATTGGCAGTACCGGTGCGAGGGATGGTGGCCGATGACGGAGAGACGGCGAAAGTAGGCAGCACGCCATAAACAGCCAGTTGATTGTCATACGTCGCAGCGAATACTTTTCCATTTGCGACCACAGGAGGAACGAATTTGACAAGAGTCCCGAGTCGATCGCGTGTAGATGACTGCTCGCTGTTCCAGATCTCGCTGAGTGTCTGGGCATTGTAAGCCCGAAGCATTCCGGCTGCCAGCCCGTGATTGTCATTGACGCTGGTGGATAGCTCTGCCCAGACGATGCCGGTTCCAGACGTGCTGCCCTTTGCTGAGACGGATAGCGTACCGCCCGGTGAGCCCGGAGAGTGGGCGCTGCCAACTGCATATTCCGGCACGTCCAGCTTGGACCCGTTGAAATGAAACGCTCGCAAGACATCGTTCTGTGCCCAGAGGTAAAGAAGCCCGCCAGCCGGGCTGGTCCAGTAGGCCGGTCCCGGTTTGATTGCACCTCCGTCCACTGGAACAGACTGAATGATTTGGGTGTTTCCAGTCATCTCATGGCCCATACTGCCTAAGTTCAACAGATAGAGGATGCTCTCTTTGCCGCCACTTACCAGGGTGTTCGTGTTCGGGATCAAGAGCGATCCACTTGAGCCGAGGTCGACATCGGATGTGTCGAGGTAACTGTAATCGTAGGGAGTGAAGTAATCAAGAACGGATAAGCCGTTTGTTGCCGGATTGAACTTTACCACGCTATCACCGAATTCGTGGGTCCCATCCCAGTCTCCGTTTCCGGTTTCATAGTAGACATTCCCGTTGAGATCGATGACAGGAGCCCGCGATCCCTGCCAGATACCGCCGCGTTGCCCGTTAGGCGTCGTGCAGAACACGGCTGATTGCTGCAGGTTTGCAGCATTGTAGGAAATGATCCAGCCGTGATAATGATCGTAGTCCTCATGCGAGCCCCAGGCGATGAGCACTCGTCCGTTGATCAGCGCAAGGCTGGAACGCTGATTCTGCATTTTGGGATCGAAGGTAATGGTACCGTTCACGGCATCATACCCGGTTCCGGCGACCGAGCCTCGAATGACTACCGGGCCGCCAAGCTTCTCAGCTCCCGATGTGATGTTTAATGCGTGGAGCCGCTGAACATAAGCGCCGTTTTCGAGCGTGCGTGCCACCAGATACATCGTCGCTGTCGATGCGTCGATAACGGGAGTGCTCTCCACTCCTACGTTGCCGACAATATTCAAGCTGTTCGAAGCGGTGATGTTAGCGATGGGAACAGCCGTAACACCGGCCGAGGCATTCGTGAAATCGCGTGTCCAAAGAATGGTGTTGGTAGCGGCATCGAACGCATATACCTTGTCGTTCATGGTCGCTACGTAAAGGACGTTATGCGTTCCGTTGTTCGGGATCGCGAGGTTTGACACGTACAGGGGCTGGGCATAAACAGCCCCATCCACCGGAATCGTGTACAGTTTTCCGAACTGATTTACATTCACATTGCTGGTGTTTAGAATCGTTTCGCTGGTGTTCGCCGCGGTGCGTGCGCTGTCGTACCGGTTCGTGAGGATATTCACCTGAGCCCGGCAAGGCAACAGCGTAAGCAGGCCGAAAAGCGAAATCTGTAGAACGCGCTTACAGAGAGTCAGCGAAGAAATTTGCTCAGGAGCGCACAGGGTACAGATGCGCGACATCAGACAGCAGAGGAACTCGATCGGGCTTCCGTGGGTGTGGTTGATTCCGCCACAATTTGGCGTTGGTTCCTCAAGAGAGTGGGACATTCATTTTCCTCCAATTAAAAACGACAATTGTAGATGTCTCGTGAGATGGGGTTGTTTCCGGGACACGGTACGGGAACGAAAGTTTCAGCCAGCGCCAGTACCGTCAGCATACGCCGGGTTCTTAGTTATACGCTTACTCAATTGGTTCCCGGGGTAAGGAGTCATCCGACCCCTCAAGTCCCGGGTTCGTTGGACAGAAATGGCGTAACCTCGCGGCGTTATCGCTAGAGCTAGCGTCTAGTTACTTGCAAGGTGACATTCGTCGAGTTTGACACGGTGCCGACAGAGCCGGTTATTGTGAACGTATACGAGCCGGCCGTTGTTCGGTTCGATGTTGAAATTTTCAGCGTCGAGGATCCGGAACCGCTGATCGAGCTGGGACTGAATGTTGCTGTTGTGCCCTTGGGCAGGGATGAGGCCGTCAACGCGACAGTTCCCGTAGACCCGGTAACTGTCACGGTGTAAGTGGCAGTGCCGTTGCGAGCGACAGTGTACGAGGACGGAGTTGCGGAGACGGAAAACGTAGGCAGCAAACCGTAAACAGCCAGTACATTGTCATAGGTTGCAGCGAATACTTTTCCATTTGCGACCACGGGAGGAACAAACTTGACGAGAGTACCGAGACGATCGCGTGTGGACACCTGCTCACTGTTCCAGATCTCCTGTACGGTTTGCGCATTGTAAGCCCTGAGAGTTCCCGCGGCCAGACCTTCATCGTCATCCTGGCTCGTGGACAACTCCGCCCAGACTACGCCAGTACCAGACGTGCTGCCATTCGCTGAGATGGTGAGACTACCGCCCGGTGAGCCCGGAGAGTGAACGCTGCCAATCGCATATTCCGGCACGTCCAGCTTGGATCCGTTGAAACGAAACGCTCGCAAGACATCGTTCTGTGCCCAGACGTAAAGAAGCCCGCCAGCCGGGCTGTTCCAGTAGGCCGGTCCCGGTTTCAGTTCGCCTCCGTTCACGGAAACAGATTGGATGATCTGAGTATTGCCAGCCATCTCATGACCCATGCTGGCCAAATTCAACAGGTATAGGATGCTCTCTTTACCCCCGCTCACCAGGACATTTGTACTCGGGATTAAGAGCGATCCGCTGGAGCCGAGGTCGACATCTGACGTTTCGAGGTAGCTGAAATCGTAGGGAGTGAAGTAATCGAGAACGGACAAGCCGCTTGTCGCCGGATTGAACTTCAATACGCTATCGCCGAAGTCGTGTATGGACGTATCCCAGTCTCCATTTCCGGTTTCATAGTAGACATTCCCGTTGAGATCGATGACAGGAGCGCGCCCTGCCTGCCAGATACCGCCCCGGTGACCGTTAGGGGACGTGCAGAACACGGCTAATTGCTGGAGGTTCGCGGCGTTGTAAGCCATGATCCAGCCGTGGTAGTTATCGTAGTCCTCATGCGAGCCCCAGGCCATTAGCACTTGTCCATTGATCAGGGCCAGGCTGGAACGCTGATTCTGCATTTTTGGATCGAAGGTAACGGTACCGTTCACGGCATCATACCCGCTTCCGGCGACCGATCCTTGAATGACTACCGGGCCGCCAAACTTCTCAGCTCCCGATGTGATATCCAGTGCGTGGAGCCGCTGAACATAAGCGCCGTTTTCGAGCGTGCGCGCCACCAGATACATCGTCGATGTCGATGCATCGATAACTGGAGTGCTCTCCACCCCTACGTTGCCGATGATGTTCAGATTGTTGGACCCGGCGATGTTCGCGATGGGGACAGCCGTAACATGGGCCGAGGCATTCGTAAAATCACGTATCCAAAGAGTCTTATTCGTATCGGCGTCGAACGCATATACCTTGTCGTTCATCGTCGCCACGAAAAGGACGTTGTGCGTTCCGTTGTTCGGGATCGAAAGGTTTGACATGTACAGGGGCTGCGCATAGACAGCCCCATCTACCGGAATTGTGTACAGCTTTCCGAACTTACTTGAATTCACATTTGCGGTGGTTAGAGTCGTTTCACTCGTGTTCGCTCCGGTCCGAGCGCTATCGTACCGATTGGTGAGGATATTCACTTGAGCCTGGCAGGGCAGGATGGCAAGCAGGCCGCAAACTGAGATCTGTAAAAGACGCGTACACAGAGTGAGCGAAGAGATTGTTTTAAGAGCGCACAGCGCTCGGATGTGTGACACCAGACGGGAAAGGAACTCGATGGGGCTTCTGGCGGCGCGGTTGATTCCGCGACCGTTTCGCATAGGTTCCTCAGGAGAGTGGGACATTCATTTCCTCCGGTCAAAGGCGACGATTCCAGATATTTGGTGGAGTGGGCCTGCTTCCGGGTTGGTACGGAACCAAGCTTTCCCAGGCATCAAGCGTAGCATCGGCACTCTGAGGCATAAGCTGGCGTCATTTACTGAAGCACTGCAGCACTGAAGCTGGTCGCGTCGGGTTTGTTCCGAGGAGCGGAATCGCTTTTGAACCGGCGCAGGTGACCGGCATCAAACTGCCGCACGCGCTTCGACGTTTAAACTTCCGATTGCGGGGATGTCATGGGGCGGCCGCTCGGCCAGCCAGTTCTCCGTGCAGCCAAGCCTTCGCCACTGCCCAATCCCGTTGCGCGGTGGTCGTCGATATTTTGAGAACCTCCGCGATTTCATCAAAAGTCAGGCCGCCGAAGTAGCGAAGTTCGACGATCTGCCCCTGGCGGGCGTCGATTCGGCTCAGCCGTTCCAATGCAACATCAACAGTGAGTACTTCGTCGTAGGAGTCGTTTGAGATCAGAACGGCCGCGTCCAAATCCACTTTCTGCTGCGATCCCGGGCGCTTTGCAGCACGCTTCGCCCGCGCATGGTCGACCAGAATCCTTCGCATTGCCGAAGAGGCAATCGCAAAGAAATGCGCCCGGTTGCGCCAGTCCTGCTGTGCATCCGCCAGCCGGAGGTACGCCTCGTTCACTAGGGCCGTGGCCTGCAGCGTGTGGCCGGAGCGTTCGTTTTGCAGTTGATGCTGCGCCATGCGGCGAAGGTCGCTGTACAACAACTCGAATAAGCGGGGCGCTGCTTCCTGCCTGTGCTCTTCAAGGTCATTCAATAGCCGGGTAATCTCGCCCTGCGAATGATTCATCGAGTGCGCAGCTCCTCGGACAATTCTACGCGGCTTTTTTCCAAGTGCTAAAACGTCGGTCAGCAAGTCCGGCACATGCTGACAGCGAACTTTGGTCTCAGTTTCAGCAGCAGCTTTGCCGGGAAGAAGAACGTGTACCTCTACGCCAACAACGCCAGCGCAACACGGGCTGGGTCCAGAAAGGCACTTGGACGCGGTAGCAAGCGATCGATGCTCATTCTATAAAGAGAAACTCCGAGGCGCTTGGCACGGCTTACATGCCCGGCATGTCGCGAACAACTGTTTTCAGGGCGGGCCTGAACCAGAAGCTTGCATCTGGTCACGCCAAGGCGGCATGTGCGGTCGCCGCAGGCTCGCGCCTGCCCCACAACTGCTTGCCTTGTATTCTCTAGATTTGGAGGTTTATGCATTCTAACCCATGGAATTCGGGCATCTTTTTTGCCATCCTGGTACTCGCGATGACGCGCGATTTGCCTGGCCAGACGGCAGGTCCGGCCAATGATCTGGCCGCCCGCCGCCAGGGACTGAATCAGCTGCTGGATGAGCAGTGGCAGTACACATTGCGGGAAACACCGGAACTCGCCACGATCATCGGCGATTATCGCTACAACGACCGGTTCAGTGATGCTTCGTTGGCTCACGTAGACAAGCAGCGAAGAGACAATGAAGCCTTTCTTAAACGCTTTGAGGCCATCGACACGACGGGCTTTCCGGAGCAGGAAGCCCTGAATCAGCAGTTAATGGTGCGAAATCTGAAGGATACGCTTACGGCGATTTCGCTGAAGCTGTATCTGATGCCGGTGGACCAATTCGGCGGCATTCATCTGCAGCTGGCGCAATTTGTTCCGCTGATTCCGTTCAACACCACCAAACAGTACGAAGACTATGTTGCGCGCCTTCATCAGATCCCGCGCCTGCTCGATCAAACGACGGAAGTACTGGAACAAGGCAGACGCGACGGATTGATGCCGCCGAGATTCCTCCTGGAAAAGGTGATAACGCAAATAAAGGCCATTGCCGAACCTTCCGGCGAAGCTAACGTTTTCGGCCAGCCCGCGGAAAAGTTTCCCGATGCGGTACCGGCTGCGGATCAAAAGCGAATTCGCGAAGAAGTCCTGAAAGCCGTCAATACCGAAGTTCGTCCCGCTTATACGAAGCTGGCAAATTTTGTCTCTGCCGATTATGCACAATTCGGGCGAACCGAACCGGGCATTTGGGCTTTGCCTAACGGCACGGCGCTCTATCAATTTGCAATACGGCAGCAAACGACCACTAACATGGATGCCGCGGCCATCCATGAATTGGGGCTTCGCGAGGTCGATCGCATCCACGCGGAGATGCTGAACATCGCCAAGCTCGAGGGCTTCAGCGATCGCAAGAGCTTTCAGGAATCGCTCAAAACGAATCCCAAACTGATCCCGGCTTCGAGGGAAGACATTCTGAATACTTATCGGGGCTACATCGCCGGAATGCAACCCGAGCTACCAAAACTGTTTGGACTGCTGCCGAAAACCAAGGTGGAGGTTCGTCCGGTGCAGGAGTATCGCGAAAAGGAAGCAGCGGCCGCTGAATATAACCAGGGAACACCGGATGGTTCGCGGCCGGGTATTGTGTATGTCAATACCGGCGACTACACTCACCGTTCCAAACTGAGTATCGAATCGACCGCGTACCATGAGGCCATTCCCGGGCATCACATGCAGATTGCGATTGCCCAGACGCTGCCGGGCCTTCCGCCATTTCGTCAGCAGAGTTTCTACACGGCATACGTCGAAGGATGGGCGCTTTACGCTGAACGGCTTGGCAAGGACGTTGGTTTCTATAAAGATCCGCTCAGCGATTATGGCCGGCTGTCGGATGAATTGCTTCGCGCCTGCCGTTTGGTGCTGGATACTGGAGTTCACTACAAACACTGGACCCGTGAGCAGATGATCGCTTACTTCCGTGCGAATTCAGGCGAAGACGAACCCGACATTCAGGCCGAGACCGACCGATACATTGTCATGCCGGGTCAGGCTTTGGCCTATAAGATTGGCCAGTTGAAAATTCTGGAGCTACGCGCCCGGGCCCAAAAAGAGCTGGGCGCAAAATACGACATTCGCGCTTTTCATGATGAGATTTTGAATGGCGGCGCGCTGCCGCTCGACGTTCTGGAAGCTCGCGTGAACGCATGGATACAGACGGTGAAGACGGGGAAGGATACCGCTCGTACGTAGATCAGGCGGCCTGTGCGGCCGCCGCAGGCTCGCGCCCGCCCCACCAACATCGGGCGCGCAATCTCGATATCATGTAATTGATGCGAATTGACGGGCTGCGAGCTGGAATGGTCTTCGCCGGTTTCCTTGCACAGCTAGCTGCCGCGCAAGCGCCTTCGCGGAATCCCACGTTCAGTGAGAACGTCGCGCCCATTCTGTATCAGCATTGCGCGAAATGCCATCACCCGGGGGACATTGCGCCCATGTCGCTGCTCACATATAAAGAGGTCCGCCCGTGGGCTGCGGCGATCGGCGAGGCAGTGGTGTCGCGGAAAATGCCGCCATGGCTGGCAGATCCATCGATCGGCCATTGGTCCAACGATCCTCGCCTGTCGGAATTGGAGATACAAACCATCAAAGCTTGGGTCGACGCGAAGCTGGAGGGCGACCCTAAAAAGCTACCAGCGGTTCCGGTGTTTCCCGACAATTGGAAAATCGGTCAACCTGACGCGGTGATTCCAATACCGGAGCAGACAATTGCTGCAACGGGTCCGGATGAATACGTGTATCTGAAGGTGCCCACCAATTTCAACGAAGACCGCTGGATCGTTGCGGCCGAACTGCGGCCCGGCAATCGGAAGATCGTCCATCACGCTCACGTTTTTGTCGAAAGCCCGTCGCCGGAAGACTCGAAACAAACAAACAAGCCCTCGGATCCGGCCACCGAGTACGCCAAATGGATTCAAGTCCATCAAGGATCACTCGAATGGGTGCGGCCCGACGCTCCGGTTATTGATAACGGTTGTGCGGTCGACGATAACGGACTCTTCCCCGGGTCAAAGAGTTCCGACCTGGCAAGTCTCATCAGCTCTTATCTGCCGGGACGTGAGCCGGATGTGTATCCCACCGGAACTGCGCGTAAAATTCCGGCGCACGCCACGCTCAATTTTCAAATTCACTACTCGCGGACGACAGGAAAAGCCGAGACAGATCAAACCAGCGTCGGCCTGATCTTCGCGAAAGAACCGCCGCAGCGGATTTCCCGGCGCATCGATCTCTCGAACCAGATGTTCATGATCCCCGCGGGCGATGCGGATCACGACGTCAGCGAGTGCCACACGTTTACGAAGAACGTCCTCGTCACCAGCCTCACGCCACACATGCACCTGCGAGGGAAGTCGATGCAGATCATTGCGCACCTTCCGGACGGAAGACAGGAGACGCTGCTGTTCGTTCCAAACTACCAATTTCACTGGCAGTTCACGTATCGGGCCAAAGATCCGATTTATTTACCAAGCGGCACTCGCATCGAAGTGCAGGCAAAGTTCGATAACTCCCCTAACAAACAGGGCAACCCGGATTCAACACGGGCCGTGCGGTGGGGCAGTGCAAGTGAAAACGAAATGATGGACGGCTGGATCGAGTATGTCGACGCCGATCCGCAGTCATCCAATACTCTTGTCACCAGCGCCAGCAAGTAACAGCTTCCATACCTTTTATTTCCACAACTGCGCAACCAAAAGGGCGGCCGTCTTTTTTGACGGCGGGTTTGTGGCGGCAAATGTGATACTGTTTGGCGCAGAACATGTTGTCCACTCAAGCAAAACTATTCGCCGCTGCCTGCATAGGAGGGATTTTGGCTGGATTAGGGGGTGTCGGTTTGACCGCTGCTTCGGCGGCCGGACGGTCTGTCGAAAGCTCAAACGGCTTGCTGCTGGTGGCCAACAAGGGCTCGCACGCGCTGGGAATTATCGATCCATCCGAAAAGAAACAGGTTGCGGAGGTGCCCGAAGGCGGGGTGACCGGCCATGAAGTGATTGCATCGCCAGATGGCAAGACGGCATATGTGCCGATCTACGGCAATTCGGGCGTCGGCAAACCGGGCACGGATGGCAGGAACATCGTGGCGATTGATGTGGCTACGCAGAAGGTAACGGGCGATCTTGATTTCGGCCGCGGCGTGCGTCCGCACTGCCCGATTTTCGGGCCGAAAGACGGGCTGCTGTACGTGACGACCGAACTGGACAAGACAATTAGCATCATCGATCCGCACACGATGAAGATTGTCGGCAGCATTCCGACGACCCAGGCAGAGTCGCACATGCTCGCTATTTCGCATGACGGCAAGCGCGGTTACACGGCAAATGTTGGGCCAGGCACAGTTTCGGTGCTGGACATTCCCGGGCGAAAGACGATCACGGTGATTCCAATCTCCGGAAACACGCAGCGTATTTCGGTTTCGCGCGACGATCGACTGGTATTCACGTCAGACCAGACGTCGCCGCGGCTGGCGGTGATTGATACCGCGACGAACAGCATAAAGACATGGGTCAAGCTGCCGGGGCTGGGCTATGGGACGGACTCGACGAAGGACGGCCGCTACCTGGTGGTCGCGGTACCGCCGGCGCACAAGGTGGCGGTAGTGGATTTGAAGACAATGGAGGTGGTGCACTCCATCGATGTTCCGGCGGCACCGCAGGAAGTGCTGGTGCGGCCTGACAACCAGATCGCATACGTCTCTTGCGATGCATCGCATAAGGTTGCCGCCATCAACATAAGCGACTGGACTGTGGATTCTTTGATCGACGCGGGTCCGGGAGCGGACGGCCTGGCTTGGGCAAAGTGACGCATCGGGTAAGGATGCGTTAAAGGCCGTTGCTTTACGATTCACCAACCCATTTGCTGCATTCGCTCGCGGATGCGTGCGACATACCATTCCACCTGCCCGGGGCGACGGTGCAGTGGGGCCGGCAATAACGAGGCCAATTCCGCTGCCTGCTCGCGACTCAGCTGGCGCGCAGCCTTACGGTAATAGGTTTCTGAGGCCGCTTCGGCACCGTAGATTCCCGGTCCCCATTCGATTACGTTTAAATACAACTCGAGAATTCGATTCTTCGACAGGATCATTTCGGTGGGCGGAACAAGCGAAAACTCCAACGCCTTCCGGATCACGGACGGATCGGTGCTTAGAAACAAGTTCCGCACCAGCTGCTGGGTGATGGTTGAGGCCCCACGGCGGCGACCGTTTTCGACATCCTGCTGAATCGCGTCTTCAACTTCTTTCCAGTCGAACCCATGATGTTGATAGAACCGGGTGTCTTCGGCCGCTATTACGGCGTGGATGAGATGCGGCGAAATACTGGCTAACGGAACGTAGCAATAGTTCTTGTGATAGGGCTCGCTGTGGATCTCGGCGTGGAGACGGCGCTCGATCTGGACGGCGGTTGTCCAAGGCGCGATAATGCGCAGCAACAGGATGAGCACACAGACAGCCGCATAGAGCGGGATCGCTGTGGCTGCAAAATAGAACAGCATGCGCCGCAGCAAATGTCGTGGGTTCAGCCGGCGTACGGGCGGTCTTTGCCTGGTTTTCGGACGAGGATGCATGCGAACCGTTCGTGAGCTACCAGTCGATTTCAAAGTTTGGGCACCAGGCCGAGGGCCATTTTTCCGGCATCGATTAAGAAAGATAAATACACGCTATTCGGATCAGCGGAATCGGGCTCGGGGATGTGCACCCTGGTCCTTTTGCCACGACCATCTGTTTAAGCAGTGTTTGCATCTCATTAGCGAGTTGAGGCGATGGCACTGCGCTGAAAACTCCCCGCCCAGAACGTTAGCCAAAAGTTAGTAAGAATGAACACAATCCAAATTTTTGATTTGTAACTTGCGAGGGCTCCGACTACCATGATCTTTCTCCCCCGAGCAGAGTTTTTACCACGAGTGTAAGCGTGGCACCCCGTTGCGTGCCGGATTCGATATCCCGAGAGGAAACGAAGTTCAAGCACGCATGTCACGCAGAAAATTGGTATTAGCGACCGTTCTTTTCTCATCGGTTTGCGCCTGGGCGCAAACGCCAACTTCAGGAGATAACCAGCCCGCGCCTGCCGGGCAAGCCCCGGCGACACCCGCCGCGGCTCCTGCCCCCGCGCCGGCTGCAGCTCCGGCACCGCTCGCGACTCCTGCTATGACAGGGCCTGTAACGGACATACCGCCGCTTATCTTCGATGCCGGCCCTATCGGCAAACTCGCTGTCAACGGCGTCATCAGCGGTACAGGCATGTGGCAATCCAATCACGTACCCGGTGATAATCCCACCAGAGCCGCGCTGAGTAACGGACAGATCTTTCTTCAGAAGACAGATGGGTGGTTTCAGTTCTACGTGCAGGCAGGTGCGTACACCCTGCCAGCGCTGGCTACACCCTATCTTGCTACGGACAAAACACTGACCAACTTTTTTGGTCCTGTGCCGGTGGGCTACGTCAAATTGCAGGCCGCGAAAAACACCTCTTTCGAAATCGGTGCGCTACCCACTCTGATCGGGGCTGAGTATACGTTCACTTTCGAGAACATGAACATCGAGCGCGGGCTGCTGTGGAACCAGGAACCTGCGGTCAGCCGCGGGATCCAGGTGAATCAGACGATGGGTAAATTCAGCGCTGCGCTGAGTTGGACTGACGGCTTTTACTCTAACCGTTATACGTGGCTGTCCGGTTCACTTGCTTATACGAATGGGGCCCACGCAATCTCCTTCGTTGCCGGCGGAAATTATGGTCAGACAAAGTTTCAGAACCTGGCCACGACGGTCGAGAATAACGGCACCATTTACAACGTGATCTACACATACACCAAAGGTGCCTGGATCATTCAGCCTTACTACCAACACACCGATGTACCGACGAACGTAGCGATCGGGGTCGTAAACGGCGCATCGACGAATGGAGGAGCAATCCTGGTAAGCCATGCCTTTAAGCGCGGCTTCTCGCTCGCAGGGCGCACGGAATATATCGAGAGCTCGGGGAGCGTTGGGAAGCAGTCTGTCAATCTGGCGTTCGGTCCCGGGAGCGGCGGGTGGTCCGGCACGTTGACGCCAACATTCCAACTCGGAGGCTTCTTCGTTCGCGGCGATCTTTCGTGGGTTCATGCGACCGGCTACACGCCAGGTTACGCTTTTGGTTCGACAGGCGCGAATGCAGACCAGCCGAGAGCCATGGCCGAAATAGGGTTCATCTTCGGTAACAACATTGTGGAGAAAAAGCCGTAGAAGCCGGGCGCCGCGGCTAAGGCAGCAGACAGATCTTCCTGCGCGCTTGAGTTTTACGGACGATATAGCAGCTTTCTTGAATCGATGCGTTAGCGCCATGTTGCCGCTAGCTGCGCAAATAGCGTTTTTAAATCCTGCAGGAGATAGACATGGCTGAGAACAAAGCACCAGAGATGCAACAAACGTTGGGTCTCACTGGTTTGACAATGAATGCGATGGCGCTGATTGCGCCGGGCGCATTCCTGTGGCTGACTTTCTTCATACAAGCGACTACCGGAGTCACGGCGCCTTCCATGTGGCTGGGCATCGCCCTCGCGCTCGCGCTTTGCCTGGCGACCGCTGTCTGCTACGCCGAAATGGCGAAGCTCTACCCAGGAACCGGAAGCTCTTATTACTTCGCCGAGCAATCATTCCTGAATCACGATAGAGCGTGGCGGTATGCCCGCCTTTCGAAGTTCATTGTGGGATGGGGCTCACATCTTTACTACTGGATCTACCCGGGCGTGATGGTGGCGGTAATGGGCGTCCTCTGCGGGTATTTAGTGGGAACTTTGTGGCCCAACTTCATGAGTTCGTCGAACCCCGGCGTTTTATTCATGGCAGCGGTGGCGGTGGTGTTTTCTTTTGCCGTTGCGTACATTGCGTATCGGGGTGTAAACGGATCGACCTCGGTGAACATTGCCATCAACATCATTCAGATTTCAGCACTATTGATCTTCTCAGTGATGGCACTGGGATATCGCTTGAATCACCCGCCGGGGTCGATCGCGTACCAATACGATTCGATCTCGAGCGAAGCATATACGTATGAGTTCGCTACCGTGAAAACCACCGCAAACGGCGTCACGACGGAGAGCGTCGACCGCGACGCCAATACCGTGCCGAAGCCGAAGCTGGATGCCGCCGGCAAGCCTGTGCCATTCCACATCAGCTATCCGACGACAGATGAAAAGGGCAACTTTCTTACCCATCCGAACGCTGGTTCTGTTGTCGGCATGCACAATTTCACTTGGGTGTTCCTGCAAGCGACGGTGGCGATTTTGATTCTGGTCGGTTTTGAATCGGTTACGGCGATGGGAGGCGAGGCAAAAAACCCGAAGCGAGACGTTCCCATCGCGGTTATTACGTCTCTGCTGGTGCAAGGGGCGTTTTGCTATCTTATCGAGTATTTCTGTGCCAACTACTTTTTAAATAGCGGCTACACCATGCAGAGTGCCTCCGGTTCCGCGGCTCCCATCGGCGACATGATGATTGTGATTGGCGATGCTATCTTCGGGCCGGGACATGGGCGTTACTTCATGCTGGCGGAGGCATTCACCGTATTCCTCGCGATTATCGGCACCACGCTGTCGTGCATGAACACGGGCGCGCGCGTCACGTACGCGATGGGCAAAGATACGGAGTTGCCGGATCACTTCGGGGCTCTGCACGGGGCGAATCTTACGCCTCACCGCGCGATCTGGACACTGGCGATTATCTCGGCCGTCGTCGGAGTAGTCGGCGTATCCGTTGCTTTCGGCGACGGCGGCGCTCCCGCAGATTCGGTGATTCAGGCCCTGCCGCACGGAATTTGGTCCAGTTTCGGCTACAGCACCCATGACAAGATGGCTGCCTTGCCGAATACGCTTCTCACGGTTACGCTGGCTTCGAACTTTGGGACCTTCCTGCTGTACATGCTGAGCTGTTGCATTTGTCTGGTAGCGTTCCACAAGCATCCGCTGTATAACCCGGTGAAGCATCTGTTCATCCCGCTTTTCGGCTTGGTCGCGAATCTCGCCTGCATGGCGACTTACATTGTCGGGCCGTTCCTCGGGATCGGCACCAAGATGGAGCCGCTGCTGGCGCTGGGAGTTGCAGCGGTATGGGCGCTCTACGGCCTGATTTACTTTATGCGGTCGTCTAAGGCCACCGGACGAACCACGCTCATTCAGCCGAGTGCGCGAACGTCGGCTGCGGGCTGAACAAAAGCGATTAAGGGCGCTCACGCTTCCGGTTCCGTGCCGGGATCGCTACACAGATGCGACTGAGCGCCCCTTTGCGCTCCTAAAGAAATGCTAGATGTCGAATTCGCCGAGCTTTCCGACGCCGGCGTGGTCCGTGATCACAATGAAGACTGCCTGGGGCATTCAATTCCTGGCACGTCCATACACGGTAGTGATCGTGGATGGCTTTTCTCGCTTGCGGACGGAGTTGGAGGACATGATCGCGGCGAAGTGGCATCGCGACTCGCGGTGGAAACGGTTGTCCACACATTTCAACAGGCCAAAGCCGGCGAAGCGCTGACGGCGGTGCTGCCGCGCGCGATTGAACGCGCCAATCAGCGGGTATATGAAACCGCGATGAGCACCGGCCCGGGCGGCAGTTCCATGGCCACCACGATTGTCGTTTGCGGTTTGCGTTATAACCGGGCAGTGATTGCTCACGTCGGCGATTCCCGCTGCTATGTTTTGCGGCAGGGCAAGGTGCTGCTGATGACGCGGGATCACACTATTTCGGCGGAGCAGGTACGCATGGGACTGATCACCGCGCGCGAAGGTGCGGCTGCCCAAACTTCGCACATGCTGAGCCGTTCAGTTGGCAGCGGCATGTTCGTTAATGTTGAAAGCACCGAGCAACAGATTTTCGCGGGAGACGTGCTGCTTCTCTGCTCGGACGGGCTGCACAACTCGGTCGGCATGGAAGATTATGCCAGCTTGGTGAAACCGGATGGCGCTTTGGAGAGCACGGCCAAAGCGCTGATCGATTTAGCCAAGCAAAGAGACGGGAGTGACAACATCAGCGTGCAACTGATACGGATTAAAGAAGTGGAGGCGGTGGGCATGTACCGCGGCCGACACTACAAACTTCGCTAGGCTGGTAGCAGAAACAAGCTCATTCCATGACACCTGTTCGGGCCGGCGACCAACTTGACCACTACCAGATCGATTCGCTGGTTGCCCGCAGCGGCATGGCATCGATCTTCCGCGCTACCGATACGCGCACCGGGAAGCAGGTTGCTTTGAAGGTGCCGCACCCCGAGGTGGAAAGCGACCCGGTATTCTTCGACCGCTTCAAGCGGGAACAGGAAATCGGGACGAAACTGGATCATCCCGGCGTCATGAAGGTCTTTTCCGATCCGGATCGAACGGACATCTTCATGGTGATGGAATGGGTGGACGGACGACTTCTGCGCGACATCATGCGGGAGGCCGGCACGCTGGATCCGGAACGTGCCGCAAAGATAACGGCGGGCATTTGCGAGGCGCTTGAATATATTCACCAGCATGGCGTTGTCCATCGCGATCTGAAGCCGGAAAACGTGATGGTGGATCCAAGTGACAATGTAAAGCTGATCGATTTCGGGATTGCCGGGCAGGAAGGCGCGCGACGCCTTACCTTTGCCAAGCTGACGAATCTGATGGGAACTCCGGACTATATTTCTCCGGAACAAGTGAAGGGCAAGCGAGGCGATGCGCGCAGCGATGTGTATTCACTGGGCGTGATCTTGTACGAGATGTTGACGGGGCAGGTGCCCTTTCGCGGGCCGAACGCGTTCGCCATTATGAACGACCGGTTGTTAAACAACCCGGTTCCGCCGCGCGAGCTGAATCCAGCAATTTCGCCGCAGCTGCAAGAGATTATCTACCGGGCGATTGAGCGCGATCCCAAGAACCGATACGGCTCGGCACGCGAGCTGGCGTGGGACTTGACGCACCAAGACGAGATCGGGGTCACCGATCGAGAAGAGTTAAAAAACTGGAAGAACCGGCGTTCGCCGTGGTATCGAGCGGCCTTGTTTTACGCCATGATTGCACTGATTCCGGTGGTGGTGTTTGCTCTCTTGTTTTACGTCTCCAAACATTGACGAGTCAGCGAAGTCCCAAGTCGTCGCGATGGACCATGAACTCAGGGTACGCGCCGGCCCCCAGTTCAGACAGATCCATTCCCTGGCGTTCTTTTTCTGGCTGCACGCGGAAGTAAACGAAGCGGTTCTCGATAAAATTCAGCGCGTAGCTCAGCGGGAAGACGCAGCCAAGGACGGTGGCGATGCCTACTAACTGTGGAATCGCTTGGGCGCCGCCGTTCAGAATACCCGCTGCCAGCAGCCCCCAGAGACCTCCAATGCCATGCACCGAGATTGCGCCCGCCGGATCGTCTATTTTCAATCGAAGCTCGAGCAGTTCAATAGCATAGACAACCAAGGCTCCCGCGATGATGCCAACGAGGAGAGCTGGCAACGGTTTAGTCCAGGCGCAGGCTGCACTGCTGGATACCAGGCCGCAGGTCCAACCGTTCGCACAGAGGGAGGCATCGGGTTTGCCAAAGCGGAGTTTGGAGAGGCCGGCTGCCGTCATAGATCCGCCAACCGCACTCAGAAAGGTAATTACGGCGATGAAGGGAGCGCGCGAAAACTCGGCACCACCAAACAGGATGGACCCTGCTATGTTCAGCCCGAACCAGCCGGGCAAGGCTAAAAAGCAACCGGAGAGGGTCAGCGGACTATTGTGACCCGGGGTCGCAGCCGGCATTCCGGCAGCGTTGTACTTGCCTCGGCGCGGGCCCATGATCCAGGCAACGGATAAGGCAGTCACTCCACCGACGGCATGAATGAATCCGGCGCCAGCGGCATCGCGAACTCCGGGGCCTGTTCCGAAGACGGCTCCGCTCGCACCAAGCCAGCCGCCGTTTCCGATGGCATGAGCGAAAAGCGGAAATGTGATTGCGGTGAGAAGGATGGTTGAGATGAGCGTTGGGGTGGTGCGCCAGCGTTCGGCTCCCGCTGCCACGGGAATTAGAGAAGTCATACCGGCAGCGAGCATTCCAAACGCGACGAATTGCCACGAGAGCACCGCATCAGGCGCCAGACCGTGAGCGAACAAGGTACCTCCTCCGAACCAGTCCCAATGCCGGATAAACGGCGGGGACGTCGGCGGTACAAGCGATGGCGCTCCCTGGACGGCAAATCCAATCGCGAAGTAGACGACTGCGCCGAGACCGAAGGTGCATAGGGATAGGAACAAGCCATGCGACACGCTGCGCGTCCGATTCAACCCAGCATTCGTCAATGCCAAGCCGAGCGCGGCGAGCGGAATGAGAAACAGCGACACTGTGACCAGCAGCGCCGAGAGGGTGTAATCAGTCAAGCCGCTCACCCCGAGGCACAAGATGGGTGCGAGCGACGAAGGCAAACCCAAGGATTTGAATCGCGATGCCGATGGCGATAAATACAAGCTGCGAGGATGGCGTCGCGAGCAGCAGCATGGCGCTCAACACGATCGCCCACCCCGCTATCAGCAAAAAGAATCCCGCCAATCTCAAACCGGACACCTCCACCTTCGTGTGCAAGTTTGTGCAAGCGTCACGGGGCCGCACCAGCAACCAAAAGTTCTTCTGAACTTCGTAGACGCTACAAAATAGCACAAGGTGAGTTGAAACGACGGACTAGGGGAGAACGGGCCGGGCATGGCCGACAGACCGGATGTGGATGCGCGTGTCGTTTGGCGAACACGGCGGGATTGCGCTACCTCGATAGAAGTTTAGCCCGTAGATCCAGTCGCGATTTGCCCCGGCATCGCATATATCGGCCGACCGTTTCTGCAATTCGCGCCATAAGCCTCTAGCCGATACATCGCGGTCGAGCACCGGGAAGGCAACCGATTTCAGATAGAGTCCTCCCGCGATAACGGAAAGCGCCAGCAGCGGCGCTACCCAGGCACGCCGGGCCATCACAACCACGGCGAATGGAGCCACGACGTAGAAGAAAGTAGTGCGATTGAAGCCGGCAAGCGACGACCATGTGAAGCGCCCACGCGCCAAAGATTCCGGAATGATGGAAGCAAGCAGTGGAATCAAGGCGATGAGAAGAGCACATGACAACAGAATTCCCCAGTTGGTGCGGACGATAGGAACTTGCTGATAGTGCGCCCCAACTAAAGCAAACAGCGGCGGGAAAAGCGGCAAAAGGTAGCCAGGCAGTTTATTGAGGGAAACGCTGAAAAAGAAAAGTCCCCAACAAACAATTGCGAGCAGGAATCGGCGGCGAACATCCCACCCACTGCGATGGCGAGGCAGAAGGAGCAGCGCCGGCGTCCACGGGAATAGACCGGCAAGCAACACGGGGATGTAGTAATACCATGGCTGAACGTGCTGCAGCGATGGCGAGTACAAACGCTCCAAATGATGGCGAATGAAGAACTCCTGCACAAAGGTGTAGCCGTTCCGTTGGTAAACAGCGATGTACCAAGGCAGGGCGACAAACGCGGCAGCGGTAATGGTGAGCCACCAGCGACGCCACTGACGGCGAAGGAACCAAGCCCACGGCGGGAAGAGCGCCAGGGGCACAAGGCCTTTGGCCAGTGTCGAGAGCCCCAGACAAACACCGATGGCGATGAAGCGCCATTTCGCGGACGGGCAATCCGGTTCGAGCAAAGGCATCGACAGAAATATCGCCAAGGAGAAGAAGACAGCCAGCGGGGTATCGGTAAGGCAGAGACTGCTATAAGCCAGCCATCCGGCGGACGTGGCGAGCAGAACCGAGGCGACGGCTGCGGCTTGAATGCCAAACTCGCGCCTGAGTAAAAAGAACGATGTGAGGAGAAAACCCGCGCTGAGCAAAGCCACAGGAAAGCGCCCGGCGACTTCGGGGCCGAAACCAACGCCAGCGCCGACCGCGGTCATCCAGTAGAGCAGCGGCGGCTTTTCGAACCAGGGAGACCCCCAAAGCTTGGGCGTGATGAAATCTCCGCTTTGCGCCATGGCAATTCCGATGGCTGCATACCGCGGCTCGTCGCTACTGAGAACACCGACACCGGCGAGATTGTAGAAGTAAAGAGCGGCTAGGGCAATGGCAAGAGTAAGCCCTGGCAAGTAACGGCGCAGAAAAGGCAAATTCAAGTATAGGCGCCGCATATAATTGCAGACACATTCATGAAACTGATCGCTTTTCTTTGGAAGAGTTCGCGGAAACCGGGTACTGTCTCGAGCGCGCTGGCGGCGTCGCTTCTAGTCGTTCTTACGGCGCCGGCTGTCAGCGGCGCCCAATTCAGCGCATCAAAGACAGTGGATGAAAGTATCACGGTGATCCACTTGAAAGATTCCACGCGGGCTCTTGAAGTGGACATCGTTCCGGCATTCGGGAATCGTGCGATCGCGTTTCGAATGCATGGCAAGAATATCCTCTACTTTCCGCAGAAGACTTTGCAGGATTTCGCTGCAAAGCCGGGTTTAAACGGTGTTCCCTTTCTGGCGCCGTGGGCAAACCGGTTAGATGGTTCCTCGTATTGGGCCAACAGTAAAGAATACCGGTTGAATCCGGATTTGAAAAACTATGAGATCGGCAATGCCGGTCTTCCGATTCATGGACTGCTTGCCTCATCGCCGCTCTGGGAGGTGACGGAGTTGAAGGCGGATGGAAAATCGGCACACGTCACCAGCAGATTGCGGTTTTGGAAGTATCCGGATTTGATGGCGCAGTGGCCGTTCGCGCAGGAATATGAGATGACCTACCGATTGGCAGACGGCGCGCTGGAGGTGCGGACCTCCGTTATCAATATGAGCACGGAGTCGATTCCAATTGCCATTGGCTTTCACCCGTACTATCGGATTCCAGATAAGCCGCGAGACGAGTGGACGACTCATCTGCCGGTGCGCAAAACGGTCGAGACGGACGAGCGGCTGGTGCCAACAGGAGAACAAAAGCCTGCTGAGTTGGCCGACCCGCTGCCACTGAAAGACCGCCGGCTCGATAACGGATTCACAGACTTGATCCGGGACGACAAAGGACTGGCACATTTTTCTATTGATTCCGGCAGCGAGAAGATTGAGATCCTTTTTGGTCCGAAGTACCCGGTGACGGTGGTTTGGGAGCCACGGCCATTCCCGACTCCGCAGGATGAGTTCTTTTGTATCGAACCGATGACAGGTGTAACAAACGCGATTAATTTGAATCACCAGGGCAAATATCCCGAATTGCAAAAGGCGCCTCCGGGACAGACCTGGACAGAAAGTTTTTGGATTCGTCCCAGCGGATTTTGATCGAGGCGCCGCGGCCCAGAAAGAATTCACGCGTCCGTCACACAACGAACATCTTTCAGCAACCGGATCCTTTGACGATGGAGGCGGGGCTTGTAACAATTTGCCGGTTACTGCAAAGACTACGCTTCAATTCCTTTGGCGCGATGCCAGCATTAACTCACAATTCCGGACTGGCGTATCGCTGCATAGCCATACACAGTATTCCGAGGAGAGCCTGGAACTGATCCCGAAGTATCTCGGCGGCATTCCGCTTTTGCGGCGGTCGCTAGAGAACTCGGTTCCGTATGAGCGTGCCTTCTGGACGCCTCCGTTAACACCTCGGCAGGCTTATCGATTGGAAGAAAAGCAGATTCAGCGACGGCTGCAACTGCCAGCGCTGGTATCTCTGACGGATCACGACAATATTCACGCTGGGACGGTTCTACATCTGCTGGATCGCTTTAATAGCGCTCCTGTCTCGACAGAGTGGACAATTCCGGTGGGCCCGACGTTCTTTCATCTGGGGGTTCATAACCTTCCGCTGCACCGGTCGGAGCGAATCATTCAGGAACTGAATGCTTACACGGCGAGCCCGACGCCGGCAGCACTGACGCGCACGCTCGCTTTGTTGAACGCATTTCCCGACGTGCTGGTGGTGGTGAACCATCCGCTCTGGGACGAGAAAGGAATCGGTCAACGTGCGCATCGCGGCGTACTCCTCAACCTTCTGAAAGAGCAAAGCGGAACGCTGCATGCACTGGAGATGAACGGGCTGCGGTCATGGCAGGAGAATCAGCAGGTTCTGGAATTAGGGGCAGAGATGGGTTTGCCGGTGGCGGGCGGCGGAGACCGGCATGGGCGGGAACCGAATGCCGTTCTGAATCTGAGCAGCGCCCGAACGTTCGCCCAGTTTGTGGAAGAAGTGCGCTACGAAGGCCGCAGCCATGTCGCCTTTATGCCGCAATACCGGTTGTCCCGCGTGGTGCGAACCACTCGGATGGTGATCGATGCGCTGCGCGAGTATCCAGAAAGAGTGCACGCACGGCGGACTTGGCGCGAACGGGTTTTCTATCGCGCTACGCCCGAATCGGAACCGGTGCTGCTGGCAAGTCTTTGGCCGAGAGGCCGTACTCCGCTGATCATCCAGGCAGCGGATGCGACGGTGAAATTAGCTAGTTCGGGATTTGTACGACCATTTGCGCGGTTTGCGATGGCCGAAGCCAGCCGGGCTTAACTTAATCCTCCCTTTGTTATCCTCTCGGGTGCATGGCCGGGACTGCGCTCGATGGGAAGAAGATCAATCAGGAAATACTCGCACAATTGGAGCCGCGCATTGCGTTTTTGCGCGATGCCAAACGCCCACCTGCTTTGGCTGTGGTGCTGGTCGGGAATGATCCGGGATCGCAGATCTATGTGCGAAGCAAGATTCGCACCTGCCACGAACTCGGGATTCGCAGCGTCGATTTAACCCCGCCTGCCGAAACGTCCACTGAGGAATTACTCGAAATTATCGATGGGCTGAATACGGACTCGACGGTGGACGGCATTCTGGTGCAATCTCCGCTGCCGAAGCATGTCGATACGCAGCAGCTTCTGCTGGCGATGAATCCGGGCAAAGACGCGGACGGGTTTCATCCGTTCAATGTCGGGAACCTGGTGGCGAATCGACCTGCGCCGCGCGCTTGCACGCCGGCGGGCATCATTCAGATGTTGAAACGATACAGCATCCCGATGGCGGGCAAACATGCGGTGGTGGTGGGGCGGAGCGATATCGTGGGGAAGCCAATGGCGTTGATGCTTCTGCATGAGAATGCGACCGTGACGATTTGCCATTCGCGGACGCGGGATCTGACGGAGGAGTGCCGGCGCGCCGATATCCTGGTGGCGGCAATTGGCAAAGCCGGCATGATTACCGGCGAACACATCAAACCTGGCGCCGTGGTAGTGGACGTCGGCATGAACCGGGTGAGCGATCGGGCGGAGGCGCGGCGGCTGATTGGGCATGATGCGAAACGGTGGGCTGCGTTCGAAGGAAACGGAACCACGCTGGTAGGGGACGTTGAGCCGTTGGCGATGCGGGAAATTTCGTCCGCGTATACGCCGGTACCGGGCGGGGTTGGGCCGTTGACGATTGCCATGCTGATGTCCAACACGGTGGCTCTTGCCGAACAGCACCTGCTGTGAATTAAGATGCTGCTGGTTGGCCTCACTGGCGGTTATGCGACCGGGAAGAGCTTCGTCGCCTCCGATTTGGAGCGGCGCGGTTGTCATCTTATCTACGCGGATAAGCTGGGTCATCAAGTATTGCTGCCCGGCGGCGAAGCGTATGCACAAGCTATCGCAACTTTTGGGAACGAAGTTCTGGCAAATGACGGAAGCATCGATCGCAAGAAGCTTGGCGCGATTGTTTTTGAGCATCCGGAAGAACTCGCCAAATTAACCGCTATTGTTCACCCGGCGGTATTCCGTTTGGAGGAAAAGCTGATTGCTCAGTATTTGGAGCAGGACCCTTCCGGTATTGTCGTCATCGAAGCGGCTATTCTGATAGAAAGCGGGCGTGCTGGACGATTCGACCGGCTTATTCTGACCACGTGCGATGAAGAGACTCAGATCAGGCGCGGCATGCGACGCGACGGCGTGACGCGTGAGCAGGCGTTAGCGCGAATCGCCCGCCAGATACCGCTGGAAGAGAAACGGCCTTTTGCCCACTTTGTGATCGATACCAGCGGCACGAAAGAAGATACGGTGCGTCAACTGGACAGCGTATTCGAAAAGTTGAAAATGCTTGCTGAAGCCGGTGGTATTGCGTGAGAGCACGGGTTTTTCTTTGGTCTTTCTTCCTCGCGGTGATTTTTGTGTGGGTAACGAGTTATGGCGAGTGGACCATGCGCCATATCGCGGGTCCCTTGTTTCGCGCGGGAGCACAATGGTCGGCACCGCAGACCGTTCACGGCGCCGGATTGGGGTCGGACGAACAGAACAACATCGACATCTACCGCGAGGCGAAGCAGGCAACGGTTTATATCACCAGTACGACCGTTCATCCCGATTTCTTTTACCGGCAAGTAGCTTCTCAAAGCCTGGGATCGGGGTTCCTGGTAAACGACAGCGGGTTTATTCTGACAAATTTTCATGTAGTTTCGGGCAGCAGCCGCATTCAGGTGACTTTGTCCGATCAGAGCCGGTACACTGCGCAGGCGCTGGATACAGACCGCAGCGATGATTTAGCGCTTATCAAGATCACACCGAAAGGGAAACTGCCGTTTCTGCATTTGGGAGATTCGGATCATTTGCAAGTGGGGCAGAAAGTGCTGGCTATCGGAAATCCGTTCGGGCTTGAGGGAACGTTGACGACCGGCGTGGTGAGTTCGATCGGACGCGCCATTCAAGGTGAAAATAACCGGGATCTGCAGGGAATGATTCAGACCGACGCGGCAATCAATGGCGGCAATAGCGGCGGGCCACTTCTCGACTCCAGCGGCAGCGTGGTGGGCATCAACACAGCGATCCTTGGTGAGACCAATATCGGCATTGGCTTCGCGATGCCGATTAACCGAGCCAAAGCGCTGCTCGAGGATTTTCAGGCGGGCCGAGTGACGGAACGGCCCAAGGTGGGGATCAGTACAGTATTTGTCGCCGGCGATCTAGCCGATGCGCTGCAATTGCCGAGGCGCGGCGGATTGCTGGTTCAGAACGTAGCGCGGGGCTCGTCGGAAGCGGCCGCCGGAATACGAAGTGCAACGGACGTTGTTATCGTTGGGAACTCGGAACTGGGCGTCGGGGGAGATTTGATTCTGGCGATCGACGGCCAGCCGGTAGATCGGGAAGACTCGCTGGTTCGGGCTTATGCGCGCAAACGGGTTGGCGACACCCTGAAGCTGACGGTTGTGCGCAACGGCCGGAAGATTGAACTACCTATGCAGCTTCTGCGTCCCCCGGCCGATCTGGAGTAAGAGGTTTGCGGGTCTTGAACTTCAGACGCGACGCAGCTTGCTGACCCGGCCGACCTCCACCCATTCGACGACAAAGATATTTCCGTCGTGGTCGAAACAGGCGCCGTGCGGGCAGACAAATTTGCCGGGCTTGAATGCGGACCGATCTAACTTGCGAACACTTTCCCAGGTGTGAGCGGCAGAGTCGTCGCCCAGGTTTTCAATTACCTTATTCGACTTGTCGAGCAATGTTACGCGCGCGCCGAGATCCGGGACAACGGTCTCGCCAGTCTTATAGAAATCGAAGTAACAGGGCAGGTTGGTTCCATCCAGGAATGCGATGTGCTCGCCCTGCAACGTGAAGGTTTGAATACGATTATTGCCGCGGTCGGCGATCATCAAAATGGGCTCAGGTCCCCGATCGTCGAGGATGATGCCGTGCGGGCAGTTTAGCTGGCCGGCTTCCTTGCCCAATCCGCCAAAGGTACGCAGGTATTTTCCGTTCTTATCGTAAACGTTGACGTAGCTGGAGCCGTAACCGTCGCCGACGTAGATATCGCCGTTGGCCGAGATCGCCAGATTGGTGGGGCTGTACTTCTTTTTGCTGCCATCCGGATTGGGCTTTTTATAGGCATCGGACTGATCGGGATAGCCGATGGTAAACACCTCTTCGCCGTTCAGTGTCGTTTTTACGACTAGCCCGCGTTTCGTGTCACAGAGATAGAGAAATTCAGTGCTTCCTTCTTTGCGGATGTGCAAGCCGTGAGCACCGCCCTTGAACTCCTTACCCCAGCTTTTGACGAACTTACCGTTTTCATCGAAGACCACCATGGAGTCGCTGCTTTCGCTCGCGGCATTAACGGTGTGATGGATATACATGTGGCCTTGGGAATCCTGACAGACACCATGCGTGTTTCCGTACTTGATTTGCGCCGGAAGTTCGCCCCAATCGTGCGTTACCTCATAGGTATAAGCACCGGAGCCCATGACGGGCTTCGCAGATCCCGATTTATCGGTTGCTCCTAAAATCAACGGCGCGCCTGCTGCTGCGGCGCCTGCGCCAACCGTTTGAATAAACGAACGTCTCGTGTGCATACTCTTAAAATCCTTAACTTAAAGCGTCCATGCATTAAACCGGCATGTCCTTTGCTAGGCCAATACCTTTTGGTTTACAACACCAGCAACGTCCGTCAGCCGGAAGTGACGGCCCTGGAATTTATATGTCAAGCGCGTATGATCAATCCCGAGGCAGTGTAACACCGTCGCCTGAACATCGTGAATGGGGACTGGATCGGCTGTTACGTTGTAAGAAAAATCGTCGGTTTCGCCGATGGTGATACCGGGTTTGAAGCCGCCGCCGGCGAACCACATGGCAAAGCAGCGGGGATGATGGTCGCGTCCGTAATTATCTTTGGTCAGATGGCCCTGGCAGTAAACGGTGCGGCCGAATTCCCCGCCCCAGACGACCAGGGTGTCGTCGAGTAAACCGCGCTGCTTCAAATCGGTCACAAGAGCGGCCGACGCCTGATCCGTGCCGCCGCATTGCAAGGCAAGATCACGCGGCAAATCGTTGTGCTGGTCCCATCCCCGGTGATAGAGCTGAATGAAGCGGACCCCGCGTTCCGCGAGACGCCGGGCCATCAGACAGTTCGCGGCGTAAGTTCCGGCTTTGCGGGAATCGGGTCCGTAGAGTTCGAAGGTACTATCGGGCTCCTTCGAGAGGTCCGTCAGCTCCGGAACGGAACTCTGCATGCGGTAAGCCATCTCGTATTGCGATATGCGGGTTGCAATTTCGGGATCGCCATAGCTCTTTTCAGTGACCTGATTCAGCTCGGCAACGGCATCGAGCATGGAGCGCCGAGTCTCGGCGTCGATGCCTCCAGGATTCGCCAGAAACAAAACCGGATCGCCGGACGCGCGAAAGCGAACGCCCTGATATTTCGAAGGAAGAAAACCGCTGGACCAAAGACGAGTGAATAGCGGCTGGTCGCGATTCAGCGCATTTGCCTGAGACAGCAATACGACGAATGCGGGCAGGTTCTGATTCTCGCTTCCCAATCCGTAGGTGACCCAGGAACCCATGCTCGGGCGGCCGGGCTGCATAAAGCCAGTTTGAATGAATGTAATCGCCGGATCGTGGTTAATCGCGTCCGTATTGACTGTCTTGATGATCGCGATGTCATCGACGATTTTTGCGGTGTGCGGAAGCAGTTCGCTGATCCAGGTACCGCTGGCACCGGCGCGATTAAATTTGAAGATCGAAGGCGCGATCGGGAGCGAATTCTGGCCGGAGGTCATTCCGGTGATGCGCTGGCCCTGGCGCACGGAATCGGGCAGCTCAGTTCCCGCAATCCCGGCAAGTTTTGGTTTGTAATCGAAGAGTTCAATCTGCGAAGGCGCGCCTGACTGATGAAGGTAAATGACTCGTTTCGCTTTCGGAGCAAAGTGCGGCAGATCCGCGAGGCCGCCGACGGCGGACTCATCCGCAAACAGTTTCCGATTCAACAACGAGGCGAGCGCGGCAACACCGATGCCTTTGCTGGCGTTGCCGAAGAGTTGCCGGCGCGTCAGGCTGAGTTCGCGTTCACGGACAGGATTCATTCAATACCTCAATTTTTGGTGATGGTCTCGTCCATGTTCAGAATGGTGCTGCTGACCAACGTATATGCGGCAAGTTCGGCTGGATCACATTTCACAGTTCCTTTGGATTCGCCCACCGACAACAGTTTCTGAGCAGCGGCCGGGTCCTTCGTGTAATGCGAGAGTTCTTTCTGATATAAGCCCTGCAGGATGCCAAGCTCGTTCGCGGATGGCTCACGGGCAGTGGCCAACATAAAGCCATAGCGGATGCGGCCGGGTTCATCGGAACCGGCTTCCTTTATTTCACGCTCGGCGAGGGCACGAGCGGCTTCGACGAAGGTTGGGTCATTCATCAGTACCAGCGCCTGCAGCGGCGTATTGGTGGTTCCGCGACGCGCCGTACACTTTTCGCGGTCGGGCGCGTCGAATGTGTTCAACGACGGATAAGGGACGGTGCGTTTCCAGAAGGTGTACATGCTGCGGCGGTAGAGATCGGAGCCATGACTCTGCTCATATGTTTGGGCCGAGAAGTCTCCGCCGAACGCCATTTCTTCCCACAGGCCTTTCGGCTGATACGGCCGGACACTGGCACCGCCGATTTTGTCATTCATCAATCCACTGACCGCCAGCGCATTGTCGCGCACCATTTCAGCAGGAAGACGGAAGCGAGGACCCCGCGCGAGTAGCCGGTTCTCGGGATCGCGTTCCAGCAGTTCCGGCGAAACGGTGGAGGCCTGCCGATAGACGGCGGAGGTGACGATGAGCCGCTGCAATCCCCTCACATCCCACTTAGTACGGACGAACTCCGTCGCGAGCCAATCCAGTAAATCCTGATTGGCAGGCGGATCGCCCTGAGAGCCGAAATCCTCGCTGGTCTTCACGAGACCGATACCGAAGTACATCTGCCAGAAATGATTGACGACGACGCGAGCGACCAGCGGATTTGCCGGATCCACCAGCCATTTCGCCAGGGTCAGGCGATTACGCGGTGCATCTTTGGGGAGCGGGGGAAGAATTCCGGGCGTATTGGGTTCGACTTTATCGCCGTGATTGCGATAGTCTCCGCGCAGCAGGACAAAGGTGTCGCGCGGCTTCGGTAATTCCTTCATTACCATCGTTGAGTCGATCTCACGATCGAACTGTTCTTTGCCTCGGTTCAGAGTTGCGCGATCTATTCCTACCTGTTTCTCGGCGGGGTTGGCAACATCCTTCAAGAAATAAGCGCGCAGCCATTTGGTCTGGTCTTCGGATCTCTTGCCGGTTGGGATTTGCAGAACGGACGCGATCGGATTGACGACTGCAAGCTGATTGGCTTCGCTCGCGTACAGGCGGCGATTGTAGAAACGCAGATCTTCGAGCTTGCCTTTCAATGGCGTTCCCCAATCTTTGTTTCCGATCTGGAGATCACCTTTCAACGAAACCGGCGTCGTCATCCGATCCAGCACAGTGGAGGTCTTCACGTCGTGCCCATTGATGAAGATCTGAATACCGTTAGCTTTGCCCGAGCCATCGTAGGCCACCGTGATGTGGCTCCAATCATCCAATTCAACGCCTTGGACAGAGCGCGTTTCTATGCCGGTATCTGTCCCGTTGGCACGGATGCGGACAATGATGTTGCAGTTCTCCTTGCAGTAATCAAGCGCAACTTCATAGCCCGGACCGGATTTGGGTGATTGTTCATAGTGCTGTAAGATCGCCATGCCCGAAGGCCCTTCAGGTTTCAACCAAAAAGCGATGCTAAAGGGTTTGGCGCTATCGAACTCACCCGTGTTGCCGAAGTTAACGTTAGCTTCCTCGGCAAAATCGGCTGCACGATGGACACGCCCCTGGGTAAACGAGAATTTGCCGCTGACTACTTTTGCGACCGTATCGGGTTGTAAGCGGTTGGCGAGTGAATCGTCAAAGGCATAATCGGCAACAAGCCCGCTGCTGACATCCAAGACAGGAACATTACGCTGCTGCTGCTCCCACTGAGCTTCCGCGGCATCGATTTCCTTATCTTTGTCCTTGATGGCCTCGAGCAGCTGCTGCTTCATATGCGCTTGCGCGTCTGTGGGCAACTGCAGAAATGGCACAGCATTGCCTTTATAACCGTCCAGGCCTTTTTCGTCGATGCTATTGAAAAATGCTCCGAAACTGTAGAAATCCTTTTGCCGAAGCGGGTCGTATTTGTGGTCGTGGCAACGTGCGCAGCCGAGCGTAATACCTAGCCAAGTAGTGGAGGTCGCCTCAATGCGATCGATGATGTATTCGTTCTGGTACTCCTCCGGAATTGCGCCTCCTTCGAAGTTGATCATGTGATTGCGGTTAAAGCCGGACGCAATTTTCTGGGATTGGGTGGCGTCGGGCAGCAGGTCGCCGGCGATCTGTTCAATCGTAAACTCGTCATACGGCATGTTCTGATTGAATGCGCCGATCAACCAATCGCGCCACGGCCACATTTCGCGGGCACTGTCGATGTGATAGCCGTGAGTATCGGCATAACGGGCGAAATCCAACCATTGCATCGCCATGCGTTCGCCATAGTGGGGGGAGGCAAGCAGCCGGTCCACTACTTTTTGATAGGCGTTGGGGCTCTGGTCGTTCAGAAAGGCCTTCAACTCCGAAGGGGTCGGCGGCAGGCCGGTCAGATCAAACGTGACGCGGCGCAGCAGGACGGCCTTTGCGGCTTCCGGTTGCGGCTGCAGATTTTCCTTTTCCAGCTTGGCCAGGACGAAACGATCGATGGGGTTCCGCGCCCAATTTTTGGCGGTTACTTCCGGTAGCTCGGGAGGGACCGGCGGAAGAAATGCCCAATGCGTCTCCCATTTTGCGCCCTGATCGATCCACGCTTTGATGAGATCGATCTGCGCCGGGGTGAGTTTGTGCCCGGAATAGGCCGGCGGCATCCGCATTGCCTCGTTCGGATTGCTGACGCGGAGGTACATCCGGCTGTGAGCCGAGTCGCCTCCCACGATGACACCTTCTTTCGAGAAAGCGCCCTCTTTGGTATCAAAATGGAGGCCGGCCATTCGATGCTTCTCATCGGGGCCGTGACAAGTAAAACAGTTGTCGGAGAGGATGGGCCGGATTTGCCGGTCGAAATTGATGGCTGCGGGCGGGGCGGCCGCTAACGAGACGCTGCACGAAATCAGTGAGATCGAGAAGGAGAGAAAGTATCGCGCTGGCATTAAAGGCGGGACGTATACCCGATGGGTAGAGTATATCGAGCCGGGACGGCGCAGAAAGTACTGATTGTTCGGCTCGTATTCCTAATTGAGACCCGGGAAAGCCTGGAAGCGCATACTCCTGCCTTCGAGTCCTCGATTTTCACCTCTGCTGCTGACCGGTTCTAGGCGAGAAGGCGTTCAAATGCTGAGATATTAACCGTAAAAGGTCGTAAGGGGAGTAGGTAACGCGGGTTTTAGTACTCATATTAGCTGCAAAATTTGCGGATTATTGTTAGTTTATAGAGGAATTCCCGCAGTGCAATCCCAAGATGTTCCGCTGTTGTATCAACGCTTTCTTCACCTGGTTGCGCTTCGTACTACTAAAACGCCGCCGGACCAAGCAGGGTTGCATAAAAAGGCATTTAGCGCTACGGGAATGGAAATTAATTCGGGAATTGTTAAGGTTTCCGATGCAATATCCGGCGGACAAATACTATCAGCTGGAAGCCCTTAACCTCCACAACGAGATACCGCTGTTTAGCAGTAATTCTCTGTAGGGCGTCGTCGCGCGCCGCATTATAAGGATATACAACGAAATGAAGTTAATACGTTCGCTGCTCCCCGGAGCAGCCATAGCATTGCCCTGCTTTGCCGCACCGCTGGCGCCAGGCGCCGAAGTCCGGGCTTAGCAAATGACAGACCGGCGACAATCCAGCCGCTTCCCAATTGGACGGGAAGTCCGCTATAAAACCATCAACCAACGTTCCGAAGTGTTTGCTGGCGTTGGGAAAACGTTGAATATCAGCAGTTCGGGAGTACTGTTTACTTCCGATCATGAGCTGCCGCTTGGCACTCGGATTGAGGTGTCGATCAGTTGGCCGGCACAGTTGAACGAAAAGTGCCTGCTCAACTTAGTGGCGCGCGGTCGTGTTACCCGCTACTTAAAAGGGCAATTGGCAGTCCAGATTCAGCAGTATGAATTTAAGACACAGAGCCGGACTAATACGGTTTCAGCACAAAGTAGCGGATCGCATCATTCACCGGACGAAGAACGATCTAAGTCCAATGATTCGCGCCAAAAGCAATCGTAATGAAGTTTCTTGCAAACCCGCGCTCCTCGCGCCTCCTTTGCTTTACGCGGCCGGACTCGCGGTTACTTGCTGACCCGCTAGCGTAGTGCCGGATGGTAAGTTAACCTCCTCTGGCAAGTGCTTTGGGCCGCAGGTATTGCTGAGACGGCGTCGCGATAGTAGCCGCCGTAGAACCCCTTTGACTGCCGGCGCGTAGTCCGATGAGAAAACCGGGAGGCGAAAACAACAAATTCTCTGAGAATGAGATCAAACGCAAAGCTTCCCGCTGCCACGTACGAGCGGATAAGTGCGATCGCAAAGGTGCTGCTCGTCAATTTCTCGGCTTGATTACCCGCCGCGGCGGCCCAGCAGCCTGGCATCCAAGTCGCGCAGCCCAATATCCAATATGCCCAGAACTTTGCGGGCGGCGATGTGGGAGCCCAGATCAATGCAGCATACGCAGCGTTGCCGTCGGCGGGAGGGCAAATCGTGGTTTCAAAAAACGCAAGTTTCCACACACACATCGCTTTCACAACTTCGAACAAGCCCGTTCTTCTCGCGGGGCTGCCGGGCGACATCGTGAACCTGACCTACACCGGCGCCGGCACGGCGATCACTTTCGACTATGGAATGAATCACCGCATGGGCCATGGCTTGCGTGACCTGACTCTCACAGGACCTGGGTATTACACCAATACCGTAGGAATCGAATTCGGCGGGAACCGCGGCGCGGAAGGCATCGAGTTCCGACAGTTTAAAATCCAGAGTTTTGGTACTAACGTCAAAATGGGATCGCACACCTGGCTGGCTTTCTTTGAACACGGCATGATTAGAAATGGCCAAACGAATGTGCTGCTGCCATCGGGTCTCAGCGACGCGGGCGAGCAGATCACGTTTAACCACGTGACGTTCGCGGACGCACCGGCTCCTCATACGAATAGCGTCTGGGTGCAAGGTGGAGGGCATGAGGTTGTGTTTACAGACTGCAGCTTCGACCAGGCACAGCTGCGGATCGGCGACGGTCCCGGAAGCGCTAATGCAGCTCAGGTAGTCGTCAAAGGCTCGCACTTTGAAAACCCCAATTGGGCTGAAGCCGGCGCCAGCCCGTACGATTACATCACCGTGGACAACAATCGCGGAAATTTGCTCCGAGTCAGTGATTGCTACTTCCTGCAGGATGCGACCACGAATGGACCCGGTGAGTTTATGGCCCTGAATGGTGGAATGACGATGATCACGTCCACTGGAATGTACACCCTAGACACGATGAGGAATTTTGCGGTACTTCGGAACGATGCAAAAGTTATGGAGTTCGGGTTCTATGACCTTTCCGGCAATATCACCGGACAAAGGTATCTGAAGCAGTAACTCAGTTGTGTCATGGCCAGACCGCTTAATTAGAGCGGTAAGCTCACCCTGCCAGGGACGACATTCCGTCGTCGTGAGTTACAAGCCGGCTTTGAACTTCGACGCCGACGGCTTCGCTGCTAGCACGACAGGCGTCGGCAACGCTTTCGCAATGTGCCGAGCAAAATGGCGCCGGCGCCGATCAAGGCAAGGGTGGCGGGTTCCGGAGTGGTGTCGAGGATGAAAGCGCGCTCCCGACCGTCGAAAGTACCGTCGCCGACGATCTCGCCAAAGTTGTTTATATCGTTGGCCTCGTTCAGCGTCCAGCCGGAGCCGACCGGAAGAAATGAATTGAGATCGATCATCCTGCCGTTTACGTACAAAAAAGCGACTTGCGTGCCGTCTGCCAAGGTAGATTCACCGACAATCTCGCCCTGGTTGTTGATAGCGTTTGCTTTACTGGATGTCCCGCCCAATGTCCCGAGATCTTTCATGACGCCGCTCGAATACAGGAACGCGTGTTGACCGCCATTGCTGAGATGGGAGTACCCGACGATCTTTCCCGGATTGTTGATGTCGAGAGCGTCGCTACCACCACCGCCTAGTGACCCAAGCTCGGTGAAGGTGCCGTTCTGGTACAGAAATGCGATTCCGCTTGGAGAATAGTCGTAAAGTAGTGCGGTGCCGACAATCTGGCTGGCGTCGTTTACTGAATTGGGAAGAGTGGATCCATAGGCGCCGAGATCGGTAAGCTGCCCGTGCTCATCCAGTAAATAGCCTATTACCGGTCCGCCAGGGCCCCCCACGGACGCGCCCACGATCTGCCCCTTGTTATTAATGGCGGTAGCGCCTGATTGCATCGTACCCGTGAACCCCCCTGTGTGCGGATCAAATGCATCGTAGATCGTGATGCCGGCGATCAGACCGGCATTGTTGATACCGGTTGCGAAGGTAAAAGTAGTGGCGTAACCGTCACCGGAAGGATCGTGATAATAGCCGGAGCTGCCGAGCCAGGTGACGTGCCCTTTACCGTAGAGAACGCCAGTGACTATGTTGCCTTCCCACTGACCCGCGTGGTCCGAATCGGCGCCATAGTAGTACCCTTTAGGACCCAGCCCACCACGGCCAGCGGCGCCGACAACATAGCCGTTGTCGTTAATGCCAAACGCCCAACTGTTCGCGTAATCCGGGATAGGGAAGGTCGAGAGCTGAGCCGCTGAGGCTCCGATTGCCCCGAGGGCGAGCAGCAGAACAATTGCAAGCGCTCCGGGAATGACGTTAAGGCAACGCACGGCCTAAAACAACTCGCAGGCATCTTATCACTAATAAAGCCTTTGCTGTTTACTACCGGTAAACAACTACCGGTAAACGACGTGACGGCGTCAGCAACCCCGCAGCATTGTAAAGGTCTGTCACAGGATGCGATTCAGGCAAGTAGCGCAGTCCCCTGTGTCGAGTAAATACGACTGAACTTCGGTAGACTCCACCGGCGCACAGTCCGAATCCCAAATCGAAGAAGCATCTTGCTGGACGACATCTCTGCCTTGTAACATCTCTGCCTTTGACGACGGGCGCCGAAGCCCCGTCGCAGAGCAGAGTATGCCAAGTCACCATCGGAATCAACGAGCTAACACCGGCATTCTTGACGTTCGGAATCCTTCTCCCAAGACAGGCGACTGCTAGGATGGCTAAAGATTCGCAAGTCCATTTGCGTCTTGGGCAACTCCGCAAGGCGCGCCTCAATCGTTCATGATCCGCACTTACCGCGGGATTGCACCACGGGTGAGCAGTTCCGCATACATCGATCCCAGCGCCCAGGTTATCGGCGATGTAGTTATCGGAGAGCGCTCCAGTGTATGGCCCAACGTGGTCATTCGCGGCGACGTCAATTACATCCGCATCGGCAACGAAACCAGCATTCAGGACAACAGCGTGCTGCATGTGGACCATCAGGTCTTCCCATGCATCGTCGGCAACCGCGTAACCGTTGGCCACGCAGTGGTGCTGCATGGTTGTGAAGTGGCTGACGAAGCTTTGATTGGCATCGGGGCAATCGTCTTAAACGGCGCAAAGATCGGCGCGGGCTCTATTGTGGCCGCCGGCGCGTTAGTACCGGAGGGGATGGATGTGCCGCCGAATACCTTAGTGATGGGAACACCAGCAAAGGTCCGCCGCGAGGTAACTGCCGAAGAACGGGAACGTTTTGAGAAGAACTGCGACAACTACGTCAAAATTACTGCCATTTATAAGGAAGAGCAGCAGTCGTGATCCGCGCCATTAAAGGAATGCGCGATATTGCGCCTCCCTCGAGTGCGATCTGGAACCAGGTGGAAGCCGCGGCGCGGCGAATTTTTCACCGGTTCAATTATCGCGAGATCCGCACACCCATTCTGGAGGAGACCGCGTTATTTGCCCGCAGCGTGGGTGAAGAGACGGACATTGTCAGTAAAGAGATGTACACGTTTGAAGACCGCGACGGGACATCGGTGACGCTACGCCCCGAGGCTACGGCCTCCGTCATGCGCGCTTATATCGAACATCGGATGGACCAACTGCCCGGTCTGCAAAAGCTTTACTACATCGGACCGATGTTCCGGCGGGAGCGCCCGCAGAAGGGACGCTTCCGTCAGTTCTTTCAGATTGGCGCGGAAGCGATCGGATCCGACTCGCCGGCGGTGGACGGCGAAGTGATCGAGATGGTCGTCGCAATTTTACGAGAGGTGGGAATTGATGGATTCGAACTGCTGATCAATTCGATCGGCTCGAAGGAATCGCGGGCGCGGTTTAACGACGCGCTTCGCATCGAGTTGCAGGCGGTTAAATCGCAACTCTGCCCGGACTGCCAACGGCGAGCCGAGACCAATCCGTTGCGAGTGCTGGATTGCAAGGTTCCGGAGGACCAGCCGATCATCGACAAGCTGCCGCTGATTACAGATTTTCTCGACCAGGACGACAAGGAACACTTCCGGCGGGTACGAGAGTTTCTAGATGACGTGGGCATTGCATACACAGTCAGACCACGGCTGGTGCGCGGGCTTGATTACTATGCGCGGACCACGTTTGAGATTACGCATGGAGCGCTGGGAGCGCAGAACGCGATACTCGGCGGCGGCCGTTATGACGGACTGGCGGAAGATCTCGGGTCGAAAGTGCCGGCTCCGGGCATTGGGTTCTCGGTTGGAGAAGACCGCCTGGTGATGACCGTGGAGGACGCGCGCCAGTTTAGCCCACAGCCGCTCGATCTTTTCATTGCGCCGATGGGCGAACCCGCCACACGTCACTGCTCTGTGCTTGCCGGGGAGATTCGCAGGCTGGATATATCCGTCGAAGTCGGCGTTGATCGCAAATTGAAGCGGATGATGGAAGTGGCCAACAAGCTGGGGGCGCGGTTCACGTTAATCGTGGGAGATAACGAAATCGTGACGCAAACGTATTCGCTGAAGGATATGACAACGGGCGAGCAAGCGGCGTTGACGCGTCAACAGCTTTTAAGTCGCCTGGGCGGAAAAGACGAAAACGCAAATGGATGAAGTGAAATTGGATTTTCTCGGTAACCTGCAGCGAACGCATAGCTGCGGCGAACTAAGAACGGAAGACACGGGACGCGAAGTGCTGTTGATGGGCTGGGTGCATCGCCGGCGTGACCTGGGCGGAGTGATCTTTATTCACCTGCGCGATCGCGAAGGCATTACACAACTGGTGCTGAATGCGAGCGATCATCCCGAGGCGCATGCACGGGCACAGGACCTGAGTTCGGAATATGTCATCGCGGCACGGGGTATTGTGACGCGGCGCAGTCCCGAGACGATCAATCCGAATATCAATACGGGTGCGGTGGAAGTGGCAGTGAACACGCTTTGGGTGCTGAACACTTCACGCACACCGCCTTTCCAACTCGAGGACAATCTCGACGTCAAGGAAGAAGTGCGCCTGAAGTATCGTTACGTAGACCTGCGACGGCCGCAAATGCAGCGCAACATTATTATGCGGTCTAAGATTGCGTTTGCGGTGCGGCAAGCTTTGTATGCGCAGGGCTTTTACGAGATCGAAACGCCGTTCATGACAAGATCGACGCCAGAGGGTGCGCGCGATTACCTGGTGCCAAGCCGCGTGCAGCCCGGATTGTTCTACGCGCTTCCGCAATCGCCGCAGATCTTCAAGCAACTGCTGATGGTGAGCGGTTACGAGCGGTACTTTCAGGTGGTGAAGTGCTTTCGAGATGAGGATCTACGCGCGGACCGGCAGCCCGAGTTTACCCAGATCGATCTGGAGATGTCGTTCGCACAACAAACGGACATCTACAACGTCATCGAACCCCTGATACGGGGCGTCTGCGAGGCCGCCGGAAAAGAGATAGCGAAAGATATTCCGCGAATGACGTACGCGGAAGCAATGCTCGCTTACGGCAGCGATAAACCGGATCTTCGGATTCCGCCTTTCTACTGCGTGGAAGATCTGTTTGCGAGAGAAAACCTCACCGGCGACGGATTGCCTTTGGTGGCGATTCACATACCCAAGACGGGTCAATTGACGCGCAAGGAGCGGGACGACATCAAGGCATTTGGGCAGGAGCGCGGATTGCGTGTCTATGATGATCCCAAGCGGCTGGAACGGGATTATCCCGCGCAGATGGCGCAGGTTCGCGAGCGAGTGAAGCCGGCCGAAGACGATTTGTTGATGCTTGCCGGTTGGGCAGGCGAGAAGAAGGGCGCGCTGCCGGAGCAAACTGTGCTGCTGGCATGCGGCCAATTGCGGCTCTTCCTTGCGCAGAAGTTCAACGAGCGGCACAAGCTGCTGGACCCGGAAACGTTTCGATTCCTCTGGGTGGTCGACTTCCCCATGTTTGAGTGGGACGAGGAAGACGGCCGATGGAACGCCGCGCATCATCCGTTCACATCTGTGCATGACGAGGATATCGATAAGCTGACGAGCGACCCGGCACATTGCCGCGCCAAGTCTTATGACTTGGTGTTGAATGGCGTCGAACTCGGATCGGGCTCGATTCGTATTCACAGGCGGGATTTGCAGACGCAGGTATTTGCCGCGCTCGGATTCAGCGAAGAAGAAGCCAAACGCCGCTTCGGATTTTTGCTGGAAGCTTTGGAGTACGGAGCCCCGCCGCATGGCGGCATCGCGTTAGGATTGGACCGGCTGGTGATGTTGTTGGCGGGGGAACAATCCATTCGCGAAGTGATTCCCTTCCCCAAGACTGCGAAAGGCACCGATCTGATGTGCGAAGCGCCGTCGCCGGTGCCGGAACGGCAGTTGCGCGAACTGGGTATCCGCATTCACATTCCGCAATGAAACAGGCAGCCATCGGCCTGGTTGCATGCTTCCTCGCCATCGCAGCGGCATGGCCGGCCGAAAAATCGGTCACTGATTTTCATACCAGCGGCAATCGGATTGTCGATGCGCAGAATCGTCCAGTCCGGCTTTGCGGCATTAACTGGTACGGCTTCGAAACCAAATTTTTTATCCCGCACGGCATCTGGTCAAGGGATTACAAGTATTTGCTGGATGCGATCAAAGCGAACGGTTTTAACATGATCCGGCTGCCCTTTGCGGATGAGACGATTCAATCCGATCCCAAGTCTACGAAGATTTCTTTCGAGAGCGGCAACAATGCGGACCTGCATGACCTGACCGCGATGCAGATCATGGACAAAATCGTCGCGTATGCGAACCAGCTGGGACTCTACATCGTGCTGGACAATCACCGCTCCGAAGCTGGCGACTCGGCCGAAAGCAGCGGCCTCTGGTACAACGGCGTTTACCCGGAAAGTACCTGGTTAAAAGATTGGGAGACGATTGCGCGGCGCTACCGGGATGTTCCGGCCCTCATTGGAATGGACCTGAGGAATGAACCTCACAATGCACACATTGGTGGATCGTGCTGGACGGGCGATGAGACGAGTTTGGTACCAGGCTGCCCGGAGAGTGATGTAAAGCATAACTGGCCAATGGCTGCAACGCGCGCCGCAAACGAGCTTCTGGCGATCAACCCCAAATGGCTGATGTTTATCGAGGGAGTGGATGAATACAGTCATGACTGGTACTGGAATGGCGGCAATCTGGAGGGCGTACGGAAATATCCGGTTGTTTTGAATGTAAAGAACAAAGTGGTGTACTCGCCGCATGAGTATGGACCGCGGCTGTATCATCAGCCCTGGTTCAATGCGTCGACAACAGCGGAACTGTTAAACGAAGTTCGACGCAAATATTGGGGATATGTCAACGAAGAAGGGATCGCACCGGTGTGGATCGGTGAGTTTGGCACGCAAAACCGTCCGGACCGGGTGGCAAGCGACATTCCAGGATCGCAGGGCCAGTGGTTTTCCAATTTCATTCAGTATCTGCAAGATCATCCGGAGGTCAATTGGGCCTATTGGGCTCTGAATGGAAGCGATGGGGACGGGCTGCTGGACAAAGACTACAGCGCAACTCCGCCCAGTATGGAAAAGATGGCGATGCTGAAGAAAGTGCAGAAGTAGCGGCGGTTCGAACGCCGGTGCACCTATTTTTGTGAAGTAGCGGTGTTTTGCAATGCCTGAATTTTGGCCTTCACTGCGGGCGCGTCGTTCGCGTCGGGCGAAAGCTGAAGGTATTTCTCGTAGTGTTCGAGTGCACCCTTGTTATCACCTTTGCCAGCCAGCAACGCAGCCAGGAGGTGTTCTGCGCGGGGAAATTCATGGTCTACATCCAATTCCGTGGCACGGCGCGCGCTCTTTTCGGCATCGTCGAAACGCTTAAGGTTTACGTTCGCAATCGCGTCGTAGAAATAGATGGCGGGAAATTCCACCGGATTCAGCTTCAGGGCCGCGCTGGTGACGGTCAATGCATCCTCGTAGCGGGATTGACTCAGGTCCAGCCGCGCCAGTTTGACATATGATTTTAGATATCTTGGGTCGGCTTTGACAGCGTGGTCAAGCGCCTCGCGGGCATCCTGCTCTTTTCCCTGCTGAGTGAGAGCCTCTGCCAGATCGGCCCATGCCTGGGCATACGCGGGGTAGATCGAGACAGCGTTTTCCAGATCCTTCTGCGCGGCGGCCCACTTTTGCTTCGAGAGTTCCGCTGCCCCTTTCTCGAACGCTTTTCTGGCTTCTTTGGGCGCCTGTATGGAGATGGCGGAGACAGATGAGCCCTCGTGATCGCCCATGCGCTTCAGGACGATAACGGCCTTGTCGTGCAGTGTTACCTGCGTTCTTCGATACCCGGACAATTGAATCGTTACTTCGCAGCTGTCGTTGTCGCCGTAATCGGGACGAAAGCGGACCTCGTAGACCACTGTGCCGTTACCAAACACCTGATCCACGCGGCATAAGCTCTGGAGGAGGGTTTGGCCGCTGATCGTAATGAGCGGGGTGTTTGGCAAAGGAATATCGCCTTCGAGGGCGATCTTGGCTGAATATTGCTGACCGAGACGGCGTTGAAAAAAAGCAAAGCTGCGCTGTGGAATGAGCGAAAGAGACAAGAGCAATAAAAACAGGACCAAGCGAATGCGCCCGACGGGGGCGTGACTACCCAGAAGCACTGGGTTTATGGTACTCGATACTCGTCTGCTGGCGCAGGTATCAAGGAACCGCGACCGCAAAGCTGACTCGGGTGAGCCGAAAGGCAAGTCGGGACCGTACGTTAATTTGGCGGCATCTTCGTGCCGTGCTGAAACTTGTGTTCTTTTGACTCGGCGTCATTGGGCAGATGCTCCGTTTCATCCTCGTGGCGAAGGCTTTCGCGGCCCGCAGGTGTAGCCGCTTTGGCTAGCCGGCACTCTGGCTCGTGAGCGGCAAGTTCGCCAGGAGTGTTGAAATAGCGGCCGCATGCATTGCATCGAAACTGATTCGTAGCAGGAGCCGCATTTCGCCCGGTGATGGGGTGGTCGTCGGCATCGCCAAAAGCTCCGTCGACTGGCAAGGCTCCTCTTCCCGCGCCAAGTTCCGGCCGCGAAGCCGCCAGTTTCTCCACGGAAGAGTGTTTTCCAGACTTGTTAGAAGTCTGAAGGCCTTCTATGTCGGCGCTAACGTCGTCCATCGGTTCTTCGCCCGCGAAAGGTGTCTGCCTTCGGGCTGTTTCGTCGGAATCCGGCGAGTTACTCTTCCGGTGATCGGGGCTGTTGGTTTTCATTTTCTGGGCTTTCTCTAAAAGAACTCGGGCTATAGAGAAGATTCTTACCTGCGCGTGCCGTTACTGCTGAAGCTCAACCTGACGCAAAGAATTGAAACGGGCACGTAATTAAACTGGTGCGGACAGACCGGAAGCGCTGGTTCTAATCATATGGATGGAACAATGCTGAATCAATTTGTTCGATTGGTCGGCCCGAATCGGAGCCTGCAGATCGGCGGAGTCAAACTTCTTGGCTTCGATGTAACGAACGCGCACAAACTTATTTTCACGATTGTCGTAGTCCTATTTCTGTACCTGATCAGCAAGGTTTTGCGCTGGATCGCACAAAAGGTAGGGGGAAGCCGTCAGCGTACGGCTTTTTGGACGCGTCAGGGAATAAGCCTGATTACTTTCGTTCTAGGGGTCGTCGCGCTCGTCTCGATCTGGTTTGACAACCCGACGCGGCTTGCGACGGGGGTCGGGCTACTGGGCGCGGGGTTAGCGTTTGCGCTGCAGAAGGTGGTTACAAGCTTCGCCGGCTACTTTGTGATCCTGCGCGGGAAGACATTCAATGTGGGCGATCGCATCAGTATGGGCGGTGTTCGGGGTGACGTTATCGCGCTCAACTTTATTCAAACGGTAATCATGGAAATGGGCGAGCCGCCGTCGGTACAAAGCGAAGATCCAGGCATGTGGGTGAGGAGCAGGCAGTATTCCGGCCGGGTCGTCACGATATCGAATGCGCAAATCTTCGAGGAGCCAGTCTACAATTACACCCGCGAGTTCCCGTACATTTGGGAGGAGATGCATATCCCGATCTCGTATAAAGACGATCGGCATCGTGCCGAGCAGATCATCCTCGAAGCTGTACAGCGAAACACGACAGATATCGCCAACATGGCCGAACCGGAACTCGAGCGATTGCGGACGCACTTCTTCGTTGAAGTTGCTGAAATTCGCCCCCGCGTCTACCTGCGAATTACCGACAACTGGGTGGAACTCTCGGTTCGATTCCTGTGCGGCACGCACGATATCCGCGGGTTGAAGGATCGTATCAGTCGAGAGATTCTGAGTGGACTTGAGGGTTCAGGTATTGGTATTGCCTCGGGGACCTATGAGATTGTCGGTGTCCCGCCAATCCAGCTAGAGGGGTTTCCAAACTCACGCGGGCGGCAGAACGGACCTTCGCTGGCTCGTTACCCGACTGACGCGGATAGCTGCTGAGCGCGCCGTCCAGCGAGCAGTAGTCCTATGTAGCAGCTAATTGGCCATGCAAGCAGCCATGACAACCAGTACCAGTGAGGCCAGCCCTTGCTCCAATTCGGGATTATAGCTGCAATGCCCATGACCTCTCCGAGAATAAAGAACCAAAGCACATGGCGGCCCGGCCGCCGTGGTGCGAGCCGGGCACATACCCAGGCGCATAAGATCGACACGATCACGAAAAGCGCGGTGCTAATCACAAGCGCGGTATTGGACGGGATATGGTCTCTTACAAAGTCGTGCGGGAACATGAGGGACAACAGGGGGTTTGTCGCGAGGACAAGAGCAATCGACAGCAGATAGCTGCCAATGATGACGGCGGCTGATTTGAGCATCGGTAAGCCTCTTTATAGATGAGAATTTTACGCCAAACCGGCCGGCAATGTCGAACTGACGTTAACCAGGACGGCGGCCGGGGTGCAGCGGCGTGTGATGATCACCAACCGCAATTTGCCGGCATGTGGCGGGAATGTGTATCGACCGCAGACTAACCGAGATTTATCCATTCAGCTCTGGTGAACACCGAGTAAGGCGTTTGATGCACAGTGCGAAGTCTGAGCGAAATATGGCCGGGCATCCCAGGTCTTTGGGATGCCGGCCATTTTAGCTACGTGCTTCGATATCGAGAGGCTTTCGACGTGTTAGTTTTCCCCCGACACCTCGGCGCTTGAAGCGGAATCCATGCTGCTTGCACTCTGGTCAGAGGATGCGCCCCACATCGATTTTGCGCCCCAAAGACTCTTCGATGCAGAATCCGCCGACGCACCCCACATTGACTTCGAACTCCATATCGCACTGCTGCCGTTCAGAACGGAAGAACTCCAGACGCTGCTGGCGCCCCACATGCTTTTGTTCGACCAGACAGCCGGATTGGTCCAGGCCGATTGTGGATCGAAAGACACATAGACGTTCCCGGAAGTGGAATCGTACGAACTAACAGGCGACAGGGAGTTGCCTGACGTGGGAACGTTCCCCGCGCCTTTGAAGGCAGCATTCAGATTAAGGTAGCCGGCGCCGACTGTAAACATATCGTAGTAAGACGTGTAAGTGTTTCCTTGATCATCAACAACGTAACTGGAGGCCGGAAACGTCTTCGATGCGGTTTGCATCAGCAGGATTTTGATTTGATCTGGCGTGAGCGCCGGATAGGCCTGAATAAGATCCGCGACTGCGCCGCTTACCACGCCTGCCGCCATACTCGTTCCACTGAGGGTGTAATATTTGGCAGAGTAACCACCGCCGAAGTTCACTCCTGGCGGCTCCTTAGTCAAATCGCTGGGCAGCACTGGCGATGTTGCAGGTTTGCTGGGCTCACTGCCGCCCTGAATGGAGGCAAGCGTTACGGCATTCTGCGGATTCGCCAGCGCTAACCGGCCATGTTGAGCCAGCAAGGATACCATCAGATTGCCCGGCGCCAAAATGTCAGGCTTAACAACGTGGTCGATTGCTGAAGGACCTTTCGAACTATAGCTCGCGATTAAATCATCCGAACGGTCATTCGTATTCATAGTCTTCATCGAACCAACCGTGATCACGTACGGATCGTTGCCGGGCGCCAATATCGTTCCATATCCCTGGTTATTCGCGGAGTTATCACGACCGTCATTACCGGCAGCAACTACCACTACGATGCCCGCCTTCCAAGCGGCTTCAACGGCCTGGCACAGCGGATCGTCCGTATAACTTTCTAAAACGGGGCGCCCCAACGACAAATTTATTACGCGAATGTTGTACGTGTTCTTGAGTTGAATCGCCTGATTAATAGCGGCGATCACCTGGCTGTCGGTTCCTTCGCCAGTTGCATCAAGCACTTTCAAATCGATCAGGCTTGCACCGGATGCTATTCCGATCATCGATTTAGAGCACCTGCCGCAAATCGACGCCTTGCCACTCGAAGCGATGATTCCGGCAATGTGCTGGCCGTGTCCATACCAATCCAGCCCGAAGCTAGAGGTCTTCTTGCCGGTCGCATCGTATGCGTTAGGTGTGAAATCGTTCACGAATGTGATCGTTTTGTCCGCCTGAACGCCCAGATTGTCGTCCTGGTTGATCCCGCTGTCCAACACAGCAACGCCCACGCCTGTTCCGGTAAAGCCCGCGCTCCAGACTTGGGGCGCATTAATGGTTGCCGCGGTGGTTGCCAGCTTGCGCTTGACCTTACGGTCTGCCGAAATGTATTTAACAATAGGATCCGAACTTAGTGTGCCGAGGGCGGATCCGGGAACAAGATACAAGCCTTGTCGAACCGACTTGAACTCGCTTATGACCGTACCCCCAACGCTGGTAATGAGTGCCGCAGTGGCGTCTCCGATTGGGATATTCCATTGCACTATCACCTGCTGGGTGGCTAAGGCATCTGTGCTGGCTGCGTCGGCCGAGATTTTTGGCTTATGCCCGCTTTGTGCGCCTGAACACGCTAGTGCCAGTACGAGAAAGGCGGAAGCTGCTTTTTTCATTCTTTGTGCCTCTACTTGAAAGCTCGTCGCTTACAAGTTCCCTTTCGGCCAGACAGGTGCGTAACATGAGTGGTCTTATCGGTGGAAAGTACTGGTACTTAACATTCAGAACCGAAACAATTCTAATGACCGATACGAAACATGAGTCCATATCCCGCGTGTAGAGCCGGGGTTCGATTTCGCTATGCCTGGTTCGGCTTTTCGCAGGTTAAATCCGGGTTGTTTACGCCGCGTCGTTCTCGCAACAGCGGTGCTGCTCTTCCATGTTGTGCCTGCCCACGCGAGTCTGGATCCAAGCGAGGCCCTGACGCAATATGTCCGGAAAACCTGGGGAAGTGACACGGGCTTGTCAGAGAGCTCTGTGATGTCGATTGCCCAGACTCCTGACGGCTATCTCTGGGTGGGCACGGAGGGCGGGCTCTATCGCTTCGACGGAACTACTTTCACCCGATTTGACAAGCAGAATACGCGAGCATTGAGAACAAATGTGATCACCGCGCTTCTGGTGGATCGGCGCGGGGTCCTCTGGATTGGAACTGCTGGTAAAGGCGTGGTGTGGCTGGTCGACGGAGAGTTCCGCCGAGCACCGGCGGTTTCGGGAGGAGGCGAGGATAGTGTCACCTCGTTCTTCGAAGATCGGCACGGCCGCATGTTCGTCGGCACGGACGGCCACGGGCTTATCCGCTTCGATCACGGCAACGCGGAGCGCTTGACTCGAGCGGATGGGCTACCGAATGACACGATCTTCTCCGTGTCGGGTGACGGCGAAGACACAGTTTGGATAGCGACTCAGAGCGGAATCTCGCAGATCGCGGGCAAGCGCCGAATTCGGATTGCAACCGACGCTAAAACGAGTCTGAGTGACGCCCGATCGATTTTTTGTGACCGTACCGGGGCGCTCTGGATAGGTACTCGGCGGGCCGGACTCTACAGACTGGACAAATCTGGATTGCAACGATTCGGACTTCAAAACGGATTAAGCAGCGATTCGATCGGCTCTGTTTATGAGGACAGCTCCGGCACGGTCTGGGTCGGAACTCTCGACAACGGCATTAATCGTTTCGCGAACGGACGGTTCACATCCTTAACAGCGCAAAATGGCTTTCCCGGCGGCGGGGTTTGGGCTGTTTTCGAGGACCGGGCAGGCTCTATTTGGTTGGGCGGTACTGAAACGGGACTTAGCTGCCTGCGTCAGGGTGTGATGACACCGTTTGGCAAACAGGAAGGCCTCAGTTCCGACACCGTCCTCGGCCTATACCGAGATCGCCAGAATCGATTGTGGATCGGTTCCGATCAGGGTCTGAATGTCTTATTCCAGGGCCAGTTCAAACACTACACGACGAGCAATGGTCTACCAGATAACCTTGTCTTCGCAACAACGCAGGACGACCACGGAGTGATCTGGACCGGCACACGGCATGGACTTGCCTGGATGCGAGCCGACGCGATGCGCGGCGACACGTTTGTTGCGTATCACGCGCCCCAGGCAACAAAGTTAGCCGGCTCGATCCTATCCGTTCAGGCTAGTCGACATGGCGGCATATGGGCGGCCGGGCGCGGCGTGTTGAGCTACATAACCGAGCATTCAATCAGGACCTATACGCAAGCGGACGGCCTGCCGGACAAGGTGATCTTATGTTTGTACGAGGATGACACCGGCACGTTGTGGGCCGGGACCGACGGCGGCGGTCTGTTGCGATTCGCAAACGGGCAGTTCACGTCTTACTCCTCGCATGATGGCTTATCCAGTGACACGATTTGCTCGATCACGGGTGAGCCCGACGGAACTCTTTGGCTGGGTACCCGGGGTGGCGGGCTGGTCCGGTTTGCGAAAGGTAAATTCGTTGCCATCACACGGGAAACCGGGCTAAGCGACGACGATGTGTTCTCTGTTCTGGACGATACCCTCGGGCGGCTTTGGTTCAGTTCCAATAAGGGGATCTTCAGCGCGCGCACAAGCGACCTGCAGGCCTTTGCAGCCGGCCGGCGGAATACCATCTCATCTGATCTGTTCGACACGTCCAACGGGATGCGCACGCGCGAGTGCAATGGAGGCTTCCAGGGGACGGCGTTGCGCGGTGCCGACGGAACACTCTGGTTCCCGACCATGAAAGGGCTTGTAAACGTGCACCCGGCAAAGGTGTCTTCGCCGCAGGCACCTCCAGCCGTTGTCATCGAGAAGGTTCTGGCTGATGACAAACCGGTCGCGAACCAAGATCCATTGACCGTACCTGCGGGCGCGAAGCAGCTGGAGCTTCGATTCTCTTCACCTTATTTAGCCGGCCCGGATTTCGTTCGCTACAAGTACATACTGGAGGGATTCGACAAAAATTGGGGAGGAACCGAGAGCAGAAGAAGCGCGAACTACACCAATTTGTCGCCAGGCGCATACCGCTTCCGAATATTGGCTTGCGTAGGAGATGCTTGCACTCCGACCCCCACAGAAGTCAACCTGAAGATCCTGGCGAGTTGGTATGAGACCAGAACCTTCCACATACTGGTTGCCCTGCTCTTCGCGGGCTGCTTACACGGCGTCAATAAATTGCATGTCAGACATCTCAAGGCAAAAGAGCGGAAGCTGCAAGGCTTGATTGATGATCGGACCAGAGAGTTGCGGGAGTCTCACGAACAATTAGAGTCCAGGGTCGAAGAGCGCACGGCTGAGCTTTCGGTTGCAAACGAGCGCCTTGAGACCGAGGTCCTGGTGCGGAGAACGGCGGAAGAGAAAGCCGCAGCCGCCAGTCAGGCGAAATCTCAATTTTTAACCAACATGAGCCATGAGCTGAGGACTCCAATGAACGGCGTGATCGGAATGGCGAACCTGGCGCTCGAGCTATCCGGCAACGACCAGCAACGGGAGTACCTGGAACTGCTGAGCCAGTCGGCTGATCACTTGCTTTGCGTGCTCAACGACATTTTGGATTTCTCAAAGATTGAGTCAGGCAAACTGCTGTTAGAGGATCTGGAGTTTGATTTAGTCGAACTTCTGGAGAAGCTTGTCCGGACCATGCTGCCCCTTGCCACGAGAAAAGGCGTAATACTGGTGGCGGGTCTCGCTCCCAATCTGCCAAGGTGCGTAGTAGCGGATCCTACGCGACTAAGGCAGGTGCTGTTGAACTTACTCGGGAATGCGATCAAGTTCACCGAACAAGGGACCATCGAGTTGAAAGTCAAACGCATTGCAGAAGATCAGCTCCACTTCAGTGTGTCTGATACCGGCATTGGTATCCCGAAACATAAACAGGCAAGTATCTTCCAGTCCTTCGTACAGGCCGATGGAGGTACCGCCCGTAAGTTCGGTGGGACGGGCCTGGGACTTGCGATTTCGGATCGTCTGGTTCGACTGATGGGAGGCGTCATCGAAGTACAAAGTGAGGAAGGCATTGGAACGACATTCTGCTTCGCTGCGCGTATGCGTATCGCAGCAGTGCGCCACGCACAAGCTCGGTTGGCTGAGTCGGAATGCCGGATATCTGCGAGCGCCGAAGGATACTCAATCGTTCAGCGTCTAAGAATCCTCGTGGCTGAAGATAATAGGGTGAATCAACGTTTGGCTAAGGCCATTCTTGAAAAGGCAGGACACTCCGTCACACTAGTTGGTGACGGACTGGAAGCGATTGCCGCATTCACAGAACGTGAATACGATTTGATCCTGATGGATGTGCAGATGCCGCGTATGGACGGGCTAACCGCCGCCTCGGAGATAAGGCGACAGGAGGAAGGAATGCGCCGCACGCCGATCCTGGCGTTGACTGCGCATGCAATGCAAGGCGACCAGGAGAAGTGCTTCGAAGCTGGTATGGACGGCTATCTGACGAAACCTATTGATGTCAGGAAGCTGACCGCCGAAATCACTGCTCTGAGCATACCCGCGGGAAAGTAGTCATCGCTTTGCAACATGTCCACGATGCGCCCCAATGCGAGCGCTTGGTTCGTGCAAGAAACAGAAACCGCCCGCGCCGGATTTGATCTCCAGCTTGCGGGCGGTCCCAGACTGTTGTAATCGCGGGTTCTATCGCTTAAACGAACGAACTTACCAGCGAGATCCTCTTCCGCGGCCACCACCGCCGGAATCGTTGCGTCGTCCGCCACCGTAACCGCCGCCACCACCACCGGTCGGTTTCGGCCGTGCTTCATTTACGTTTAGCGTACGTCCGTGGAGTTCAGCTCCATTCAGGTGTGAAATGGCCATTTGTCCGGCTTGGGCGTCGCTCATTTCGACAAAAGCGAAACCGCGAGGCTGTCCGGAGTCACGATCCGTAACAATATTTACCCGCTCCACATTGCCATATTGGGCAAATGCGGCGTGAAGGTCGTCTTGAGTGGTTTGATAACTGAGATTTCCGACAAAAATGTTGGTCACAGTGTTGATCCTTTGATTTGCGAATTATCTTTGTCAGGTAGCTGTTGAAACCAACTTGTAGAAGAAGGGGAATAGCGGCCGGAAGGCACTCGAGGAATACTGCGGAATGCGGGCAAAGACAATATCAGGATACCAGAAGCGGAAGCGAGATCACACGAGACGTAGAAAAATCGCACTCGAAATTATTACAGATAGTAGGCAATCGAAAAAACCCCCGTCCGGCAGTAGGTGGAAATGACAGGCTCGGGGGCGTTTTTGGTGATCAACATGCGCCTGCGACTCGCCATTCGCCCGAATAGACGTTAAACCGTTCGCCGCGAACAAACCCGAGGAGCGTAATGCCGCAATCCCGCGCGGCTTCGATCGCGAGGCTCGAAGGTCCGCCGATGGTTGCAAGGACCGGAACCCCGGCCATCGCGGCTTTCTGAATCAGTTCAAAGCTGCTGCGGCTGCTTAGGAGAACAATCGATTGCCGCAGCGGCAGGATGTCTTCAAGAACGCAATGGCCGATCAACTTATCGAGTGCGTTGTGACGGCCGATGTCCTCAAAAACCATTTGTAATTCGCCCGCCGGATCGACCAGCGCGGCAGCGTGGAGTCCCCCCGTTTGTTCAAATCCCTGCTGGTGCCCCAGTAAAAGGTTCGGCAAGTTCTCGATCGTACGATAGTCCACCGTCCATTCATCGTGCTCGAGTTCAGCAACTGCGCTGCACATGGCTTCGCGGCTGCGCTTGCCGCAGATTCCGCAGCTTGCGCCGATAAAGCTGGTTCTCGCCAGACGCCAGGACTCTACATCAACACCGGGGCGCAGTTCGGCAATTACCTCATTGTCTGCGCCAGTGCCCAGCAGCCGGAGATCCGCGAGATCGCGCCGGGTTTGAATGATGCCTTCGGTCAACAGAAAGCCTGCCGCCAATTGCCGATCATGACCGGGAGTACGCATGGTCAATGCCAGGGGTTCGACCCGGGACTGGTCTTTGAAGTGATAGGCGATCCGAATTTGCAGTGGTTCTTCCGATGCAACGGTGTCAATGATTCGCTCAGATCTACCCTTTTGAAGGCGGCGGATGTCGAAGCGGCGAGAAGCCTGGCGATCGGCGGCTTCTTTCACACAGCCGCTTCTTTGGGCTCGTTATCGGGTTCTTCTTCTTTTGGCGGTTGGGGAACCCGATCGTATGTCTCCATAAGCACGCGCAATCTTTGAATGAGATCCTGGGAAAATTCATTTGGCAGCATACGCCAACTCCAGTTGCCGGTGGCGACACCCGGGCGGTTCATCCGCGATTCACTGCCCAGACCGAGAATGTCCTGCATCGGAACAACAGCAATTTGTGCAACAGAGCCGAATAATGCGCGCATCATGCGCCATTCGATCGACTCGTTACTATCGCCCAGATACTGTTCCACGAATTCCTTCTCTTTGCGAATGTCTTCCTCACTGCGCGTGCTGTCGCCGCCGGAACTGTTCCACCAGCCCACCGTCGTGTCGTTGTCGTGCGTGCCGGTGTAAGCAACCACCTGACGTTCCAGATTATGCGGACGGTAATTGGCGGCGTTGCCTTCGATACCGAATGCGAATTGAAGAATGGCCATCCCGGGATAGTTGAACTTCATGCGCAGAGCTTCCACTTCGGGAGTGATCACGCCCAGGTTTTCAGCAATGATTTCCATCTCTCCCAGCGCCGCCGTCACGGTGCGAAATAACTTCTCTCCCGGCGCTTTCACCCAGCGGCCATTCACCGCTGTTTTCTCCGTCGCCGGCACCTCCCAGAACGCTTCAAAGCCCCGGAAGTGATCGATCCGCAGCGCATCATAAAGATGGAAGGTCCCTCGAAATCGCTGGATCCACCAATGGAATCCCGAGCGCTCCATTTCCTGCCAGTTGTAGATCGGGTTCCCCCACAATTGACCGGTTTCACTGAAATAATCCGGCGGCACCCCGGACACCAAAAGAGAATTTCCGGATTCATCCAATTGGAATTGCGTCGGTTGAGCCCAGACATCCGCACTATCATGCGAAACATAAATTGGGATATCGCCGACAATGCGGATTCCTTTTCCCGAGCAATGACGGCGCAAGTTCAACCACTGTTTGTAAAACAGAAATTGCCAAAACTTTTGGCACTCGATTTCAGCCGCATACTTTTCACGCGCCTTTGCAAGCGCCCCGGGATTCCGCAACGCGAACGGTCTGTCCCAACGGGTCCAAGTCTCATCGTCGAAGTGGGAGCGCAACACCATAAAGAGCGCGTAATCGTCCAGCCAGTTTGCCTGATCCGCGCAAAACTGTTGGAACGAGTGCAACTCTTCCCCTGTTCGATGGCAGGCAAAGTTTTCAAATGCTGTCAGGAGGCGCGCCAGTTTCCACTCGCGTACTTTTTCGTAATCAACGCTGCGTTCGCAGAACTCAGGCGTGTCGCGCACATCGGCGGAGTTCAATAGGCCGTCTTCGACAAGCAGGTCTGGACTGATCAGAATCGGCTCTCCCGCGAATGCAGAGAACGATTGATACGGCGAGTTCCCGAAACCGGTGGGACCAAGGGGCAGGACTTGCCAAATGCTAATGCCCGCCGCGGCTAATTGATCGGCAAGCTGAAACGCGCCCGGCCCAAAATCGCCCACGCCGTACGGGGACGGCAATGATGACGGATGAAGCAGTAAGCCGGCAGATCGAGGCAAGTTCACGCCCCCAAATTAGCAGAGACATTCGTGCGCTATCGTTAAACTCGTTGAGGGCCCGCGCAAGACGGGCACGGTTTCAAGCGCGCCGCCCGAAGTTCTTTACGACTCGGTGCGATGACTGGCAGCGCGCAGCCGTGCCCTTTGCCCGGCCCTGGGCACGCGATGCAGGCAAACGCCGAAAGCCTCGATCATCTTGAATTGATCCTGCTGATGCTGCTGACGTTTGTTGCTGGATTCACCGTCCTGGCACGGCGTATCGGAGTACCTTATCCGATCGTGCTCGTGATCGGTGGGCTCATGGTGAGCTTTATTCCGCGCGTCCCCCGCATTTCGCTGAACCCGGATGTGGTGTTTCTCATTTTTCTGCCGCCACTGCTCTTCTCGGCATCGCTGCAGATCTCGTGGCGCGACTTTCGCAACAACTTACTCAGCTTGCTGCTGCTGGCCTTCGGGCTTGTCGGGTTCACAATCTACGGCGTGGCGGTAACGACCAAATCGGTGTTACCTGGCTTCACTTGGAAACTCGGTTTAGTGCTTGGAGCGGTGGTTGCGACGACGGACGCGATTGCTGCCACTTCCACCGCGAAACGATTAGGGCTGCCGCGCAGCATCACGGATTTGCTGGAAGCAGAGAGCTTGTTAAACGACGGCAGCGGACTGGTTGCACTGAACTTTACAACCGCCATGCTGGTGACGGGCGTAACACCATCTCTGGCTGAAGGCGCTGCGCGACTGCTGTACCTGATCGTGGCGGCCTTTGCCATCGGACTGCTGATCGGGATGGTAGTGCGTCTGCTGCAAACACGTATAAGCGATGCACCGGTGGAAATTACCATCACTGTGATGGCGGCATACGTGACGTACCTGGCGGCCGAAGCCGCCCATTGTTCCGGCGTGCTGGCAACCATTGCCTGTGGCTTGTATCTGGGCCGGCATAGTTCGGGCGTTTACTCGCTAAAGGCGCGCATGGAGTCGGAGGCCTTCTGGAACACTCTCGATTTCATTCTGAACGGGCTTGTGTTTCTGCTGCTAGGTTTGCAGCTTCCCGCGATTCTGTCCGATATTCGCGGTATCGGCACGCGTCAGCTCATTTGGGACGGCATCCTCTTTAGTGCCATCGTTATCGTTTTGCGGCTGATATGGGTGTTCCCGGCGGCGTGGTTATCCGGGCAAGTTCAGCAGCGATTGTGGAAAGGCACACGCAAGACCGGCTCTTCCGCGGCCTTTGCGCTGTTGCGCGGGCAAGTGGCAATCGGGGAACCGCGGCGCGTTTTTCTGGTCGGTTGGGCCGGCATGCGGGGAGTACTGGCGCTGACTGCGGCCATCTCGTTGCCGACGAAGCTTGCCGATGGCTCCCCGTTTCCACAGCGGAGTCTTATCATCTTTCTCGCGTTTTGCGTGATTTTCGCCACGCTCGTCTTACAAGGGTTATCGATGCCGTGGCTGATTCGCCGTTTGGGTTTGGGAGGGTCTTCCGAGACGAAAGAGGACGAACTGCTGGCGCGCCGGCAAATGATGAATGCTGCGATTCGTTTCCTGGAGGACCGGAAACGCGTGGCGCCCGAAGACAAAGACGCGGCCGATGTTCTGGAGAGTTACTACCGGCGTGAGCTTGGTTTATTCGAGAAGTATGATTCAGCTAAAGATGGGCACGATCTATCGCGTTCAAAGGCCTGGCGACTCAGAACACTGGCACAGGACGCGCGTTCGGTGGAACGTTCGGTCGCGTTACAGCTGCGTCGCGACGAACGGATTCACGACGAGGTGCTGCGCCGGCTGGAGCGGGAATTGGACTGGCTGGATGCGCGCTTTGAAGAGGCGGAGTGAGGGAGGGTTCACCACGCCTGCGTTAAGTATATGGCTCGGCCACCCGTAATTGCCTTCTACAGCCGATTGCGCTCGAAGCGGGGTTTATCGGATAGCGCTGACCGGTTAGCGGCGTCACTTCTTCGGCTCATCCGGAACATCAAAACGCAGCGTTGAATCTGCCCGAAACTGCTGATAGTTTGTGAAATCAACTACGTTTTTCTTATATTCTTTGATATCTTTTTCCACAATCTCGGCGCGCACCGGTAAAACATAAGTACGCTCCACAATCGTCACCGGCTCGTAATCAGTGGTGGTCCCGATCTCATGCATCTGCAGTTCCTCGGGAATGTCCAGCGCGTGATTGTCGATCCGCCACACCTGTCCCGTCCCGGCATCCGCCCAAATGGTCCCGCGATACCCCACCACCGCTTTAACCCCCAGCGAGCTGAGGCTCAGGGTCGAATTCTCCTTCTGAATCGTGTAGTCGAACACCGCTACCCGGTGCCCGCGCAGACTGTCCCAGCGGTTCCACGCGTAACCGGCCTTGCTCGATTCGGCGAATACACTGGAGAGCTGATTGCTGAACTCTCCTGCGCTGGTAAGTCTCCAGTGCCAGCTGGGAAGAGTCGTCTTCGGGACCTTATTGTTCACGAGTTGGATCTTCTGCTGTTCCTTTCCGCTGTGGTATGAAAGTTGAGCTACGACGACATCGCCCTTTTTCCAATCGATATGCTTCAACCCTGACGTGTAATGCGTCGTTACCTGAGTACATAGAAAACTCGGTAAATTCGCAACATACGTGTCGGCATACTGACTCATCTTGTTCAGCATGTCGGTCTGCTGATCCGCGCTCGGCGGATTCGAGTCGGGCGCTGTTTGGGCCACAGCGGGACCGTTAACCTGGGCGGCCCCCAGCGCGGTACATTGAATAACAAGCGCGAGAGCGCGCCGAAACCGTGCCTTCACATTTTCCAGTGTCGCAATACCGCCCCCGGCGCATGTCTAAAGGTCAGGAGACCGCATCATTGGAAAATACAGGTCACGCTGCTATTCTGCATTATCTGGAAGACGCGTTAGCCGCCGAGAAGGGCGCCGAAGCGCAGTTACGCGCATTCGCTGCCGAGGGCGATGACGACGATGTCAAGCAGTCGTTCGCCGCCCACGCGGAAGAATCGCAGGTGCAGAGCCAACATCTTGCCAAACGCCTGGAGGAACTCGGTGGCGATCCGCAGGTATCGGCTCGCAACTTAGCTTCGCCGCCGCCGGTGCTCCCGATGGCGCTCGCTGCAGAAGAGCGTATGGTTCAGAATCTGCTCGCCGCGTATACCGAAGAGGCGACAGAGTGTGCCATGTATCAGGTTTTGATCGACATAGCCCGCGGTGCGGGGGACGAGGCCACCGTCGATCTGGCCCGCATCATCCAGGCCGAAGCCCATCGCGCCGCTGATAAGTTTTGGAGCTTTATTCCCTCACGCTCGATCATCGCCTACAATATCCTGACTATCGGAGAAATCGATCCGTCGGTCGAGACAAAGGTTGGCGAAGTCAGCTGGACCTAGTGACGGCCCTCTTGTGCTACGCGTAGTGATGGCGAAGAAAAAGGTGCTGCCGAGCAAAGCTAAACGCGTAAAGGCGATTGCCCGGGAGCGCGTGGGCGCGGTCCAGCCGTCGCGCCCCTTAGACGAGCGGCGCAGCCGGGCAAAGCCAAAGCATAAGAAGCCGATACTGCCGGAAGAAGGCTAGTCTTAAGTTGCGAAAGTTGGCGTATACCGCTCCCTGGCGGTCGCGGCTCGGAAGACCGTGCAGAGCCGCGCGCAAGTAAGCGGTTTCGGAATTCGACCAGACGTCAATTTCCGCAACTTGGCACTAGTCTCAAGTCTCACCGCTAAGATGACGCCGGAAGCCGCAACCTGGCGCTTATATCCGGGATCGTGAAGAAAACTTTGAGCCGGAGCCCAGCGTCGATTCCACCCAGATTCGGCCGCCATACCGCTCGACGATTTTCTTGCAGATTGCGAGACCCAACCCCGTACCCGGATAGTCAGCCCGGGTGTGCAACCGCTTAAATATTCCGAAAATATGCTGATAATATTCCGGTTGAATCCCAATGCCGTTGTCTTTCACGCAAACGATCCAATGCTTCCCTTCCCGCGATGCCGAGACCGTCACCACCGGAGGAGTATTTGGTTCGTGATAACGAATCGCGTTTGAAATCAAATTCCGCAAGAGGTGCCGGGCATGGTTACCGGCCATTGGCATCAGTGCAAGCTGCTGAACATCCACGCGCGCATTGTTCTTTTCCACCAGCTCGCGTAATTCTCTAACAACTTCCCGGGCGATCTTCTGCATGTCAGCCATGTCACCCGGCATGAATGACTCATTTGCCACTTCCGTATAGGTAAGAAGGTCGGCTATCAAAGCACTCATCTGTTCCGCTGCGTTGCGCAGGTGATAAAGATCGCGCTCAAACGGCCGCTGCGCTCTTATCTTGCTTTCGAGAGAGTCCGCGAAGATTCGTAGCGTTCGCAGCGGCTCCTGCAAATCGTGGCTTGCTGCAAAAATAAATTGCTGCAGGTCTTGGTTCGCCACCGCTAATCGTTCGTTCAGTACGTCGCGCGTCGACAGCAGATTTCTCCTGTGAACGTTAGACGCTAGCAAAATGGTAAATACCCCCGCGCAGCCGATGGTTGCGCTGAGTTGTGCCCAACGGGCAGACGAACGGGCGTTCGTGCGCAGGTCTGTAGCTCTGGCCTGCAAGGACCGGTCGATTTCGTCTGCCAGCGAACGCACGTGGTCCATCATCAGCACTTCCCGATCGATCCGAGTGGTCGTTACTTCTCCGCGGCCCGTCTGTGCAACCCGAATCGTGTCACGCAGAGTCGCAAGTGTTTGCAAAGTGCTTTCGCGAAACAGGGGCCCGAGATGGGCACTCATCTCGTTCACAGGAGTTATCGTTGGCAAAAGCGCACGAATCTTTCTGTCAAGCGCATCGTAGCGGTTCGTATATGCGGGTTCGCCGCTTAGCAGGAACCCTCTCTGCGCATTCTGTGCTTCCTCAAGTTCGCGCATCGCCCCGCCTAGAAGGTAGATCTGTTGATTTGTTATCCGGACCTCCACCGCGGAATTCAAATATCGCTGCCACCCGAGAAACGACAGAGTTGCGACGAAAGCCAGAAGGATCAACGCGACTGCAAAACCAGTGAGGGAAGCGGGAACCGCCTGAAGCCGGGCGACCGGTGCTTTCCCTGCTTTTGATCTACTGGTCGCCGGGTCTGCCAACGCTCGGTTATTTAGCACGATTGCCCCGTTCTGTTCCTGACCTGATAAACCGTTCCCTGGCAGCAGAGATGGTTAGACAACGGCATTTCGCGGCAGCAGTCACTTACGGCAGCGTCATGTCTCATGCCGCCGGTACAACAAAGCCGGCGCTTCTAACGAATCGATCACGAATTTGTCACAAATGAGCCCATAAAGATGCGAACTTGCTGAGACGGATTACGTATCACTTACCATGTTCCTCAACGAAGCGCGAAGACCAGTTGAGAATGTGTCGTCGCCCGGACAGAGATGCTTGACAGCCCAAAGGACGCGGCTGCGCGCCGGCAGAGAGCAGAAGTTGCCAAGTCTTCGGACGGGGCGCTCAGTAGATTTTGCTGTTCATATCCAGACAAGATTTTCCCAAACCGGAACACTTGGCTCTTCGTCTAAGGTGACACAACTAGCCTTTCCCAATTTTTTCAGGGTTCGCGGGAGGGTATGCCAGTTGCACGTAGGTCAGCTCAAATGAACAAGCTTGGCCGGACGCAACCAATGACTCGCTTGGGCAAAACGGCATTTTTTGGGCCGTTCGCGCTGGATCTGGAGACCGGGGAACTCCGCAGAGATGGCGTGCGCATCCGTCTGCAAAACCAACCCTTCCAGATTCTGAAAAAGCTGGTTGAGCACCCCGGACGAGTGGTTACTAGAGAGGATCTCCGGCACCACCTCTGGCCTGAAGACACTTTCGTGGATTTCGAGAGCGGCCTGAACACAGCCGCAAACCGATTACGGCTGGCATTGTCGGACTCCGCCGAAAGTCCACGATATGTCGAGACCTTGCCCCGCGTCGGCTATCGGTTTATTGCGCCGGTCGAGTATCAGGTGGATGCGCCGGAAACTGACGGCCCAACCATGCTTCCGGTCTTTGCCGCCGCGGCCGCAAGTCCACCTACGCCGCCTCCGGTCCGGCGAAATGCCTGGTATCGCGTCGGGCTGGCGTTGTTAATGTTTGGGCTTGGGCTTGCCACGGCGATTGCGTGGACTCATTTCCGGTCGAAACGAACCAGCCCCGTCTTCACCCAACTGACGTTTCGGAAGGGAACGGTAGATAACGCACAATTTACACCCGATGGTGAAGTGGTGTACAGCGCGGCCTGGACTGACGATACCCGGCATCTGTATTTAATGAATGTGCTGAGTCCGGAATCACGCGCTTTGGATTTCGGCGACGCTCGTTTAGCCGCCGTATCGAAGTCCTCTCAAATCAGCTTTGTCCACAGCCTGAAATCGGGCAGCGACTATGTGCCGGAATTGGCCGTTGCGCCGCTGCACGGTGGGGCGCCTCATGCCGTAGATCGCGGTATCGAATATGCCGATTGGGCCGGGAACGGCTCGCTATGCGTTGTTCGCAGTGGGTCGCACGGCAGAACAATTGAATTCCCCGAAGGGAAAAGCGTGTACCAGACCACTCGCTGGCTCGGCCGGCCGCGCGTTTCGCCCGACGGCAAGTCGATCGCTGTGGTGGAACACGCACTGCGTGAGGATGATGCGGGTTATGTGATGCTGATCGCCGCCGATGGGAAGAGCCGGCGCTTATCCCAGGATTTCGCCTCTATAAACGGCCTCGCCTGGAGCGCCAAAGGAGACGAAGTCTGGTTCGCGGCCGCCAAGCAGGGAATTAATCGCGAGCTCTATGCGATTAACCTCGAAGGACAGTTACGGCGGGTCGCGGCCATGCCCGCGGTCCTCGACCTGTTCGACATCTCGTCTTCGGGCAGGGTTTTGATTGGGCGCTCCGTGCCACGTCTGTCGTTGTACCTGGGTGATTTGAATTCGCCGCAGCTGAAAGATATCTCGTGGCTGGATTGGTCTCGTGCGGTTGCCGTTAGCGCCGACGGAAAAAATATACTTTTTGACGAAAGCGGCGAAGGCGGCGGACCGCTGTATACCATTTACCTGTATCGGCGTGACCGCGGAACCACCGAACGCATTGGACCGGGAAGAGCCATGGACATCTCTCCCAATGGCTTATGGATCCTCGCCGGAGACCACGCGCCGTCCTCGCACTTGATGCTGATCTCCGCCAACGATGCAAAAGGCAAGGCGATCAACGCACCCGGCTTTACTTACCAGAATGCGAAATTCATCGGCAATTCCCGAAATATCGTCGCCCAGTTGTCGCGCGACGGCAGCATTGACGAATTGTACATACAGAATGTCGATACCGGCGCGCTCCGGCGCCTGGGTATACCGTTCAACTTCAACAGCCTGCTGGTGTCGCCAGGAGGAGCCGTCGTCGCCGGCTGCTCTTTGGGCCGCTTCATCTCTGTAGTTGACTTACAGACGGGAACCAAGTCGATGGTGGACAGCGTCGATCTTTCTGAGCCCGTGGGTTGGTTCGACGACAAAGATCTGATCCTCCTCTCGAAACATGGCCAGAATGTGAGCTTGGAAAAGTTCAACCTCGATTCCCACAAGAGACAAACCGTTAGCGATCTTCCAACTTCCGTAGCCGCAAGCAACGGATTCCCCATGGATTTTCTGGTAAGCAGCGATTTGAAAACTTTTGTTTTCTCCAAACACGATGAGGCAACCGGCTTGTTTGCCGTAGACGGCTGGTCTTAACAACCGATAGCGAAATCACGGGCGGGCCCTCTCACCGAGCACTCGTTCGAGGGCTGCTCATCTCAAGCAACGATAATCGTCAGCCGGATCTCTTGCCGCCGCGTTCCTGCGCAATCGCCTGCTTCACCTGGATTCGCATCAGGTGTGTCTCGATCTCTTCCGCTACCGCGATGTCGGCCGTGCTGCGGGAAAATAAGGCATAGCTTCGCAGCACATCGGTCAGGCGAGGGTCATCTGCGCCCCAGGATTTCTCGAGCGTCGCGGTTGCGTTGCTGAAATGAGCGCGCGCCTCGCTATTTTGCTTAAGCGAGGCCAAGGAATTTGCGAGATTAGCTTCCGCTAATCCGGTACTAGGGTGGTTCGCACCCAGCGTATGTTCGAATACTTCAACCGATTCTCGAAAAAGAGGTTCGGCCTTCTTATACTGATGCAGTTTGAACTCCAGCGTCCCCAGATTGTTCAAGTCGCGCGCGATAACCGGATGTAGATGCGGTAGTGCAGCCGAGTCGAGCGACAATGCCTGGCAATAGTAGTCTTTCGCCTTAGATAGCTGATGACGATGCTCATAGACGCCGGCGAGATTTGAATACGTGCTGGCAAGAGCCGGATGTTTTAATCCGAAGGCCGCTTGCATGGTGCTCAAAGCCTGGTCGAAAAGATGCTCCGCCCCCTTCCAGTCTTGCCGCTCTTCCGCTATCAGAGCCATATCGTTGTAAATAGTTCCGCGCTCCACGGCGGCTTGCCCGGTACTGTTCTCCAGGATCTTGAGAGCCATCTCATATTGCTCGGTCGCGTGATCCGGATCACCGGATAACCGATAAATTGTGCCCAGGGTGCGACGCTGGTTGGCCACTTGCAGTACGCTGACGTTTGATCCAGGTATCGAAAGAGCGAGACTCTCGTCGATATGCCTTCTGGCCTCACTCAGATGGCCTTCCGCCATTTCCAGATCCGCTGCCGCGGCAAGCAGATGCAGCCGTAGCGACGGAGGCGTCTGCGGATTAGTATCAGCGAGTTGCAGCGCCTGTTTTGTAAGCGTTTCTGCTGTCGCATAATCCCCCGCTTCTTTGTAGCTGGACGCAAGCGCGCTGAGGGACCGCGCGAGTGTCGGATCTGACGCCCCCAATATCCGCGGATACAGATCTTTTGCGAAATTCATTAGTGGGACGGAGGAAGCAATCCGGCCTTGCAGACGATAAGCTGCCAGTAGATCGTTGATGACAATCGCATACTCGCGGCGGGTTTGCTGGTTGAGATCCTCCCACATCTTTTTGGCTTTCTCGGCAAACTCCACCGCCTTGTCCGCATTTGCCATGGCCCAGTAAATCGTGGACTCGTTTGTCAGACTGATGGCGAGAGACTCATTGGGCGCCGAAAGAAGTTTTGTACGTGTACTCAATGCACGATCGAAGGCGGCTTGCGCGTCCGCCAGCCGTCCAACCGCTTCGTAAACCGCCCCCAGCGAGTCTGAAATTTTTGCGATTTCCAACTCCGTCGCGCCCTGGCTTGTCGCGGCAGCAAGCGCCGCTTCCAACTGAGTTACAGCCTCGGAAGATTGTGACGAACTGTACGCTGCGGCCCCGCTTTCAAATACGGCGGTCCAGGGGGTTGCGTCGGGAGTGGCACTCGCCGAACAAACCAGGGATGACATGCCAAAAACAAAAGAGAGAGCACAAAACCGTATGCCGATCTTCATGAAAACTCTCCGACGTTGAGTGTTGTGCTTAGAGGATGGACGGAATTCGACAAGGCGGCAATGGACGATGAATGAAAGCCCGCTAACTCTTAGCTGACTCGCACCTTTCCATTTCTGGAAGAAAAGAGAGGCAGGGCTAACCCGGTTTCCATCCAAATGCCAGCCAGCTTGGCTGTCATAACCACCCCATCTAAGTTGCCCGGTAACCAGCCCTTGGCTAACGGTCTAACTTAAGCATTCAATTAGCGATATTGCATTTGCACCCACATATAACCCGCCCAGGTTAGATGGCATAAGCAACAAGTTACGTGAAACCTTCGTTGTCCTGCGCAATAAAGGGATTATTCAAAGCTTCGGGCGGAGCTTTGTCTGAAATTTTTGGGGGGAGCATGCAGTTTAGAAAACTAATCCGGATTTTTACAAGTAGCGCGTCATTTATCTGTCTAACCGGCCTGTTAACGTCGCCGGCAATCTTGCGCGCGCAGGGCACCAGCGGCGAACTGGTCGGTCTGGTCAGTGATCCGAGCGGCTCAGCGCTGCCAAATGCAACCGTGGATCTGGTTGAGGAATCAACTGGCGTACGCGCAACAAAGACTACCGAAGCAAACGGCCAGTATCGCTTCTCGAATCTGCTCGTAGGGAAGTACGACTTGTCCGTCAGCGCGGCCGGGTTCACCACTTCGACGTTTAAGGCAATCTCGGTCGAGCTCAACAAAACTTCGACGCAGAACGTATCGCTGGCCGTGGGCGGCGTTAGTCAATCGGTTGACGTGGTCGAAGCCGCTGAAACAATCGACACCAGTACCGCACAGATTCAAAGCAACTTCAGTTCTAAATTGGCTGCCGATCTTCCAATCGCCAGCTTCCCGGCCGGCGGTGTGCTGAACTTGTCGTTACTCGGCGCGGGCGTTGCCAATGCTGGGGGAGTCGGAATCGGCGAAGGCCCGTCCGTGGGCGGCCAACGACCGTACAACAATAATTTCACCATCGAGGGAATTGATAACAACGAAAAGACAACCACCGGCGCGTTGATATATGTGCCGAACGATGCCGTCGGCGAATTCACGTTGATGCAAAACCAGTATTCTGCCGAATTCGGCCATTCTTCCGGCGGCCAGTTCAATACCAGCATCAAGAGCGGAACCAATCAGGTCAACGCGCTGATTTACGAATACAATTCGAACCGGAACTACGATGCTATCGATCAATCCGCGGCGAACTCCGGCGTTTTGAAGAACCCGCGCTTCGATCAGAATCGCCTAGGCGGCTCGGTTGGCGGTCCGATCATCAAGGACAAGCTGTTCTATTACGCGTTATTCGAATACAATCCTACCGGCGCGGCGGCGGTTCCGAGTTCACCTTTGCTCGCGCCGACCTCCGCGGGATATTCGATGCTTTCCAATGTTGCAGGCATTTCGTCCACCAACTTAGGGGTCCTGCAAAAATATGTACCTGCAGCAGCGACCGCAACCCAATCTATCCCGATCACCTCCCCAAGCGGCGGCGTTTTAACTGTCCCCGTGGGCACGTTGCAAATCGCAGCGCCAAGCTATCAGAATGCCTACTATGGCGTCGCTTCGATTGACTATAATCACTCGGATAAAGATCAGATGCGAGGGCGCTTCTTGTACAACAAGACCGATACCATCGATACCGGCGGCACCCTGCCTGCGTTTTTCGACCTGGAACCGGTCCGAAACTACATGGCGACGTTTAGCGAGTTCCACAATTTCACGCCGAACATCATTAACGAGCTGCGCCTGGGGTATATGCGATTCAACCAGCAGATTCCGGTTCCCGACGTCCAGTTCCCTGGACTCGACGCATTCCCCAATCTAGTTTTCAGCGATCTGAATGGTCTACCGCTTGGGCCGTCCAACAACGCACCACAATTTACGATTCAAAATACCTATCAGATCACCGACAACCTGACATGGATTAAGGGAAAGCATACCTTTAAATTCGGCTTCGATGGTCGCAAGGCTATATCGCCGCAAACCTTTACCCAGCGGTCCAGGGGTGATTATGAGTATTCCAGTCTCTCTATGTACTTGTTCGATCAGCTTCCCGACCAGGTGGCGGAGCGCAGTCTCGGAAATCCCGTTTACTATGGCGATCAGATCTCGACTTATCTTTATGGCAATGACCAATGGAAGGTGAATCGGCACTTAACCCTAAATCTAGGACTGCGCTGGGAATTTACCAGTGTTCCCTATTCGGAGCGCTCGCAGCCCTTGAATGCTATCTCTAACGTTCCTGGATTGATAGAGTTCACGGAACCAAAACCACAGTACAAAAACTTTGCTCCTAGAATCGGGATCGCCTATTCACCCGGAACCGATGGAAAAATGTCAATCCGCGCAGGGTTCGGAATGAATTACGACGTGCTGTACGACAACATAGGAATCTTAAATCTTCCGCCGCAACTGAGCACGACTGTAGACCTGCTGACATTCAATCCCACCAACATCGGGGCACCCTTTTTGGCAAATGGCGGGATTGTTCCCAACACCTCGACGGGTCCTTTGACCCAGGCAGAAGCGCGCGCCCAGACATCAGCGTTCATTGAAAATCAAAAGCTGCCGTATTCCATTCAATGGAACCTCGGCTTCGAAAGAGAATTCGCGCACGACTATACCTTCGAGGCGCGCTACCTCGGAACCCGCGGCATTCACCTGGACGTCCAGCAACGAATAAATGAAGGTACGCCAGTAACCGCTGCGAACCAATTGCCTACCTTCTTTAGTCCGCCGAGCGCCAGTCAGATCGCGGGGTTGTCCAGAACTTTTGGCGAATTCCCGGGCGATTCGCAGCTTCCGGCGTTTGCAGCCGCAGGCTTCGGCGGCCCGATCGTCGACAATGCTCCGGTTGGAAACTCGACCTACCACGGATTGGCGCTGCAACTCAACCGCCGCTTCTCGCGTGGCCTGCAATTGATCGGCGCCTACACCTGGAGCCACAACATTGACGACAGTACCGCAGACTTCTTTACCACCGTTCTGACACCGCGTCGGGCACAAAACTTCCAGGATTTGCGGGCCGACCGCTCCACGTCTGCACTCGACCGTCGACATCGTTTCACGCTCACGGTCGTTTACGACGTGCCCTTCTTTAAGACCAGTCAGAACTGGTTCATGAAAAACCTGGTAGGGAACTGGGAAGCGGCGCCCATATACACATATGAAAGCCCTGAAGAAGCCACCGTGCAAAGCGCGCTCGATTCAAACTTGAACGGTGATCCGTGGCCAGACCGTGCAATGCTGAATCCGGCTGGCAGGGGAAATACCGGCAGCGATGTGTATGCCATCAATCGTGCCGGGCAGCAAATTCCCACTACGCTCACGGACGCAGATGGCAATGCATTTGTGAATCCGGCAATTGCAGGTTATGTAGCAAACGATCCGAGCGCCAAGTATGTGGTCGCCGGTTACGGTACATTGCCGGCTGTTGGCAGAAACACGCTGCCGCTGCGGCCGATCAATAATTTGGACCTCAGCCTCGTTAAGCGCTTTGCGATTACCGAACGCGTAAGGTTCGAGTTCCAGGCTCAGTTCTCGAACGCCCTGAATCATCCACAATATACCGGAGGATTCCTGAATCACGTCGATGGCGGGAATCCGAACTTGGTGACCATTGTCAGTTCAACCAGCGTTCGTAATCTGCTGACGCCCGGGAATCCCATCTTCAATCGCCCCGATCTGGCATTCTCCAGTAATCCGCGCGGTATCACACTCGTTGGCAAATTGTTCTTCTAACGCAAAACGGGCGGCCTCGGCCGCCCGTTTTCGACTTTGCTATTTTTTCTTCCGCAGATAAATCTGTCCGTTGAAAGACGTGAATTGAAATTCGGGACCGCCGCCGTTAATCGTTCCGCGCAACGCGCGATCGAAATGAACGCGATAGCTGCCGTCGCTCTCTTTCTTCGACGTCATGTTTGACTGCGTGGTCAGCTTCACGTCAAAGTCGCTGAAAATTTCGCCGGCGTCCGTTTTCATTACGACATTCGCCTTCAGCGTATCCGGGATTGTGACGTCGATATCCCCGTTCAGCGTGCTGAAGGACATCGGCTTGGCTGAATCGATGCGATCCAGCGACACGGTCACCGATCCATTCAAGGAGTGCGCGACGACGGAACCCGATACGTTCTTCAGCGTGATCTTGCCGTTCAGGTCGTCCACGTCGATTTCACCGTCCACTTGGTCTACCGTGATGTCGCCATTGTTCACAGACTTGAGTTGAAGCGACGACCGGCGCGGTACTGTGATCACCAGATCCACGTTTTGATTGGGAGATGCCGTCCTCACACGGACGACGTTTTCCTCCTCAACAATATCGAGGCCGGCATTTCCCGGTAGGTCGAGCCGCCGCATTCCATCTGCGCGCGGTGATCGTTCATGCCCCTCCCGCTCGGAGCGCCCCCGAGCCTCCACCGTGACTTCCTTCACGTCCGCGCCACGCACCGTAATCGCGCCGTTCAGCAGGTGTGCCACAACGCGCGCCGGACGCGACGGATCGTGTAAAGGCACGGCGGTGCGCTCCAGATTATCTTGCGCGAAAAGAGCCGCCGTACTGATAAGTGCAATTCCAAACAACTTAGTCATTAGTTAGTTCCTTACTCTGATTTGTGCAGGCGAATATCGCCGTTGAAGGCGTCAAACGAAAGCTCCGGGCCACCGCTGCCTGCGCGCGCCGCATACATCCCGTTGCTGCGATAAACGAATCGTCCATCGTGCCGTTCCACGACTGGTTGCGGCGGAGGGCGTGACGCAACATCGAAATCGCTATAAATCTGTCCGTTGAATGTTTTGAACAGAAGATCTGCCGTTAACCCTGGCTGAAAGTAAAAGTCCAGACGGCCATTGATGCTCTTATAAGTTCCAGGTCCAGTTGGATTCTTTGCAAAGCGCACGGAAACCGGGCCATTCACCGTCCTGGCGTCTCCCGATCCGCGTATGTCCGTCATGCGGATTGCGCCATTCACGTTGTCGACGCTGAACGGTCCGGCAATTCCATTCACCACAATGTCCCCATGGTTTACGGTTGACACGATCGTCTCGGCGCGGCGTGGAACCTGGACGTCGATGTCATACGTGACGTCGTAGAAGTGGCGCTCCGTTTTGCAACAGCAACCGGTTTCTTCTTTGTGGCAGCGCCACGGTGCATCGTAATAGACGCTGACGATTTCGGGACTCGTCGTTATGGTGAGCTTGACGTCGCTATTGGCTTGCTGAAGATCAAAACTCGCTTTTGCGGCTGTTTTTTTATAGGCGGTAATAACTACCTGAGAAGCATCGCTTCCGGTCACGTGAACAGAACCGTCGAAGTTGTCGATCACGATCCGCCGGAACGGAGCCGACACTGGAACGTTCTTCTGCACGGTTGCTTGTTCCGTGATCGTCCAAGGCTCATGCGCGGAGCTGACAGCACAGATGACCACCAGCCAGTAAGCCGAAAGGCCAAGAGAGAGGAAGAGTTTCATGGTGTCCATCTCCTTTGCTCGAATGAAATCCGCGTTAGGATCCGCTATTCGTACCCGAGTTTTGTCAATCCCCATTGCGCGCGTTGCCGCACCGCGGAATTGGCTGTCGCATTCTCAGCTAGCGCCCGCAACTCGCGAGCGGCGTTATTTTCACGCATTTGCACAATCTCATCGATCAGCGCAATTTGAACCAGCGGCGAGTCCTGAGAAGCTACCGAATCCACCAGTGCCCTGCGCACCACCGCCTCATCCGTAAATCGCGTGAGCGCGTCGAGGGACGAAAGACGCACGTTCACATTCGGATCGTGATTCAAGGTGCTGATAAGCGCGTTCATCAGCCGGCTGTCCGGGCGGTGAATCCCCTCCGTCCAGCCAACGCCTTCCAGGCGCGACGTCGCCGACTGGCGTTCCAGCAGCGATAGCGCCACCATCTGTTGCAGGTTTTGTACCTGGGAACGCATTTGCGTCAGCTCTTCCGTCTGCGCCCTGCCGGAATCACGAACATGTCCAACGTAAATCCCCACCAGGAAGACAGCGGCCCCGAATGCAATTTGCGGCAACCATCCGTGAAGCCACTTCGAAAATCCATGAGCCGTGATCGGGCGCTCTCGGCCATTCGAATTCAGCCGTTGATAAAAGCGCGCCCGGAGAGCCGGGCTTGGCTGCGGTTCAGGCAATAAACCAAGGCCCTGCCAGAGCCAGCGAAGTTCTTCCACCTCGTTCTGCAGCTCGGGGCTCGCCGCCATTTGTGCCTCAAACGCCTCAAGCTGATCGATTGTCAGTTGATCGGCAAGATATTGCGGAATGAATAAACGGAACTCTTCAGATGTCATAGAGTCCTTCCTGGTCCTGCAGTTTTGCTCTCTGTGCTGCTTTGGCCTCGTGAAGACGGCGGAAGTTTTCTCGCAGCTGTTTCAACGCGCGGTACACGCGTACCTTTACCGTTCCGACCTCGCAGCTGGTCAGCCGGGCAATCTCTTCATAACGCAAATTTTGGAATCGGCTCAGCACCAGAACTTCGCGTTTGTCGCTGGGCAGTTGCTGAAGAGCCTTTTCAAGAAGTGTCACGTCCTGTTTGCGGGTGACTAGTTCCTCCGGCATGGGATCTGAACTCCTGATATCGGTAAAGCCATCGCTGATCGACTCCGCTTTTTTACGCCGGAGCGAATCGAAATAGAGGTTGCGCGCGATTCCGAAGAGCCATACCGGAAAACCCAGATTGGGGTTATAGGTCGAGGCATACTTCAGAACTCGCATAAAAGCTTCCTGCGCCAGGTCCTCGCTGACCGTTTGGTTACGAGTCAGGTGCAGTAAATAGCGGAAGAGCGGCAGGTGATGGCGCTCAAACAACACCGCCAACTGGCTGGTTTCCCCCGCCTGCACCAGCATCATCAAGGAACTGTCGGTCTGATTTTCCACGTAGCTAGCCAGCAAAGGGCCGGTCGCAAGCCCCCGACATTTGCAAGTAACTGCCGGCGTCGGTTGGGGCGACCCAGGCTCCGTTTTGCCGGCTATTCGTGATAAACATTCAAACTGGAATACCGTTTCCGCCCGGAAAGGTTACAGCAGGATGCCAAACCGGTATTTATAAGATCAAGTCGATTATGAACCCGATTATTAAGCGACGATCCTTTCTTAAATCGGCTATAACTTTGCCCGCCGCCACAATGGCCGTGCGCGGGAATCTGCAAGCCGCTCTGCCAAAGACAAAAATTACCCGGGTCCGCGTATATTCTCCCCCGCAGCGAAATCCGCTGTTTAATCAAAGCGATCTGGTCGTTACCGTCGAGACCGATGGAGGCATTACGGGGGTTGGAGAAGGCGGATCGCCCGACACATTGTCCCAGTCGGCCGGACGCCTGATCGGGCGCGATCCGCAGCACATCGAGCAGCTCTGGCAGGACATGAACCGCGCGTTCTTCTATCCTGCCGGCCGGGAGAAAGAAGATGCTATCGGGGCCCTCGATCTTGCACTCTGGGACATCAAGGGAAAGATGTTGAACTTACCGGTTTACGCCGTGCTCGGCGGCATGGTGCGAAATTACTGCGAGTGCTACAACACGGCCGGCAGCATTCCCGGAATCGAGCCGGGAATGGGCATTCGCGACCGCGCACGATTAACGATGGAAGCGGGCTATCGCGCTTTTCGCATGGGCGCCGCCGATCTGCCGATTTATTCAACATTTAATACGCATGAGCGGATTAAGCAGGTACGCCTCGACTGCGTCGAGGCGCGCGAGGGTGTAGGAAAAAACGGGGATTGGTGCATCGATTTTCATCAGCGATTCGATTTGAGCGATGCCATCCAAGGCTGTAATGCAATTGAGGAGCTGTCGCCCTATTTCGTCGAAGACCCAGTACGGACAGAGGCCTTCAATGAAGATCTGCCGATCCTGCGCCGTAAAGTGAACGTCCCTCTGGCGGCGGGTGAGGAATGGGGTAACCGCTGGGACTTTAACAAGCTGGTCGAAGCCCACGATATCGACTACGTGCGCGCCACTCTACCAAATGTAGGTGGCATCACCGAAATGATGAAAGTCGCAGCGATATGCGAGACGCACTTTGTGGGTATCGTGCCTCACTTTACCGGCCCGATTGCGACCGCGGCGCTTGTCAACTCACTCGGAACCTTTTCGGGTCCGCTCCTCATGGAGTACAACTTTCAAGGAAAAACGCTGTCCTATTTGCCGGAGTGCCTTGATTTCAAGAACGGGAAACTGTATCCGAATGACCGCCCGGGTCTGGGCGTCCGCGTCGATTTGAGTCAACTGAAGCTTCTCGCTGAAATCACCGAGCCGGTCACCGCACGCGCACAAACGTACTTCCGTCCCGACGGCTCCATCACCAATTGGTAGCAAGAGCTGGTAGACGCCAGGCCTGAGAGCTTTTGCGGTCCGCCCGACTACTCTCATAGGTGTTTTTCGCAACCTACTCGTGTGTCTTATCGCGGGCCACCAGCTCGACATGGCTTCGCGTCCTGCACGTTGCGACGATGCTTTGGGCAGGCGCCTCCTTTGCCCACGCGCAACAGTACAGCTTTCGCCACTACGGACACGAGGACGGATTAGAGAGTCTCGCCGTAACCGGAATCCTACAGGATCGTACCGGATATATCTGGGTGGGAACACAAACATGGCTATTTCGCTACGATGGTTCGCGCTTTCAGATCTTCGATGAAAAGAGCGGCCTGCCGGGCCCATGCACAATAGACGGAATGACGGAAGCGTCGGATGGCGCGCTATGGATTACTACCTGCGGGGTTCTTGCCCGCGGCGTCGACGGTCATTTTGTCGCGGCTAAAGACGTTCCGAAATTGGAGGCGGCGTCCGGGCGAGCGCTCGCTCCTGGGCCGGATGGCTCGGTTTACGTTGCGACTAACAAAGGCCTGCTGGTTGGTAAAGCCGTCCAAGGCGGCGCCACTTCGCCAATCCGCCTGACGAAAAGCGGCGGATCTAATCGTTCCGGCCCGATCTACAGCGTGTTCAGCGACACGAATGGAACGTTGTGGTTTGGCTGCGGAAAGGCTCTTTGTTCGTCGCAAGGCGGCGAGTCTCAAGTGTGGGGAGCACAGGACGGGCTTCCCGATGGACACTGGAGCGCGATGATCAGGGATGCCGGCGGAAGCCTCTGGGTGCGCAGTGAAGCCAGGCTCTTTGAATTGGCGAAGGACTCACGCCGCTTCGAGCCTCGCGATGAAGGATTACCCCCAACAAGTACCGCACCTAACCTGTCGCTCGATCCAAACGGTGCAGTGCTGGTGGGTACCGATAACGGACTCGCTCGTAGAAACCAGAATAGTTGGGAATTGATCGGCAAGAGTAAGGGCCTGCTGGAAAACAGCGTCTCGGCGGCCATGAGCGATCGCGAGGGTTCGCTTTGGATTGGCCTGTTTGGTGGTGGCGTAGCTCGGTTGGCCGGCCACGGAGAATGGGAATCCTATCTGCAGGAAAACGGCCTTGCGGACGATTCCGTTTGGATCACGCGCGGTGCTCCTGACGGCACACTGTGGATTGGCACCGATACCGGTCTTACTCACGTGAACCCGAAGACACACGTTTCACAGATCTGGAAGGGTATTCAGAAAACCGGGAGTAAACGAATTGAATCCCTGGCCGTCGACACCGATGGGACAGTTTGGCTAAATGGACGGAATGGGTCCGTCATTCACCTGAACCCGCGGACCGGCAAACTGCGAAGGGTTGTCGTTGATGAAAATCTATCCAGCCACTTGCATTTGGAAATAGACCAGGAGCATCGGCTTTGGATTGGCGGCAAAGAAAAACTATATCGTTCGTCGCCCTTGGATAAACAGCCCCTTTCGTTTGCGCGAATCGATCCGATGGGGCTGGGCGCCACCGGCTTCGACACTCTGACCCAGGACAAGGCCGGTGATATCTGGGTCACAAGCGCATCCGGTCTCTTCCATTGTCATAACAACGTCTGGACCCGACTGACCACGACCGATGGTCTTCTCGACGACCAGACTTATAACGTTACGAGTGCGCCGGATGGAACCGTCTGGCTCTCTTATTGGAGACCTCTCGGGATCAGTCATATTTCTAATGTTGACGGTAAGCCGCAAGTCAAAAGTTTTACTGTAGCCGATGGCCTTATCGGGAATGACACAGTTTTTGTTGGCGTGGACAAGCGCGGATGGGTTTGGCAGGGTAGCGATAGCGGAGTCAGCTTATTCCATGAAGGCCGTTGGGAGCGGTTTACCCGGGAAGACGGTCTGGCTTGGGACGACTGCAACGAGAATGCGTTTTACGCGAGTGGCGATGGGGTGTGGATTGGAACCAGCCGCGGTCTGTCACATTACCGCCCGGTGCGGTATCGGGCTATTATGCCGACCGCGTTGGTGTCAAAGGTAGCGATCGCCGAAGAAGGGCGGGCGGTGCATATAAACTTTTCCGCCCTGACATTTCAGAATGAACCGGCTGTTCGATTTCTGTATCGCCTTCGCCCCTTGAACGAGCATTGGGAGTGGACCAGCCAGCGAGATCTGCACTTCGCCGGCCTTCCGCCAGGACGATATACGTTTGAGCTGAAGGCCAAGAGCGCCGCCGGTTCCATCAGTGAAAAACCGGCTTCGGCGATTTTCATCATCAAGCCATTCTGGTGGCAAACCATAACGTTCAAGGCAGCTGCTCTGTGTTCTCTGGCCAGTTGTGCCTGGTTTTTTCTTCGCTACCGCATGCGGCGCCTGATTCGAGACCGGAGGCGATTGGAACTCGCGGTCCGCACCAGAACGCTCGAGCTTGAGGCCGAAAAGAAGCGTGCGGAGTTGGAACGAGCGCGTGCGGAAGACGCTAATCGGGCAAAAAGCGAGTTCCTGACCAACATGAGCCATGAAATCCGGACGCCCATGAACGGCGTAATCGGCATGACAACTCTGTTGCTGGATTCCGGATTGAATGACGAACAGCTTGACTTGGCGCACGGCGTTCGTGAGTCTGGTGAGATTCTGCTCAGCCTGATTAATAGCGTTCTGGACCTGAGCAAAATTGAATCAGGCAAACTGGTTCTCGAATCGATTCACTTTGATCTGAAAGACGTCCTCCGCCAAGTGATTACGCTCCTGGGGCGGCAAGCGGCCGAAAAGAATCTTCGCCTGGAGTACGACTACACGGCTGGCGTTCCAGTGAAATTCAAAGGCGATCCCGTCCGCGTCCGGCAAATTGTTATGAATTTTGCGGGAAACGCCCTGAAGTTCACCCGTCAGGGCTCCGTAAAGATCGTTGTGTCAGCGTCACCGGGAGTAGACGATGGACCCTGTTTCGTGACAATCGCGGTGGAAGATACCGGAATCGGCATCTCCGGCGATGTGCAAGCCCAACTGTTTTCGAAATTCACGCAGGCGGACAGCTCTACGACGCGCGTTTACGGCGGCACTGGCTTGGGATTAGCAATCTCACGGCATCTGGCCGAGCTAATGGGCGGGACAACCGCAGTCTCGAGCGAGCTGGGGCGCGGATCGATTTTTTCAGTAACGCTTCCTTTAGTCTTGGCGGTTGAGCCCGAGGGTGAATGTAAGAATTCTGCATTCGCAACCGAAAATCTTTCGTCTGCGCCAGGGGCCGGCGAGTGGAAAATTCTCCTTGCCGAGGACAACGTCATCAACCAGAAGATCGCGACCGCTCTGCTCGCAAAGCTCGCCTGTTCGGTTGCAATCGCGACCGACGGCGAAGCTGCTCTGCATCACTGGGCAGAGGGTGAGTTTGATTGCATTCTGATGGATTGTCAGATGCCCAAAATGGATGGGTATCAAGCCGCAACGGAGATCAGACAGCGAGAAACGGCCGGCAAGCGAATCCCGATCATCGCACTCACCGCGAACGCGATGGTCGGTGATCGGGAGCGCTGCCTCCAGGCTGGAATGGACGACTATCTCACGAAGCCTCTGCGCTTCGACGAATTAACAAGAATGCTGAGCCAATGGCTGGGAAGACCAGCCGTTGCGAAGACAGATCCTCGAACTGCCTTGCAGTAGCATCGGATCGGCGTGCCGTTCGCCGATCCTTTATCCTTTGCTCCAGCTCTCCTCGAGCATCAGCGTGTATTCACCTGACGCGTAGAGATCGAATATAAAGTCGCCGGGCTCGGGACGATCGTAGGTTGACTCGCGAAGGCGATACTCATACCACTGATCGAGGTGGCGGTGATACCGGCGCAGAAAATCCGCGTTCAGAGCGTTCACTGCGGGTAGATCCGAGAACACCGCATGCAGTCCGATGGAGCGCCGAAAGAGCGCTGAAAAATCGAGAACGCCCCATTGCTCCAGCTTCGTCCGGACGTGAGGTGGCACTTGCTGAACCAGCAGAACGGCGAAAGTTTCCGGCCGGATACGCCTGTTCTCAAATTGCCTCGACGCGAGAGCGGCTTCCGTGCACTGCCCGGTCCAACGGGTAAGATCCTTACCGATATAGAACAGCATTCGAAGCTCGGCGTAGCGTCCGCGCAGCAGCTTACGGTCAAGATCGTCCGCTGGTGACTCTTCCTGCGGGAGAAAACCGTGCAGTGCCAGGTTTGCCCGTGAGCTGTCCATCAGAACCGACGTGTCCTCCGGAGTAGAAAACGGATGAAGAATTAGTGGCGGCAGCCGAAATGACAGCACACCGGAACTTTCCATGGAAATATCTGCTGACGGTAGCAAATCGAGTTTACCTTAGCTCGGAGATTTGTGGATTCTAACCCACGCGTCTTCTCTATCGGCGGCTGACGGCCCGAAGCTTAGACGAAAGGTCTGGGATTTTTACCCGCCGCCCGACTTTGTTCCTAAAGAAATGTCCGCAGGCCGTTTTAGTTCGTAGTTGATGAGACCTTCTAAGTTGGACCACGGAACCGCTCCTTCTACTTTTCGGCCATCTACGAAAAACGTTGGAGTTTGTTGAACCCCCAACAAAGACGCTTTCTTCTCACTGCTGATAACTTCCTGGGCTGTCGCGTGGCTGTCCAGACACGTGCTTAGTTTCGCTGTGTCGAGATTCTGCTGTTTGGCGAACTCCAGCACCTTGTCGCGCAGGTTCTTTCCTTCATTGTCTATCTCGCCTTGGTTCGCAAAGATCCAGTCATGAAAGGCCCAGAATGCATCGTTGTTGTTATCGCCGATGCAGTGTCCGGCCTCGGCGGCCGCTCGCGCCCACGGATGCTTGGATTCCAAGGGGAAATCGGCGAACAGGACGCGGACCTCTTTGGGGAACGATTTAGCAATATTCTGGCGCATCGTCTGCGCGAGCGTACGGCAATAGGGACACTGGAAGTCACTGAAAACTACTATCGTTACGGGCGCGCCAATAGGGCCAATAGAAGGAAGATTGATTGGCAGTTCGCTCAGGGTCTCATAAAACGGGCTCTGATCCAGGTCCCAAAGGTTGCCGCTGATAACTCGCTTTCCGTCCAGTGTGACGTAATAGACTTTGTCGCCCAGGTTCGTACTGCCC
>DATBDT010000006.1:0-169911 GCA_036269815.1 Bryobacteraceae bacterium
AAAGGGCTGGGGGAGGCAGCCATTTGCCTCTTAAGAATAAAACATTTCTTAATGACTATGCTTTATCGATCTTGTCCACCAAAAATGCGGATGAGCCCTTCAGCCGATAACCGTTGGCCGCTTTTGAGGTGATTACCGAGGATTAGCAGTCACGTTCGACCATTCAGGCCGAGGACTTCGAGAAGGCAATACGACGCGAGCAGGCGTACGCGCGAGATCTCAGGCAACTGAATCTTAGGTTGCATTGGAAAGTCGCGAAATACGGCGTACCGTTTACAAATGCGCGAAGATCAATTTCACCGAGATCGGTGGGATGTAATCCAGATACGGACCGAGAAGTCCGGTTTCGTCCGGTGATGTGCAGTATTCGCTTGTCCGTAGACGCGCTTGTCGGAGATGTGGCGGAAGTGTTTCCGGACCCGCAAAACACCGCAGTTGCCGCTCAGGTCCCTTAAGTTAACGCTGATGGGGTTGAGCCGGGGGGCTCGCCCCGTTTAGGCGCATTCAGGAGCATCGCGAGTAGGAGCACGCGCATATGCCATTTCTATTCCTGCTCCTCTCGGCGTTCCTCCTCCTCGGCCACTCCGGAGATGGTTCCGGTAAACCCGCCCGAAGCCGCAAAAAGGCGGGATTGCCAGCGGCATCGGCCAACACTGGCAGCGTCGTCTCGGTCCAGGTCAGAATGCCGGTCGCATGCATGAAACGACCGGTTCCGCCAGTGATTTGGAAAGCCCTTGTGCAGTGGGCCTCTCGAGCTACGAAATCGATGCAATCGAATCCCTCTGTGAGATTGAGTTTCAATAGACTTCCGTCCTGGAAGCGAAATACACCTGCGCCGGCGATGGTTTGAACGTAAACCTGATTTGCCGGGCAAGCGCCGGACTGCTGCGGGAAATCTCCGTCTGCCTCAACATTAGTGAAGGTGAATGAGCCCAGCGTCCCGTTCCCAGCGAAATTGAATTCGGCGGTTTCTTTTTCGCCGGTATGTGGATCCGGGATCTGTAGATCGATCCCGCTGCATCCCTCAGTTCCGAAAAGGTCGTCTTTACGGGCCTCTCATGTGCGTAAAGACCTGCGACACCGAAAGCGAGTATGAGTGCCATAGTTCCTATGTGTTTCATTTGTGCCTCCTGTTTTGGGGGGAGATCATGGTGAGACCTTGTTCTCCTCCGCCGGTACAGGCGGAAGCGAACGGCAAAAGCAATGGCCTAAACTTTCCTCAGTTCAATCTCGGCGGTTTGCACTCGGCTTATGTGCGCGGTGAGGCGCTCATTGCCGCGCACCGGTATGCGGAGGCGCCGTCTGAGTTCCAGAATATTCTCGATCATCGCGGTATCGTAGGCATGGATCCCATTGGCGCAGGCGCACTTGCAACTCGCCAGAGCGTACACGCTATTGGGAAGCAATGCCGAGGCGAAGAGTGCGTACGAGCGCTTCCTCACACTCTGGAAGGAACCCGATAGCGACGTCCCGATCCTGAAGCAAGCTAAGGCGAAATACGCCAAGCTGAAGTGAACGCGATAGGATGGCGCTCCGCGGCACCGCCCCATTTTGACCATTGGTCGCTGATGCCGGATGTGCTGCCTCTACCCTCATGCGATGACGTGAGAAGGAGGATCGCGATGATAGAGGCGGATCCTCCTCGTCCCGAGAGTTAGAAATCTGCTCCGTAACCGAGTGTTTCCTCGAGCCCCTGTCCTTAGAAGGCACTTAACGGTAGATTTTTGATGAAGGCGCTGAACGCCAGGTGTGCAATCTTCGCGAGCTCCTGATAAGGAAGTAGAGATGGTGGCAAAAGCTGCTGCAATTCATTCGGAATGATTTCGTTCAGCAGATGCCGATAGAGCCGGGCTGCATGAGGATTATCGGGCGCCGTGTTTTCAAGCTCCAATCTGCCCTGGCTGGTCGAGTAGTCGTAGTATTCGAGTTGGGCCGTACCGGGGTTGATTTTAGTGGTTGGCGTGAACCAATCGGCCGAGACACCGAGTTTTCCGTCTGGCGTTCTCAGCCCGAGAACATGAGTCGGCGCGTTCAGGTAGTTGAAGAATTTGGGCGCGATTTCATCCGTAGCGTAAAGAACGTATGGACGACCCGGCGCGTCTGCGGACCTCAACATAGAAATCATGTCCAGGCGCCTGCCATAAATGCGTGCCAGGTCGCGCGTCATCCAGTCGCGTGTGCCATTGCTCCCGATACTTACCAGAAGAGTCGATAGATCGACGGAGGAAGCGAGGCCCGTTCGGATGGTATCGATATCACCGGTGAAACGCTTGCTGTGATCGACGACGATCAAGGGAACGCGCCAGGCTTCTTCATAAACGCTTCCGAGTTTTCCCTGAAGTAAGCCGTGCGCACCTGCGTACTCGCCATGATCCGAGGTGAAAACAACGACTGTATTTTCCCGGATGCTTTGCGGGAGATCATGGAATCCGTCGAGCACACGGCCGATCTGCTCATCGACAACCTCCATAATTTGCGTGTAACTGTCGAGTCCGCGTTGCCAATATGTGTATTCCATCTTGGCGACACCGAATCCGGTATCTTCGGCAGGGTACGGTTCTATGACGCGATCAGCCGGAGTATCTTTGGATGGATCATCTGTAACACCTCCCCATACCATCTGCTGGAACTCTTTAATAAATAGCTGAGTCGTCGGCTTTCCATGCTTTTTCAGATCATCCGAGGATTCCCAATTGGATGGAACTGCGGGATAACCATAGGATTTGGGACTCTTCAGTTTGTTTTGGCCCCACGTAAGTAAGGCGTTGTCGGCGTACTTACTCTCTTGTGTCAGATTCTTCGGATTCGTTGCTGGGGAAGAAAAGAGATCGCCGACTGTTTTGAATTCTGTTCCAGCCGGGAAAAACTCCCGATCGTGCGGATTCACGAAACTCACCGTCATGCACCACGGCGCGTCGTTCGGTTTAAATCCTTGCATAAATTTGATAGAGGCGGTTGCAACATCGGCGTCGCTCAGGTAGGTCTTATCCGGAGGCGGCGGTTGAGTTGGATACAGGTCGCTTCCATAAGTGCCCTGCAGATTACTGCCGGTTGGATCGGGATACGTATAGTAATCGAAGCCGTATGCGTCTAATCCGGTTCCTTGCTGCGGAATCAAGACATGCCATTTGCCGAAATACGGCGTGGTATAGCCGAGGGAACGCAGCAACTTACCGTAAGTGGGATAGTGGGTGTTCAAAACCGGCTCCAGTTTCACAATTGTGGGATTGGGCGCGGGCGTGGAAAGAATAGTGGTGAGCAGCCAACTCTGCTGTGAATACAGACCGGTGATGAGAGTGCCCCGAGCGGCGGTGCAAGCGTTTGCGGCCGTGTGATAGTTCCCGAATTTGACGCCGGCCTTCCAGAGCTTATGGAGGTTCGGCATGTGCTTCCTCAAGAATTCCCCTGGCGTTGATATTCCGTCCGGAAAGACCGTGGGAAAACGTAATTCATCAACCAGGAAAAAAAGGATGTTGGGCTGCGGGCCGCCAACAGCCTCCAAACTGCTTGGGGTCGCTGTGCGAAGGGCAGTCAGCAAACCACCTGTGACTGCGCCGGAAGTTTTCAAGAAGTCTCTACGTTTCATATTGTTCTCACCCTTTCGCAGCCAGCTTAGGTGGATTTCGGCGTAACAGGAAGACTTAGGGCGTAATCAGTTTACCCCTGAGCCCCGCAAAGCTAAACTAAGTAGACAGTTATATGGCTCAACCCTCATGCGATGACGTGAGGAAAGCGCTCGATTCGGTGTTGAAGAGTCGGGCTTTCGCTCGCGCCGAGCAGCTACGCCGCGTGCTGCAGTACGTCGTCGAAGCGACGATGGATGGGCGCGCAAGCACATTGAAAGAAACGACGATAGGCGTCGATGCTTTCGATTTCCCCGCCGATTTCGATCCCAAACGTGATCCAGTTGTGCGGATGGGGATGCGACGATTGCGGGACCGGCTGCTGAGGTATTACACATACGAAGGGCAGACGGACCCGGTCCTGATCTCATTAGAACCGGGCAGTTACGTTCCGCGGTTTCTGCCCCACTCCAATGAGCAGGGACAACGAGTGCCTATCGCGGTACTGCCGTTTGGCAGCCTGGACGAAGGTACAGGTCAGGAGAACTGTGGCGCTCTTCTTCGCGAGGCACTTCTTACGCGATTGGCTGAGAACAAGATTTTTCGGCTGATCGGAAACGAAACGCCGCAATCATTCTGGGCGAGTTCGGATCTGGCCAGCATTGCCCGGCAGTTACAAGTTCGTTTCATAGTCAGGGGCGCCTGTTTTGCCGGCGCCGACACCATACGGGTATCCACCGAGCTGTTCTGTCCTCAAACGGACGAGTCTGTGTGGTCCGGTGATCACGAGCAGGATGCTTCGCGGGAAGTCTGGACCGTCCAAAACGATATAGCTTTCGATCTGGAGAAGCAAGCGCTGGCGCTGGAAGGGCGCCAACATGCTCCAGTGGCCGAACCGCTTTCGGATGCGGGAGTTCACCGCCTGATGCTTCAGGGCCGGCATTATCTGCTTCGGAACAATAGCGAATCGACTAAGAAAGCGCAGCAATGCTTTGCGGCTGTGGTCGAAAGGGAGCCAGAATCCGCCAAAGCTTGGGCAGCACTGTCCATTACTTACAGCCTGATGGCGATGTACCATGTGGCAGCCGCCCGTTTAGCGTGGGAGAAGGCCGAAGAGGCGGCGAGAAAGGCGCTCGCTCTCGGCCCGATCGTCTCCGAATGCCACATGGCAATGGGCTTCTTCCTTGCGTTCAAAAGATTTGAACCGGCGGCGGCGGAACAGCACTTTCGACGGGCGAAAGAGGCGAACTCGACCGATATCCTTTTACCGCTGATGCACGCCATGGCGTGTCTTGCTCCTTTAGGAAAGCTACACGAGGCTGAAGACGAGCTTGAAACGGTGCTGTCGAGCGATCCGCTGAATCCGAAAGCACTGCAGATGATGGCAGTGATTTTGTATTTTCAGAGGCGATATCGAACTGCCATAGAAACAGGCCATTTGGCGCTGGACATCTTACCTGGAAGCGCAGTAGCCTCACTCATTATTGCGACTTGTTACGATCGACTCGGTGAGCGAGAAGAAGCACTGAAATGCTACCGCAAATGTAACGACTTATTGCCGTTTATGCGGTCCTTACGCTGGTCGGTGGTGCTAGCGGCAATCTACAAAGGCCGAAGTAAGTGGGTAAGACCAACCCTGCTCGCGATTGCGAAGTTATTGCATTCTTCCCCGAGCGTACCGTCCACAATGATTGCGGACCTCTTAGTCCGGATCGGGGAGCGGGAGTTGGCTATTCACTGGATTGAGAAGGCTTTCCGGGAACGAGCGTTCCGTGCGCTCTACCTGGGCGTCGATCCGGCATTCGAGGCGGTCCGGTCAGATCCTCGCTGCATGCGACTGCTTGAGCATCTTCGCGGTTTCGCCGAAAGAACGGGCGGCGCGGATGTCAAGGCGGAATCCCAGCATGCTTGAGGAAGGCCGCTGGGATTCTCGTCGAAGTTCACGCAATGATGTAGAGAATCATTATTGTTCGAGGCCGTCCCCGCCGCGCACCGGACGGGGCGTCAGCTTGACGAGCATTCCCTCCGCGCCGGGGAAGTACATGCTGCCGCCGTAGCCGGGCTGAACCGCGCTGCCCTGCGTCATCTGCGGGACCTGCTCGGAGCGGGCGAGCTCCTCGCCGGTGCGCGCGTCGCGCCAGACCACAGTAGCGGCGGTGTTGCCGCCGGGGATCTCGGTAACGGGAACGTCGGTGCCCACCCATACGCGGTGCTCCTTCGGGCCGATGAGGGTCGCCCACTCGGTGGTGGTCTGCGTCTTCTTCCAGACGGTCGCGATGCCCGACTCGGTGATGCGGAACGCGGCCACTTTGCGCGCGAGCGTCTCCACGCCGTAGAAGATGCCGTTCTCGGGGTCGGCCTCAAGCGACATATCGGCCCAGCTGACGGCCGGCGCGAACACCGCCGCGAGTTCGGGAGCCACCGGGTCGTCCATGTACGGCTGCGCTGACAGGTACATCGACGCGTCGCCCTGGTTGATGGCGAACACCGTCAGGAAGCCGGTCGCAGGGGCGGTGTTTGTGGCCCCGACGATCCAATCGTTCATGACGATCAGCGAACCGCCGGGCGTCTGGCCGGGGTGGGTGACCGTCGGCGGGTTCCATGATGTGTCGAGGGTGAACACGCCCTTTCTCACGGAGTAACGCACCGCACTGGAGGTGTTCTCGAGCAGGTACACGTAGTCCACGCCCCGGTAGCGACTAATGGTGGGCCGGGCACCCGCGAAAGCGGGCAGGGGGATGTAGTCGATGACCTGCATAGTCTTCGGATTCACCGAGATCAGGTTGGACACCGGAACGTTTTGGGCGTCTTTGCATTTGAGGACCGCCGACGGCCCGTTCTCGATGCACCCAGCCACCCGGTACAGCGACTTCACAACGATCGTCCCGTCCGGGAGCGCGTTGAGGCCGTTGTAGGAGGTATTGACCGCGTTGTCGGTCAGATTCCAGTCGTAGGTGGGCGGCGTGTTGGGGTAGTTGTTGCGCATGTGGACCAGCGTCGGCAGCTTTAGGGTTGCGATGACGTGCCCGTCGGCCGGATCGACCTTGAAGATGCGGTAGCCGGAGACGACGTAGATGTGGCCGTCGTTCTCGATCGCCATCGCGCCCGGGTAGTCCCACTCGCCCGTCTCTACGGTGTTCCGCAACTGCGTGTACCAGATGGGCGCGAGCGTGTCTGGATTGACCTTCGCCACGAAGGGGCCGATCGAGTTCTCGGCATCGCCGTAGCTGCCGCCCTGGATGAAGGCCGCCTTCTCATTGAGGTACGACATGTTGTAGCCGGAGGGGTACGCGCCTTCGTCAGAGCGAACCGCCGCGACCGTGTTCGGCTTGTGGAAGGAGCCGCGAAACTGTGCGCGTGAAAACACGTGAGAGCGCCCCGAATCATAGTGTTCGAAGGCCTGGAGCGACGGGAACCAAGGGAGATTGCTGCCCCTCTCCACGTCAGAAGGTGTTGTCATTGAGCTGAGATTGGGAACCGAGAGCGCTAGACAGACCAGTGCGGCTGCACTGGCGATGGCCGTCGCCACGATCCGGGTAAAACGAGTTTGCTCGGTCCCAATCTTTATTTGGGGTTCGAGGTACGCGCGCGGGCCGAGGGCCAGCACTTTGTTGTTTTGTTCATCGCTTTGTTTCTGTTGTTCCATATGTCTCTTCAAAGCCTCCTAAGTATCTATGCAGCAAAACAGCTGAAAAGCTCCAAGCTGCATCTCGGGTTCGTCTAGGTCGTGTTGTTCTCACTCTTACTCAGCCCAGCTTAGGTGGGTTTCGGAGTAACAGGAAGACCTTAGGGGTAATCAGTTTACCCCTGAGCAGAGTCCAGGAACGGCGTCCTGACATAATCCATACGCGAGAGGCCTTGGTTATTCTCATTCAAGGAGCGAGGAGGCATGTGAGCATGAAGCACCTATTGGATGCGACGGTGGTGAATCAGGTAAAGACCCGGCTGGGAAACTTAGAGCCGCAAAGTGAGAGGCGCTGGGGCAAGATGACTGTGGCGCAAATGCTGGCACATTGCTCCGTGAGCATGCAGTGGGCGGTAGGAGAAGTGGTGCCTGAAATGGGAGCGCTACCGGCACGAATGCTGGGACGGCTGGTGAAGCCGATGGTGTTTCGGAACGAAGGCCCGCTACGGAAGAATGCGCCGACAGCGAAGAGCCTCGTTATCACGGACGAACGAGATCTGGGCGAGGAACGGGATCGGTTATCGGGATTGATTGACAAATTTGCAGCGGGAGGGGCCGCGGGGTGTACGAAGAATCCACATGGTTTTTTTGGGAAGATGACGCCGGAGGAGTGGGCGATCTTAATGTACAAACATCTCGACCATCACTTGCGGCAGTTTGGGGTGTGACGGTCTTCCTATGCGCTATATCATCCGCGAAAAGCTCTTTCACCTGGCCGACAGTTCGGTTATTCAGGACGAGCACGGGGCACCACTGTACGAGGTGAAAGGAAAGCTCTTTTCACTGCATCACACGCTGGTGTTGATGGATCTCGCCGGTAATGAACTGGCGACGGTGAACAAGCAGATTATCTCAATGACTCCCAAATTCCACATCACTCGTCATGGCGAGGAGGCGGCAACGGTTCGCAAGAAGTTGATCAGTCCGTTTGTCGATCGCTTCACGGTCGACATCCCCGGGCCCGACGACTTGCACGTCACGGGAAGCGTGTTTGAGCACAACTTTACGATAGAGCGAAGAGGCACCGTGGTGGCTACGGTTTCGAAGCGGTGGGTTTCACTGACTGACACTTACGGCGTCGATACCACAGCAGGAGAGGATGACATCCTGATCCTTGCGGTAGTGCTGGCGATCGATCTAACAGAAGATGCGGAGAGGGCAAGGGCAAATGACTGAATGCCCGAATAACCTAAATGACACCCGCACCGATGGCAGTATCGAACCCCGACAAAATCCTATATCGGGCAGCCGGGTTTACCAAGGGACAGGTAATTGATTACTACATCCGTGTATCAGAGTATTTGTTGCCGCACTTTCAAAATCGCCCCGTGACACTAAAGCGATTTCCGGATGGCATACACGGGCAAGTTTTTTATGAGAAAGACGCCCCTGGATATAAGCCGGAATGGGTGAAAACGTTCCCTGTTCCGCGCAAAGCGGGCGGTCCTGACATCCAGTACATCCTGATCAACGACCTGGCAACGCTTGTCTGGTGCGCGAACATTGCGAGCCTGGAGCTGCATCCGTTCCTGCACTGTGTACCCGAGTTAGAGACGCCAAGATCCGTTGTGTTCGATCTGGACCCGGGCGAGGGGAGGAACGTTCTCGATTGCGCCAGGGTTGCTTTTCTCGTGAAGGAGGTGCTCGACAATTTGAAGCTGTCGAGCTTTCCGAAGGTCTCCGGGTCGAAGGGACTTCAATTGTATGTGCCCCTGAACACGCCCGTGACGTACGAGGTTACGCGGCCGTTCGCCCGCGCGTTAGCGGAATTACTTTCGCAAGAGTATCCAGATCTGATCGTGGCTGAGATGGCCAAGAGCGAGCGCGGCCACAAAGTCTTTATCGACTGGAGCCAAAACTCCGACTTCAAAACTACCGTCGGTGTCTACTCGCTTCGCGCCAAACTGGAGCAGCCCTTCGTCTCGCTTCCGGTGACTTGGGATGAGTTGTCGGCCGCGATGAAATCGAAAGACACGAAAGCGTTGTATTGGGCGCCAGACGCCGCGCTGCATCGCCTGGGGACCGTTGGCGATCTGTTCAAAGCCGTTTTGGAGATGCAACAGTCGTTGCCGGAATCGGTATCAGCAATTGTTTCGAAGGTTCCAAAGTCGCTGCGCACCTATCAAGTCAAACGGAACTTCGCAAAGACTGCTGAGCCAAGGGCAGCAGCGCCGCCGCCGAGCGCACAAGGCGCGCGAAAACGCTTCGTGATCCAGAAGCATGCCGCGAGTCATCTGCATTACGATTTCCGGTTGGAAATGCATGGTGTGCTGAAGTCCTGGGCGGTGCCGAAGGGCGTTCCGTATGAATCTGACGAGAAGCGTCTGGCGATGGCAACGGAAGACCATCCGTTGGAGTACCTGGAGTTTGAAGGCACAATCCCGGAAGGCCAATATGGCGGCGGAACCGTTATGGTCTGGGATATCGGCAGCTATGAGCTGATCGAGGGCAACTACTACAAAGGCGTTCTCAAGATCTTTCTGAAAGGCAAGAAACTGAAAGGCGAGTGGCAGCTTGTTAAGAACCGCTCGAAGCAAGACAACCGCTGGTTTCTTCTGAAGTCCGAACCCGCGATGAAGCCGCTTACGGCGAAGAAGGAAAATATCTCCGCGGTAACGGGCAGAACCATCGAGCAGATTGCGCAGGACCGCGATGCGCAATGGCACAGCAACCGGACGGATGTGCCCGGGCTGCAGCTCGACCATTTGCCGCAGAGCGCAATGAAGTTTGTGGAGCCGATGCTCTGCAAACTTGTATCAGCTCTGCCTAAAGGACCCGATTGGCAATACGAAGTGAAACTCGATGGATATCGCGCCGAGATCGTAAAAGCGAGTGGAACGGTCAGCGTACTGTCTCGGCGCAATCATTCGATGAACTCAGATTATCCGGAACTCGCAAATGACGCCGGGAAGCTCGAGGACGGAGTCATCCTGGATGGAGAAATCGTTGTGGTTGACGATAGAGGGCGGCCTCAGTTCAATCTGTTACAGCATTACAAGCCGGGTGAAGGGATTTTGCAGTATTACGCGTTTGACGTACTTGCGTACCGGCAGAAAGACACGCGCGGGTTGCCGCTGAGCCAACGCCGGCAGATCCTTGACGCGATCCTCGCTTCGGGCAAGGACTCGATACTGAAGCAGTCTGTTCCGCTTGATGCCGAGCCCGATCAACTGATCGAAGCGGTACGGCGGCACGGGCTCGAAGGAATTGTCGCGAAGAAGGCTGAGAGCCGGTATGAATCGGGCGAGCGCAGCGGAAATTGGATCAAATATAAAACTAATCAAGGCCAGGAATTGGTAGTTGGCGGATACCGGCCAGGTGGCAAGAATCACTTCGAGAACCTGGCAGTCGGTTACTACGACGGGGACCGTTTGATCTTCATCGCGAAGTTGAAGAATGGCTTCACACCCGACGTCAAAAATTACATTTATAAACGGCTGCAAAAACTTGTCACGGACAAGTGCCCGTTTGCAAACTTGCCTGAGCCAAAGAACGCACGGCGCGGAGAAGCTTTGACGGCGGAAGCGATGAAAAACTATCGCTGGATCAGGCCCAAGCTGGTGGTGCAAGTGGAGTTCACAGATTGGACAACAAGCAATCATCTGCGGCATTCGAAGCTCGTCGGCATTCGCAAGGACAAGGATCCGCGAAGTGTGACGAAAGAAGTTTAGGGGAGGGTTTTTCCCGTCTATAAAAAGCGTTTCGGGGGGCATATCTATTGCGTTTTGAAAGAATTCCATTTAGAATCAACTACTTACGCATAGTTTTAGCGTTCGGAAGACGGTATCTTGCCTCGGTTGATGGATACGAACCGGCGGGAATAACGCTGTTTACGTGTGGCAGCTCAGGAAGGCTAGTAGCTACCGATGATTTATGACGTGGTGATCGCAGGCGCAGGCCCGGTGGGTCTCTTTCTTGCCTGTGAACTGCAGTTAGCCGGCGTTTCCGTTCTTGTTCTGGAACGCATGGAAGATCTTCGCTCGCCGCTGAAAGCGGGCTGGATGGGAATGCGGGGACTTAACTTTCCTTCGGTTGAGGCGTTTTACCGAAGAGGTCTTTTGGACGCGGTGCGTGAGTCTGCGCTCGGTTGGATGAGCGCCGGGCGGACACCGGGAATGGAGTTGAGCGCCGACAACGGCTCAAAGTCCGCGCCCAGGCCCCGCTTTGCCGGCCACTTCGCCGGAATCATGCTCGATGCGGATAAGATTGACTTCTCTCAGCAGGAATACACAGTTCCCGGTCCGTCAGCATCTGGCGGTATGGTGAGTCTGGAAGGTATCGAATCGTTGCTGAATGAGCATGCGATCGAAATGGGCGCGGAGGTGCGGCGGGGCGTTGAAGTCACCGGTTTAATCGAGAAAAGGGATAGCGTCACGGTGATCGCCGGAGAACAGTCTTTCGAGACGCGGTGGCTCGTCGGTTGTGATGGGGGCCGCAGTACGGTGCGCAAACAGGCTGGATTCGAGTTTGCCGGAACGGAGCCTGAGCTCACCGGTTACACCGCAACAGTTGAGTTGGCAGATCCGGATAAGCTGGCTCCGGGGTTCAACCTAACCAATACGGGCATGTATGTCAGCGGTCCCGGCCCGGGACGTGTCGGCATCGTCGAGTTCGATGGCGGGACGTTCGATCGGACGTCGAGTATCACGCGCGAAACCCTCCAGGATGTCCTGCGGCGTGTTTCGGGCATGGATGTCACGATCACGGCTGTGCACGTCGCTTCGACCTACACTGACCGTGCGAGGCAGGCAACGACCTATAGAAAGGGCCGGGTGTTACTGGCCGGCGATGCGGCCCATGTACATTCTCCATTCGGAGGGCAAGGCATGAACACGGGGCTGGGAGATGCCATGAATCTCGGCTGGAAACTCGCCGCCACAATTCATGGCTGGGCGCCCGAAGATCTGCTCGACACGTACACAGAGGAACGTCATCCGGCGGGGGCCTGGGCGCTGGATTGGACTCGCGCTCAGGTAGCAATTATGCGGCCGGAGCCACATGCGCAGGCGATGGCCGCAGTCGTTCGTGAACTGATCGACACGCGCGAAGGCACCACATACTTTGCCACGAAAATTTCCGGCCTCGGCTTCCGTTACAACCTGGGAGGCTGCCATACGCTGACGGGCCGAAGCGCACCCGACTTCGAATTTGAAGATGGCCGCCGTCTCGGCACAGTTCTGTGTGATGGGAAAGCTCTGCTGCTTGATTTGGACGGGAGCACAGAACTGCAGCGCGTAAGTGAACGCTGGACCGGAAGGTTGAGGCACGTTTCAGCAAAGGCCAAGGACAATAAGGGCCTGCGCGCCCTTTTCATCAGGCCCGATGGTTTTGTGGCCTGGGCTACGGACGCGGAGGCTAAGGCTGCTGAGGTGGAAATGGTTATTGCGCGCTGGCTTGGGGATGCGGCGTAGCACCCGCATATGCCCGCCGTTATGATTACTTGGGCGGCCTTGCGGCCGCCGCAGGCTTGCGCCTGCCCCACAACCTTGGAAAAGGTCAAATTCCTCAACCTTGTTACTACGTGTGGTCAGGGGTTTAGCATCGTTTTTACCAGGTCGCCTAGTTTCATGAAGTCGTCGTAGTCGGATGGCTTCCTAAAATATCCGTTTGCGCCCAGGTTTGCCATTTGTTCGCGATCGCGCCCGGAATCCGAAGTGGAAACAGCAATAACCGGGATGTTTGTGCACCTGCGGCTCTGGCGGATGTGCCGTAGCACCTCGGCGCCCTGCCTTTTCGGCAAATTGATGTCTAGAATTACCAGCGCGGGGCAGGGCGAAGCCGGATCGCTGTCGGCAGCATCGACAAACCGAACGGCCTGTTCTCCGTCCGTGACGATATCGAGCGCAAGACCCAGCTTGGTTGCCTCGATCGCTTCCTGTATCAGGAAGACGTCCGATTCATTATCTTCCACAATGAGCACATGGCTGCGAGTGTCTGCGCTAGCTTGGTCAGACTGGGAGCGTGAAGAGGAAAGTAGATCCTCGCCCGGGTTCGGATTCGACCCAGATCCGCCCATGGTACCGATCCACGATTCGCTGACAGATGGCCAATCCGATGCCGGTTCCTGAGTATTCATCGCTGCTATGCAGACGCCTGAAAAGGCCAAATATGTTCTCTTTGTACTCGGGATCTATGCCAATCCCGTTATCGGTTACAGAAAAAGTCCAGTAGCCGTTCTGGCGGCTGGCCTCAACGTGCACGATGGGCGGGCGTTCCGGGCTGCGGTACTTGATGGCATTGCCTATCAGGTTTTGGAACAATTGCTGGAGATGCATGCCGTGCACCGGCAACGAGGGCAGCGGGCCGGACGTGATCTGAGCGCCGCTTTCGACGACAGCGCCCGACAAGTTCGCTAATGCGGTTTTGAAAGGTTCGTTGGCATTAACGATGTCAGCCGGCTTTCCAAACTTTGTCACCTGTGTATAGGTCAACAGGTCGCGGACCAGCGTCTCCATTCGCGTGGCGCCAGCGCGCAGGAAGCGCATAAATTTCAGCGCATCGCCATCGAGCTTGCCGGAATGGCGTTTGATGAGAAGCTCGCTGTAAATCTTGATGCTGCGCAATGGCTCCTGAAGGTCGTGGCTTGCGGAGAACGCGAACTGCTCAAGATCTTCATTGGCGCGCCGAAGCTCCTCCTGAACGTGTTTCTGTTCGTCGATGTCGGTGCAGGTGCCGAACCATTTCACAATGTTTCCGCTGAGATTGCGCACTGGGACGGCGCGGGCGATGAACCAGCGCCAACGATTTTCCGGCTGATCCAAAAGGCGGTATTCATTGTTGTAGGGTTGCCCCGAATGAACGGCCGCCTGCCAGCTTTCGCGGGTGCGGGGAAGGTCATCGGGATGCAGAATGCGTTCCCATCCGGCATCCGGCAACTCCGTGCGGCCAAAACCGGTGAACTGAAACCAGCGTTCGTTGTAGTAATCGACAATTCCGTCGGGCTGCGCTGTCCAGACAATTTGGGGCATCGTCTCGGCGAGCTGACGAAACCGCGCCTCGCTCTCAAGCAATGCCGATTGAATACGCTTGCTTTCACTGATGTCACGGGCAATTTTGGAAGCCCCGACGATGACGCCATGAGCATTCTTGACGGGTGAAATGGTGAGCGAGATGTCGATCAGGGAACCGTCTTTTCTCCGGCGCACCGTCTCAAAGTGATCGACCCGTTCGCCTCTAGCGAGCCGGGCAAGGATGTTCGGCTCCTCCTGCTGCCGATCCTCCGGGATGAGGAGGTTGGCAACGGTCTGGCCGATCGCCTCTTCCGCCGTATAGCCGAAAAGCCGTTCGGCGCTTTTGTTCCAGCTGGTGATGACACCGGTGAGATCCTTGCTGATGATGGCGTCGTCGGATGAATCGATAATGGCGCTCAACAATCGCGGGGCGCGTTCCGCTCGCTTGCGCTCGGTTATATCGTGCGTCACGGCGAGATGAACGGTGGTTCCATCGGTGTGCCGGAGGGGAGCCGCGTTTGTCTCCAGGTGCTTCCGCTCGCCGGATAATCCGATGATGTCGAACTGCAGGGAAGCCCTTTTGCCGCTGCAGATCGTTTCGTTGAAGGCGCGGAACCGCTCCTGGTCCTCGGGCGCGATCAACTCGTATACATTTTTCCCGAGCACGTCGGCGGCGGATGAAGCGCCTATCATCGCGACTCCCGGCTGATTCATGAACAGCAGGGTGCCGTCGGGCGAAACGATCTTGACGCATTCCGGTGTGGTCTCGATGATGGCGCGAAACTGTTCGCTAGCTTCCATCTCCGCATTCTTGCGGTCGGTGATGTCCATCAGCAAGTTAATGCCGCCGACGATGCGACCTGCGCGATCGCGCAGTATGGCCGGACACGGCGTGAACCAGACGCGAGTTCCATCCGGACGCTCGGCTATGCATTCGATGCCGGTTGCGACCTCGCCACCGCGAAGAGCGACAGCCATTGGGCATTGATCTGCAGGCAGAGGCGTCCCGTCGGGCAGGAAAAGTTTCCAGGTGACGCACCATTTGTCGGTTCCGATTTCCGGTGTCCGGCCGGAAAGCTTCACGGCCGCACGGTTAAAGTAGGTAAGCCGACCCTGCTCATCCGTCATGTAAACGGCGACAGTGAGGGCTTCCATCAGCTGGTAAAAGATTGTATCGGATGTAGTGCCGGCTGAGAGGAACGCGGTTAGAGCGGTCGCCTCGGTTTGGGTCATGCCGCCCTTCCTGAATTCATCTCGCCTAAGCTGGCGGGTTCGATTTTGAGCTGTCCGGTGGCGCGCATTCCGTCGTTCGCGCTTAGCAGCGGCATTCTAGGCAGTGCGAACCTCACCTTCAGGTATATCACCTCTCCGCAAGCCCCAAATGCAATCTTTGGGCTTCCCCGCACTTTTCCGATGGTGAAATTGCCTGGGTCTCCTGAAGAGATTTTTGAATGGGTTCAGCGTCGAACAACCGTGAGCGCAACGTACTCAGCCTGACTGAGTTCTAGACGAACACAGACTCAATTTAAAAGGGAATGGGTTCCTAATGGCGACAGACACAAATAATTCGTCCAAGCAACTTGCGAACGGCCTCGGCTGGTTCAGCATTGGTTTGGGAGTTGCAGAGCTAGCCACCCCGAACCTGGTGGCCAAGCTGATTGGAGTCAATGATGGCAGTACGACGAAAAAAATTCTCCGTTCTTATGGAGCACGGGAGCTTGCCGCAGGCGTCGGCATCCTGTACGGTTCCAACCCCTCCGGTTGGCTCTGGGCGCGGGTAGCCGGAGATGTTCTCGACTTGTCTTCACTGGTGAAGGCAATGACGTCGGATGACAACAAGCGCGGCCGGGCGATTGCCGCCACGGCTGCAGTTGTGGGTGTAACGGTGGCAGACGTCCGCTGCGCAATGCAACTCGCGAACTCGAAGAGCAATCAGCAGAACGGCCGCAGTTCAACGATGATTTCGAGTTCCATTATTATCGGGCGGAACGTCGACGAGGTCTATGGCTTCTGGCGTAACTTCAACCGGCTTCCGGAGATTCTAGACCGGCTGGAAGCGGTGCAGACTCTGGATGACAAGCGCTCGCATTGGAAGCTTTCGCTGCCGTTGGGGCGCACTCTCGAGTGGGATGCGGAAATAACGCATGAGCAGCCGAATTCTCGAATCGCCTGGCGCTCGGTATCGGCGTCAGTTCCACACTCCGGAGAAGTGCGTTTCGAACCTGCTGCGGGCGGGCGCGGGACCAAGGTGACGGTCGAGATCCGGCCCGAAGGTCACAGCACAATCTTCGCTAAACCATTTGCGCTGGCGCCCGAGCAGCACGTCATTATCGCCCTCCACAATCTTAAGCAGCTTCTGGAAACAGGCGAGATCATCAAGTCCGACGCGAGCATCCATCGCGGCATACACGCGGCACAACCCCCGGCTGACTTCCCTGCCGGGAATAACGGATTGCGAAGCGCAGCCGCTGTCTAGATTGGCACAAAAGGAGAGATAAACATGAGGGCAAACTGTTGGATGGGCAAGGAACACGTCAGCGTTGAGACGGTGCCTGATCCCAAGATTTTGAACCAGCGCGACGCGATCGTAAAAATCACGTCTACAGCGATTTGCGGCTCCGATCTGCACCTGTACAACGGATATGTTCCGTCGATGGAGAGCGGGGACGTACTGGGACATGAGTTTATGGGCGAGGTCGTCGAAGTCGGCCGAGGCGTGCAGAATTTGAAAAAGGGCGACCGTGTGGTGGTGCCGTTTCCGATTGCGTGCGGCAGCTGCTTTTCCTGCCAGCGAGGGTTGTTTTCGGTTTGCGAAAACTCGAACCCGAACGCGTGGATGGCCGAGAAGATGTGGGGCCATTCGCCCGCGGGAATTTTCGGCTACTCGCACCTGCTTGGCGGTTTCGCGGGCGGCCAGGCTGAGTACGCGCGCGTACCGTTTGCGGATGTGGGCCCGATCAAAGTTCCGGACGGACTGACAGATGACCAAGTGCTGTTTCTGTCGGATATTTTTCCCACCGGTTACATGGGTGCAGATCTTTGCTGCATTCAGCCGGGCGACACTATCGCCGTTTGGGGCTGCGGACCGGTTGGACAGTTCGCAATGAAGAGCGCGTTTCTGCTTGGGGCCGAACGAGTAATCGCGATCGACAGATTCCCTGAGCGACTTCGCATGGCGCGCGAGAAGGTGGGAGCGGAAACCATCAATTACGAAGACGTGGAACTGCTGCCGACGCTGAAAGATATGACCGGCGGCCGCGGACCGGATGCTTGCATCGATGCCGTGGGCATGGAGGCGCATTCACCCGGGTTGGTTGGCGCGTACGATCGAGCCAAGCAGGCAATGAGGCTGGAAACCGACCGGCCGGTTGCGCTGCGCGAGGCGATCATGGCCTGCCGCAATGGCGGGACGGTTTCCGTGATCGGCGTCTACGGCGGGTTTATCGACAAATTCCCCGCTGGCTCAATGATGAACCGGTCGATTACCATCAAGACCGGCCAGTGTCACGTTCAGCGATACCTGAAGCCGCTTCTGGAACGTATTCAAAACGGCGAGATTGACCCAAGTTTTGTCATCACGCACCGAATGCCTCTCGAGCAGGCGCCGGAAGGCTTTGCGATGTTCCGCGATAAGCAAGACGACTGCATCAAAATCGTTCTGAAACCTCATTAACGAACAAGGTCTTCACGAGCGGGTGAGGGCCGGGTTGAAATACGGAGGAAGGATGGCTGCTCGATTGTTGAAAGGGCGCCGCATTGCGGCGCTCGCGGCGGATGGGTTCGAGGAGGTCGAACTTTTCGTGCCAATGAAGGCGCTGCGGGCGGCAGGCGCGAAGGTTGACGTGATCTCGATACGGCCGGGCCGCATTCGTGGAGTGAACCTGCATGAGCCGGGTAGCCGTATCGGCGTCACAAAGACTTTGGACGAGGCGAACCCCGCAGATTACGACGGTCTCTTACTGCCAGGTGGATTTATCAATCCCGATCTGCTCCGGCAATCCGCCAAGGCGCGCCAATTTGTAAGAGCGTTTGATTCGGAACGAAAACCGATCGCGACGCTATGCCATGGACCTTGGGTGCTTGCCTCGGCGGGGTTACTGGGGGGCAGGACACTAACTTCCTGGCCGGGTATTCGTGACGATGTGGTCCATGCGGGCGCGACCTGGCTGGATCATGAGACGGTTTATGACGGCAATCTGCTGACCAGCCGCGGTCCACAGGATCTGGTTCCGTTTGTCCACGCGATGGTTGACTTATTCGCTGCGCCGCATACAATCTCGCAGGCTTCGCCCTACGCGAAAACTTCCGCTCCGCAGCGAAGTGAGCCGCCTGCGCTGGTTGTCAATGCTATGAAATGGACTCCCAGGCTTTCTCTCCGGACCGCGGTGGGTCTTGGAGCAATCGCTCTGGGAGTGGTCGCAGCGAATAGGCTGCGTGATACATCGGCGATGCCGGAGTAAAGGACATCGTCGACGACCCGTTCGTTACTGTGCTGTACGCGTGGAAATGAGATGAAGCTGGGCGCAACAACAGATGTTTACCAGTTGCGCCCAGTCCGCTCCCCTATTTGGCTTCGCGTGTGAGTTCCTTTTCAAGTTTGCTTCTGGAGATCATGACCTCCTGCCAGTCGGCTACCCATATGTTGGCTAAAAAGTGCTGGTTGCCGTAGCGATGAAATTCCAAGGATGGGTTGTGCGGGCGTCCCGGGACAGACGTGAACCGGCTCAGAACGGTAGCTATCGGTCCGCCATCTAAGCCTTTAAAAGTGACTGTACTTTCAGACTGACTGATGCGGTACTCCCCGGGCGGCATTGATACTGTGCCCACTTGAAAACGAAAAGGGATGTTGGCGTTCGCGGCCCAGGTGCGGCCGAAGCAGTGTGTCGAGAACAGCAGGGTAAAGAAACCGGCTGCGTAGAATAAGCGTTTTTTCATTGTTTTGCTCCTTTGTCGGCGGTGATCCAGTGACGACTCGCGGGCAGTTGCTTGTTCAACGAGGTACAAGCGTTGGATTGCCGCAATGCGGCGTTGCCCGGCGATTAGTCAGGAAGACCACCACACTCTAGATATCGAGAACGGACGCGTTATCCCGACAGCAGAGGAGCGGAATATCAGAGAAGTGTGAGCGGGAAGCGCTTTAGATCGTTAGTTCCGGCCTTGCCTTTTCGCGCTAAAGAAGAACCGTCACTCGCAAAAAGGTCGCGGGTATCGAAGTGCCGCCGTTCTTGCTCGTGTTCTGTCTTTTCGCAAGGTCGAGGAGTTGGGCGTGGAACTCCTCGCCTCTTCCACTGGCTCGAGCCGCTTCCATAGCATTCATGGTTGGTCCATAGAAACGCTCGAATAGCTCGATGAATTCGGAGGGGCTTTTGTCGGACGAAATGAAATGATACGTGTCCTTGGCCATGGATATTTTGTCGCTGGGCACTCCGGCTTGACCAAAACGCTCAACGATGTGAGTTTCCACTCCCCAGGTCATTGGACTGATGAAGCCTTCGGGCGGTGGAGGCGTAAACAATGAGCCGATTTTTAGCAGTTGCGACACGAACGAACTCGGGTCGTTGGGAATCCAGTTGCCCATCTCGATACGACCACCCGGCCGGGTGACCCGCACCATTTCCCGGGCGACATCGAAGGGCTTTGGCGCAAACATCGCCCCGAATACAGAGACGGTCAAATCAAAAGAATGGCTATCGACCCCTTGCAGGTTGCACGCGTCACCTTCTTGAAATTTCAGCCGGCTTAGACCGGCCGCAGCAGCCCGCTTGTTCCCGGCCTCGACGAGATTGCTGGCTATGTCGATTCCAACAACCTCAGCTCCCAAAAGCGCCAGCGGAAGTGCGGTGGTTCCATCTCCACAGCCGAGGTCCAAAACCCGGTGCTGCGCGGTTACCCCGATGGAGTTAGCGACTGCTTCTCCCGATTCACGCATGAAGGCGGCGATTTCGGTGAAGTCGCCCTTCTCCCACAACGCTTTATTTGGATTCATGACCGCTCCTTTATATCAAGCGCGATCAGCTATATCAATTGGCCTCAGTGCACTCAGAGAGCGATAAACGCAAACGTCAAAACAGGTTGCGATCAAAAAGCGAATCTTTCCGGTTGTGCTCGCATCCCATTTTTGACCAACCGATAGAATATCTGATCTGGTTTGGAAGTGCATCAGGACGCGAAGCGAGCACGTGCAGCCTGCGCTCGGCTGAGCATTCGGATGAACGGTTTCAATTCACAAATGACTCTCTTGCGTCGAGTACCAATCTGCTTTGGGGCGTTGTTTGCGTTAGCCCTCGGCATTCCAGTTTTCCAGGCACAGACCAATTCCGTTTACGAGGTCTCGATTGCAAAAAACGAAATGGTCCGGATGCGCGATGGGGTCAAGCTCGCGACGGACATTTATCGCCCGGCACGGAATGGCTCCGAGGTGGACGGGAAGTTTCCGGTAATCCTGGAGCGCACGCCGTATGACAAGGACGGTATTTCGGCGGCAGCGAATCACTTTGTGCCGCGCGGATATATCGTGATTGCGCAGGACGTGCGCGGCCGATATAAATCGGAAGGCCGCTGGTTTCCGATCCGGGATGACCCGAACGATGGATTCGACACTGCAAAATGGATCGGCTCGCAGCCGTGGTTCGACGGACATATCGGCACGATGGGCAGTTCCTATGACGGCGCGACACAACACGCCATGGCGATCGCGAATGCTCCCTATTTGACGGCGATGGTTCCGCGCAATGCAATGTCCGACTTCGGGCGCTACGGCGTGCGTCACAACGGAGCATTTGAACTGCGCTTCTTTAATTGGGTTCTAACGCTCGGGAACCCTTCTCCTACGGGCAATGAAACGGCTGCTGCGGCACGGGCTGCGCTCGACCCCAGTGCGGCGCCGGCGCTATTAGAGATGGGCAAACACGTTCAGGATTATCTGCGCGGCCTGCCGTTGCGTGCCGGAACGACACCGCTGAAGTTTGCGCCGGATTACGAGACGTGGCTGATCGAGGCGATGAGCCACGGAGACTACGACGATTTTTGGAAGAACTCCGGCTCCAGCGTGGTAGATCACGTTGCCGAATACGAAGACGTTCCCGAGTATCACACGACCGGCTGGTACGACTCATGGGGCGCGCAAGTCGCAAACATCAATTTTGTCGAGCTGAGAAAAAGCAAGAAAAGCCTGCAGCGCCTGATCATCGGGCCGTGGATCCACAGTTCCGAGAACCATGACTATGCAGGCGAAGCACAGTTCACACCAGATGCGGCACTCGACCTTTGGGCATTCCATTTGCGATGGTTCGACCACTGGCTGAAGGGAATCGACAACGGCGTGGATCGTGAACCGCCGGTGCGCATTTACGTGATGGGCGGCGGCGATGCGCATAAGACGCCGGAGGGGCGGATTTTCGCAGGCGGGCACTGGCGCGATGAACAGGAATGGCCGCTGGCGCGCGCACAAGCAACTCCGTACTATCTGCACGCACAGGGCGTCCTTTCTCCCGAGAAGCCCGCGGCTGCTCCGCCGCTTCACTACTTGTTTGATCCGCGCAATCCCGTTCCGACGCTCGGTGGAAACGTCTCTTCGCAGGGAACACTGATGTTCCAGGGCGCAGTGGACCAGCGCTGCCGCCCGGACTTCTGGCTCTGCAGCGATTTGCGGCCGCTTTCGGCGCGCAATGACATCCTGGTATTCCAGACGGCGGCGCTCACGCGAGATATGGAAGTTACCGGCCGATTGATCGTGAAACTGTGGGCGTCATCGAATTCTCTGGACACGGACTTTACGGCCAAGCTGATTGACGTTTACCCTCCGAACGCAAGCTTCCCGGCGGGCGTCGATCTCAACATCGCGGACAGCATTGTTCGCGCGCGGTATCGCAACGGCCCAGGGAAAGCAGAGTTGCTGAAGCCCGGCCAGCCCTATGAATTCACGATCGAGATGTACCCGACGTCGCTTGTGTTTCAACGTGGTCATCGCATCCGTCTGGATATCTCAAGCAGTAATTTTCCACGCTTCGATATCAACCCGAATACCGGAGAGCCGCTGAACGATAACCGGCGCTGGCAGACGGCGGAGAACACAGTGTATCTCGACGCAAAACATTCTTCGTTTCTTGTGCTGCCGGTGATACCGGAGTGATGAGCATCACAACTACTTTTAATTTCAGGGATTGGCTAAATAGCGAGACAGCAGGTGCTGTAACAGGGGCTCCTGAGGATAGGGATGAAGCTTATATTGCCGGAAACCCTCGCCCCATACGATTCCCGCTCTCGCTCCGCAGGCGCGTGTCCAGTCTTCCATCTGCTGGATATAGTCTTTTACTCCGTGCTGCTGTTGCAGCCACAGCTTTTGGCTTTGATGCTTGGCGAGCATGGCGCGCTTGGTTTCAAACTCCGATGCGACATCTACGGTGAAATCCGGGACGGGTGGCTGTCCACTGCGTTCCTGCTGACCGATCGGATCCATGAAGTAGAGGTGCGGAATGGCAGGGAGAGGCGGGTTTTGCGCCGGCACGCCGTAATTTGGAATAGATGCCGCGAAGCAGGCGTCCCGAACAAGCTGGCTGGTAGCTTCGTGATCGCAGAGATAGTCGCTTGGGGCGGCGGTCAGAACAACATCGGGACGAAGCTCACGGAGCAGTCCGGTCACTGCGCGTCGCGATGGGTCATCGCTGAAAATCGCCATGTCGCGAAAACCAGCCCAGCGGTACCCGGCGCCGATCAACGCTGCGGATTCCGCCGCTTCGGCTTTTCGAATAGAGGCAATCTCGTCCGCCGCGTGCATCGTTGATCCACAATCGCCGGCGCTGAGAGTCACAATTACGATGTCGTGCCCCAGCCGTGAGAGTAGCGCCAGAGTGCTGCCGGCCAGGATCTCGGCGTCGTCCGGATGGGCATGGATGCTGACAATCCGCATTTAACCGTTCCTGATCCAGCGTTGGCCGTCAAAGCGGTCGCCTTCCTGGCCCCATGTACCGTACTTGGATGCCATCTGCCCACCATCCACGACTAACGTCGTGCCGGTGATATAAGACGCCAAATCGGAGGCCAGAAACATCACCGCCTGCGCAACCTCTTCCGCTTCACCGCCGCGCCCGAGAGGGATGTGCTTGAAGTACTCCGAAATGACGCTTGGATTCGAAAAGCTGGAAGCGGTCAGGCGCGTCCGGATCAGTCCGGGGCATACCGCGTTGATGCGAATTCCATACGGTCCCCACTCATTTGCCGCGGTGCGGACGATGCCGAGCAGAGCCGCCTTGCTGGCATTGTAGGCGATGAGATCGGCTTCACCGTCGAATGAGTTTGTCGAGGCGGTCAGCACGACGGAACCCTTACGCGCGCTCTTCATGCGCTGGCCCGCGATTTGCAACGTGTGGAACGCGCCGCTCAAATTCACCGCCAGCGTGCGATTCCAAAGGTCCGGGGTGGTCTCGGCGACTGAGGCGAGCCGAGCGATCCCGGCGTTTACGATCAGGACATCCGGAACTGCGATCTGGGAGAACGCACGCTCTAAAGACGAACGATCCGTCACGTCGGCAATACACGCCTGAGCCCCTATGCGCTGAGCGGCGTCCGTGGGGTTCTCGGACTCCACATCGAATATCCAGACGGTGCCTCCTGCAGCAACGATGTTCCGGGAAATCGCAAGGCCGATGCCGTTTGCGCCACCGGTCACCACCACGTTTTTGCCGTGAAAAACCATGGTCCAGATTGTATCCGGCGGTTCGTATTCGGCGATAGTGTGTTCGCGCGGCCCCCGGCTGTCAGGAGTATACGTGAGCGTGCGGCGACAAGCACTTTACACGACAAAGCGGAATTTCTCTATACTGGTTGCATGGGAATTGCTTCGCAAGCCCGAGTTCCGCCCAATCTGGTTCGGTCCAACCTGGTCGAACTCGAACACCGGGCCGCCGATAATCTCCAATTCATTCGCGACACCATGGAACGCGCCGCAGCGTTCACGGCCGTGCCCGGACAGGGCGGCGTTGCTATCGGTTTCACGGCCTTGGCAGCCGGGTGGATTGCCCACCACCACTCTGTTAGCACGCAATGTTGGATCTGGCTGGTTGAAGGGCTGATTGCCGCCGCGCTCGGGATCGAGGCGCTTCGGAGAAAGTCAAATCGCATCGCATACCCGCTCTCGTCCCGATCAGCCAGGCGAGCGCTCCTGAGTTTCGCGACACCCATTCTCGCCGGAGCAGTGTTGACGCTTGCGCTCTTTCGCGCGAACCAGATCGGCCTATTCGCCGGCGTGTGGCTGCTGCTTTATGGGGTGGCGGTCGTTACCGCGGGGGCGTTCTCGGTTCGCATTGTTCCCGTAATGGGCTTCTGCTTTCTTTTCTTCGGTACGCTGGCATTATTGACGCCGGCAGCGTTCGCAAACATCTGGATGACAGCCGGCTTTGGCGCCCTGCACGTTATCTTCGGATTCCTAATTGCGAGGCAGCATGGCGGCTAAACAAGCAGTGGCGCGCCGTGCGGCAGCAGAGGCGCCGATTGCCGAAAAGCCCGCGACCAAAGCAGCGTATGCGCCGCTGCCGGATGTCGATCAGCTGATCCACGAACGGATCCGGCTGGGAATTGTCAGCGCACTCGCCGCCAATGAATCGTTGACCTTTAAAGAGCTGAAGACGCTGCTGCAAACCACCGACGGCAATCTGAGCATTCATGCGCGCAAGCTCGAAGCAGCTGATTACATCCTCTGCCGCAAATCCTTCGACGGCCGCGTTCCGAAAACCGAATATCAACTGACCTCCACCGGCCGCAAGATGTTCAAGAAATACCTGAACCACATGGAGGCCCTTATCGAGGCCATGCGCAAGCGATGAAGACGAGGTTCATCACCTTGTTCCAGGCATCTACGAAGTATTTAGACTACGTCTAATCTGACAATTGTCAGGATTGAGCATTGGACTACTGGCGCAGTCGTCCCACTAATTCATGGGAGCCGCGGGACCGCTGGCTGCTGCTGATACACGCGTACGTAGTCGACGAGCATGTCAGCTGCGTTGGGCGTTGTTGTATCCGGACCAGGAAACCAATTGCCGCCCACGGCGTGATTCAGAAGAATAAAGAAGGGTGCGTTGTAAACCCATTTGCTCCCAGACGGAATTGACGAGGGCGTGATGGTGAGAAATACATTGCCCGGACTGTCGCGATAGTACTGGAGCAGATTGGGCGACCAGATCAGGCCGTAGATGTGATAGCCGGCATCGTCAATGCGACCACCGTTTGGAAACGTGTCCTTGGCGACAATCCCATTCCCGCCGGAGTAACCCGGCCCGTGCGACGTGGAGGACGTCGTGTTCGGACCATAGGAGTCCACCCACTCTATGATGTCGTCCTCGCCGGAGGTGGGCCATCCGACGCTTCCAATATCATCTCCTAACATCCAGAATGCCGGCCAAAGTCCATTCCCAACTGTCAGCTTCATACGCGCTTCGATACGTCCGTATTGAAACGAAAACAGACCTTGCGTTTTCAGGCGCGCGGACGTCCAGTTGCCGCCCGAGCCTTTTCGCACGCGTATAACAAGATTCCCTTTTCCATCCAGGAAGGCATTGGGCAAACCTGAGTTGCACGGTGCGGCGTTGGAGCCCGGAGCGCAGTAGGTTTGCAACTCACCGTTGCCCCAGCCGCCAGCTCCTGTGTCATGGGTCCACTTGGATGAATCGGGATAGGAGTTAGCAGCGCCATTGAACTCGTCGCTCCAGAGGAGCTGCCAATTTTGCGCGCACAGGGGCTGCACTAATGCGGTGAACAGCAACATTGCTGCCCACGAGCTTGCAAGACTCATACATGTTCCTTCGCAGCTGCAGCGACGTTTACTTCTTACCGCCTCCGAAGAGCCGTTTCCACAAGCCTTTCTTCGGCTTTTGGTCGGTTGGAGTGGGGTTGGGCTGGTCAGGCGGAGGCTGACCGGGAAGCGGAGTTCCGTCGGGCGAGTATTGAGCGGCCGGATCTTCGGGTTTCAGAAGATGATCTTTGCCTAATCCGAACATCTTTTGAAACACGTTGCGCGATTGACCGTTCGGGTGATCACAAGTTCCCACAGGAACGGTGCTGGTGATGAAGTAAGCCTGATAGTCATCGGGACAGGAGGTCGTGGCGAGGAGATTCGTTGCTTTGTCCAGGCGGACAAGTGTAACGCCCTCCGGGGGAGTGAACGGCAGCATGTCACGGTAGTCCGGCAGCTTTTCGGCGCGGAGCATGAACTCAGTCCAGATAGGCGCGGCGGCTTTGGCGCCTTCTAACTTGATATCGGTGTAGTCGTCATTGCCGACCCACACGACGCAGAGCAGATTAGAGGTGTAGCCCGCGAACCAAGCGTCGTGCGAGGTTCCGGTCTTACCGGCAGCGGGACGGTCGAATTTGCCTCGGACAGCGGAACTGGCGGTGCCTTCATTCATGACAGCCTGGAGCATGTCGGTGATGACAAAGGCTACGCGCGGATCGAGTAGCTGGCGCTGAGAATCGGCGAATGCTGTGACGGGCTCACTATCGGGCGCGCGGACCGACTGGATAAGCCGGCGGGGCGTGAGAACGCCGCCATTAGCGAAGACCGTGTAGGCATTGGCCATATCGAGGGGAGTGGCATCATAAGCGCCGATCGCCATGGCAGGGGTTGCCTGCACGCTGGAAATGCCCGCTGCTTTCGCCAGCTGCGCAACCTTGTCATACCCCACCAGCTGTGCCACGCGCACGGCCGCGGTGTTGATGGAATGGGCGAGTGCCTGGCGCGCGGTGACCTCGCCGACGCTTTCACTCGCGTCGAAGTTGTGGGGCGTGTAAGCCTTGCCGTTGAACTGAAATGTTCCTTCGCTGGCATCGATCAGGGTTGCCTGGGTGAAGGCATTCGCGGGATCGCCGCTTAAGCCACTAGCGATCGCGGCAGCATAGACGAATGGTTTGAAGATGGAGCCGGTGGGGCGCTTCGCGATGGCGTGATTCAGTTGGCTGAGACCATAGTTTCTGCCGCCGGAGAGGGCAAGCACGCGCCCGGTATGCGGGTCCATGACAACCAACGCAACCTGAGGCAGCGCGGTGCCAGTGCTCTCCGGAGTGACGCCCTTTCGTGGCCGTGCGGTTTTACCGGCCTGCTGGCGGACCAGATCGTCCACCTGCTTCATGCCGGCATCGATCGCTTCACTGGCAGCTTTCTGCAGTTGCATATCGAGTCCGGTGTAGACACGCAGACCACCGTTATTGAGGTCGGATTCACTGTATTGGGACAGTAACTCCTCGCGAACAAGATCGATGTAGTAGGGAGCACCGTTCGCCTCCGGGTTCGGCGGAGCAAGCTTCAGCGAAGTCACGACGGCCGCTTGCAGCTGTTCCCGGGAAATGACCTTGTTATCGAACATGGCATTCAACACAAGGTTGCGGCGCGTAACCGCACGATCGGGATGCCGATCGGGCGAGTAATAGCTGGGGCCGTTGACTATGCCGGCGAGAAGCGCCGCTTCGGGGAGCGTCAGGTTGCGAATGTCTTTGCCGAAATAGACCTGGGCAGCTTCGCCAAACCCAAGAATATTGAACGAGCCGCGCTGGCCCATATCCACCTGGTTCACGTACATCTCGAGGATCTGCTTCTTGGTAAAGCGATGCTCCAGCTGGATAGCGATCATCATTTCGGCAAGTTTGCGGTGAACGCTGCGCTCATTCGAGAGAAAGAAGGCGCGCGCCATCTGCATGGTGAGAGTGGAGCCGCCTTGCATCCTGCGGTGACGAAGCACAGGCGCGAGCACGCCTTCCACGAGCCGGACGTAATTGATACCGCCGTGCTCGAAGAAATAGCGGTCCTCGACGGAGATGATGGCGTTCCGGACGAGCGGAGGTATTTCATCGTACTTGAGAAGGCGGCGCACGGACCGGTTTTTTGCGTCGAAGAGGCCGGTCACCAACTGTGGTTCGAGGGGGTACGCAGAAAGGTTTTCCCGATGAATTCCACGGATGTGGCGTACTTCGCCATGAGAGATCTCAATCCTGGTGACGCCTGGCTGGTTGAAGCTTTCCGGCCCAGTTTTGATTTCTATTCCGGAGCGGGTGAGCGTATAGCTTCCGAGTTGAGACTGGTCTGAGGAATCGGACGCACTATACCCGGACTTGCGCAACAGGCTTGCGATCTGCTCCGGAGTCCACTGGGTTCCGACGCGAACCAGTTCAGGCGCTGCATAGATGCGCGCGGTGTTGTTGAAGATGGGGCGGCGGATGCGGGCGTCTACGATCTTCTGGTAGTGCAGATAGAAAAACAGAAAGGCGGAAGCGAAGAGCAGGCTGAAACCGGCAAAAGTGACAATGAGGACGCGCCAGATGAGGCGGCGATGCCAGATGGAAAGAAAACGTTGGCGGATGCGGGACTGCGTAGTACTCCCAGCAAGGCTGGTTTGTAAGGACAAAGCACGCTCCTGAAGCGATTCTAGCGGGCGTGTTTGTTTGTGCCGAGGTTTGGCGAGAGCACGCACTATCGTCATTGCGTTGTTGAAGCAGGCACGCTATTACGACGATAAGGCTTTTCTGGGCGCAGTGAAGGCGTAGGGCATTTCCGATTCGTGCCCCCGCTCCCGCCAGCGCCCGCGCTCCCTTCGGGCCTTAGTTAGTTAGGTGCACGGTCTGTTCCTGCCAGCTGCGTTTTCGTCTATCAGCATCGGCGTGGAACTGGACGCTAGGTATCACGCTAACGCCCGCCGCCGACTCTCGTCAGACGAAACGAGCCGTTCTCTTCGTTGATATGTCTGATTTGATTGCGCAACCGGTGGCCTTCCTGTATTTCTTCGGGAACCGTTGTTACAATGTCCCGTAAAAAGACTGCGCACAAACTGTTGGCCCGCTGAATACGTGATTGCTGAATGAACAAGGCCCTACAATCGGTGAGGGCGCGCGCTGTGAAAATCGCAGACGCTCTCTTTCCTGGCACAATGTATGCTTTGCGCATTCGCCGGAAAGAGAAGGAGCCAGAAATTCGCCTCCTTCCGGCGTTATGCCGTCCAGATCGGGTGTCGCTTGATGTCGGCGCTAACAAAGGGGTTTATGTCTGGCACCTCCGTCCGGTTTCAAAGAGAGTGATTGCATTCGAACCCTTGCCGCAGCTGCTGGATTTACTCCGCGCGCGCTATGGCGAGAGCATTACGCTGGAGGGCATAGTCCTTTCGGATCGCGAAGGCCAAAGCGTACTTCGTTATCCCAAAGGGAATTACGCATGGGCGACGGTAGCCGAGTCGAATTCGCTTGCGATGGCGGCGGGGACCTGCATCGAGAGCGTCACTGTGCAGATGAGGACGCTGGATAGTTTCGCGCTGACGAACATAGGATTCATCAAAATCGACGTAGAAGGCCACGAAGAGGCGGTTTTGAGCGGCGGCATCCGTACGATAAGGCAGGAGCGCCCTAACCTTCTCATTGAGATTGAAGAGCGTCACTCGCCGCAGTCGTTGCAGCGCATCCATGCCGTTTTGGGGACTCACGGCTACTTGGGCTATTACCTAGATGGCAGCAAGATTCTGCCGCTGAGCAATTTCGATATGGCTCGTGACCAGCCGCTCGCGAATATTTCGGAAAAGGGCAAGACCGGAAAGTACATAAACAACTTCATGTTCTTCCCACAGGAAACAGCCCCCGCCGTCGTAGAGGCTGCCTCAGCCTATCTCTAGATGTTCTAACCACTTCTGAAGTCGGACTGACAACATTCTCAAGCTTAAGCTGCAGTGCGCGGACAATGATCTCCTAAGGGCTTCACCTTCACGCACCGCTCCGTCACCTCGGGTTGGGTGTACCGGATTACGCGCAGGTGGGGCCACAACAGAGTTTCACAGCACCGATTTCCGTAATATGTCTCCGCGCTTCACGCCTGAGCCCGCGCGGCCAATGTGGCTCTTGTCGATCTGCTGAAGCGTATCGGCGAAAGAAAGCACGCGACGCCAGCGCAGATTGCGCTCGCCTGGCTGCTGGCACAGAAGCCCTGGATCGTGCCCATTCCAAGGACAACAAAGCTTCATCGGCTCGACGAGAACTTAGGCGCGGCCGCCATAGAACTCACACCCGACGATCTAGGTGAAATCGAAGATGCGTCGGCCAAGATTACAATCCAAGGCGCTCGGCTTCCGGAAGCAGTTCTAAAGATGTCGGAGCCGTGAGGATCAGGGCGCGTAACGGGAACTATTGCTCGCGCGGCGCGCCTCGTAACGCCGGAATATGGCCCAGCCGAACAGCCCGAAGAGCAACGTACCGCCAACCACCTTGAGCTCGAAGACGATTGAGGAACCAGCCTCGGCGGGCGGCACGGCGGAAAGCACGATCGCAATCAACGTGACGACTATTCCGGAGATGGCAGAGATTTTGCGGACAAAGCGGAAGCCAGCGCCGAAGATGTACAGAAACGGAATGAACGTCACGATGACCATCATGTCGACCATAATCTGGTACGCGGCGCGCACCGTCTCACCTAACTGGGCAATCAGCAGGAACAGCGTGGCGACCACGGCCTGTGCGAGCAGCGAGACGTAGGGCGTACCCCAGCGCGGATGGATACGCGCGAAAGCGGCGGGCAGATACCGATCCAGCCCAACGGCGTAAGGCAATCGGGTGTTGCCTGCGATCCAGGTATCGAGCTGGCCTGCAAGCGCAAATCCGATCAATGCGGCGAGAATGTTGGCAACGACAGGAATGCCGAGTTTTTGTGCGCCGGCGGCGCCCGCCTGAATGAGGCCAGTTACGGGACTGATGTTTGCCGGCGTAAGTAAAACGAGAAGCGAAAGAGTAACGGCCAGGTAAAAGAAGGTGGAGATGATCCCGCTGATGATCGCCGCTCGCGGCAGATCGCGACGAGGATTGCGGATTTCGCCGCTCAACACAGGCGCTAATTCCAATCCAATAAAAGCGAATGCTATCTGCGACCAGAAGTTTACCGTCTCGAGGTTAGCGGAAGGGAGCGCGTGGAATTTGCTTGCAGAACCGGAATGCAGTGCCGCCGCGAATCCAATGGCGCAGATGATTGCCCCAATGATAAAGGTGGAACTTGCGCCGAGCGCGGAGATCCATTTGGCAACCTTCATCCCAAAGAAGTTTGCGGCGAACGCTGCCCAGAGCACAGCCAGCGTCACGGACAGGCTAAAGCTGCGATTCTCAACCAGAGGCTGAGCTGCGGGGCCGAACGCGTACACGGTCATGCTAACTCCCGCGAGAACCAGTGATGGGAAGTAGAGAAGGGTCGAGATGAAATAGAACCAGCCACACAGAAAAGCGTGCCGATCGCCGAAGGCATGCTTCGTCCATACATAGAGTCCGCCTTCCTGCGGGAAGCGGCGTGACAGACCCGAAACCGTAACGGCGCAAGGCAAGAAGAAGCAAATCGCCGCGATGACCCACAGGACGAGAGAACTCGAGCCGGCATGGGCTGCGGCGGAAACCCAGCGCAGACTCACGATGGCGCAAACGTCGAAAAAGACGAGATCGCGCAGGCGCAGTTCACGGCGCGGGACCGCAAGAGTTTCGTCAACGTTATTCAACTCAGACCTCGCTAAGAACCGCAAGGCGCAGAGTGAAGCGGCAGGGGGCGTCGATTTGGGTTGCGAAGGCGCTCGAGTACGACCTGATCAAATCCGTAGAGCAGTTCTTCGCGAGCCGAGTACGGGCCAGGAGTATACGATCGCGATTGAATGCCTGACTGGGACATCTCTACGATCTGCCAGTCCTCGCGATTGGTTCTGTCCCAGAACTCAACGGCGTCGTCACAGAAGAAGTCCGGTTTGCTCAGTTCGGAAGGTTCAAAGTACCACTCGCATACGACATCCGTCCGGTTCACGGCCTGCGGCCATAACGTGTGCGTCATCATGTAATCCGGATGGAGGCTCAAGAGCAGGTTGGGGTAGATCGCATAGTAACAGACCTTCTGCCGCTCGCGGTCACCGAGTCCCGGCAGGTAATCGCGCCGCAACTTCCCGTCGACGCTCATCGTCTGAGCACCGTTGCGGAATCCCATGGAGCCGCCGATGTAGTGCGGGGTAGGCGATTCGTTGTCGGAACCTAAATAGTTGGTCAGCCGGTTCAGAGTGGGATGCAGAACCGGGCAATGGAGGCATTCGTTGTAGTTCGCAACGATCAGTTTCCAGTTCGCGCCGATTTCATACACGATCCGCTTGCCGAGCCGGAGGTCAGCCATGCGCCAGCGAGAGAATCGCGACGGCAGATCACCCAGCTGGTTCGAGAGCGGCTCCGGATCCGGTTCTGCATTCAAAAAGATGTGTCCGTCCCAGATACTGGTGTGCAGGTTGTGCAAAGGGTAGTCGGAGGCCTGGAACGCCGGGGAATCCATGTGGGGGGCGCCAAGCAGCCTGCCATCGAGCGAATATGTCCAACCATGGTACGGACATTGGATTCGTGTCCCGAAATTACCCTGTGCCGCTGAACATAACCGAGTGCCTCGATGGCGGCAAACGTTATAGAAAGCGTGGATCGTCTCGTTACGGTTGTTGACAATTATGATGCTTTCACCCGCGAGGTCGCGCGAGAAGTAGTCGCCTGTGGCGGGAATGCTATCGGCGCGCCCCGCGCAGATCCAGCCGCCAAAATAGAAGCTGTCGATCTCGCGCTGAAAAATCTCGGGATCCGTGTAGTAGCAGCCCGGTAGTGTCTTGGGAACGGTGCTCAGACCGATCTCCTCCTATGGAAGGGGTTTGGCTTAGATGATAAACCCGCGCCGCGGAGGTAGCGTTTTTACATTGTGCAACTATGCACAGTAGTCAAAGTTGTTGGCTGTTCTTTTCAATCCTTCGAAATACCCCGTTAACGACCCGGTCACACCGTGGCGCATGAAACGGAAAAATTTGCGCAGCAACGATGCCTGCGCGCTGTTCCAGTGTCTTCCTCAAAATTGCCCGCCCACGATGAAGTCTCGTCTTAACAGTCTCGACGCCAAGGTCCAATGCAGCCGCCGTGTCGTTTACATCGAGCCCTTCGACAACTCGCAAAACGAAGACACATCGATAGCTTTCGGGGAGTGCGTCCACGGCGTTCTCCAGCACTGACCTCAGCTCGCGGTCATATGCGTGGGCTTCCGGATCTCGTTCATTAGATCGCATCGTGTTCTCAAAATCTGAGCTTGCGTCCGGAACGGAGGCCTGGCCGCCGGCTCTGCCCAGCTTTCGCCGCCGGTCGAAGGCTTCGTATATCGCAATCCTGGTCAGCCATGTAGAAAATTTCGCCTTCCCTGAAAATTCAGCGAGATGCTGGTAGGCACGGACATAGGCCTCCTGCATGACATCTTCAGCTTCGGCGTCGTTCCGCAAAATCGCCCGCACGATGCGGTAGATCCGTTGATTGTATCGGCGCATCAGGATCTCGTATAGCGCCGTATCTCCTGTTCGAATGCGCGTGACGATCTCTTCATCGGCGAATTGACCCCATGCCGCGAGATCAAACGGGGCAGCAACAGTCGTCAAAAGTGCACCTTTCCTTCTTCTGATACAGAGTCCGCTGGCCTGCAGACGTTGCAATCATTTTTTTGGACGTTGGTGCAACCGGATACAAGCTCGCCACTCTGTACCTGTGTAACGCACGGTGGACCCAAGCGCCGAACAACAATGTTATTCGACATCTCCCCTGCGGCGATCAAGCGAAACGGCACCGCCCGTGCGGACGGGCTAGCCATGTCGAGCTTCACACATTTTGACCTGAAGGAGTAACTGCTATGACAATCCGTAAGCATCTCGCCTTGTTTGTTCTCTTCGGAATGCCCGGTTTTGCCGGTGCGGAGACGTGGACCAGCGTTCCGCTAATCGACGGGGCCTGTGCTGCGAAGGCGAAAGCGAACCCGGACGCGCACACGCGCAATTGTGCGCTGCAATGCTCAAAGGCCGGATACGGCATTCTTTCGACCGATGGTACCTTTCTGCGCTTCGATTCTTCCGGAAACGACCAGGCACTTGGCGCGCTACAGGCTTCAAACGGGAGCGACCATCTCCGCGTGACCGTAACCGGCGAACGTGCGGGCGAAGAGATCAAAGTGAAAACGCTCAAGCTGCAGTGAGCGTTTGATTCGGGCGACATCGGGTCTATCGGAGGGGACTGGAATGGCACAACGACGCAAATTTTCGCTGCGCCTGCTTTTGACAGGCATTTTGGCGTCCCTAGCTTTGCTTTTCGTTCAAAGCTTCAGCTCAACGGGCGCGGACGCACGCGGTCAGACAGGAAAGAAACTCGCTAAGCGTTCCGGCGTTGCGCTCGACATCACGACCGTTTTGGGCGGGCTGCTCGATCGGAATGCTTTCGGGGCCGATGCCCGTGACGATGACGACAACCTCCCGGACTTGGCTGTTCAACAGCATGCGCGCCGCATGCTCAGGGACGGCCGGCACACGTTCCGTTTTGAGACCTTCGGCGACCAGGAGTTCTGGGGAGACAAGCTAAAGCTTCACCAAGCAATCGCCGGAGCAAAGCACGGCGGCGTTGGACCGGGCCTCAGCCCCGCAGCCGCTCTGGGCCTGGGTTTGAAAGTTGATGTCGATTCTTTGCCGGAATCGCTTCGCGTTCAGCTCGCGCGCGGCAACGTGGACCTCACCGATCCAGGAATTACATTGGCCTTATTGAAACTGAATGCGGTTGTCGGCGTCACCGGCATTTTCGACGGATCTGGACAGATCGCATCGATGGGTATCCAATGCGCGTTGTGCCATTCGACGGTGGATGATTCATTCGCGAAGGGAATTGGACGCCGCCTGGATGGTTGGGCGAACCGCGATCTGAATGTCGGGGGAATCATTGCGCTTGCTCCCGACCTCTCCGCACCCGCCTCTCTGTTGGGTGTCGATCAGGCAACCGTCCGGGCGGTGCTGCACAGCTGGGGACCGGGCAAGTTCGATGCGGAACTCTTTCTGGATGGAAAACCGTTTCAGCCAAATGGCAGATCCGCCGCGACGCTCATTCCCCCGGCCTTCGGCCTTGCCGGCGTAAATCTGGGTACCTGGACCGGCTTCGGTTCCACGACATATTGGAACGCCCTCGTGTCCAACCTGGAAATGCACGGCAAGGGAGTTTTTTACGATCCTCGTTTGAACGATCCTCTGCAGTATCCTGTTGCCGTCAAAGCCGGCTTATTCGACACGCGCAATGATCCGGACCTGATCACACCCAGACTGGCCGCGCTTCACTTTTACCAACTCGCCATTCCGGCTCCAAAACGACGTTTGGACGACTCCCAAACTGCTGCGGCGGCGCACGGGAAGGAGATTTTCGAGGGCCACGCGGGTTGCGCCAGATGCCACGTTCCACCGTTGTTTACAGAGCCTGGTTACAACATGCACGCACCAGATGAAATCGGCATCGACGACTTTCAGTCGAGCCGGTCGCCGACCAAGATGTACCGGACGTCTCCACTCAAAGGACTGTTCACGCACGTGAAAGGCGGCTTCTACCATGACGGACGATTTCCGACTCTACAGGCCGTCATTGATCATTACGATGAACTCTTCAAAACGGGATTGAGTCAAGACCAGAAAGCGGATCTCATCGAGTATTTGATGAGCCTGTAACGGGATCTCGATTTCGTTTTCGATGCGCTCCGTGTGCGGGTTTGACTGATCGAGCATACTCGCGAAGTCGTCTCCACCACATTCTGTTCGTACCAGAGCGTCTCAGCATGCGTCCAGGTGATAGCATGCGCAAATGAGTGCGAACGTCCGAACGAGATCAACTCCCGGCGGTTTTGTACCTGGACAAGGAGTGGGCTTTGTTCTCTGTTTGAAGCAGGAACTCGTCGCTCCCGTCAGTCCTCGGTACGACCATCTCTACGGCTTCCCACCGACGGAAGGACGCTGCGCAACAAGTACGCAGCGAAGCCGGCATTCGAGATCATAGGCCGGGCGCAGGTGGAACTGATGCGCCGCGACGGACGACTAGCCGGATGGATAGTTCTCAGCGCGTTGTGTGTTGCGATCAGCAGTTGTGTTCACTATCACGGTCAGCCTCTTGCGCCGGCCAGTTCGGAAAGCACGTTCCGGAACAGGACACTCGATGATCCCGGCCTGGCGGCGTTTGTACGTTCAGCGATCCCGGCGCAAGCAAAGAACTGGCCGCCTAAAGAATTAGACCTCAGGGCGGCCACTGCGGTCGCCGCTTACTTCAACCCGGAAATCTCGCTGGCGCGTAGTCACCTCAAAACTGCAGAGGCGGCCATCGTCACCGCCGGTGGACGGCCAAACCCTTCGTTTACGGGATCGGCAGGATATGAAACACTCTCATCCTCGCCTGTGGTGTTGCGTCTGGAATTAAGCCTGCCGCTCGAAACGGCGCACAAGCGGAGTTATCGCATTCTGGAAGCTGCGAAGCTGGCCGATGCAGCGCGACTTACGCTGAACGAGACAAGCTGGCGGGTCTACAGCGCCGTCCGCGACGCCTGGATGAATTACATTGCGGCGGTGGAAGAAGCGGAAGCGGCGGCGCGCGAGAGCCAGCTTCAATTGAGCGTTGTGTCGCTGATGCAGCAAAGATTATCGGCAGGAGAGATCTCGCGCCCGGAATGGGACCAGGTTCGTATCGAGGCGAGTAGAGCAGCGATTCGCCTCAACGCGATTCACGGCCAGGTAAGCCAATCGAGAATTGCTCTCGCGTCCGCAATGGGGGTTCCCGAAGCCGCGATAGCGAATGTGCAGTTCTCGAAAAGCAGCTACAATCGGCCGGAACTAATCGACCAGTTACCGCCCGGAAGCGTCCAAAAGGCGGGGCTGCTCAATCGTCTGGACATTCAGCGATCGCTTCTGGAGTACGCTGCAGCGGACGCGCAACTTCATCTGGAAATTGCCCGGCAGTATCCCGATATTCAGCTTAATCCGGGCTACGACTTTGACGAAGGCATTCACAAATTTACGTTCGGAACTTCTTTCCCCATTCCGGTTTGGAACCGCAATCGAGGGCCTATCGCAGAGGCGGAGTCGCGGCGCTCTGCGGCCGAGGCAGAGTTTCTCGCATTGCAGCAAAAGGCTATCCACCAGGTGGAGCAAGCTCTTGAACTTTATCGAACCGCTGTGTCTGAATTCCAGGAGGCAGACGTGCGCTGGAAAACGCTTCAAACCGATCGCGAACGCAGCTTGATTCGCGCAGTCGATGTTGGCGAAGCGGATCGCCTCGCCTTGAACATGACAAGACTTCAGTCGGTTGAGGCGGAACGGGGGCGACTGCAGGCACTCGGGAAGACGCGGGCCGCATTTTCAGCGTTAGAAGACGCGGTGCAGGCTCCTTTAGACGACGTGCCATGGATCCAGCCCCGGCCGGAGTTTCACGCGGACGGGCCAGCTCCAAAGTGATGACAAAGCTCAAGTACACGCTCGCGATCACAAGCGCTGCCTTTTTTTTGGGCGGAGTGGCGCTCTCCATTCGCAGCGGGCAGTCCGCCGATAGCAATAAGGAGAATAGCGGTGCGGCACCTCAAAAAGCGAAATCGGATGTCTTAAAGCTCGATCGCGCGACGCAGGAGCGTATCGGGATTCAAGTACAACCCCTTCAATCAGCGACGATCGGCCCCGAAATCAGGGCTTATGGCACGCTGGAAGTAGATCCTTCCGAGCAGTTCGTGCTAAACGCCCCGTTTACCGGAGTGTTGGAGAGCAACGGCGAGTGGCCTGCGTTGGGAAGCGCGATTGCGGAAGGAACAGATGTCGGTCACGTGCGGCCGGTCTTTACGCCAGCGGATCAAATCGGATTGGGTGAACGCCTCGCCTCCGCTCGAGCAGAAGTAGATGCCGCAAAGGCATCGGTTACCAGTGCAACGAAGGAGGCGAGCCGTCTCAAAAGCCTTAATGCCAACGATCAAAACGTGTCCGACAAGGCCGTCGAAGAAGCCGAAGCCCAGCTTGCCGCCCAGCAAGCCAGGCTGAAGTCAGCGCAAGCATCTGTCAAGTTGCTGGCAGCGCCGCTGCAGGTTGATTCCGGTGTTGGACCGGGACCGCTGCAAGTGCGCAAGAGCGGACAAATTACCGAGATAGCTGCTCAGCCGGGCGAGACCGTTCAAGCCGGTCAGCCCCTCCTGCGCGTGAGTAGATTCGATCACCTGCTGGCCCGCTTGCACGTTCCCCCCGGTCAAAGTGTGCCTGCTTCGCCGAGCCGCGCGACTATTTATCTGGCAGATAATCCGGACGTCGCTCTCGCCGCACATCGCGTGGCCCTTGCCGGATCGATAGATCCGAAGTATCCGGGACAGACATGGCTATTCCGGCTCGCACCTGGTAAGGCTCCCCTGAGACCGGGCCAGGCCGTCACTGCGCATATCCCGGTTACCGGGCAACGAGTCACAGGTGTATCGATCCCTTCCTCCGCAATTCTGCGCTACGAAGGCGAGACTTGGGTCTATGTCGAGAGGGCCGCGGGTGAGTTTGTGCGCCGAGTGGCCCATTTGGAAGAGCCTGGAAAAGAGGGCTGGATCGCAAGATCCGGGTTCGCGCCCGGAGAGCGGATCGTTATCGCGGGTGCGCAGAGCTTGCTCTCCGAACAGCTGAGGTATCAGTTGGAGTCGGACGAAGAGTAATGCTGCAGGCCCTCGTCTCGTTTTCTATACGCTTTCGAGGCGTAGTAGTAGCGCTGGCGTGCCTGGTGCTTGGGTATGGCGTTTACATCACGCTGCATTCCAAATATGACGTGTATCCGGAGTTTGCGCCGCCGCGTGTGGTCATTCAGACAGAGGCGCCGGGCCTAGCGCCGGAAGAGGTGGAGCAACTGGTCAGCGTGCCAGTGGAAAACTCCGTCAATGGAGTGCCCGGATTAGAGACCCTCCGGTCGCAATCCTCACTCGGACTCTCGGTGGTCACAATTACGTTCCAGGACCGTATAGACGTTTATCGCGCGCGCCAGATGGTCAGCGAACGTATCAGTGAAGCGGCAGCGCGGCTTCCCATCGGAGTTCAGCCGCCGGTAATGGCTCCTCTGACCGGTTCGACGAGTTTGCTGCTGATCGAAGGACTCACCTCCAAATACCGCTCACCCATGGAGTTGCGAACGTTCGCCGACTGGGTGCTCCGGCCGCGGTTGCTTGGCATTCACGGCGTTGCGCGGGTGGCGATCTTTGGAGGTGATATCAGACAGCTTCAGATCCAGGTTGCCCCGGAAAAGCTAGTGCAGTATGGAGTTTCGATCGAGGACGTCCTCAGTTCTGCTAAGAATGCGACTGGCGTGCGCGGTGCGGGCTTTGTTGAAGATGACAATCAGCGGATAACTCTTCGCTCGCTCGGCCAGGCACTGGCTCCCGTGCAGATCGGGAGTTCGATTATCCGAGGGGAAGGAGGCGCGGCGGTTCGTCTCCGCGACGTTGCGCATGTTGACGAAGCGGGTGCTCCGCCGATCGGTGGCGCGACGGTGAATGGCGAGCCCGGGGTTTTGGTCGAGGTTTCGAGTCAATATCGCGAAAACACCCTGGAAGTAACGGAAGCCGTTGAAAAAGAGGTGGCAGCGATGAGCCCGGCCTTCGCTGCTGCTCAAATCGACCTTCACCCGGCGATGTTCAGGCCGGCTGACTTCATCACGACCGCCGTTCACAATCTCAGCACGTCGCTTCTGCTCGGCGGGGTGCTGGTGGCTGTTGTCTTGTTTCTATTCCTTTTCAATATGCGGATCGCGTTCATTTCTCTGAGCGCGATACCGCTTTCACTATTGATTGCGATCGTCATTTTGTACTACATGGGGCAAAGTCTGAACACTCTGACCCTGGGCGGGCTGGCGATTGCAATCGGGGAAGTTGTCGACGACGCCATTATCGATGTCGAAAATATTCATCGACGATTGCTTCAGAATTCCGGAAGAACACGGGATTTCCGGTCGGTCTTTCGGGTTGTCCGGAGTGCCTCGCTTGAAGTGCGCTCGGCGGTTGTTTACGCGACCTTCGTCGTGGCTGTCGTTTTCATCCCTGTATTTGCGTTGTCCGGTGTCCAGGGCAGGTTATTTCGTCCGCTTGCTGTCACATACGTAATTGCGATTCTCTCCTCTTTACTGGTGGCGGTTACGGTAACTCCGGCCCTTTGCGTTTTTCTGCTTCCCAAAACGGCCGAAACGGAAGAAGAGCCGCGATCGATCATCTGGTTGAAAGGGCAATATGCCCGACTGCTCAGCTTCACAATCGAGAGGCGTGGGTTCTTCATTGCCGGGGCGGCGGTCTTATTGGCAGCCGCTCTGGTGACGGTCCCGTTCCTTGGAGGAGGGTTCTTGCCGGATTTGCACGAGGGACACTTCATCGCGCATGCGATCTCGCTGCCGGGGACCTCGTTAGCGGACACCATAAGAACCGGGCGTGCAATCAGCCGCGAACTTTTGAAAGATCCGGGAGTTGCTTCGGTCGCCCAGCAGATTGGCAGAGCTGAACTCGCCGACGACACCTCCGGCGTAAATTACAGCGAATTCCACATCAAATTGAAACCGGCGGCCGGGTCTGAGGTGGAAGAGCAGATACGCAGGTGCTTGTCCTTATTCCCAGGGTTTTCGTTTTCAATCAAGCCGTTTCTATCCGAGCGGATGGAGGAGGTGCTCTCAGGCTCAGCCGGGCAGGTCGTCATCAAAATTTTGGGTAACGATCTGGCCATACTCGATCAAAAGGCGCGAGAAGTTTCGGCCGTGCTTTCGACCGTTCCGGGCGCTGTTGATGTGCAGATCCCATCACCGCCCGGTGTTCCCGAGATCGGAATTCGACTGCGCCCGGAACGTCTCGCGCAGTTTGGATTTCAGCCGGTCAAGGTGCTCGACGGAATCCAAACTGCTTATCAAGGAACTTCTGTATCCGAGGTTTACGAGGGTAATCGCATCATAGACGTGGTCGTCATCCTTCACCCGGATGTGCGAAGAGATCCCGGGAAGATTGGCTCGCTGTTGCTTGGCAGTGACCAGGGCGTGAGAGTAGCCCTGAACGAACTTGCGGATGTCTTTCTAACGACTGGCAGATCGACAGTTCTTCACGATGGTGCAAGCAGGCTTCAGACGGTGACGTGTAACGTCAGAGGACGCGATCTGGCGTCGTTTGTGGCGGCAGCGCAAAAGGCGATAGCGCAACGCATCGCTTTCCCGCTTGCGACCTATGCGCTTTTCACCGGGACGGCTGAGGCTCGGGCAGCCACTCAGCGGGAAGTGTTGCTTTACTCGGTGATCGCATTTGCCGGTATCGTTTTACTGCTGTATGTAGTTTTTGGAAACCTGCGAAACCTGGGATTGATTCTCGTGAATCTGCCCTTTGCGCTGGTAGGAGGGATTTTCGCCGCGTACCTGAACGGCGGCTACATCACCGTAGGTTCGCTGGTCGGATTGATCACGCTGTTCGGCATAACGACACGAAACTCGATCATGATGATTTCCCATTTTGAGCACCTGGTCAACAAAGAGGGAATGACGTGGGGGCGCGATGCGGCCTTCCGCGGCGCTGCTGAAAGGCTTGTGCCCATTTTGATGACCGCGACAGTCACTGCGCTTGGCCTTTTGCCGCTGGCGATCGGATCGGGCGCACCAGGCCGCGAGATCGAAGGACCTATGGCAGTAGTCATTTTGGGCGGTTTAGTAACGTCCACCTTTTTGAACCTTTTACTGCTGCCCAGTCTGGCGCTGCGTTACGGGCGATTCACTGCGACATCAGATTAAGTGATGCCGTATTTTTTGCCTGCGGCGTCCGCTTTGCCGTTTTGCGGATAGCCGGCCGGGCGCGCCGGGGAGCGGGCAAGGAGGGTATTTAAAAGGCGTGTCAAGTCATCCACACGGAACGGCTTCCGAATGAAGTGTTCCGCCCTGAGACCGTTAAAGTTGGCTCGAATGCTTTCGTGACTATAGGCGCTGGTGAGAATCGGTATCAGATCGGGCCGAAGCCGCTCGGCTTCTTCCAGTACTTCGCGGGCGGACGCGCCGGGCAACGTGACATCCAGCAACATCGCATTGATAGGACCATGGCTAGTGCGAATCAGCTCTAACGCGGACGAACCGTCGCCGGCCTGAATTACCGAGTATCCTTTGCGCTGAAGCAGCTTCGACACGGCGAGCAACAGTGGCCGCTCATCTTCGACTACCAGGATGCTGATACTCCCGAGCGGGTGCGATTCGCGCTCCTGAGGAGCAACGGCGCCGCGTCCTTCGTTCGTCTGAACCATCCCGGCAGCACATGGCAGCAATACTTGGATACTGGAACCGCGGCCGGGCGCGCTCACGATATGGATACCGCCTCCAACTCCGCTAACAATGCGCTGTACTATCGCGAGCCCCATGCCGCGGCCGGCGAATTTGGTGGTGAAGAACGGGTCGAAAGCCTTGCGTTGCGTCTCCGGCGTCATCCCGCATCCGTTATCGGAGACCTCCAGGCAAATGTAGTCACCTTCCGGCAGGCTCTTCGCTGCCTCAAGCCGGGTTGAGCCCGAGCCGACGGCGAGATGGTGGGTCCTGACCAGAATGACTCCATCACGATCAACGATCGCCTCCGAAGCATTGGTTACGAGGTTCATCACGACCTGCCGAATTTGCGCGGAGTCTGCGCGGGCGCGGGGAAGACCCTGCCCGAGACTCGCCGTCACGACGGCGTGCTTGGAAACCGCAACCTTCAGCAATTCGAGCATTTCCGATACGACCGAAGTGACGTCCACCGGTTCAAGCTCGGCGCTTTCGTTGCCTGCATAGATCATCAGTTGGCGAACGATTTCCGAACCGCGGGTGGCTACGTCGCAGATGTTCCGCAGCTCATCGAAAGGCGCGGTCCCTTCCGCGAGCTTCGACTGGGCCAGTTCGGAGAGAGCAAGGGTTCCTCCCAGCAGGTTGTTGAAGTCATGCGCGATTCCCCCGGACAGCACGCCCAGGCTCTCCAGATTCTGACGCTGGTGAGCTTCTTCCTGCACCTTCCTGATGTCGGTCAGGTCCACACAACTGGCGATATAGCCGCTAAAGACGCCATCCGTCTCAAAACGGGGAACGCCGTTGCAAATCAGTTCACGGTACTCTCCGTCAGACCTTCGCAGGCGATATTCGATGCTGCAATTCTCACGTGCCGCTAATGACTGCTCATACTTCGTGCGGGCATGGGCCTGGTCGGCGGGGTGCACGTTGTCGAGCCAGCGATACCCGAGTTCCTGTTCCATGGAGCGCCCGGTGAAGTCGAGCCAAGTCTTATTGAAGAAAGTGGCCTGACCGTCCGGACCGGATGCGACGATCATCACCGGGGCTGTGTTGGCGAGGCTCCGGAAACGCGCTTCGCTTTGCCGCAGTGCGATTTCGACGCGTTTGCGCTGCCGCAAAGACCCGAAGAGCCAAAACGCTACGCCCAATGCAAAGGCTAGACTGCAGCCGGCCCAGGCCATCCAATGGTGGCGCTTTTCTTCCTCGATCCGCTCATAGGATGCCCAGGTATCGTCGAGGCCGAAGTATGAGTATTTCGCGATCAGTGAGGCAAGCTCGCCATCGCGAAACATCTTTTCAATTTCGCTTTGAATCCGGTCAGCGGCAGCAGCAGCTTCGAAGGTGGAGGCCACGCCGGCATCAAACCTAAGTTGAGGAACGGTCTGGGCGCGAAGGGCCGCCGAGGCGCAATCAGCAGGGCGATCTCGAAGCTCGCCCTGTGCCACCCGCGCCTCAAAAAAAGCCTCCGCGGCATTCCCGGTACACACCTGTTTTAGAACGTCGTGGAACTCTGCGATGTCCAGAATCTGGGCTTGAGGGAACAGGCCGCGCAATTCCTGAATGTGCAGCGGTAATTTGAAGATTGCTATCCGGCCCCGAAAGTCGCGGCCGGGGGTCGGCGTCTGGTCCAGAAGCAGGAGCACGTGGCCGCTGTGCATATAGGGCGCGGCAAAATGCACGTACTTGCGGCGATAGGGCCGATCAATCATCAGCGGCCAAAGGTCCACAAGCCCTTTCCGGAAAGCCTCATCGGAACTGGTTCCGGTTTCGACCCACTGGAGCTGGATGCCGGCCTTTCTGGCCGCGTCTCTTACGATCTCCACGCTCAGACCGGAAAAGCCGTTGGGCGTGCGGATCTGGACCGGCGGATTGTTTTCAAAACCAATGCGCAGCGGACGGCTTGGAAGGAATGGCTGCCGAGGATGGAAGAGCCAAATTGCGAGGAGTACCATTGCAGCTACTCCTCCGACGATCACGGGGGCTCGTGCCCATCGGCTTGGGTTCAGAGGGAACTTCACGTGTGCGACGCCATGGCGCAGAGCTTATGGCGGATTATACCCCGTCCCTTGCCTACGGAGAGCAGACACCCTGACAAAAGAAGGCGCGTCAAACCACGCTGTTAGACTTGAGGAAAGTCCGGAACGCCCGTCAGCAAAAATGCAACACACCGACTTGCCCCGCACGCTCGGCACGCTGCGCTCGAGCCGTTTTTTCGATCAGCTGCAAACCGGTCGAACCCTAAAAGAGGAGCTGCGCTCCAATTTGCTTTGTAAACTCAGCCGCGGGGAAGAATTGTTTCCCGGCGTGATGGGTTATGAGGATACGGTAGTTCCTCAGATCACGAACGCAATTTTGTCGCGGCACAACTTCATTTTGCTGGGTCTGAGAGGCCAGGCAAAAACTCGTTTGGCGCGCATGTTGACACGCCTGCTTGATCCGTGGATGCCTTACATCGCGGGCTGCGAAATCCGGGATCATCCGCTAACGCCGATCTGCAAACAGTGCCGCGACCTGGTGCAGGAACTAGGCGACGCCACGCCAATTGCATGGGTAGCGGGAGTGGACCGGTACGTGGAAAAGCTGGCGACGCCCGATGTCACGATCGCGGACATGATCGGAGACATTGATCCGATTAAAGCGGCGCGGGCCGGGCGTGATATTTCGAATGAACTGACAATCCATTACGGTTTGTTGCCGCGCGCGAATCGCAGTCTGTTCGTGGTGAATGAACTTCCGGATCTTGCGGGAAAAGTGCAGGTGGGATTGTTCAACATCATGCAGGAAGGCGATGTGCAGATCAAGGGATATCCGGTGCGGCTTCCGTTAGACGTGATGCTGGTGTTTACGGCGAATCCGGAAGACTACACAGCTCGCGGCAAAATTATTACTCCGTTGAAAGACCGCATCGGCAGCGAGATTCGAACGCACTACCCGTTGACGGTAGCGCATGGACTGGCGATCACGAAGCAGGAAGCGTGGACAAAGCGCAACTCTCCGATGCAGATCGAAGTGCCGCGCTATATCCGTGAAGTTGTGGAACAGATTGCTTTTCTAGCCCGAGACGACAAGCGCGTGGATAAGCGATCCGGAGTTTCGCAGCGGCTTCCGATTTCGGTGCTGGAAAACGTGTTATCGAATGCCGAGCGCAGGGCATTGGCCAGCAAGGATACGGCGGCAGTGCCGCGCATTCTTGACCTATACGCCGCAATTCCCTCCATTACCGGAAAGCTGGAACTGGAATACGAGGGCGAACTGAAAGGCGGCGACACAATCGCGCGCGAGCTGATTCGAAGTGCTGTGGGGAAAGTGTTCACGTCGTACTTTGACGGCGTGAATCTCCGCAATGTCGTGCAATGGTTCGAACTTGGGGGCGCGCTGAAGCTGGACGAAAATCTAAGCGCGGCCGCGGTCATCGATCAACTTTCCAGCATTCAGGATCTTTTGGCGCATACAGGCAAGCTGGGGCTTTCTTCGAATGAAAGCGATGCGCTGCGAGCCTCGGCCGGGGAGTTCATTCTGGAAGGCTTGTACGCGCAAAAGCGGATTGGCCGCAATGAGGAGTTGGCATTCGTTGCCGGCGAACGATTAGCGCGTGAAGAACGGCGCGATGAGCGCGAAGACACACGCCGCGGCTTCGATCCGCGACGAGGTGGACGGCGTAACTTGAACTGAGCCGGAGGAACGTCTGCGACGAGTACTCTATTCACGGTTCCAGGAGGAAGATCTCGGGATAGACGCGGAAGATCTTTTGCGAGCGCTTGCCGATCATCTGCTGCAGAGCGGATTTCAAGATCCGTATATGCAGTTCTCGGAAATGAATCAGCAGACGCTCGAAGACCTGAAACGGGCGATCGAGCGTGCGCTCGAGGGCGGCGACCTGTTCGATCCGGAACAGGCCCAGCAGATTCAAGAGCGATTACAGCAGATGTCAGAGGAGCAGCGGGAGCAGCTGCTGCAGAACCTCGTCCAGAAGCTGCAAGACGGCGGGTATATCAGCATGGATGGGCAGCCGTCCGATCAGACGAATGCGACCGGGGGACAAAACGGCCCGCAAAGCAATGCGCATTTTGAAGTAACCAGCAAGGCGATTGATTTCCTGGGATTCAAGACGCTGCGCGACCTTTTAGGATCGCTCGGCAAATCGAGTTTTGGGGCGCACGACACGCGCGACCTCTCGACGGGCATTGACGCCAGCGGCGGCGCAAAGTGCTATGAATTTGGCGACACGATGAACCTGGATGTCAGCGCCACGTTGTTTTCCGCCATTCAGCGGGAAGGTTTGAAACTGCCGCTGGATCTGGAATACACGGATTTGCACGTCCACCAATCGGAGTACCAGAGTTCGTGCGCGACGGTGCTGATGCTCGATTGCAGCCATAGCATGATTCTTTATGGTGAAGACCGCTTTACGCCGGCAAAGAAGGTTGCGCTCGCGCTTGCGCACCTGATTCGTACGCAATACCCCGGCGATTCGCTGCGCTGCGTGCTGTTTCACGATTCGGCGGAAGAACTTCGCATCTCGGAACTGGCGCGAGTGCAGGTGGGACCTTTCTACACCAATACCCGCGATGGCCTGATCCTCGCGCAGCGCCTTCTTTCTCAAGAGAAGAAGGACATGAAACAGATTGTGATGATCACGGACGGAAAACCTTCGGCTTTGACGCTGGAGGACGGGCGCGTTTACAAGAACGCCTTCGGATTGGATCCACTGGTCATCAGCAAGACCTTGGAAGAAGTTGCGCGCTGCCGGAAGAGCGGCATCCTGATCAACACGTTCATGCTGGCGAGCGATTACGGGTTGATTCAGTTTGTGCAGAAGATCACGGAGATGTGCAAGGGGAAGGCGTATTTCACGACGCCGTACACGCTGGGCAACTACTTACTGATGGACTACATGAACCGCAAGACACGAACGATTCACTAGCTATAACTCTCGCGAAGGGGTAGCAATCATGAAGAATTCAACAGGTGTGGTCAGCGGCGAGATGGCGCGGCGGGATTTCGTTGCGCTTTCGGTGAGCGCGGGCGTGGGAGCAAGCTCGGCTCTCCGCCGCCGGAAGTGTTTCTGTGGTCGAAAAAGATGTTGAGATTAAGACCCCGGATGGCACGTGCGATGCGGCATTTATCCATCCGGCGTCGGGCGCGCATGCGGGTGTTCTCCTCTGGCCGGATGCTTTTGGTCTGCGGCCGTCCATGCGCGAGATGGGCAAACGCCTTGCGGGCGAAGGCTACTCAGTGATCGTGCCGAATCCCTTTTATCGCGTGACAAAGGCTCCTTTTACCGACGCGTCCCATTTCAATTTCCAGAATCCGGACGATATGGCAAAGCTTCGCCCGCTGATGGCGTCGGCGAGCGATCCTAAACATGCGGAGACAGATGCAATTGCGTTTACCGGATTTCTCGACTCGCAGAAAGAAGTGGATAAGACGAAGAAGATAGGAACACAAGGTTACTGCATGGGCGGCCCGCTGGTGGTGAGAACCGCCGCAAGCGTCCCCGACCGCATCGGGGCGGGAGCTTCGTTCCACGGCGGCGGTTTGGTGACGGATAGGCCGGAGAGCCCGCATCTGCTAGCGCCCAAGATCAAGGCGCGGATGTACTTTGCCGTTGCGGCTAGCGACGACACCCGCCAGCCGGATGCGAAGGTCAAGCTAAAAGAGGCCTTTGACGCGGCAAATGTCCCTGCGGAGATCGAGGTGTACCCCGGCACTCTGCATGGCTGGTGCGTCCCGGATATGCCGATGCAGAATGGCACTCCGATTTATAACAAGGCGGATGCAGAGCGCGCCTGGGGGAAACTGCTGGCCTTATATAGAGCTGCGTTGGCTTGAATTACGGCCCTGGCCAGTTTTTGAGCGTGCTTACGCTTGCGGCTCCGTTCGGCGGCGGCTGAGGGATATCAGGAAATTCCGACTATCTTTGCGTTGAGACGTTTGTAACCCTAAACCTTTCGTGTCGTACGCCGATAAGAGTGGCGACACCCAAGGTTTTGCATGCAGCTCGGGACCAGCATTTCGGTGAACGGTTTAAGCCTCCTAGCGGCTTTCCTTGGCGTGGGCATAGCTCTGTTTTGGTTCACGGTCATACATCGCAGACTTCTGCGCGAGACGCGGACGCTGCGAGCCAAGATGTCTACAGTTGAAACTCAAACCATCCACGCAGAGAGGGCGAATGTAACCAAAAGCGACTTTCTGGCGCGAATCAGCCATGAAATGCGAACTCCTGTGAACGGAATTCTCGGCTTTGCCGAAATGGCTTTGAAGACTAACCTTACGCCGGTACAACGCGAATACCTGGACCGCGTGCTTACCTCGGCGGAGTGGCTGGTGCATGTTCTTTCGGACGTTTTGGACTTTTCACGCATGGAGTCGTCCAGCCTGGAGTTGGAGCGCCGGGAGTTTTCGCCGGTGGACTGCCTTTTGTCGGCAATCAAGCTCATCGAGCCGCTCGCTTCGCGAAAAAGTTTGGACCTGGCGTGCAGGATAGACCCGGATCTGCCGGATGTCGTAAGCGGCGATGCTGTTCGACTCCGTCAGATTATTGTGAACCTACTCGATAATGCCGTACGATTCACCACGAGCGGCGGCATTGTTTTGAATGCTTCGGCCATCGGCCCGGTAGGGGATCATCTCATCCTGGGGGTGAAGGTAGCCGATACCGGAATCGGAATTCCTTACGACCAGCAGGCAGTCATCTTTGAGCCATTTCGAGACTCCACGACTACGGTGAGTGAGCGGACAGGATCGACAGGTCTCGGATTATCTATTTGCAAGCGTCTGGTAGAAATGATGGGCGGCAAGATTGAAGTGCAAAGCCACGTCGGGGCCGGCACTACTTTCCAGTTCACGGTGAAACTGGAAACCATCGCGAGACACTATCCGCGGGTCGCCGATGTTGAAGTTCTGTCGAAACTCAGCTTTCGACGTCTGTCGATCCTGGTAGTGGACGAAGACGGCGCGAACAGATCGAGCGCGACCAGATTTCTCGAATCAGCCGGACACCATGTCAGTTCGCTCTCGAATGCTGCGGCGGGTCTCGAGGTGTTTTGCGCCGACATCTTTGACTTGATCCTGGTGAGCGCGCAATTGCCGGACATGGACACAGGCACGTTTGTGCGAAATGTCCGGGAGTTTGAATGCGAGGGTATGCGCACTCCCATTTACCTGATGACGAGTTCGTCCGATAGCGCCGCCGCGGGCATCGAGAGAAGAATCGCTAAGCCGGTCCGTGCGGAAGAACTTGCCAAGATGCTTAGCCAAATTAGCGCCACGACAGCAGCTCTGGCAACGGCAAACTAAGGCCCGGCTAACCCGGTCGATTCACCAAACTTCGTTCAATCTGTTACCGTCTATTCTGTTGTGAATTGGTTGGCTGCATGTTATTACGCCTGGATGGCCATCCTGATCATCTGGCTGCTTGCGGCATTCCTTACCAAGAGAACGCAGCGGAGGCAATCGACGGCGGCAAGCATCACCTATCGCGTGCTGGTGGTTGCGGCCTATTTGTTGCTGTTCAATTCGGGCATACGTGCCGGTTTTCTGGGAGTCAGGTTCAGACCGTCATCGGCGACGGCCGACATTCTCGGTTTTGCCATCACCATCGCCGGGATTGGGCTGTGCCTTTGGGCGCGCTTCTTTTTGGGACGTAACTGGAGTTCGGCAGTCGAGGTCAAGCAAGACCACCAACTGATCCAGAGAGGACCATATGCCATTGTCCGGCATCCGATTTATGCCGGATTTTCGTTTGCAGCACTGGGAACGGCGCTGGCGCGGGGAGAGGTCGGAGGGTTGATCGCGGTTGCTCTGATGGTGACGGCGTGGCGCATAAAATGGGGCACTGAAGAACTTTTCATGTCGCAAGAATTCGGCGAGCAATACGCAGAATACAAGCGTCACGTGCACGCGATTATTCCCGGACTTTGGTGAGATAAACGACGCTTTGTGGGCGGCCAAAGATTTATCTGGACTACGTTAAACATCTGTTTTAAACTTTTGTTTAACCATGGCCTCTGGAGCGCGGCAGTCCGCCGCCGTGGATGAAACACGCAGCAAGCTTTTGCGGGCGGCATTTGCCGTCTTCACAGAGGGTGGATACCACGGGTCGACAATCCGGGAGATTTGTAAGCGCGCAAACGTAAACATTGCACTGGTGAATTACCACTTCGGCGACAAGCTGGAGCTTTATACGGAAGTGCTGCGCTATACGATGAAGGACCCGACGCAGATACGTGGGTTCACCGATCTCCTGGCGCAGGATCTAGAGCCCGAATTGATACTTCGGCAGTTCATCCGCCTGATGATGAACCGAATCATGCAGCGGCGGGAGCAAGGCCATTTGCAGATGCAGCTGATACTGCATGAACTAGCGCGGCCGACGCCGGCTATCGCCCGGGTGGTGGATGAATCGATAAAGCCGTTACACCAACAGCTCCGTTCGCTGCTGGCGCAGATACTCGGGTTATCGCCGGACGATGACAAGACGCGGTTGTGCGCGCAAAGCATTGTCGGGCAGGTGATCCACTATGCGCATCACGCGCCTGTGCTTGCGCGTCTGTGGCCGGAACTGAAAATGACGCCAACCCAGATGGACATGGTGGCGAGCCATATCGCGGACTTTTCCCTGGCGTATTTAAGAGCGTTTCGGAGCGAGCATAGCGGCGAAAGAGTGGAGCGAAAAGAGAAGAAGAGCGGGAGAAGCAGCGGATGAACGAATCAGGTACAAGCAAGGCAGCTGCGGTGAGCGATCCGCCGAGGACGGGAAGGCAGGACGGCGTGCCGCCGGCTACAGGCAAGCAAAAGCGCTTCATCCGGTTGTTGGTAATCGCACTTATTGCCATCGCTGGTTTTTTCATCTGGCGTCAGTTCATTGCGACACCCGCCGTGCCCGATAACATCGTTCAGCTGAGCGGCCGAATTGAAGGGGACGACTCAGCGGTTGCACCCAAAACGAGCGGGCGCATCGTGGAGGTGCGTGTTCGCGAAGGAGATGAGGTAAAGGCGGGCGAAATCATCGCGCTGCTGGATGACCAACAGGTAAAAGCGCGCGAAGAACAAGCCAGGGCGGCATTGGCGGCGGCAGAGGCGCGATCGGCGTCGGCCAAAGTTCAGGTTTCGGTATTGGAAGAGCAGCTGCAAGGGAACGAACTCCAAACCGAGCAGGCCCAAGTGGACTCAGCAGGACGGGTTCGCCAGGCGGAGGCGGATCTGGCGGCGGCAGAAGCAGATCTGGCCCAACAGCAGGCGTCGTATCAGATCGCATTGTTCGACAAAGATGCGTATACGCGGCTCGCAAAGACCGGCGCCGTTTCGGAACGTCAGGGGAAACAGTCAGAATCAACGGCCAACCAGCAAGCCGCGGCGGTGGCCGCTGCACAGAAACGAGTGGATGCCGCCAACGGTGCACTCACGACAGCGAAAGCAAATTTGAGCAATCCAAGCATTCGCCGGTCGGCGGCATCCGCGGTGAGACGCCAAATCGCCCAGCAGCAGGCGGAAATTGCGAGCGCCGCCGCAAACGCAGAGGAGTCGAAGTTCCAACTCGAGGAAGCTGAGGCCAATCGCCAGGATCTTACGATTACCGCACCTTTCGACGGCACCGTGATCACGCGCGCAGCCGAACCGGGCGAAGTCGTAACGGCCGGCACTGCGATTGTCACGCTGTTGGATCTGAGGAAGGTTTACCTACGGGGTTTTGTACCGGAAGGCCAGATTGGAAAGGTCAAGATCGGGCAAGCGGCGCGAGTCTATCTCGATTCTCATCCCGATCGCGCGATTGAGGCGTACGTGCTGCGCATTGATCCGCAGGCGACTTTTACACCGGAAAACACGTACTTTCGGGACGACCGCGTGAAGCAGGTCGTGGGCGTGAAGCTGCAACTGAAAGGCGCCGTCGGTTTTGCAAAACCCGGGATGCCCGCGGACGGCGAAGTATTAGTTCAGGGCGACAACTGGCCCGGGCACCGGACGAAGTAAATGGCAACAGTTCCTGCAATTGTCGAGTTCGACCGGACGGCGATTCGCCTGGAGAATCTGTGGAAACGATACGGGGCGATTGAGGCGGTGCGAGGCATCGATCTCGAGATCCAAGCGGGTGAGATTTTCGGCCTCATTGGTCCGGACGGCGCGGGAAAGACGTCCACCTTCCAAATTCTTGCGGGCGTGATGGAGGCCACCTCCGGCACGGCGGAGATTTTCGGCCGTCCGGCGCGACAGATGCGTTCGGCAACTGGCTACCTGACCCAGACGTTCAGCCTTTACCCCGACCTGAGCGTCAGCGAGAACATCCGCTACATCGGCGATCTCCGGAAAGTTCCGGCAAACGCGATTCAAGCTCGCGGCCGCAAGTACCTGGAGATGTTCGATATGGAGCGGTTTCGAGACCGTCTGGCAGGGCGGCTGAGCGGCGGTATGAAGCAGAAGCTGGCGCTCGCGTGTGCTCTCGTGCCGGAGCCGCATGTTCTTCTTCTGGACGAACCAACGACCGGTGTCGACCCAGTATCGCGGCGCGAGTTTTGGGATACATTGGCGCATCTGGCCAACAGCGGGCTGACGGTCGTAGTAGCCACTCCTTACCTGGACGAAGCCGAACGCTGTCATCGCGTGGCGTTGATTCATCAAGGCTCGATTCGTAGTGTGGGAACTCCGCAGGAACTGCGTTCGGGACTGAATGCGAAACGGCTGGAAGTGCGTACTTCCGATCTCGGAAAAGCGGAACGAATTCTCACGAAGGAACTCAAGCATCGCGAGCACATCCTGGATGTGCAGAGGTTTGGAGATCGTCTCGATCTGCTGGCGGAAGACCCCGAAGAGGCGGAACGAATTACCCGCGAGACGATCGGCGCTCACGGTTTGACGATTGAGGATATTCACATCGATGAGCCGACGCTCGAAAATACCTTCGTTGCCGAACTGCGGGCCCTCGGTCAGGAAGCAAGCGCGGAGGAGTATCCCGCGCAGCACGACCACAGCGGATTGCGCGGCCAGATTGCCATCGGCGCCAAAAACCTAGTGAAGCAATTCGGCGCGTTCCTGGCGGTCCACAACGTTTCCGTGGAAATCCGTTATGGACAGATCTATGGCCTATTGGGCGCTAACGGCGCGGGTAAAACAACGACGATCAAAATGTTGTGCGGCCTGCTGGCGGCAACCAGCGGCGAGATGCAGCTCGCCGGGGAACACGGAAGCTTACGTTCGCGAAATGTGCGACAGCGCATTGGCTACATGTCGCAAAAATTTTCGCTGTATGACGATCTTTCCATTCGCGAGAACCTCGATTTTTTCGCAGGCGTCTACGGCGTGCCGGAAGAAGAGCTGGACGAAAAGCGCCGCTGGGTGCTCGCATTTTCCGGCCTCCAAGGGAAAGAAAATCAAATCACCGGGAGCCTGCCGGGCGGCTGGAAGCAACGCGTGGCGTTCGGCGCCTGCATCATGCATGAGCCGAGCATTCTGTTCCTGGACGAACCTACGTCGGGGGTCGATCCGCTAGCACGGCGCGCTTTCTGGACGATGATCAACAACCTGGCTGACCGTGGGACCGCGGTACTGGTGACGACGCACTATCTGGAAGAGGCCGAGCAGTGTAATCACCTGGGCTTTATGGTCGCAGGTGAACTGGTTGCGGAGGGCGCGCCAAGCGAGATCAAGAAAAAACAGCCGGGGCATCTTCTCGAGTTCCGAGTGGATCAACCACAGCGAGCAGCAGACCTTCTCAAAGCTGAGAACGCCCGCTGGCGCATATCGCTGTTTGGCGATCGCCTGCATGTCATCACGGAACAGGATGCGCCGAGCGCAGAACGCATTCATCGAGAGCGGCTGGCGGCGCACGGCATCCAGGTGCTTTCGGTACAGGAACAACGGTTCTCACTTGAGGACGTGTTCATCAGCGTGGTGGAACAAGCACGATTGCAAGGCAAAGTGGCATCGGAAGACTGAGAAGGATGTTATGAGACGCGTTCTGGCACAGACAAGAAAAGAATTGACACAGATTATCAGGGACAGACTGGCGCTGGCCCTGGCACTCGTGCTTCCGTGCATTCTGCTGTTTCTGATGGGTAATTCGATTGCGCTCAAAGTGAGCGGAATGGCAATTATCGTCCAGGATCTGGACGATTCCTCGGCATCGCGCGACCTTATCGATGCGTTTCGTTCCTCGCTGTCGTTTCATGTTGTGTCCTGGCCTGCCGACAAACAGCCGGAGGCGGCATTTCGAGCGAATACCGCTCATGCGGTGCTGATTATTCCGGCGCGCTTTGGCCGCAATCTGGCGCGAGGCGCGAACGCACCGGTTCAAATGCTGATCGACGCTTCGGATTCGAACACGGCGAATCTGGTGGCCGGCGATGCCAGCCAGACGATTCGCGCGTATAACGCGGAGCGCTCGGGGGCGCTGCAAGCTCCTCCGGTGGAGGCGCAGATCCGGCTCTGGTACAACCCCGGCCTCTCCAGCCGGAAGTACTCCGGCCCGGGCGTGTTTGTGCTTGCGGTTTCGATGTTTCCCCCGCTCCTCGCTTCGCTCGCAATGGCGAAGGAGGGAGAGAACAAGACGATTTTGCAGGTGTATGTCTCGAGCATTTCGGCGCACGAGTTTCTGCTGGGCAAGATTTTCGCGTTCATGATCGTTGGCTTGTGTGAATGTGTACCGCTGATGCTGATGTTGTTCACCTATTTTGGGCTGCAATTCGCAGGTGATCCCACGCCGTTCCTGGTGGCGACGTTGCTTTATTCTTTCTGCGTCGCGGCGTTCGGGATTATGGTGGGCGCGGCAATCCCAAGCCAGGCTGCGGCTATGCAGGCTGTTGCCATGGGCGGCTTTCTGCTGGTGTTTCTGCTCTCTGGCTTGATTTTTCCGATACAGAACATTCCCGCAGGGATTCGCTGGATTTCCAGTTTTATCTGGGGAACTTACTACATCTATGTGGTTCGCGACGCGTTGCTGCAAGGCGGCGGCTGGGCGGCGACCTGGTCCAAGATTCTGGTGATCGGCGCGATCGGTGCGGTGTTTTACTTTATCGCTTGGGCCAACATGCGGCGCATGCAAGTGAAGGCATAGCGATGAACAAATTTCTACGCCGGATTATTGGCTACCGCGTGCTGGCACTGATCAAGAAGGAGTTCGGGCAGATACGGCGCGACAGGCGCCTGGCTTTGTCGATGATTGTGCCGCCAACGCTGCAGGTTTTGTTGTTCGGCTACGCGCTCAATTCTACGGTGAGCAACATCGGGTTGGGAGTGGTTGATGATAGCAGGACTCCCGAGAGCCGCGAGCTGGTAGCCGTTTTAAGTGAGAGCCGGAGCTTCAAACTGGCAGGCACTTACATTTCGACCTCCGAGCTAAGCCGGGCAATCAATGCCGGGAAAGTTCAAGCCGGCGCCGTCATCCCGTATGATTTTGCGCGGGATTTGCAGCGCGGGCGTACCGCCGAAGTGCAATTTCTATTGAACGCGATGGATGCTAATACGGCGACGATAGCCAAAGCATATGCCGAAGGCGTGCTGGCATCGTACAGCTCAATCATGGTGAGTTCGGGCTTGCACGCGCAATTCACGCAGATTGCGGCGCCGGATGTGAGCCGCCGAGGTCAAGTGCAATTGACGCCCGCATTCCTTTACAACCCAGGACTGGTTACGTCTTGGTTCATTGTAAGCGGCGTGTTCGGATTGTTATGCATTCTGAACGGATCGCTTGTTTCGGCGGGATCGATGGTGAAAGAGCGCGAACGGGGAACTCTGGAGCAACTGCTGATGTCGCCGGCGGACACGTCCGAAATCATCATCGCGAAGATGACGCCGTTATTCGTCCTGCTTTGCCTGATGGCACTGTTCGCAACGCTGCTGATGAGGGTGGCATTTCGCGTTCCGTTTCAAGGCAGTTATTTATTGGTGTTTTCCGGCGCGGCTTTGTGCGTGCTGTCGGGCATAGGCATCGGAACGGTGATCGCAACATTTACAAAATCGGCTGAACAAGCGCAGCTGACAAGCTTTTTTGTGAATCCACCGCTGGCCAGTTTGTCGGGAGCGCTGACGCCGGTCGAGGCTATGCCCCACTGGATGCAGCCATTCACGAAGTTCAATCCGATTTACCACTTCGGAATCATCGCCCGCGGCGTGATGTTGAAAGCAAGCTCTTTTGAAACGCTCTGGCCGCATTTTCTGGCACTGGCCGCTTTCACGGCCGTTCTGCTCGCCTTGAGCATCTGGCGTTTTAGAAAGCAGTTGGGTTAGATAAACATGACGAAGAAACATGCCGATCGTTTGAGCCGGCTATTCATAGCCGTGGCTGCTTTCGCTGCGGCAGTCCATGTGGACGCGCAGGTTAGCACGCAAACCGCCGGTCAACAGACAGTAGCGAACCAGCTTCCGTTATCCGGGCGCGGCGCGAGCAACGGATCCGTAGCCGCAACGCAATCGGCAATTCCAGGAACGACCAGCAGTGTAAACACGATCAACACCTCAGTGCAGACCTCCGGACCGTATGCCGGAAGCGCCAGCAGCGCAGCGATTCCGTTCTCGGGGAAACTGTCTTTCGAGGAAGCGATTCGGCGGGGATTGCAGTACAACCTGGGCGCGGTCGGGCTCAACAATGCAGTGCGCCAAGCGAGCGGTCTGTCTCGTGTTTCCCGCAGCGCGCTATTGCCGAACCTGAACACCACCTTAAGCGAAACTGTGGAGCAAACAGATCTGCAAGCTCTCGGCCTTCGCCTCTCGTCCCCATTTCCTGGAGTGGCGATACCGACTGTCGTCGGCCCATTCAATTATTTCGATCTGCGCGCCAGGTTAACTCAAACCGTGGCAGATATGACGGCTTTGAACAACTACCGATCCTCCAAGGAGACGGTGAAAGCCGATCAATTCAGCATGCGGGATGCTCGGGACCTGGTGGTGCTTGCCGTGGGTGGTGCATATTTGCAAGTGATCGCCGCACAGGCGCGGATGGAATCGGTTCGGGCACAACTGGAAACGGCCGAGGTGGAATATAAACAGGCATCCGAAAAACGTTCCGCCGGAGTTCTGGCGTTAACAGACTTGAATCGCAGCGAAGTCGAGCTGTTAACGACACGCGAACGCGTGGTTTCGCTCGAAAATGACAATGCAAAACAGAGGATCAATTTAGCGCGGCTGGTCGGATTACCCGTCACGGATCATTTTCAGATTTCCGATTCGATCCCCTTTTCTCCGGCGCCCCCAATGGAACTTGAGGCAGCGCTGCGGCAAGCTTTGAGCCAACGTCCGGATTTGCAGGCGGCCCAAACCCAGATTCGGGCGGCCCAATTCACACGTTCGGCGGCACGCGCGGAGCGGCTGCCTTCGTTGTCGCTCAATGCGGATTATGGCGTAATCGGCACGAACCCGGCCGAATCGCATGGCACGTTTTCAGTTGTCGGAACACTGCGTATCCCGATTTGGTTAGGGGGCCGCACGGAAGGCGACATCGAAGAGGCAGACGCGGCGCTCCAACAGCGGAAAGCGGAACTCGAAGACGTTCGCGGACATATCGAGAACGACATTCGCAGTGCATTTCTCGATCTTCAGGCGGCCGCTGCCCAGGTGGATGTGGCACGACGGAATCTGGACGTCACGCGCGAGACCCTAGACCTGACGAGACAACGTGTGGACGCAGGGGTGGCCGAATATGTCGAAATGATTCAGGCGCGGGAAGCCGTCGCGAGCGCCAATCTTGACTACATCAACAGCGTGTTCTCGCATAATGTCGCGAAGCTGAGCCTGGCACGCGCAATCGGTGGAGCAGCCGAGAACCTGCGGACGTTCTTCGCTCCGTTCCGGTAATTACCAGCAAAACCAAGCGATGCGACCCGAATTGGTTCCCCGCATTTGAGAAATCGTCAGCCGCCCCACGCTCGGTATCAAATCGCGCTACATTGAGGATGGGAGGATGCCATGGGTTGGAATGCAGTCAGCTTTCGGATTGGCACGCTGATCAGTGGTGCTTTGCTGTTCACATTCCAAGCCGCCGGCGGGCCGCCCGGGTATGGCCGGGGTGTTGCTCCCGTCGCACCTTTATCCTCTGCACCTACGCCCAGAGGGGGCGGATACGTCAATTGGCACGCAGCCTCCAATTTGGGGATGCATCCGGCGTCATGGAACATCGGACCGGCGTGGAATTTTGGACCTACGCACGTAACGGCGCCAGGCTGGAATAACGGGGGTTATCACCGGGGCTGGGGGAATGGAAATGGGTACGGCTACGGCTACGGCGGCCTGCACAACGGTGTTCGACGCGGCGTGATCGTTCCTGTTTATCCAATTTATCCGGCTCTTCCTCTCTACGACAGCGGTTATGGCTATTCCGACGATTCAGAATCGGCGCCCCCGCCGCCGGATTCCGGAGCGGATTACACGGTTTCTAGTGGCAATCCGTACGCTCCTCCGCCGCCCTACCAGCCAGCTGCTCCACCAGCGGCTTACCAGCCGAGTGCTCCTCCGGCACCTTACCAGCCGCCGGCTGCGCCATCATCGGAGTATCAGCAACAGCCAGCTGTACCAGCACAGCCGGAACCGGTCGTGGTTCAGCCGCCGATCACCGTCGTTCTGCAAAACGGTCAAAAACTGGTGGTTCAAAACTACGCGGTTGTGGACGCAATGCTGTGGGATTTCTCAAAGCCGGTTGCGCGCAAAATTCCTCTGTCGACAATTGACGTGAGCGCATCCGCCATTGCCACGTACGAAGCCGGTGGGGAGTTTCCGCAACTGACGCCGCCGGCGCAATAAGGTGGCCTGAAAGGCCGCGGCAGCAACAGCATTCCCGCGCTAGTTTTCAATCTTTAGTAATGTGCGGCGCAGCAGGTCGAGCGAATGTTGAACGGCCAACGCGCGGACGCGATCGCGTCCAATGCCGTAGCGGTAGCGCATGACCCGGGTTCCGGCCGGGCCCGCTATTCCGATGAAAACGGTGCCCACAGGATCGTACTCTGTACCGCCATCCGGCCCGGCATAGCCGGTAACGGACACGGCATAGGTGGCGCCTGATTTTCTTCGCGCTCCTTCGGCCATGGCAGCGGCAACGGGCTGGCTCACTGCAGTGTTCTTCTGAATTAATGACGGAGGAACTCCAAGAATCTCAATTTTTTGCTGGTCCGCGTAGGTAACATACCCGCCTATGAAATACGAAGAACTTCCGCCACGTTCCGTCAGGCGACCGGCGAGCAGGCCACCGGTACAGCTCTCAGCCGTTGCCACAGTTGCCACCGACTTGCGAAGGAGGCGTGCGACGACGGCATCGAGCGACTCTTCGGGGTCTTCAGAATAGATCTTTGCGCCCAGTAATTCCGCGATGGGATTGCCGACCTCGCGCAACAACTCGTCTGCTTCCCCTTCGGTCGCGGCCACTGCCCGCAGGTGAACGAAGAGATCGCCGGGAGCGGAAAGTATGGTGGTGGCCGGGTTCTTGTATTTTGTATAAACCGGAGCGATCAGCGTATCCAGATCCGATTCACCGATACCGGTTATGCGGAAGCTGCGAACTTTGATCACCTGTACCGGAAGGACGGGGCGAAGCCGGGGTATCAGTTCATCGATCAGCATCGGCCGAAGTTCGCGCGGCGGCCCGGGAAGAAGGGCGAGCACTCCACGATCCGTAAACAAAAACTGACCCGGAGCAGTGCCGTTCGGATTGGGCATCACGTCGGCTCCTTCGATGACATAAGCCTGGCGCAGATTGTTGGCCGCCATCGGGCGATTGATTTGCCTGAATCGATGGATGAGCGCCGACTCCTGTTCGAGAGAGAGAACCAGTTTGCGCCCTACAGCTGCGGCAACAGCGTCGCGCGTCACATCGTCTTCCGTTGGGCCCAAGCCGCCGCACAAAATGACGATTGCGGACCGGTTCATAGCGGCGCGTATGGCATCGGTCAACAGGGTCCGATCGTCACCGATGATGTGCTTGCCGATTACGTCGACTCCCAGCAGATTCAACTGCTCCGTTATTGTCAGCGAATTGGTGTCGAGTCGCTGCGGCGTCAAGAGTTCGCTGCCGACAGCGATGATTTCGGCCGTCTTGCCCATTCAGGTCTAAATTATGGCAGCGGGCGGCCTTTGACGTCCACATCAAGGCGAAACAGTGAGCTCTGTGTAGCGACGATCAGCGACCTGGACGGGGTAAACGCAAGACCAACAATGCCCGGACCGGAAACAAATTGCTGGGGACGTCCGTCAGGCTCAAGGCGATGGATTCCGCGCCGGCCGCGGATAGAGCCGGCAACGTAGAGGCGCCCCTGGGCGTCGAAAGCCATTCCCTGCGGACGGCCGATTCCGCGAAGAAACGTCTCCACCTCTCCGGCCTTTGAGATGCGGTATATGGAGTCGAAGCTCGATGTAGTGGGGCCAGCGACGTAGAGGTAATCTTCGGGTCCAAAGGCGAGATGGTATGCGGCAATTGACGCTTCAAGAGTAGCGAAGACGTAAATCTGGCGCGACGGACTGATCTTGAAGATGGTTCCGCTACGGTCGCCAACGTAGAGATTTTCATCGCGGTCGAAGGCGATGCCGGTGGCTACGCCCATTCCTTCCACGTAGGCGGACATGTTGCCGGTGGGCGTGATCTGATACACGATCCCGTCGTAGCGGCTGGAGACGTAGAGGAGGCCTTCACGATCAAAGGCAAGCCCGGTGGGATTTGTGAGATCGGTGACGAAGGGTTTCGAATTGTAGTTGGTGTCGATCTTATACAGAGATACCGGCGACTTCTGTCCCCGCGAATTGCTGAACGTGCTGTACAGATTGCCTTCGCGGTCAACGGCGGGATTCGCAACCGGGTGCAGGCTGTCCGCCACTTGAATACCGACGGCCAATGGAACCGGATCGCTGCTGGCGGTACCGCTGGAGACCGCCACTTCGCCGACAACAGCGGATTCCGGAACACGCGCCACGATGTAGGAGTCGCCGGCAACAATCAGATGGGCGGGATGCTCGCCGATCGTGAGCACGGGCCGGCCGTTCCTGGCGAGACCGGTGCCGCGGATGTGCAACTCGCCTCCGCTGATAGCGGCTTCCGGAGTAATGCTGGTGATTACCGGGCGCTCTGCAGCCTGAGCTTGTTGTTTAGGTGCCATATTGCGTTTCACTAGAGTTTGAAGGCGGTGCCTAACCAGAGAAAACATGCGCCGTAAAGACCGGCAACCACATCGTCCGCGATGATACCGAACCCCTCCGGTAGTTTCTCAAACTTCTTAACCGGCCAAGGCTTCCAAATGTCAAAAATCCGGAACAGGAGGAAGGCGGCGAGCAGTGTTTTCCAATCGCGGATTGCGGCCCCGAGGAGCGTCACCCACTGTCCCAGCACCTCATCGACGACCACCAAACCCGGATCTTCCCGGCCCAGAATGCGCTCGGTTTGCGTGGCGGCCCAAATGGCGGGCGCTAGCACGAGAAGTATCAAGATCAAGAGCGCTGGGCGCCCCAACCCGCCATTAAAATGCAAAAGCGCGGCAATGCCGATGCCCGCAAGCGAACCAATGGTGCCTGGGCCCCAAGGGAAATATCCGCAACCGAAAAAAGTGGCCAGCACAACGGCAAGCGTGCGGCTCACTGCCGCGGGCCCTTGAGCGGGTCCGGATTTTCTGTTTCGTCGAATTCGTTATCTTCAGGTTGGCCGCCGGCTACTGGGATGACGTATTTCTCAGCAGCCCAATTGCCGAGGTCGAGAAGACGGCAGCGATCGCTGCAAAACGGCATATTCGGGTCGTCAAATGCCACGGTCTTGCGACAGATGGGACAACGGACCGCGCCAGCCATACTTCTATTATCTGACGGCGGACGGACGCAACGGAGCTAAACCAAGAATTGGAAACGGATTCGCGGCAACAGCGTTCGTCGACGATAGCTTGCGTTCCGGCAAGTCGATCAATTCGCCGATTAAATCGTAGTCGTGGGCTTCCGTGATGCGCAAGGTTCGCATCTCGCCGGAGCGCGGCTCGCCGGGCCCGAAATCGTTAACGTAGCAGACGCCGTCGATCTCGGGCGCCTGACTTGGCAGACGCGCTTCCCAGAGCAGTTCCGTTTCCTGAGAGGGTCCTTCGACCAATACCTGGAATTCCCGTCCGATTAGCTGACGGTTCCGCGCTGCGGAGATCTTCCGCTGCAAAGCCATCAGGCTACGCTTCCGGTTGTAGATGGTGCGTTTGTCTACCTTGGCATCCAGATGAAAACTCTGGCTGGTTTCCTCGTCGCTGTAAGAGAAGACACCGAGACGATCGAACTTTGCGGCTTGGACGAACTGGCAGAGGGCTTCAAAATCGCTTTCCGTCTCGCCCGGGAAGCCGACAATCATACTGGTGCGAATGGCGACATTCGGGATTGTGGCGCGAATCCGTTCAATTAATTTCAGGAAGATGTCGGCATTCGCTCCGCGCTTCATGCGCTTCAAAAGCGGACCGCTCGCGTGTTGCAGCGGCATGTCGATGTATTTCACGAGGGACTCGTGCTCCGCAATCGTGTCGAGAAGCCGCTGCGTCACCTTGTTCGGGTAGGCATATAGAAAGCGCACCCACTTCGGAAGATCGGTCGGGATGACAGCCAGGCGGGCAAGAAGCTGGGCGAGACCGTCTTTCAATCCGAAATCCTCGCCGTAGCAGGTTGTGTCCTGACCAATCAGATTGATCTCCCGCACCCCGGTGGCGAACATACGAGTTGCTTCCGCGACTACGCTTTCAAAGCGCCGGCTGCGAAAGGCGCCCCGAAACTGCGGGATGATGCAGAACGAGCAGGGATGATCACATCCTTCGGCGATCTTGATGTAAGCGGAGTGCCGGGGCGTAGTAAACACGCGCGCGGTCAAATCGTGGTAGAGATAAGGCGCCGGCGGCGCGATTTTGGGTTGCAGCCCTTCGCAGAGAGCAGTAATCTTCTCCAGTTCGTTCGTCCCGAGGACGGCATCGACTTCGGGAAGATTCTTCCGAATGTCGTCGCGATAACGCTCGACTAAACAGCCAGCAACCACCAGGCGCTGCGCTTTGCCGGTCCGCTTGTATTCGGCCATCTCCAGGATGGTATCGACCGATTCCTGCTTGGCAGGATCGATGAAGCTGCAAGTGTTGACCACAATCACATCGGCTTCCGCCGGTTGTGGGGTAAGTTGATGACCGCCGGCCACGAGTTGGCCCATCATAACTTCCGTGTCCACTAAGTTCTTAGGACAGCCAAGACTTACAAATCCGATTTTCAAGTGCAGATATATCCGTTGCGAAGGAGTTGGCGAAGGGCGACCGCCCGCAGATCTTGATCCAACAAGATCCCAACTCTTAGAATATCAGGATTTCGGCTTCAGGCGTGGCAGGCACACGGTTTACTCAGCCCGCGAGTACAGCGGCGGCATCAGGCATCAGACTCACTGAGAGGCGGGAACTGCGGTTGAAAAGGCATGCTGCTGGTCCAAAGCGGCCGCAAGCGACCGCATACTTTTGTCATCCGGACGATAGTTGAGCCCGACAATCGGAATGTTGAGCTTGAGCGCAGCGGCCATTTCCTGATTGACAAACTCAGTCCACGCAGCGCCGCCACCATGTTCTGCAGGCCCGGGCGCGACGAGCAAGGGACGCTCGTATCGCTGATGAATCTCGGCGAGTGTCCGGTGAAAAGGCTTGTGATGCATGGCTTGCTGGTCGAGGAAACGCTGGGCGCGGCGGCCGCCTAGCCTTTGTCTGTCGAGCCAGGGATGAAGTTCCAAAAACCGCACACAAATGATGTTCAGGTAGTCGGGGGAGCCTCCAAGTTCGGGGCAAACACGGCCGGTCAGCATGTCCCAGATCTCGAGTGCGCGAATCCGCTGCCCGTTTGCCAGAGCCTCGCCGGCCGCCGGCTGCTCCTCCAAAATATCGAGGATAGGTTCAATCGAAACCAATTGGGCCGAAGGCAACTTCGCGCGGACGAATTTAGAAGCTCGAATGGCGGCTTTCACCAACTGGCGTTGCACCAGTCCCCCCGTTGATCGCAGATACGGCGGGAGCAAGGCGAAGTCGCCGGATGCCGCAGCGAGAAGCGATATCTGCTGCACCGGAATAATCGTGATGTTTAAATGGGCGCGGTCCGCCAGGAATTGAACTGTTGCCTCGACGAAATCGGCGAAGGCGTCCACAAATTCGCGGCGGGTTATGTCGAGGTAATCGGGCCAGTCAAAGTTCAGGAGATCGAGGATAATGCCGTCCTGCACGGCATTCGATGCCGCACAGAGATCAGCTAAGGGCGTGAAGTTGTAGTGACCGGGTCTGGTCTCGAGCGCCCGCCAGCCGATGGTGTCTTTTGCAACCAAACGAAGGCCGCGCGCCAGAGTGGCATCCTGCCGTCCGATGCCACCGAGATATCTGTCCGGCACCTTCTTTGTGCCTGTAGAAGCAGAACCACCGGGCAGGAGATTTGGGAGTGATGACATACGGATAGCCTTTTCAGCGGGGGAGCGCGATAACCCTCTCACAAGGAGCGCACTGGCAGGGTCGCAATCAGTATGGTCGAGATGCAGCCGCCAATCAAGATCAAAAAAACCTATACGTAGGACCAGTAGATACTAGACGCAGCATCCTCAGCGGACGACGCCACGGCGAAGCGCGGCCAGGCTTCGCTCAGTGACAGATCTGGAGCGCAAAGATCTCACACCGAACACCACCGTAAGGAGGCGCTCAGTCGGTATAATCAACCGTATGCTGCAAGCTACTGAGAAAATCTGGTACAACGGCCAGCTCATCGGTTGGGATGACGCGAAAATTCACGTTCTCTCCCACGTTGTCAGCTACGGTAGCTCGGTTTTTGAGGGCGTGCGGTGTTATGACACTGAAAACGGCCCAGCGATTTTCCGGGCGCCAGAACACGCCCGCCGGCTTATCGACTCAGCAAAGATTTACCGCATGGACGTGCAGTATTCGATTGAGGAGCTGACATCCGCAATGGTGGACGTCGTGCGGGCGAATAAGCTGGACTCCTGCTACATCCGCCCGATTATCTTGCGCGGATATGGCGATATCGGTGTGCTGCCGAGGGAGAATCCGCTCGAGACCTACGTTGCCTGTTGGAATTGGGGCCGCTATCTGGGCGAAGACGCGATGACGGAAGGAGTAGATGTTTGTGTCTCCTCCTGGACGCGCCTTGCTCCGAATACACTTCCGGCATTGTCGAAAGCCGGCGCGAACTACATGAACTCGCAGCTCATCCGGATGGAAGCGGCGGCGAACGGCTACTCAGAAGGTATCGCGTTGGATGCGTCGGGATATGTAAGCGAAGGCTCCGGCGAGAACATTTTCGTGGTCCGTGACGGCAAAATTCTAACTCCACCGCTGGGCGCCTCGGTCCTTCCGGGCATCACACGCGACAGCATCATCAAGATTGCGGCAGAGCTGGGAATTCCCATGGTCGAGTCGTTGGTGCCACGCGAGCTGTTGTACATCGCAGACGAAGTGTTCTTTTCCGGAACCGCCGCGGAGGTCACGCCTATTCGATCGGTCGATCGCGTGATCGTCGGTGCTGGCCGGCGCGGCCCGATCACGGAGAAGATTCAAAAACGATTCTTCGAGATCGTGACAGGCAAAGCGGAGGATATTTTCGGGTGGTTAACTCCGGTAACCGGTGTCCGTGAAGTAGAACCGATTACGGTTTAAAGCTCAACGTTAACCGCGCCATTTGATGCTGCAACCGATGCTCGGCTTTTGGTCCGGCGGCACGGGCCGGTCCTCTAATACGGCTTGAATCGCGTCACGCAGATCCCGGCCGGTCACAGGCTTGTCGTTACGCGGCCGGCTATCATCCAGTTGACCGCGATATACCAATCGATTTTGCTGGTCGAACAGAAAAAAATCCGGCGTGCAGACGGCGGAATACGCGCGCGCTACGTCCTGTGTCTCGTCAAAGCAATACGGGAAGGCGAAACGGAGCTCCGCTGCCATTTCGCGAAGACTTTCTGGAGCATCGTCCGGGTAGGCAACCGCGTCGTTTGAAGAAATCGCAACGATCCCGAGCGAGTCGTTTGCGTAGTCGCGGCCTATGCGCGCAAGCTCGTGCTGAACATGCTTCACATACGGGCAGTGGCGGCAAATGAACATCACAAGCAGCCCCTTCTTGCCCTGAAAATCCGCCCGCTTGATGATGGCGCCCGACGTGACGTCCGGCAGCTGAAAATCGGGCGCGAGCGTGCCGACGGGAAGCATCGTGGATTCAGTTCGTGGCATAGAGTACCGATGGCCGTCATTAACGGCCGACGATCCAATCGTACTGCTGCTGATTTAGCGGAACGACCGACAGGCGACCCTGCCGGACAAGGGGAGAGTCAGCAAACAACTTGTGGGCCTTCATATCGGCCAGGGTCCGTGATTGCGGGAGAGCCGAGCCAACGCGAATTTTGACGACTGGTGTTTTTCCTTCAAGATGAACAGAAACGACAGTTGCCGTTCCCACTGCTGCCCGCTCATCCCCGGTGTGATAAATGACGAGGTGATCGCCGGGCTTCATGCCCTGGAGGTTGCGAACCGCCACCGGGTTGGTTACGCCATCCCAAATGGTTTCGTGATCGCGCTGAAGGTTCGCAAACGAGTATGCTTCCGGTTCCGTCTTCAATAAATAAGCCATCGGGCGTCATCTTACGACAATTCAACGAAGCCGGAGAAAGAAAAAGGGCGGCCTCCGCCCTGGAGGACCGCCCGGCAAACAAGATTTTTCGTGCACGACAGCACCAGTGGGCTGTGCGCTTACTACCAAAGGAAGATAGGAAGAGTCAGACCCTACCGGCGTTGGCTCGAGACGCTGCTCGATTCACTTCGGCTTCACTCACTGGAGTTCCATATGTTTTGGCAAATTCGTTCGTTTGCTTTTCGGCTTCCTCGCGGGTTATGCCATAACGCTCTTGAATTCGCCCGATTAATTCATCCTTTTTCCCGCTCAACATCGTTACGTCGTCGTCGGTTAACTTGCCCCAGTGCTGCTTCACCGAACCCTTCAGTTGCTTCCATTTACCTTCGAATTGATCTGAATTCATATTCTTCTCTCCTCCGCAGGTAACAAAAGCAATTCTTTGACCAGGGCAATTTCAATAACTTACAGCTAGGATTTGCCACAGTATGTGGAAAATTATTCCGGTACCTGTGTATTTTTCCGACCTGCAATACTCAGCTTAGCCATGTGTCCGGATGAGGTGATCCTACAAACTTCATTGCCGCTGCCGCTCGTCGCTCGAGGTAAGGTCCGCGATATCTATCAAATAGACGAAAACCGTCTGCTGTTCCTGGCCACGGACCGCATCTCCGCATTCGATTGCATTCTGGGAAGTGGAATTCCGTGCAAGGGGCGGGTGCTGACCCAGATGTCGCTGTTCTGGTTTAACTTTCTCCGCGACCTGGTTCCCTCACATTTAACGGAAGGCGCAGACATCGGCCTCCCCGACTCCCTGATTCCGTTCACGGATAAAATTGAAGGCCGCTCTATGCTGGTGCGAAAGGCGGAGATGATCCCTGTCGAGTGTGTGGCACGGGGTTATCTGGCTGGTTCCGGTTGGAAGGAGTACAAAGAGAACGGCTCTGTTTGCCAAATCCGGCTGCCGAAAGGCCTCCGGGAGGGCGACCAACTGCCCGAGCCGGTCTTCACGCCTGCGACCAAGGCAGTATCTGGTCACGACATGAACATCCCGTTTTCGGAATGCGAGCAGATTCTCGGCGTCCGGCTGGCAAACCAACTGCGCGAGTTAACGCTGGCAATCTACGGCAAGGCAGCGGGTTATGCCGAAGAACGGGGAATTCTCCTCGCCGATACCAAGTTCGAATTTGGCTTTATAGACAGCCGGCTGGTGCTTGCGGACGAAGTATTGACTCCGGACTCATCACGCTATTGGCCGGCGGACGCGTATGCGCCGGGAGGTCCGCAAGTTTCATTCGACAAGCAGTTTGTGCGGGACTACCTGGAGACTTTATCCTGGGATAAGCGGCCGCCCGGTCCGTCATTGCCGGACGATGTCGTGCGGCGCACGAGTGAGAAGTATCAGGAGGCCTTTACCAGAATAACCGGCCGGAACTTATTTCCGCCAACTGCGTAATTGAAAGAGGTTCGGATGCCTGCTTTTAATTGGTTTGACGTCGCACTTTGTTTTATTTTGCTGGGCTCAGTACTTGGTGGGCTGCGAGCGGGCTTTGCACGAGTTGCAGTTGGCCTGGTCGCCACAATTGTAGGGATTATCGCCGGTTTCTGGTTCTACGGCTTAGTGGGAGCAAAGCTGCTTCCCCATCTGAATGGCAATGTTCAGCTGGCAAATCTCCTCGGCTTTTTTACGATCTTTGTCGGCGTTATGATTGCCGGCGCCATCCTGGCGGCTCTGCTGTCGCAGCTTTTCCGCTGGATTGGCCTATCCTGGTTCGACCATGCGCTGGGCGGAGTTGCCGGCATTGTGCGTGGCGTTCTGGTAGTGACGGTTCTGGTGGACGTGCTGGTGGCTTTCACGCCGCCGCCCCCACCGGGGTTTCTCAACGATTCTCGCGTGCTTCCCTACACCAATCAATTTTCCGGCTGGCTGATTGATATCGCGCCCTGGCAGCTGAAGCAATCGTTTGAGCGGCAGATGCACACAATCGAGCAGTTCTCGGCGCCCGCCTCCAAGACGGCGCACGACCAGCAGGCCTGATCGAAGCCGATTGTGCTGCTGATTTTCGACCTGGACGGAACGTTAATCGATTCAAGCAAGGATCTGGCGATCGCAATGAATGCGACGCGGTCACACATGGGTCTGCCTGAAATCGATGCAAGCTTAATTTATTCGTTTGTCGGGAACGGCGCGGCCGTACTGGTTCGGCGCGCTCTCGGACCGGATGCCGACGAGGAATCCGTCGAGCGTGCGCTCGCGTTTTTCCTGAAGTTTTACGGAGCGCATGCGCTTGAACACACGCAGCTGTACCCCGGCATGCGCGAAGCTATCGAGACCCTTAATGACCAGGGACATTCGCTTGCGGTCTTAACCAATAAGCCTGGCAAGATCAGCTTCGACATCCTCGAAGCCGTCAGCCTTGGCGAATATTTCTTGCGGGTGTATGGCGGTGACAGCCTGAGCGCGAAGAAGCCGAATCCACTCGGCATTCACCTGCTGCAGCAGGAAACCGGAACCGAAGCGAATCAAACCTTGATGATCGGCGATAGTTCGGTCGATGTGCAAACGGCGAGCAATGCCGGCGTGAAGGCCTGCGGAGTAACGTGGGGATTTCAACCGGAAACGTTTGAACAGTATCCGCCGGACTTCCTGGTACACCATCCACAGGAGATCGTGACGGTCGCATCTTCCGCTCGCTGAGAGGGCAGCACGCGGCTACGAGTCGTCGGTTACGAGCAGTTTGTAAGCGCGCTAAATTCGCCGGCGCACGGCGCCGGTTGCTTGCTACGCTAAAGGTGCTCCCCCATGCCCCCAGCGCATGACGTTCGCCGAACAGCTTAAAGGTCAACTCGACATTGTAGAAGTTATCAGCCAATACATCCGGCTGAAGCGCGCGGGCTCGACGCATCGATACATCGGATTGTGTCCGTTCCATTCGGAGAAAACGCCGTCGTTTCATGTGAACGCTGCGAATCAGTTCTACTACTGTTTTGGCTGTCAGGCGACCGGCGACGTATTCAAATTCGTCCAGGAAATGGATAGCCTGACGTTTCCAGAGACATTGAAGTCTCTGGCGGAACGGAACGGTATTCCGGTGCCGCAGCGGCAACGGGCCGACGACCCCGAGGCGCAGCGCCGGGAAGCGCTGCTCGAAATGCATGAGATCGCGGCGGACGTATTCCAGAACAATCTGCGCGGAGCGAACGGAACGGAAGCTCGAGAATATTTGAAATCCCGCGGCATGGTTCCGGGCACGATGGACGAATTCCGGCTTGGGTTATCCGACGCGGGCGGCCAGCAGCTTGTTGCGCGATTGCAACGCTTCGGCACGGAACTCATGGAGCAATCGGGTCTGGTCAAACGACGCGAGACGGGCGGCTTTTACGACACGTTTCGTGGGCGGCTGATGTTTCCAATCCATAGCGAGCAGGGAAAAGTAATTGCGTTCGGAGGACGGGCGCTGCGGCCGGATGACAATCCGAAGTATCTGAATTCGTCCGACACGAAGATATACAAAAAATCGTCGATACTGTATAACCTGCATCGCGCGAAAACCGATGCGCGAAAGCGCGACCGGATGATTTTGGTCGAAGGGTACATGGACGCGATCGGTTTGGCGGCGGCGGGCATCCGGGAAGTGGTGGCGGTCTGCGGGACGTCGCTCAGCCATGAGCAGGTGCGGGCGATCAAGCGCCAGATTTCGCAGCAACAGGCAAACACCGGCCGCGTGATTCTGAACTTCGATCCGGACGCGGCAGGAGCGCGGTCCGCGGAAAAATACATTGCCAGCTTTCTGGCAGAAGGATTGCGCGTTCGCGTTCTTGAGCTTCCGGGTGGATTGGACCCCGACGAGTTCATTCAGCAGAATGGCAGCGATGCGTATTCGCAATTGCTGGACGCAGCGGAGTCGTATCACCACTGGCTGGCCTTACGGGCAAGAACGAAATTTGATATGCGTACGGTAGAGGGGCGAGTGGATGCTTTCAAGTCCTTGCTGCCCTCCCTCCAGCATGTCCACGACCGGTTGGAGCGGTCGGCGATTATTGGCGAGATCGCCGAGTACTTGAAGCTGGATCGCGACTTGATTGCACAGCAGCTGAAGCAAACAGGACGCGCATCAGATCATCGGTCTGGAGGCGTTAGCGCCATCGCACCGGTTCCGCCTAACGAACTGCTGCTTCTCAATTGTTTGCTGTTGAGCGGGAGTGCGCGCGCCGCGATCAAACACTATCTTGCAACCAATAATTTGCTTTCCATGCTGGAGATGCGGGCGATCTTTGAAGCGGTAATTGAAGTCGATGAAGCCGAGGGGTTATTCTCGATTGATGAAGTGTCGCGCAAGTTGGAACCACGGTTGCAGCGCATCATGGCAAACCTAAGCTTTTCCGGATTGGCAATGGATGATGAGGATGCCGCACAGCAGGCTATTCATTGTTTGCGGGCACTCGAAGCCAAAGCGCACGAGGCCAGATGCACGGAGCTGAGACAGCGAATCCGCGTACTGGAGCAACAAGGGAATTTTGAGAACGCACTTGCTTTGATGACTGAACTTGACAACGTGAAAACAGCTCACTCCGGAGTGTAAATCGTGTTGTACTATGAGGAGTCGAGGCGCTTGCAGGGGTTCCTCGAAGCTGAGTCTGAGGTTAAATGAGCCGGAGCGAATCCGATTTGTGGAGTGGACGCGCGGCGGGCTGTTGAAGGCGGTTCATGCAAGACAGCGACAACAAAGGCTTCGCTCTTTACGATGAAATTGCGGGTGTAGTCACCAGCGATCTCGCGGCGGGCGGGGCCATCAGTGACTTCTTCGGCGAGCTTGAGGGCCCACCGGACGAGCTTCTCGACGACTCAAAAGAGTTCAACCGTAAAGACGACGAATCCGAAGAGCTATCGGATGTTGATTTATCGGCGGGTTCGCTGGATAAAAGCAACGATTCGGTTCGTGTCTATCTACGAGAGATGGGCATGGTTCCGCTGCTCACCCGTGAGGGTGAAATTGAACTGGCCAAGCGGATTGAGCGGGGCGAAAATGCGGTGCGGAAAGCGCTCTCGCGGTCACAGCTTATCGTTCAGTTGCTGATCGAAACAGGGCAAAGAGTAGAAGATGGTTCCCTGTCCGTACTGGATGTTCTACAAACACCGGACGTGACACCTGGAGAGGAAACCGAAGATGTCGCTTCGCCTCTCCGTGAGCAGTTTTTAGAAGCCGTGTCAGTACTCGAGCGGCTGTACCACAAATCCGAACAGCTGGAACAAAAGCTCATCAGTGCGACCCGGAATATCCGTCCGAAAGCGTACAAAAAACTGCGCAGCGAATTCGCGCGTCTGCTGGTCTCGATATCGCGCCATATTCGCACAATTAAGTTTGCACCACGGTTCCAACGCCTCTTGTCGAAGGAATTGCGCCGTGCCCTCGAGGAACTTAAACCTCTTGAGCAGGAAGTGGCACGCCTGCAGCGCCGATTGGAAGATTCAAATGTGGTCGACTCTCCGAATGCGGCTGCTTATCGCAAGGATTTGAAGCTCGTTACGACGCAGATTGAGGCGCTCGAAGACCGATGTGGAACGTCAAGCAGCGACCTGCGACGGACACTGCAGATTGTCGAGCGCGGAGAAGTTGAAACGGAATGCGCCAAAAAACGGCTGATTGAAGCAAATTTACGCCTCGTGGTTTCCGTTGCCAAACGCTATACAAATCGCGGCATGCAGTTCCTGGATTTAATCCAGGAAGGCAATATAGGCCTGATGCGGGCGGTCGACAAGTTCGACTACAAACGTGGTTATAAGTTTTCGACCTACGCGACGTGGTGGGTGCGGCAGGCCGTCACGCGCGCCATTGCGGACCAGGCGCGCACTATTCGGATACCAGTGCATATGATCGAAACGATCAACAAGCTGGTCCGGCTGCAGCGTCTGATGCAACAGGAACTCGGGCGAGATCCTACGACCGAGGAGTTGGCTTCGCGCATGGATCTGACGCCCAGCAAAATCCGGCGCGTTATGCGGATCGCCCAAGAGCCGATATCGCTACAAACGCCGGTAGGGGAGGAAGAAGAGTCGAATCTCGGCGACTTTCTCGTGGATAGCCGAATGGTCTCTCCCTCGGACGCAGTGATTAATCTCAATTTGCGCGAGCAGACGGCCGAAGTCTTAAAGACCCTCAGCCCGCGTGAAGAGAAGATTGTGAAGATGCGGTTCGGTCTGCAAGACGGCAGCGAACATACGCTCGAGGAAGTCGGTCAAAACTTTGCTGTGACGCGGGAACGCATTCGCCAGATCGAAGCTAAGGCGCTAAGAAAATTGCGGCATCCCAGCCGAAGCCATCGGCTCCGCAATTTCCTGGAGCATGGGGCTCGAACGTAAACGCAGCTAATTTGGAACGGGCCTGCCCAATCGGGATTAAGCGCTATAACGCGCTCCCTTGCATGGGCTAGAACCAGTGCAGTAAGTAAGCCAACAAAACAATCACTAGAACCAAGCCCAGCCCACCGGAAGGATAGTATCCCCAGCCGCGTGAGTAAGGCCAAGCTGGCACCGCGCCGATCAGAAGAATAACCAGGATTATCAGAAGTATCAAGCTCATGCCCAGTAAGACGGCTGGATGAGAGAAATTACTACAGAGGAGTTACGGGTTCGCAAGCCTGAAAGACAAAGCGTCGCGCAAAACCAGTCCGGGTTCGCAGAGTAAATGCCGGCTAGAGCGTCCAGATACTGACAAGGGCTGGTGAGCCTTTGCCCGGCTGTTAGATTGGAAATCAATATGAAAGCGATCCGAGGTTCCAGCGTGCCGAGTTCGAATAAGCACCTGATTCGCTGGGTGGAAAAGATGGTCGATTTGATGCGGCCTTCTTCCATTCATTGGGTGACCGGCAGCCAAGAGGAATACGACACTCTTTGTACGGAGATGGTGGCGCATGGCACATTTCTGCGGCTGAATCAGGAATTATGGCCTAACTGTTTTTATGCGCGATCGGATCCGAGCGATGTCGCGCGGGTGGAAGACCGCACTTTTATCTGTTCTCTTTCGAAAGACACAGCGGGTCCGACTAATAACTGGGTCAACCCGTTCGAGATGCGCCGCAAGCTGAAAACTCTCTTTCAAGGATGTATGCGCGGGCGCACCATGTACGTGCTGCCGTTCAGTATGGGGCCGATCGATTCGCCAATGTCGCAAATCGGGGTAGAACTGACGGACTCTCCGTATGTCGTCGTGAACATGCGCATTATGGCGCGAATCGGACTACCGGTGTTCGCCGAGATCGATAAGAATGTGAAGCGCGTCGTACCCTGTGTCCACAGCGTCGGGGCGCCGTTGCTGCACGGCCGCAAAGATGTACCCTGGCCATGCAACCCGGAAAAATATATCGTTCATTTTCCCGAGACGCGCGAGATCTGGTCATACGGCTCGGGATACGGCGGTAATGCACTCCTCGGAAAAAAATGTTTCGCGCTGCGTATAGCTTCGAATATTGCCCGCGATGAAGGCTGGATGGCGGAGCACATGTTAATTGTGGGCGTCGAAAATCCGGCGGGCGAGAAGACATATGTCGCGGCAGCTTTCCCGAGCGCGTGCGGCAAAACGAATTTCGCCATGCTGATCCCTCCGCCGGGCTTTGAAGGCTGGAAAGTCTGGACGGTGGGCGATGATATTGCCTGGATCAAGCCTGACGCAAACGGGCAGTTACGGGCAATTAACCCGGAAGCAGGTTTCTTTGGCGTCGCCCCTGGAACTTCTCCACAAACAAACCCAAACGCCATCGCAACGCTATCTCGCAACACAATTTTTACGAACGTGGCACTAACTCCAGAAGGGGGAGTGTGGTGGGAAGGACTAACAGAAGAACCCCCACCCGAACTGATCGACTGGCGCGGGCAGCGCTGGACTCCGGAGATCGGGCGCACAACGGGCGCAAAAGCGGCGCATCCAAACTCGCGCTTCACCGCGCCCGCGGCACAATGCCCGACCATCGATCCGAGTTGGGAGGCGCCCGAAGGAGTACCAATCAGCGCATTTGTGTTTGGCGGCAGGCGCGCCTCTACAATTCCGCTCATCTATCAAGCTTTCAATTGGAGTGCCGGCGTCTATACAGGCGCGACCATGGGTTCAGAAACAACCGCGGCCGCGGCCGGCGAAGTGGGCCGGGTCAGGCGCGATCCCATGGCCATGCTGCCGTTCTGTGGATACCACATGGGCGACTACTTCCGGCATTGGTTGCGAATGCAACGCAACCTCGCCAGCACGCCTCCCATTTTTCATGTGAACTGGTTCCGAAAAGATACGAGTGGCCATTTTTTATGGCCTGGCTTCAGCCAGAACATGCGCGTGCTTCATTGGATTGTGGAACGGGCGCGTAATCGGGCTGGCGGCAAAGAAACACCCGTTGGTTGGATGCCGAGATACGAAGATATTGATTGGAACGGGCTCGACTTTCCGTGCGATATCTTCGATGAGCTTCAATCGTTCGACCGCGCACATTGGCGCGCAGAAGTAATTGGACACGAGGAACTATTTATTGATTTGCACGATCACTTGCCGCCCGAGATGATCTATGAGCGCGAATTGTTGATCTGTCGCATGTAATTACAACGAAAGGTGCACCAACCGGTATAAGCAGTATTTTCGGCTACATTTTAAAAAAGTTTAATGTGAACTTCAGGACGTCTTCACCCGCCGAGTGCGAATATACTCATTGAAAGCACGCCGTGCTAACAGTCAGTTGTTTATAAGGAGATATCAAAGAATGAAGAAGATCATGATCGCCGCTATCGGGCTCTCGCTGCTGTCGGGAACCGTCGTTTTTGCACAGAACACCGCGTCCACGACGGACAGTTCATCGAAGCATAAGTCGAAGAAGTCCAAGCACTCGAAGACCACCAGCGACACCACCGCAACCAAGTAACTTTCCAAGTTACGCGGCTTTGGTCGCACAATTCCAATGAGGGTCCCAAATAAACATTTGGGACCCTCATTGTTTTTGTGCGAATATTTCGGTGTGAAGCAGCAACGATTGCTTCAGGATCTGCATAAAGGAAGGATTATGACTATGAAGAAGTTCCTGACAGCGGCTCTCGGATTGTCGCTCCTGTCTCCGTTGGCGATGCTCGCGCAGAATACGTCGAGCACCACCAGTTCAAGCACGAATACGATGAGCAGCACCTCGACCAAAAAGCATAAAGAGAAGAAGCACAAGAGCTCAAGCACTAGCTCTTCTACGAGTTCTACCGGAACCGGAGCATAACTCAGTCGAGAGCAAGGGTGCAGCATCCTGCCCCGGGTTCTCCGTCCGGCAACGGAGATAATAAGAGCGTGAGTACATCTACAACGCTGCACGAGCACGAAGTTATTGGTGCTCAAGCTATTTCCTTTGAGCAGAAATTAGACCGGCTTGCGGAAGTGGCTGTTCGTGTGGGGTTAGGTTTGGCCGCCGGGCAAGAGTTAGTGATGACTTCGCCTTTAGAAGCCCTCCCTCTGGCCCGGCGGATTACCGAACATGCGTATAAAGCAGGCGCCAAGCTGGTTACAGTGCTGTATGCGGATGACGAAGCGACGCTGGCACGCTACCGTTATGCACCGGATGAGAGTTTCGATGTGGCTCCGGCATGGCTGCTGGAGGGCGTAGCAGCCGCGTATCGAAGTGGCGCAGCAAGACTGGCCATCACCGGAGCTAATCCGGCTCTCCTTTCAAAACAAGATCCTGAAAAGGTTGGGCGGGCCAACAAAGCTTTATCGAAGGCTATGCGTCCGGCGCTGGACATTATTACGCGGCATGAGATTAACTGGACGATCGTGGCCGCTGCGACACCGGCTTGGGCAGCATTGGTGTTTCCGAACGACGATGAGCCCACGGCGGTTGCGAAACTCTGGGAAGCGATTTTTGAATCGACGCGCATCAACGCCGATGATCCGATTGCGAATTGGAAACAGCACGCAGCAAATTTGCAGAAGCGCGTTAATTATTTAAATTCCAAACGTTACTACGCAATCCATTTTCGCGGTCCCGGGACGGATCTGCGCGTTGGGCTGGCGGATGATCATCTATGGTGCGGGGGCGGCGGTACGGCCGGCAATGGCATCTTCGGCATGGCTAACATGCCGACCGAAGAAGTGTTTACAACACCCCATAAAGATCGAGTCCAGGGGCATGTCCGGAGCACGAAGCCGCTTTCTCATCAGGGCACGTTGATCAAAGACATACAAGTCCGCTTCGAAAGCGGCCGAGTGATCGAAGCACATGCCAGCGAAGGCGAGGAAGTTCTGCACCGCATGATTGACACCGACGAAGGCGCCCGCAAGCTGGCGGAAGTAGCGCTGGTCCCACACTCGTCTCCTATTGCCCAAAGCGGGATTCTGTTCTGGAATACTTTATTCGATGAAAATGCCGCCAGCCATATCGCATTGGGCCAATCGTACAGCACGTGTCTGATCGGTGGCGAAAAGATGAGTCCGGAAGAACTTAGCGTGCGCGGCGCAAACGAGAGCTTGATCCATGTCGACTGGATGATCGGCTCCGGGGAAATGGACATAGATGGAATACGAGCCGATGGTGGAAGCGAACCGCTGATGCGTCAGGGAGAGTGGGTCAGTTAAGGCTGCCTCGCATCGGCATTCACACGTCGACAGCTGGTTCGCTCGAGCGAGCTGCCTTAAAGGCGCATGAGTTAGGCGCCAATACATTCCAGATTTTCTCGGCCAGCCCGCGGATGTGGCGTGCAAAGCGTCCTGATTCCAGCCAGGTCGCCTTATTGCGCAATGTACGCGAGCGCCACGATCTGGCGCCGCTGTCGATTCACGGCAGCTATCTGATCAATCTCGCGGTCTCGCCGGATTCCGATCTCCGGGAGAAATCAATACAGGGATTGCGGGGCGAAATAGAACGAGCGATTCTGATCGGGGCCGATTATCTGGTGGCTCATCCGGGCAACTACAAAGGTTTGCCTATCACGCAAGGCATGCTAAACGTTGCCGAAGCGATCGCTCTGGCGTGGAGAGGTGTCGACCCTGAATTGCGGGCAGCGGCACGGCTGACGTTATTACTCGAGAACACCGCGGGCGCGGGCTCGCAGCTTGGCGGAAAGCTCGGAGAGCTAAAAACCATTCGAGATTTGGCGTCTCCATATGTCGACATACCGATCGGCTACTGCCTGGATACGTGCCATTGTTATGTGTCGGGATTTGATCTGGCGACGACCGCCGGATTGGCCGAGCTTATCCGGGAAACGGAGGAAACGCTTGGCCTAAGCAACGTTCCAGTCATCCACGCCAACGACGCGAAGATGCCACTCGGTTCACATCTCGACCGGCATGCAAATATCGGGAGCGGTTATATTGGATTTGAAGGCTTTCGCCGGATTCTGAACCATCCGGAACTTTGCGGCAAAGCGTTCATCCTCGAAACACCCGTCGATGAGCCAGGCGACGACCTGCGCAACGTAAAAGCATTGAAGGAGCTGGTATCCCCGAACGCGCATTTGACTTCCACCAAATCGAAACGAAGTGGCACGAACGCTGGGCGAAAGACGCGACGCTCTACGTAGCGGACCGGCCCGAAGCGCCTAAATATTATGTGCTCGAGATGCTGCCCTATCCGAGCGGGCAGCTTCATATGGGCCACGTGCGCAATTACGCGATCGGCGATGCGTTGGCGCGCTATATGTGGATGCGCGGCTATGACGTACTTCACCCGATGGGTTGGGACTCGTTTGGTCTGCCTGCGGAAAACGCTGCGTTGAAGCAAGGGCGGCAGCCGCGTGAATGGACGCTCGGCAATATTGCGGCCATGAAGAGGCAGTTCAACCGGCTGGGGTTCGCCTTTGACTGGAACCGCGAAGTCACCACTTCCGAGCCCGCGTATTATCGCTGGAACCAATGGTTCTTTTTGAAGATGTATGAGCGCGGCCTGGCATATCGCAAGGAAGCGTTGCTGAACTGGTGTCCGGAGTGCGCAACCGTTTTAGCGAATGAGCAGGTAGTCAACGGCTGTTGCTGGCGGCATGAAACAACACCTGTCGAACAGCGTGCGATGAAGCAATGGTTCTTGAAGATCACAGCCTATGCGGCCGAGCTTCTTGACGATATGGAACAGTTGCGTGAAGGCTGGCCGGAACGAGTTCTGGCAATGCAGCGCAACTGGATAGGGCAGTCGGAAGGCGCGGAAGTTGATTTCGCGATAGACGGTTCCACCGACAACATCCGCGTATTCACAACCCGCATCGACACAATCTATGGAGCGACTTGTCTGATCATCGCGCCACAGCACCCTTCCGTCGCGAAGCTGGTTACTGATGAGAGTGAGCGGTTGAAGATCAAGGAGATGATCGACAAGACGGCTCGTCAGGATCCGAGCAGCGTCGAGAAGCTTGGACTACCAACCGGTCAAAGCGCGATTCATCCGTTCACGAATGCAAAGATTCCAATTTGGATCGGCAACTTCGTATTGATGGGTTATGGCACCGGCGCAATTATGGCTGTGCCGGCGCACGACGAACGCGACTTTGAATTTTGCAAAGCACACGGAATTCCGATAAGACCGGTGATCCGCCCCACAGACGGTGCTCTTGCCGACGAGGCCACGATCGAAGCGCCGTTTACCGAGTATGGAATCGTAGAGAATTCAGGGGAATGGTCGGGACTTGGAAGCGGCGAAGCGCGCAAGAAAATGACGGCTTTCGCCCAAGCACATGGCTTCGGAAACGAATCGATTACCTATCGATTAAAGGATTGGGGAATATCGCGACAGCGCTATTGGGGCACGCCCATTCCAATGATTTACTGTCCGTCCTGCGGCCTTGTTCCCGTACCGGAAACAGATCTTCCTGTACTCTTGCCACTGGATGTGACGATTACCGGAGTGGGGCAATCGCCGCTGGAAGCGGTGGCTTCATTTATCAATGTGCCGTGTCCCGTGTGCGGCGCAGCGGCACGGCGAGAGAGCGACACGATGGATACATTCATCGACTCGTCCTGGTACTTCTATCGCTATTGCGATCCGCATAACGACACTGCCCCGTTTAACAGCCAGACTGCTGCCCAATGGTTTCCGATTGATCAATACATCGGTGGAGTTGAACACGCGATTCTGCATTTGATTTATTCGCGCTTCTGGACCAAGGTGATGAGAGACATCGGCTTGATCAACAATCCCGAACCGGTGAAACGCCTGTTTACGCAGGGTATGGTCATCAAAGACGGCGCGAAGATGTCGAAGAGTCTGGGCAACGTTGTCTCGCCCGATGATATGGTGGCGCAGTTCGGCGCCGATGCTGCGCGAATGTATTCGTTGTTCGCTGCTCCGCCCGATCGCGATCTGGATTGGCAGCAGGAAGGCGTTTCTGGCATTAACCGCTTTCTGGCCCGCGCATTTCGCTATGTAACGCGCAATAGTTCACCCGAGAAGCTCGACAGCAGCGAAGTAGATGACACTGTTCGAAGTGAGGCTGATCGCACCGTTTTGCGAAAGCTACATCAAACTGTTGCAAAGATCACGAATGACTTCGACAGCCGTTGGCATTTCAACACTTCGATCGCGTCTTTGATGGAGTTGCTGAATGAGCTGTATGCGCTTGAGTCGAAGGTCTCTGGCGTTACCCTCCAAATCGTTTCCAATACTCTCACGCGGTTACTGGCGCCGTTTGCACCGTATACAGCACAAGAACTCTGGGAGACGTTAGGGCATACAAAACCGGTTTTTCGAGAATCTTGGCCCGAATTCGACCCGGAACTTGCTAAAGAGGATTTAGCCGAAATCCCCGTTCAAGTGAATGGAAAGCTTCGCGGGCATTTACGCGTCCAATTTGGGACGGCCAAGGACGACCTGCAACGACTTGCACTTACACACGAAAAGGTACAACCTTTTCTCGCCAGCAAACAGATTGTGAAAGTGATTGTCGTACCTGACAGGCTCGTCAACATCGTCGCAAAATAATTGCGGCGTGAGGCCAGCACAGTAATCTGGCATGAAATTCCAATTTGCGTTTCTCCTTTTAGCCTTTTCCTCTTTCGCGGCAGGTGCGGCGCCGGCGCCCGCATCGGACCCACTCGGCCGCGACACGCCTCGCAGCACAGTCACAGCATTTTTAGAAGCGTGCCACGAAGACGATTACACGAAAGCAGCCGAGTATCTCAATCTTAGCCGTATTAGCGCCAGAGCGCGTGCTGAGATCGGACCGCAGCGAGCAACCGATCTGGAAGCTGTTCTCAATTCCGACAGCCATTTCGACGTATTGCGGCTAAGCAATGATCCACAAGGAAATCGTGGCGATCAAACCAATCCTAATGTCGATACCGTTACCACGATTACGAAGAACGGCGAGACCTACACAATCGATCTGCAGCGCCAGACACCGGCAAACGGTCCGGCCATCTGGCTGTTCTCCGTAACCACTGTCGAGGAACTTCCAAACCTTGTGCCCGTGCCGAGCACTGAAACGGCCATTGAAGCCCGATTACCGCGCTTCCTAGTAACCGTACATTTCCTCGATACGGCGCTCTGGAAATGGATTGCCCTGCTGGTAATTGGGGCAGTTGTGGCGCTGGTTTTCCGGTTGCTGGTGCGGCTGCTCAAGGCCACTCTCGTCAAATTGGAGGCACATTATCAGCAGCCCGGCGCATGGGCATGGTTACAAGCGGTCCTGGAACCAGTGCTGGTGCTTTTGGCAGTAACTGTTTTTCGAATACTTGAAGAACTGATCAATCCGTCCGCTTTAGCCCGGCTGTACGTTGGCCGTTGTCTTCTGATGCTCGTTGTGATGTCTCTTGCCTGGAGCGTCATCAATCTGTTCGACCTTTTTCTGAGCCGGCTGGACCATATCCTCGACGTGCGGCAGCGCATGGTTGCCAGATCGATGATCTACCTGGCGCGGCGTGTCGTGCACGTGCTGGTGATTGCGTCCGCGGGTATTATCGTGTTGGACAACTGGGATATCAGAATGACGACGATCATTGCGGGCCTGGGTGTCGGCGGTATTGCCGTTGCGTTAGCGGCTCAGCAAACGATCGCGAATGTCTTCGGTGGTGTGTCGGTTATCAGCGACAGTCCTGTGATGATCGGAGACTTCGGGAATTTCGGCGGGGTCATGGGAACCGTGGAAGAGATCGGCATGCGATCCGCGCGTGTCCGGACATTGAACCGGACAGTGGTGAGCATTCCGAATTCCTCGTTTGCGGGAATGAACCTTGAGAACTACGCAGTTCGGGACAAGATTCTGTTTAATCCGACTTTCACCATTAAGCGTTCAACGCCCAAAGATCAGATCCGGAGGCTCTTGGAGCAACTTCGGGATGCTCTATCCCGCACCGCTAAGGTTGAAGCCGGTAACGCGCCTGTACGCATCAGCGCATTTGCGGCAGCGTCTTTCACCATAGAGATCTTTGTTTATGTGCAGACGTCCGATCTCGAAGAATATTACAAGCATCAGGCAGACTTGTTCCTCGCAATAAATGATATGGTAACGAGCAGCGGAATCGAATTGGTGTGACCAGGTGAAGTTATGCAGGCTCGACCACGCGCGAACACCGAGCCGACGGCCACCTCCCCCGAGATTACCCGCCGCTCCCGGCGTCCGCGCCAGATCTAGAGTTTGTTGTAACGCAACGACGCCAAAATCGCCACCTTTTTCATGCGTCGCGCTCGGCCTTTTCAACACATTTGTATCTACCCTGCTTCTAAGACGATCGCGCGCTTAGCCTGTGTGTAAGTTGTGAAAAACATATGGATGCTTTGTTGGTGTTTATAAACAACACCGGAGGATTGGCATGAAAACAGTTTTTGGCAAATTGCCGGGATCCTCAGCGACCGTCCGAGTCGATTTCGGAGAACTGATTCAGAACGTCGATGACGTAATAACCCGAGCGGAAGCCGAAGCGGTTTCAGAATACATTTCGCCGGGCTTTATCGACATTCAGGTAAACGGGTTCGCAGGGGTTGACTTCAACAATCCCGGCACACCGCATGAAGATCTGCGAAAAGCACTGCGGCAGATGGCGCGCACTGGCGTGACGCGGTGCCTGCCCACAGTGATCACCGGACCGGCGGAACAGATGAGTGGCGCGCTCCGAAATTTGGCATCCGCGAAAGAAGCATGGCAGCAGCAGCGCGTGGCCGAAGGGTCGATGTTCGCGGCGTTTCACATGGAGGGCCCGCACATATCGCCGGAGGACGGCCCGCGTGGCGCTCACCCAAAGGAACATGTGCGGCCTCCGGACACAGAAGAATTCGACCGGATGCAGGAGGCGGCGCTCGGGCATATTCGGCTGGTTACCGTTTCGCCTGAATGGCCAAAGACGCCTCGTTACATTGGCCATCTGATACGGCAAGGCGTTGTCGCGAGCATTGGCCATACCAAGGCAACTGCCGATCAAATTCAAGCGGCGGTGGACGCAGGCGCGTCTGTGTCAACGCACCTCGGAAATGGAGCGCACGCAACTCTTCCCAAAACGCAGAACTACATTTGGGAGCAGCTTGCGAACGATAAATTGACTGCCGGATTCATCGCGGACGGGATTCATCTTCCCGATGCATTTTTTCGAGCCGCCGTGCGCGCCAAGGGGCTGGAACGTTGCCTGCTTATAACAGATGCAGTTGCTCCCGCATTGTGTAGGCCCGGTCGCTACCAGTTGGGCGGAATGGCCGTAGATTTGAGGGCGGATGGGAGAGTTGTTTTGCAAGATACCGAACGTCTGGCGGGGTCATCGTTGCGAATGGATCGCGCGATCGAAAATACAATCAGGATTATTGGAACGTCGCTGCAGGAGACATTAGCTTTAGCAACTTCCCATCCCGCACGCGCCGCCCGTATCGCAGGCAGGTTGCGAGGATTGTCGCCGGGCGAGAAAGCCGATTTCGTCCGCTTTTTATGGGATCCAAGCAGCCGGAAAATGAATGTCGTGGAGACAATTGTTGCGGGCGAAACGATTTCGTTTGAAGCCGCGGACGAGATAGCCGCATCTCTTTGATGGAAAATAAATATAGAAGGATATAAAGGATATAAACGAAATGGCATTCACACTTCCACCTCTTCCCTACCCTGCTGATTTCCTTGAACCGCATATCGATAAGCAAACCATGGAAATTCACCACGACAAGCACCATGCCGCGTATGTGAATAACCTGAATAAGGCCTTAGAGTCAGCGCCGGACCTGGCAAACAAAACGGTGGAAGAGCTTTTGTCAAACAACCTTGCGATTGTTCCTGAGGCAATCAAAACCGCGGTACGCAATAACGGCGGCGGCCATGCGAATCATTCTTTCTTTTGGCCGATCCTTACCGGAAAAGGTGGAGGCGCGCCCAAGGGTGCTGTCGAAAACGTAATCACCTCGACATTTGGAAGCTTCGATACGTTTAAGGAAAAGTTTGCTGCGGCAGCGGCCGGACGATTCGGTTCTGGTTGGGCTTGGCTGGTGAAAGATTCGGCCGGAAAATTCGAAATCACGTCCACTGCCAATCAGGACAGCCCTCTGATGGAAGGCAAAACGCCCATCTTAGGGCTCGATGTATGGGAGCACGCCTACTATTTGAAGTACCAAAATAGGCGTCCGGAATACATCGCCGCCTGGTGGAACGTCGTCAATTGGGACGAAGTAAATAAGCATCTCTAATAGAAATGTAGATTCATGAAAGAGGACGCCGCGCCTCTTTCGCCGCGCCTCTTTCATGAATCTACGCTCCAACAGTTCAGTCAACAGCGAGACCGAGTCGCGCTAATTGATCTCGAGTGCTCTCTACGGAAACGTGTTGGATCGCGGTGAAGCCGAGATTGCCGGCGATTTCCACAAACATGGGGCGATCGTCGATATAGATGGATTCTTCGGGTCTCGCCTGAGCCACATCCAGACCAAGTTGCCACATCGCGCGATCAGGCTTACGCATATGCACGCAGTAAGAGAAGATCAGAAAGTCGGCGAGTTCGCGCAACCCCCAGGCACGGACCCGATAGTTCGTAAGTCCCTCACCTTCGTTGCTGATCAGAGCGAGTTTCAGACCGTTTAAGGTCTTTACCCTACGTAGGAGATCTATACAGTCGGGCCAAGCGACGGACTCGCTGAACGCGAAATCGCGAATTTCGTCGACTGTAAACGAACGCTGCTGCTCGAAAAAAACATGACCAAGATAGTCTTCAAAACTCATGTAGCCGCGTTCGAAGCTATCAAACATGAGATGGTGGCGCCGTTCCAGTTCTTCGACATTGAGGCTGTAGCGAGCGGCAATCTTCCGGCGCAGGCGTGTATCCCAACCATTGGTTCCCAGGACCCCGCCAATGTCGCTAAATAGTATGTGATACCGGCGGTTGGCCATCCTGATTAGCGTCGCACATTTGTTCTCGTTTCGCCGCTCAGCTTTGATACGGGATTGCGGCCGCGTAGTTTAGACTAAGAGTTGCCCGCCTTGGGGCGCGTAGCTCAGCTGGTTAGAGCGCCTGCTTCACACGCAGGAGGTCCGGGGTTCGAGTCCCTGCGCGCCCACCATGTAACAATCAATTTCAAACAGCTACAAAACTGTAGATTCCGGCGAGTCTACTACGACCTCGTCCGCCCACACTTTGAAGCTTTCCAGAGTATTTGGCCCAAACGTTGTGGCGATCGCCACATCGGATGCATCACGGCCTCGTGCCAGGAGAACTCGTCCGATCCTCGGTACGTTGTTGCGCGCGTCGAAGATGTGCCAGCTGCCTCCGATATAGACTTCAAACCAAGCTGCAAAGTCCCCCACTCCGTAAGGCGGCGGCGTTCCCATATCGCCAAGATAACCAGTGCAATAGCGCGCCGGAATATTCATGCAACGGCAAAACGCAACGGCCAGATGGGCGTAGTCGCGACAGACCCCGACGCGTTCGTTGAATGCCTCCCAAGCTGTCCGGGTGGCTCGCGCCTGCTGATAATCGAACGCGATTCGATTGTGCACATAGTCGCAGATGGCCTGCACGCGTTGCCACCCCGCCGGGACATTTTCGAACAGGTCCCAAGCCGCCTGGGACAGCAGGTCCGTCTCGCAGTACCGGCTACCCAGCAGGAAGACCAGACTCTCCTCCGGCAGATCGTGCACGGCGTGTTGCCCGGCATCCGGGAAAACGTTGTCAGCCAGCCCGCTATCGCGTATCAGGGCATCGGTTTTGATTCGAATGCGACCGCCGGGCGCGAGAGCACGGGTGCACCAGTTCCCAAAAAGATCGCGATACCCTCCAATGGCTATTGGCGGATCGGTGGTCAGATAGTCGGGAATGATGAGATCCGAGGCACGCGAATAATGAATATTCAAAGCCAGGATCATTGGCGTCGGCTGCGGAAAGCTATAAATTAGTTCGTAACCGAGCCGGATCTGCATGGGGGTTCCTTGCGCCAATCAGTAGTATGCGTTAGCCGCGTGTGGTTCCGCGCTCTCATTACACAAATCTTACAAGCGGAACGCCGTATTTTGACTAGAGTCAAATAAGGTCGAGAAGATCTATTGAACCAAATAACCCGCAAAATTTCCAACGGCCTCCCTATCAATTGGCCTGTCACCGTTGTGATGATACTTTTCCACGTCGGCGCTGTGGCCGCGCTATTTCTGTTCACATGGAAACTGTTTGCCGCCGCAATCTTCTTGTACTGGATTTCAACAGGGCTGGGCATCAGCATGGGCTACCATCGGCTGCTTACGCATCGGTCCTATAAAGTGCCTCTGTTTCTCGAAAAATCCTTTGCGATTTGCGGCACGCTGACACTGGAAGGCGGTCCCATCTCCTGGGTTGCGACACATCGGATTCATCATCAAAACTCGGATCGACCCGGCGATCCGCATTCGCCTCAGGATGGCGCCTTGTGGGCCCACGCAGGATGGCTTCTCTTTGGGGAAGCGAATCACAGCAATACGCGCAAGATGTCAAAGTATGCGCCCGATTTAGCAAAGCATCGGCTCTACGTCTGGTTGAACAACTATCATTGGGTTCCGATGGTTGTGCTTGGGGTCTTACTGTATTCCATCGCAGGTTTCCCATTAGTGTTATGGGGCATCTGTCTGCGGGTTGTTTTCGGTTTACATGCAACCTGGCTGGTGAACTCAGCAACCCACATGTGGGGCTCGCGCCGGTTTGCGACACACGACCACTCCCGCAATAACTGGTGGGTTGCTTCCATTACTTTTGGGGAAGGCTGGCACAATAATCATCACGCGCATCCAACTTCGGCCCGGCATGGCCTCGCCTGGTACGAATTTGATCCATCATGGATTCTAATAACAATCTTGAGAAAACTTCGTATCGCGCGATCGGTCGGGGAAGCCAAGATTGTAACATCCTCATAATGCCAGGATCGCGCGATATTTCGGCTGCGAAACTGCTCTGTGTACCTGCCGAACCACGTGATTCTTTTATTTCTCGTACAACTCGTTCTCCTTTACAACTGGTTCACGAGCGACATCTCTTGCAACTCGATGAGCGGCTCCGAACATCGCTCCGCGAGCCGGCATAACAGGCGCAAAGCGCAGAAAACCGATGGGCTTCGCGACGTCATCATAAATGGCTTCCATTCCGCCGCGCATTAGATAGGTTTCGTGCCAGAAGCCGGTTCCGCCGGAGTCGCGCAGGAAAGTCTTCCACCATTGACGATGGGGATCCGATCGTGTCCACGCCAAAAGCGATTCCATGTCCCGCCAATACTGCCGCATTCCTGCGTGCATCGGGAACAGCGAGAACAGGAAGTTCTCATGCAGAAGTAGACCGTCGGGTTGCGCAGCAACCGAGTCCGTAATCTTTGGTCCGAAGCCGAGCAGCGTTTTCAGCCCTGTGAGACGATTGACGTTCATTCCCAGATAGATGACCACAAGGTCCGGATATATTGACAAATCCACCGTACGCCGCTCGACCAGGCCTGGCATATTGTTTTTCTACCGCCTCATTTTGTCACAGAAACGCGGGGTGACCGTACGCGGGGCCTGCGGAGCAAAGTCAATTCCGCGGCACACGTTCGCTATCCGCTTCGTCAAAGCTTGCGATGATCTCTCATCCTGAACATATTCGGCCATCCGAGCTTACGGATCCCGATCACGATTACATTTCAGTTCCTGCTCCGGAACAGCCAGCTTCAACGAAAGGGCGACCGCCAAAAGGGGCCGCGCCGATAAGTCCGCGACCCCTATTTTCGATGAATACCTGGGGGGTTTTTCCCGTCTATAAAGCGTTCGGAGGGTGGCCGAAGTCTCTTCGCCAGCATTCTCCATTAGAATCAATAACTTACAGGACATTCGGTTAGTTTTGAGACCGGTTCGGGTAATGGGATGACGGTAATAACCGGGTTATCGTGAAGCGGCTTCGAGAGTGGCCAGCACGTTCCCTTCGCCGCCGGATAATTTGAGTTCCTGGCCGGCGATGGACCAGGTTTTTGTCTTCGCCAGCGCGCCCAGAAAACGGGTTTCGGTTTCCGTCACCTTTCCGCACATCTTCATTGTCGAGGCCACTCGTTCACCAAAGTTGAGATGATCTCCATCCAATTCATAACTGCCGTTGAACCAGTTACAGCCACCTGATCCGGAGAAACGGTGCGTATCGGCCTCGAGCGTAAGGTAGGGCTCCGGTTGGGATTGAGGTACCGGCGCGTCTCCTAAGCGTGTCAGTTTCCAGCGGGTGTTTTCCAGAACGACAATCGGCTGGAATTCATAAGTTCCTCCGTTGTCCTTTAGTGATAGGAAGAGATGGTTGTCTTTGATCGCGTAGGAGTGGAGATCGGTCCAGTCTTTGGGAATACGATCATTGAACGGGTCGGGCGGACACATGGCACGCGTGAGAAGGAGCGGTCCGAATTGCAGCCGGTTTGGTCCGGAGGATTCCCAGGAACCGCTGCCGCGGTTGCAATCGACCCGCATGCTGAATGCGCCCTTATTGAACGCAATGGTGTACTTGGCCGGATCGGTTGCGGCAAGGGTTTTGCCGTCACGGCCGGTGAATTGCAGCAACTGCCACGACGTTCCGGTCAGATTGGAAGGTGTTGGCGTTGCGTCTTCGCTTGCGTTGCAGGCGAATGCAGACAAGAGCACTAGCGTCAGAACGCCGGGCAACCGTGCACTCAGGGCAGATCGACCATGTTCCCTTGCGACAAGAGTCTCCATGCGCTAGAGTCTACCGGTTTCTTCACGCGAATTTTTGGCGATGCTGGCCGTAGTTGAAATAATGGTCCCAGAGTTGCGACAGCACAGCGATACATTCCGTGATCTACGACGGGCGCTTTTCTTATTGGTCGCGATGCTGGCGCTGGCCCTTGTTCGTGCTCGCGCGTTCGGTGCGCAGAAGCACATCGAAGGCTTGGTAAAGCCTCCCGTCATTGACCGGCACGACATCCGCTTCACCCGTCTTTCGGTCAACGGAAAATCGCTTGAAAGCCGGATAGAAAACATTGTGCAGGATAACTACGGCTTCCTGTGGTTCGGAACTTCCGACGGTCTGTATAAGTATGACGGCTACACTCTGAAACAGTATCGGCATGAGCGTGGGAACCCGAATAGCGTAGGTGGCGACTACATCCTGGCTCTTCACAAGGACCAGGACGGCACTCTGTGGATTGGTTCCTGGTATGACGGCCTCGACAGACTGGATCCCAACCGGGACACTTTCACGCACTATCGCCATCAGGCCGGAAACCCGGGGAGTCTAAGCAGTGATGAAGTCACTTGTATTTATCGCGATCGAAGCGGCCAATTGTGGATCGGTACCCGAGGCGGGCTCGACCGTCTGAACCCGGCTGACGGAAGCTTTATCCATTACCGGCACGACCCCCAGAATGCCGGCACCCTCAGCAATGACACCGTCAACCGTGTATACGAAGATCGCGAAGGGAATCTTTGGGTCGGTACTTCCTCCGGTCTCAACAAGCTGGATCGCAGCACTGGCCGATTTGCACAATTTCTGCGCGATCCAGCAAATCCGGGCAGTATTTGTAACAACTACGTCAACTTTATTCTCGAAGATCATCTGGGCGTTCTCTGGCTAGCCTCGCCGGTGGGCAGTGGCTTGTGCGCGCTGGATGTGAAGACCGGTCAGTTCACGGGCTACTCGTTCCATGCTCAGGAACCTTCCATCCAAAGCGTGGTAGGTGTGAACAGCGTTTTCGAAGACGGGGACGGTGTGCTGTGGGTATGTACTGTAGATCAGGGATTGCTTAAGCTTGACCGCGAACGGAAGCTGTTCACCCGGTATCGGAACGAACCCGGCAATCCGAACAGCGTACCGAATGACTCGGTCCATTCCATGCTCTGGGATTCGGAAGGAGCAATTTGGGTGGGCACCCTAAGTGGATTAAGTCACTTTCCGCGCAGACCGCCTTCCTTCGTCGACTACAGGCATGAGGCGGGCAATCCGAACAGCTTGCAAAACGACATGATCTGGTCCGTACAGGCCGACAGCCAGGGATCACTTTGGATTGGAAACGACGACGGTCTTAACCGTTTGGAGCGCCGGACTGAAAAATTCACTTTTTACCAGCACAACCCGAAAGACCCACACAGCCTTTCCTATGACAAAGTTTTTGCCATCCGCGAAGACCTGTCGGGCACGGTATGGGTTGGGACGTACGGCGGAGGGCTGGACCGTTTCGACCGCACAACGGGGCGCTTCTTTGCCTACCGTCACGATCCAAAAGATCCTGCCAGTTTGAGTAGCGATTCCATTACCACTTTGTTGGTAGATCGGCAAGGGACGCTCTGGGTGGGCACCCAGGGTGGGGGATTAGACCGCTTTGACTCGAGAACAGGACGTTTTACTTCTTACCTGAATGAACCGCCGAACCCCGACCATACGATCACGGTCATATTCGAAGATCGGGCCGGCATGCTCTGGGTGGGTCAGGGTCAGGGACTGAACCGTTTCGATCCAAAGACGGGACAGGGCTTGGCCTATCACCACAACGCCGAAGACCCACAGAGCCTCAGCAATAACAAGATAAACGCTATTCGGGAGGACCGGCGGGGACACTTGTGGATTGGCTGTGACAACGGACTCAATCTGATGGATCGAAATCGCGGTACGGTTACTGTTTTCACTACCAAGGACGGTCTGCCCGATAACGCAATCGAATCGATTCTGGAAGACGATCATGGCTATCTTTGGCTGGGCACGCACAATGGACTCAGCCGCTTTAACCCGCAGACGAGAACCTTTCGAAACTATTTGGAGTCCGATGGACTGACAGGCAATTTCCTTGACCCATTTGGAGACGAAGGTAGTGCGAAGGCTCCGAACGGCGAAATGATATTCGGCTCCGGCAGCGGAGTAACAGCTTTTTACCCGGGGCGGATTTTCGAAAACCGCTATGTTCCGCCGATCAGGCTCACAGTTTTCCTTCTGTTCAATCAGCCCGTGGGCCAGGGCGGAGCTTCACCACTCCACAGATCGATCTGGGCGACCGATTCCCTTACCCTGAACCACAATCAGGGAATTTTTACCCTGGAGTTCTCCGCTCTGAGTTACCAGGCTCCCGAAATGAACCGATACCGGTATCGGTTAGAAGGATTCGAGACACAGTGGAATGAAGTAGACAGCGGCCGCCGCAGCGCCACTTACACGAATCTTCCCGCCGGCAGGTACCTGTTCAGAGTGCAGGGATCGAACAACGACAATGTATGGAACACCAAAGGTGTTACTCTCGCCATTACGGTTCTGCCGCCATGGTGGGCAACATGGTGGTTCAACAGCATCGCTGGGCTGAGTATTGCCGGTCTGATTCTCGCCGCCTACGGATTTCGCGTGAAAGGCCTGCAGCAGCAGAATACCCGTCTAGAGGTTCAGGTAGCACAACGAACCCGGGAACTCCAGATCGCTAAGAATTCCGCTGAGGCGGCTAAGAATAGTGCTGAGGCCGCGCAGACAGCCGCGGAGCAGGCCAACCAGGCTAAAAGCATGTTTCTGGCCAACATGAGCCATGAGCTTCGTACTCCGCTGAACGCCATCCTCGGGTTCTCAAATCTCCTGCGTGCCAGCCGCATTTCCCCGGAGCAGCGCAGAGATCTGGATATCGTTAATCGCAGCGGCGAACATCTGCTCAGCCTCATCAACGATGTGCTCGACATGGCGAAGATAGACTCCGGCCGTATTGTCATCGAAAGCGCTCCCCTGGACCTGAGGGAGATCATAAGCGGCGTCATAGATCTAATGCGCCTGCGGGCAGAGCAGAAAGGTCTCCATCTCTCGATCCTGCAAACTCCGGAGTTCTGTCCGTTCGTCGAGGCCGATGGTGAGAAACTGCGTCAGGCGCTGATCAACCTCGTCGGTAATGCCGTGAAATACACCGCAGGAGGCAGCGTGATTCTCGGCGTGGATAGTCGACCAGCCGAGAACCCTCAATACTGCAGATTAGTAATGGAAGTGCAAGATACGGGAATCGGCATCGCACCGGACGATCAAGCCCGCATTTTTGACCCCTTCGTACAAGCTGGCAAGCCGTCTACGCAGAAGGGTACTGGTTTGGGCCTGGCCATCAGCAAGAGGTATATCGAACTGATGGGTGGGACCATCCAGGTTGAAAGCGCTCCCGGCAAAGGGTCCTTGTTTCGAATACAAATTCCTGTGTTGAAGCTGGAGGAATCCGATGTAACAGGTACCGCGGCTCATCGCGGCCGGATCATCGCGCTCGCGCCCGACCAGCCCGAGTATCGCGTCCTGATCGTCGAGGATCAGGTGGAGAACTGGCTGTTGCTGCGGCGGCTCCTTGAGGGCGCCGGCTTCCCGGCGCAGGTATGCGATGACGCCGCGGCAGCCATCGATAAGTTCATAACCTGGCGTCCGCACTTCATCTGGATGGACTGGCGGCTGCCCGGCATGGACGGTTTAGAAGCAACACGGCGCATCCGCGAGTTGGAGGGCGGCCGGGATGTGAAGATCGCTATTCTGTCCGCGTTCGCCTTCACCGAGTACCGCGACGAAGCTTTGGCCGCGGGTGTAGACGATTTTGTGAGTAAGCCGTTCCAGGCCGAAGAGATTTTCAATTGTCTTTCACGCCACCTCGGTGTGCGCTACGTGTATGAGGAAGCGGTAGCTAATAACACGAACACGACGCTTGTGCATGCTGTGCTCGCTGGTTTGCCCGCGGAACTCCGAAAGGATCTGAGGGAAGCCGTGATTTCTCTGGACAGCGAGGCGATAGCCAGTGTCATTGGCCGTATGTCGGAACACAACCCTGCATTGGCTCGCACACTCTCGCAATATGCCGGGAGATATGCGTACTCCCCCATTCTCGAAGCGCTTCGATCTGCAGAATCCGTGCAGAGGTGAACGCCACCATTCATCTCGTTGAGCTTTCTTGTTCGTTCCTTGTTGAGTGATTGGCCGGTAATCATCCAGCGAAGTCTTTATCCCAGCTACGTCCCTCGATCGACAGGGCTTTGCGGGAGTTCCTCACGTCGATCGATAAATAAGCTCAACGACGAACTCAACAAACATCCAGTTTGAGCCTCTATATGATTATGGATGTGCCCGATCGCCGAAGTCGTTGCATTGTTCGCAGATGAACGGGGAAACGAGTGGATCATCGATAGCAATGTCTAGCGTGAAGACTGGCCATGATGCCGCTCGCCGCCGATTCTGGCTGGCGATGTCCGGGTTTGTCATGGCGCTAGCGCTGCTGCCCTTTTCCTACAAAGTGGAACGCCGCCTGGAGACAGCTGTTCACATCAGCGGCGCCGAATCCGAAAAGGTTGACCTGGAACTGGCGCGGCGTTTCCAGTCTCCGTACGCCTACCGCGTGATTCTGGTGATCAGCGGTATTCCGGATCCGGATTCAGCAAAAGGCGCAGATGCATTGGGCTTCTTAAGCAGTTCCTTGCGTAGTGTGCCTGGGGTGTCAGGCGCCATCTCGAGTGTGGATTGGCCGGACCCTCTGTTCACTGGAGATAACGGCGGGGCCGTGATCCTCATCGGGTTGGCCCCGCACGATAGAAGCGTCGAGGCGTTGGTCCCCATTCTGAGGGCGAAAGCAGACTGGATGGCAGCTCAGCTCAGGTCGCAATACCCCGATATCAAACTGCAGATTACGGGTGAAGCGCCGCTGACGTTCGATCTTCGCAACGTCAGCGCAGATGACGTCAACCATGCCGAGGAACGAGCGATGCCGGTAACTCTCTTGCTGCTGTTGCTGGCTTTCGGCAGCCTTGTGGCGGCGTTATTGCCCCTGGGAGTTGGAGTACTCTCAATCTCGATGGCAATGGGTGCGGCTGCGCTACTCGCGCATCATCTGCATCTGTCGATTCTGTTGCAGAATCTGGCAACGATGCTCGGCCTTGGCTTGGGCATAGATTATGCGTTGCTGATGGTGAGCCGGTTTCGCGAAGCATTGGCCGAGGGATATGACTCCGGCGCGGCTGCCGATATTGCTGCCGGGCAAGCGGGGCGGACGCTGATCATCTCGGCCGTGACGGTTGCAATCGGATTTTCAGCGCTGCTGATTGTACCCATCAGCGAACTGCGTTCGATCGGGATAGCTGGCCTGTTGGTAACCCTTTTGAGCGTGATGTTGTGCACATTCATTTTGCCTTGGGCGCTTAGTCTGCTCGGGCAGCGCGTCAATGCGGCCAGAGTGCCTCTTCCAGTCAGACGATTCAAGACGCGGGACAGCCTATGCGCCCGCAGTGAGCGGTGGGTGCGGTGGGGCAGCGTCGTAACGCGCCGGCCCTGGACAGCTTTGCTTGTTGCCGGGATTCCGCTACTGATCCTTGCGTTTCAGGCAAGGAAAATCGCTCCGGGGCTTCCTGACCATGACTCCCTGCCGCCCGAAGCCGAGTCGGTGCAAGCACTCCACACGCTTCAACACATGGCGCGGTCGGGTATTGCGCAGTCCCTCCGAGTGGTAGTCGAGTTGCCGCGACAGTCTCCGCCGCTTTCGCCGGCTGGCTGGCTTGCCCTCAGCCGCCTGACGAAGCACTTTCAGAGCGATCCTAGAGCGGAAGAGGTCTTATCTCTTCCGACCCTCACGGGAATGTCCGACACACCGGATGATGTCGACCAAGTGCCCGAACCAATCCGTAAGAGTTTTCTGCGCAGCGATGGCAAAGCGGCCCTGATTGAGTTATTGCCCATCGCCACTCTTTCGCCCAACAAACAGATCCGATGGGTACGAGACGTGCGTTCCTCCGATGTCGCGGCGATAACCGGCGTGCCCGGTGCTGTGCTGCGCGTCGGTGGCGTTCCCGCCCGCGACGCAGATTATGACTCGGTAGTGAACGAGCACTTGCCGAGGGTGATTCTTGGCGTGGTGTTGGGGAGCTTACTGGCGCTCCTGATCGGGTTACGTTCTTTATTTGCGGCGATCAAAGCAATTCTGCTCAATCTGCTTTCGGTTGGCGCTTCATTCGGTGCGCTAGTTCTGGTTTTTCAGGAAGGCCACGGCAGCAAACTCTTTGGGCTCGACAGACCGACAGGCAACATATTCCCGATCGTGCCGATTCTCTCGTTTGCTATCGTCTTCGGATTGAGCATGGACTATGAGGTCTTCCTGGTCACCCGAGTCCTCGAAGAACGGCGGCGCGGTCTCTCCGAGAGAGCAGCGGTGATCGAGGGCCTGGCTCGGACGGCCGGACTCATCACCAGCGCCGCGGCAATCATGATCGCCGTCTTCATAGCATTCACAATTGGAAGCGCTCTGATCATCCAAATGCTGGGATTCACGCTGGCCGTGGCGGTGTTCATTGATGCTACAGCGGTGCGGATGGTTGTCGGGCCGGCATTATTGCAGCTTGCGGGCGACTGGAATTGGTGGCCCTTTGGCTTATCCGGGGCCCCGACAGCGTCTGGAGACGCGCAACAGCCTTAGGGCAATAACTTACTTGACACACAAGGCCGTAGTAAGATCATCTGCACCGTCTCCCCTCTCGCTGTTGATTCCGTTCAACGCTGGTTCGGGGAGCGACTTGTATTCATGCCATTAAAGGGCTACTACGACGGGAGTGGCAAATCGGATGACAAGAATTGCCGATTACTGACGCTTGCCGGGTATTGCGGAGAAGGCAGCGAATGGGACGCCTTTAGGCATGCTTGGATTGAAATACTTAAGAAGCACAACGCGCCAGAAGAGCACGGCGATCCATACATGCATATGGTAGATGCCACCTCGCTGAATAAGGGGTTTTCAAAAACGCATGGTTGGACGAAACCGAAAGTTGGACAACTTGTCCTTGACTTATTTCGCGTTCTTAGAGATTTCGGATTTGACCGTTTACGTGGAGTATGCTGCCCGGTTGCTCTGTCTGACTGGCGACGCGCAGCTAGTCAATTTAAACATCCGTTCCCCGATTCAGCGGAGTCGCTGTGTGTTGAATTGTGTATCCGGAATACCGTGATAATCAACCCGAACGACGCAGGTAAGCCAAAGATTGTCCAGCTATACTTCGACCGCGGCGAGGACTTCATGAAAAAGATATACCGCACATGGACAAATGCGCCGGAGTCTAAGCGGCAAGGCTGGCAACGCCAAACTGAATCTATTGGCACTGTTACGCGACTCTGTCCCGGAGTGCAGGCGGCTGATGTGATTGCATGGATTACAAACAAGCACTTCACCGATGGCACAGACGCCGAATACGAGATGTGGTATCAACTTCTTGTACCTGCTTTGGTACGAAAACCCAAGCAACCCTACGGGTATGACGATATCCTGCCGTTCATGAAAGAGAATTCGCCAGAAGATTAGAATGGCAATATGAAGCCCCACGCCGAAATGAACGAAGGGCCAGAAGCGTTGGCTCGTTTCGAAAAATGAAGGCGATTTTCTAGAAACGCAAGGCTGATGTTTTGCCAGAGAAGACGAAGGCGGGCAAAGCCACCAAGAATAGCGCGAAACCTAGACGCTAACCCCGCGCTTCTGCCGTTCCGATTCCTTCTTAGTTAACTGTCGTTTCCGCGTCGGCAGTCTCGCCAGTTAGTTGATTCCAGGTAAGACGATTGCCGAATACGTTGTCCATTACGAGTTCGAAGCGATCCGCGTCAGTCAGTTCCTTCCGGTTCTTGTAGCGGAATGCTTGCTCGTCCAAGTCACGGAATGGTGGAACGGCTCCACGCTTACGTAGGTTCCGTTGATGCTGCGTTTTAACAGACTCCAGAAATTCTACAGCCCATTGGTGTGTACCTTGCCGTCAACGTAGGCTACGGCGTGGTCAATCACTCGATGCGCGTAGTCTCCGGGAAGCCCTTCATAACTGAGTAATGCATCGGTGTAAAGCGCGGAACCTGCCTCTATATGTTTTTTCACTTCAACCTGAAGCGCTTTCTTCTTACGGTCCGGGACTACGCTGGTGCGAACTTTTTCGCCGCGTTCCAGGATTCCCATGACAGCGGTTTTACCTTTGGTTCCGGTTCCAGTGATGCGGCGCTTGCGCTTTTCAACGTGCATGTTCCGGGCTTTGCCACCGATGCGTCAACTACCTTTGTGTGTCAAGTAATTTGTTGCCCTAATTAGGCGATGGGTTTATTTTACTTTCCAGCTTGTGCGCTGGGCGGTCCGATAACAAAATCCTTCGCTCCGAGATTCGCCTTTCCCGAGCCGAATTCGATGGCAAGAATTGAGGAGCCGGGCTTACCCTGCTGCTTTGCCTCCACTTGCGACGCAGACCAAACACCGCTAACCTGCCGCAGGCCATAGTAAATGAATTCCTTCTGCTGTCCCGCCCCGCGACGCGTCTTCACCACATGCACCGGGTACAAAATGCCGCGGTCGAGCCACGATGTTACCGAAGCATAGTAAGTGCGATCCTGAGAGCGGGGCATGCTCTTCAGGACAAAGCAATCGCGTGCGCCGTACTTCTCCGATGGCAGCAGTTCCTGATTCTTCCAGAAGAATTGGCTCTCGACCATATCTTCATAGGAGAAGTCTGTTCCCGCTAGCGGGTCGTTCCAACGTTCGAATGGCAACACGCTAGCGGCCTTTGCGCCGGGAAGCACCGCGTCGATGGTCACGTGCCCAGTGGTGCTCATATGCAGAAGGAGGCTCGTCTTCGCTGAGGCAGGCCCCGAGATCTCGCATAGCAGACGCAGACCATCGGGAAACCAGTGAGCCTTGGCGACAAATTTGGAGCTCGTGCGCTTGCCATTGGCTTCGACCCGTGTGAGTCGTCCGGAGACGCGGTAGTCCAACTTCTCAATACGCTGGCGCGAGCCGGTCAGCACTTTCTCCAGGTCAGGATTCGCCGCGAAGACTCGCGATGAATGCACCAGCGACAACAGCACTAGCAGAGCAATGGACGCTTGAATCGTCCCAAAGGCGCAATGCGCCCAGCCGGCCTCTGGATACCGGCAAAACTTGCGGCTGCGAGAGAGCATTACGAGTCGATGCAGGAAGATCATCGGCGTGGGGTGTCTCACGCCAGAGCGGGCCTCGCCGTTCTCTCGGCCAGCAAAGCCAGCTTCTGTTCGTGATTCATAGGTTCCCACGGAACAAGTTTCGCAGCAAGCACATCCATTCGGCGCAGAAGCGTTAACTCGATGAAAAGCCCCATAAAATCCAAGTCTCGAAAGACCAGGGAGCCGGACTTTTTCATTTTGCCGCGAATTCGCTCGAGATGGGCCGGCATCTCGGTCCAGTGCAGGCCAGATCGATGGTGATGACAGAGGTGGTATCCCTCATTCATGAAGTTCGCGTCGTCCAGGACCGTCACGGTATTTATGAAATAATCCTCGGGGTGTCTCGGGTCACAGAAGGCGTGCTGAACCCATGCCGTGACTGCCATGACGAAATTCATGAAGAGAAGAGGAATTAAGACGAATAGGATTCCGATCTTCCAATCGTAAAGAAATACAACGCTGAAATAAATCCAGTATCGTGTCATTCCCCAAAACATTCGTTTTCGGTTCTGTTCCTGGCCTTTCGCTTTAAAGTAGGCGTACGGAGCAAGCCCCAGCGCAGTCCATATGTTGTCTGAAAGGTACCAAAAGAAATCCACTAGGCTGGTTCGATCATAGCCACTCGAATAGACATTATCACCGGGTCCCCCGTTTTCTTTATGGTGGAGACGGACATGAACCGTCCGACCCAGTTCGGGAAGGTCCCCATACAAATATCCAAGAAAGAATTCCACGTAGCGTCCGAAGATCTTCTCGTACGTCCCTGAGAAGTAGCCACGGGGCCGGTGCGCCTCCATGTGTTTGGCGCTGAACATCCGCATAGAGCGCTGAAATTTGGAACCGCACAGCGAAAGATAAAAAGCGATCGCCAGCAGAAGTCGGGGTTTTCCCAAAACGACCTGAACGACGAAAATTGGCAGAGCCGTAAGGGTGAGAGAGACCATGATTCGCAGCGCGGGGGCGTCTCGAGGGTCTCGCAGAACTCTTTGGCCGAGGCGGCCGATGAACCGGTCGTAAGCTTGGGAGAGAAATTGATACGTGTCGCGTAGCGGACGAACCCTCCCTAGAAGCTTGGCCACACCATAGCAGCCAATGGAAAGCACGCCTGCGAGCGAAATGGCGGCAATGCTACCGAGAGCAATGAGTACTGCTAACGACCGAACTAAAAATTTGGCTATGGCGTGAGGTCTGATGGCATGCCAGTACGTCTTTGAGCGAGCGTCTGCTCGCGCGACGTTCAAATTCGCCGGCTCTAGCTGGCCTACGAATTGCACGTCGTCATTGTACTAGTTGACCGGCTTTGTCAGGTTACGCCTCGCTGGCAGCGTGCGGAGCCGATCCTATTCCCAGCGCAACGCATTTAATGGATCGATACGTGCGGCGCGCCATGCCGGAATAATGCTGGCTATTGCCGCGACGATAGCAAGAGTCAACACAACGCTGCCCATCGTCAGGAAGTCCAAGCCGGCAATGCCGTACAATAGCCCGGATAGCAGGCGACGTGCGGCAAACGAGAAGATTAAGCCACCGCAAAGGCCAAGTGCGACCGGCGTGAGCCCCTGCCGCAACACCATTCTCAAAACGTCGCCGCCACTTGCTCCAACCGCGATCCGCACGCCCATTTCATTCGTTCGAAGCGCCACCGAGTACGATATGACGCCATATACGCCAAGGCTAGCCAGCAGCAATGCCGCAACAGCAAAAAGCAGAATAACGTTCATTTGGAAGCGCCGCTGCGCCAGCGATTCTGCGACCACTTGTTCCATCGTTTGAAATTGCGGAATCGGTAATTCGGAATCGAGGCGGTGAATGACTTTCCGAATTAAGGGCGAAAGCGCGGCCGCCCCCATTGTCGTTTTAATGACAACGGAAGGGCCGCCCCACGTCCGCCTTTGCCAATACGGAAGGTAGACCGTCATCGATGGCGACTTGTCGAGTCCCGCGCTTCGCACATCGCCCACCACACCGACTACTTCGAAAAAAGGTCCATCCGGGTCCCCGACCTTGAAGCGTTTGCCCAACGGATTTTGTCCCGGCCAGACCCGCTCCGCAGTCATTGCCGAGACGAGACCAACCTTATGGTCGCGGTCGGTGGGCTCGAAAACGCGGCCTCGCCTTAGCGAAATGTTCAGGGTGCGGAAGTAATCCCGATTGACTCCACGAATGTCGGCGACTGGGCGGTCATTAAATGGAACCTGAGTTCCTTCGAGGCTCAGGATGTTGTTTCCACCCTCACCACTCAAGGGAAGCATGTTGGAGATTCCAACCGATGCCACGCCCGGCAAACTGCCCACCGAATGCAACAACGCATCCATAAAACGGACTCGTTCCGCGTGCTCGGGATATCGAGTGTCCGGCAAATTCAGATTGATGCTAATGATCTGCTGAGCGGCAAAGCCTTTGTCGGCCTGGAGCAAGTTTGCGTAACTGTGGAGAAGCAGCCCTCCAGTAGTCAGGCATAACGTACCGAGGCCCACCTCCAAACCAACCAAAAGCGTCCGCAGTTTGCTGGCGGTATGGCCTTCCGTAGTACCGCGCGCCCTCGCCTTCATCGCTTCCTGCGGGCTATTTGCAATAACCTGCCTGGCTGGAATCAGACCAAACAGAAGGCCCGCAACAACCGAAATTCCGGTGGTGAACGCAAGAACACGAGCGTCCAGATGCACTTCATCCAATCGCGGCAGATCAACGGGGGCGTGCACCAGAATAAGATGCAGCGTTCCGTAAGCAACCAATACTCCGAGGGCGCCGCCGATTGCCGCCAGTAACAGGCTTTCAGCGACCATCTGTTGCAGCAGCGACCTTGCGCTTGCGCCTACCGCGGCCCGAATGGCCAGTTCCCGCCTGCTTGCGGTAGCTCGCGCCAGCAAGAGATTTGCGATATTCACGCAAACAATCAGCAGGACTGCACCGACGGCAAGAAGCATCAGTTGTAAACCGCTACGCGAGCGGCCAGTGATCTGATCCTGCAGCGGTACCATCGCCGCCAGCAGTGCCGTTTTGTCCGGGATAAGCTTTGCCAAATTTGCCTGCACTCGATTTAATTCGGCACCGGCCTGCTTCAGGGAAACACCCTGGCGCAAGCGGGCAATGCACGCATAGTTGAAATCGCCCATCGGTTCGATCTCATCCGGCCTTGCCGCGAAGGGTTTCCACAGTTCCGGCCGCTCCGCGACAATACTCATTGCATAAAGCTGGCTAATTTTAGGGAAGTGAAAATTGGCTGAGAGAACGCCCACAACCTCATACGGTTGCCCATCGAGAACGAGTTTTTGTCCTACGATGCGCGGATTCGAGGCGAAACGCCGTTTCCAAAGTTCGTTACTTAAAACTACGACGTGATCACGCCCCGGCTGATCCTCTTCCGGAAGGAGTGTTCGGCCTAACTGAATTTGGGCTCGAAGCATCGGAAAGAGATCGGGGGAAACGCGTGCTCCCACCAGCCGCTCCGGCTCTCCTGCTCCGGTTAGGTTCAGCGCCAACCCGCCAATCAGTGCTATTTGTTCGAAAGCGTTCACGCTCTTCCGCCATTCGAGAAAGTGCATGGCATTTGCGGGAATGAGGGGCGTGAAACTCGCAAATTTGGGGACGATCTCGTGCACTGCGACCAGACGTCCTTCGTCGCCATACCCGAGGGGCCGGATCAATATGCCGTCCACAACACTGAAGATGGCTGTGTTCGCGCCAATGCCCAAGGCAAGCGTAGCAATGGCAATTGCGCTAAAACCCGGATTGCGCCGCATAGCGCGCAGGGCATAGCGGAGATCGCGCCCAATATTCATGTGCACTCCACAACGTGAACATAATACGCGGCAGGCGGCCTTTTGGTAACCGAAACGCTTGAATTTATCTATAGTTTTGATGGCCGTTAGATCAGCGCAAGCACTAAGTTCCTGTAACGATCAATGCTCGCTTGCCCAGCTGCGTACAGCTGACGTTAATTATTTGCCTTGAGCGAGCATCGGATCGCCTGGGAGTGGCGCGACCTGTGGCCAGCCTCGATCCCACGTTAGGGTGGATATTTCGAGTGATGGCCTGCCTGTCGCTGCGTCGTAGGCATGAAAGACCATCAGGTCCGGACCAACAGGCTGCAACAAAATTCCTTCGTGACCTGGTCCCCGCCACAACGATGTCCCGGTGGTCAGACGGGTTCCGCCCCTTTCCATCATTGGCCTGCCCTGCATGTCCTGGTAAGGTCCGGCTATCGTCGTGGAACGTCCTACGTCGACATTGTAAGTGCTATTGGCGCCTCGGCAGCAAAAGTCGAATGAGACGAAAAGATAGTAGTAAGTGCCGCGACGCACAATGAACGGGGCCTCGATTGCATCTTCACCCGGTGCACCGCTGAGCTTGGCAGGATGGGAGCCACGCGGCCGGCTGGCCAGTGGATAAAGAGTGCCGTCGCTGGTTGATAGCTTGCCCGTTTCCGGATCGATGCGCCGCATCTTGATTCCACCCCAGAAACTGCCAAAATCCAGCCATTGACCGCCCTTCTCGTCAACAGCTAAGTTGGGGTCGATAGCATTGAAGTCGTCACCATGATGTGACCGGAAGACCAACCCTTCATCTATCCACTTGTAATCGGGGCTGTCCGGATCGAGCGTTTTGTTAGTGGCGAGCCCAATAGCTGAGTCATTTTTGCCGAAAGTGGACACGGCGTAGTAAAGCCGATAGATGCCGTTATGAAAGGAAATGTCGGGCGCCCAGTAACCACCGCGCACGCCTGGAATTTCGCTGGTCACCCAGGCAGGAAGCTTCTCGAATACGTTTCCCGCGAGGGTCCAGTGGTGGAGATCCGTCGAACGCCGAATAGCTCCGCCGGTCGAGAACACGTACCAGATATTTTTTTCTTTGATAATGACAGGATCGTGAACGGGCGAGATGTCGCCATCGAGTTTCAGCAGCTCGGGCTCACGTTTTTCGGTATCCGCCGTCGAGATAGTACAGAAGCTCCCTACAACTGCAAGTAGAGAGAGTGCGGCAACAAGTGACGGTGTGCGCGTGGGTCGATCAGCATTGCAATTTGGGGGCGACACACGCACGCTTTTGGCCGCTGTACTCACCGGAAATTCTTAATCAGCATTAGTTGGCTGCCCGCGCCGCTTGTAGTGCCATGCAATAACCAGCGCTCATCCGGCGAAACACTGATTTCATCGCACGACGGGCCTGGAACCGTTCCTATGTTCTGAATGGCATGCGTCGCGAAATTCAAAAACTGCAGTTGCAGCATGGCGTCAGTCGGGGTCCCTCGCAGAAAGTAAATGCCGCGCGTCACCGGCGCATAATTGTTATCGAGCATGGAAGGCAAAACCAGGGTCTCATTTCCACCAGCCACGGGCATTTTCCATAGCTGTTGATCTTTTGTGTAATAGAGATCTTTGCCGTCTGTTGATTCGAAGGCCACCCCTCCACCGTTTTTTGTAACGGGAACTGCAGTGCCACCCGCCGCCGGAACTTTCCAGATCTGCGGCTGCACGGTTCGCGTAGAACAGAAATAGATCCACCTGCCATCGCGCGACCAACTGGCTCGAAAATCTTGCGTATTCGTCGTTGTCAGCTGAAGTGGCGGTCCGCCCTGTGCATTGATCACATAAATGTGCCAGTTCCCGGTTACGTTGCTGTCATAAGTAATCTTCTCTCCGTCCGGGGACCAGCGGGGACTCCCGGCCCACGCATTATGAAGCGCAGTGAGTTGAACCGGATGAGACCCATCCGCGTTGCAAATCCAAATGTTCTGGCTGCCGGAGCGGCCGGACTGGTAGGCAATGCGCCGGCCATCCGGCGAGTACCTCCCAAGGTGCTCCATTCGAGTGGAGGAGATAAAGATTTGCGGCTGCTCTCGCGTCTTGCCGTCGAGACGCATACGCCAGATATGCCAATCAGCGGTCTCATGCGTGTACACCAGGTAATTTGCTTGCCGCGAGACGGCCAATTCGTGGGGCTCGTCGCCGGCTGCGCTCAGCCGGACGGGTTCGCTCGGTCGTCGCACACTCATCTCCCACAGTTCCCGCCGCCCTCCGCGCCTGGAGGAGAAGATCAGCCTTCGCCCGTCCGGTGTCCAGGCGAGGCCATCGATTTCTTTGTTATCGAATGTGAGCCGGATAGGCGCGCCTTTCAGCAGCATATCTTCGGAAAGCGGAGCTACGAAGATATCTTTCTCGAATAGACCGAAGGTTCGAGTGAACGCAAGTGTTTTCCCATCGGGCGATACAGAGAGCCCGCCATCGCCGACGGTCTCGTTCGGGGGAAGCGTAAGCACACGCTTTGCGCCGGTCTCAACCGAGAACCGGGCAACCGAAAATGCTCCATGGGGAGTGTTCTGCTCTAGTGCGAGCAGCCAGTGTGCGTCACCCGACCAGGCCAGGAATGGAGAAGGTACCGACGTGGCTTCCCAATCGTGAAGCAACTCCTCGGTCCCAAGCGACACCTCGGCCACCTCTCGCTCGTGTCCGCCGAGCGCAGGAATCATCATAATGGCCGCGTGAAAGCCCGGGCGGGCACGTAAGAAAGCGAGCCACATACCGTCCGGCGACCAGGCCGGGGTGAAATCGCTCGCTGCATTCCTCGTCAACCGGACGGGCTCGCCTTGCCCCACCAGCTTCACGTAGATGTTCGGGACCTGCTCGCCCGGAGGTCTCCAGGAGAATGCCACGCGCGCACCCTCGGGCGAGAACGCGGGCATCCCCTCGTATCCTCGATTACCGGTAAGCGGCACGGCTGGTTCGGGTGTTTCGCGGCGGCTCTGATTTGATTTCGAAATTTGCCAGAGGACTATTGCCACTGTTCCAGAGAAAAGAAGGGTGGCGCAGGCGATCCACATGACGTAGCGTTTCCTGAGCGGCGCCCGCGATTCGGCGGCGGGCATCTGGACAAGCCGGATGGGACTAATGGATGGAAGTTCGCGCTGAGGAGCGCCCAAAGGCCGTGACACCGGCGCGATAAACCGGTACCCGCGCCGGGCAAGTGTCTCTATGAAGCGCGGATTGTCTGAGCTGTCGCCAAGAGCGTCGCGCAGCTTCCGTACAGAACTGTTGATCGCGTTGTCGAAATCGACATGAGTATTTTCAGGCCAGAGGCGCTTCTGAATCTTCTCTCGCGTAACGATTTCGCCGGAACGCTCCAAAAGCAGCAGGAGAAGTTCAAGTGGCTGGTCCTGGAGCTTTAGCTTTACGCCATGTTTTCGGAGCTCCCGCGTGTGCGGATTAATCTCGAAAACGCCGAAGTGAAAAGTCAGTGGCTGCTGGTCGATTTCCGGCATAATGTCGGCCCGGTAACCTCTGGATGATAAAACCTTCCTGGCCGTTCGACAAGTCCGGCTTCTGATTTTCTGCATCGTGCTTCGTCCCAAGCGCCTCTTTGCCGGGACAGAGTTCGAGAGATCTCCTGTCGCTGCAATGAATTGGGCAGACAGGACCTGAGCAGCGAAAAGCAAGGGCCGGCCTCTGGAGACCGGGCCTGACCTCATCCAGTCTGGCGTTGACCGCAGGAGGTCATGCCATGAACAGCTGGTTCAGCATTGCTCCGATCGTAAGTACATTCGTGCTAATGGCTGGTTCCGGATCCGGCAAGACCGGAATGGAACCCGCCCCGGCGCAGACCCTCTCGATCCATTTGTATGATCGTGCACAGGCGCCGGCGCCAACGCTTGACTCGGCTACCGGTCAGGCAAACTACCTGTTCCGGGCGGTGGGAATCCGGATCAAATGGGAATGTCCCTCGCCTGAATTGCCGGAAGATCGGGGCACGGATATGACGAGCGCTGCATTTCAGCAGCCGGATGCGCGTCCGTATGTCGTTGTCCGTCTCATCAGGCGGACACCCGCAACCGTCTTTCCCGGCGCCCTGGGGTACGCTCTGCCATTCGCCCGCACGGGAGCCCACGTTGTGATTTTTTACGACCGGGTAGAGATATTAGCTCACAGTGCCAATGAAGCAGTTGACGTAGTTCTCGGATACGCGATGGCACATGAGATCGGGCACGTTCTGCTTGGTTCCTCCGAGCATGCTCGCGGGGGTCTGATGCAAGCGCGGTGGACCTCTGCGACCTGGCGTCTGGCCTCGTCGGGCCTGCTAGTCTTCACCCACGAAGAGGCAGAACGCATGAGCGCAGGACTCCAAAAGTTCCAGGTTCGCAACGTATTTGCCAGTGCAGTAAGCCAACCTTGATCTCCTGCCCGCTCCGGCGCACCCCGGGATAGAGGAGAGCGCACCTTTCGGCTTCATTAAGAACGGCCCTATGCACGTATTCGACGCTGGTCTGGTGGCGGCCGAAGCTGATCCAACCCTATAACAGGTGTGATAATTTTTCCTTGGTATGGGGAGCGTCATCCTGTTTCCGCTGGGTAAAGCGTCCCTCTTACTCGTAATTTCAATGCGGCAAGAGCGTGAAGGTCTTTCGATCCGAAATAACTAAGAAGGTCAGGCGCTCTAAGGCGGTCGTGGCCGTTTGCGGCTGCTTCTTGCTGTTCCGGCCCGTATCAACTGCCCTCGCTCAGTACAACATTGATTCTTGGACCACCGACAACGGCTTGCCGCACAATGCGGTTCGCGACATTCTCCAGACCCGTGATGGCTATCTGTGGTTAGCGACGGCTGACGGTCTGGTTCGGTTCGATGGAGTACGGTTCACAACCTTCAATCGCGAGAACTCGCCAGGAATGGTGGGGACCAGGATCACCGCGCTCCTGCAAGACAATAACGGCGACCTGTGGATGGGCTCTGATGGTTCCGTTATGCGGCTCCATAACGGGGTCTTCACCGGCTATGGCGCGGAAAGCGGTGTCCCCAATGGGATGGTAAGCGGCATCATGCTCCATCCATCCGGCGATCCGATAATTCTGTCTACTGAATCTGTCCTGCGTTGGCATAACGGACGGCTTGAAACCTTGCACACTGGATCGTTTCCGAATAGTCCGGTGAGCTTTCCTGTGATTCACTATCCTAAATCGCCTGGGTTCTGGAGCCAAAATGCGCGGGCACTCGAGCTTTACATTCATGGCCGGCTGATTTCCTGGGACACGCGGCAAGGAAATCCTGCCTCTGAAACAAGGGCCGTCGCTGAAGATGAACATGGAACCATCTGGGTAGCGGGAAGCGGCAAGCTGTTTCGCGATCAGAACGGACGGCTTGCGCCGGTACCAATTCCATCGGGGTGCTCGCCTGCCGCCGATATGAGCTTCATTTCGGCTCCGAAACTAAAGCTCGTTTGCTATGGCGCTGGCTTGCCGCTCGTAACGAGTGCGATTGATGGCAGCGAAAAGCACATACTGGTCGACTCTCTGCCTCCATCGCTGGAACCACATTCGCCTACGACGTTCTATCAGGACCGCGAGGGCATTCTGTGGGTGGGCACCTCTTTCGCAGGCCTTTGGCGTGTCCGGAGACAGGCTGTAGTTACACTTTCCTCGGGGCAGGGATTGCGTGACCACAATGTGTATCCGATTTACCAGGACCGTGCTGGTTCCATCTGGATCGGGGCGTGGCCGAACACCCTCAATCGCTACCACGACGGGCAATTTCAATACTTCAGTGAAAAAGATGGCATCGCTCCGTATATCAGCGCGCTCTACCAGGATCGCGACGGTACTCTCTGGGTAGGCGCCTATGGAGGCGACCGGAATGATACGTCGAAGGGAGACGGATTGCGCGTCTTCAAGCACGGTCAGTTTGTGCCTCCTGCCGGCCTGAGGGGTTTGGGTGTGGTTCGCGCTATCCTCCAGGACCGGCACGGTGCCCTATGGCTTGGCTGTGAAGATAAGCTCGTCCGGTACGACAAGGGCGGAATTCGGGTTTTCACTACGCGAGATGGACTTGCTACGAATCACGCGATTGTGCTGGTGGAAGATCGCACTGGAGATCTCTGGATTGGAGGCCAAGGAGGGTTAACTCGCCTTTCTGGCGATCGCTTTACGCCGTATACGGTGCGCGATGGTTTGCCCAGTCCGACAGTCCGATCGCTCTACGTTGATAGCCAAAACGTGCTTTGGATAGGCACCTACGACGGTGGCCTCGGACGTTTTGAGAACGGAAGGTTCACTCGCTATGCAATCCAGGACGGACTCTTCAGCAACGGTGTGTCCCAGATCCTGGAAGATTCACGAGGCTCCTTCTGGATCAGCTCCAATCACGGCATCTATCGGGTGCAGAAACATCAGTTGAACGACTTTGCCCATGGAAAGACCGCCGCAGTCACCTCGATCGCCTATGGCAAAGCAGACGGCATGCGGAACATCGAATGCAATGGCGCGCATTGGCCGGCAGGCATCCGGGCTCGCGACGGCAGGCTGTGGTTTCCCACGCAGGATGGTGTCGCCATTATCGATCCCGAGCAAGTGCCCATTAACCAAACTCCTCCCTCAGTAACTATCGAATCCTGTCTGATCGACCACAAGCCCGTCCTCTTCGGTAAATCCGTGAGGCTCAGACCGGCACAGACCAGCCTCGAAATACAATACACAGCCTTAAGCTTTGTCAATCCCGAGCGGATTCGCTTCAAATACAAGCTCGCTGGGCTGGACCAAGACTGGATCGATGCTGCTTCCCGGCGCACAGCTTACTATTCTCATTTGCCGCCGGGCGATTACAGCTTTAAGGTGATCGCAGCGAACAGTGATGGAGTATGGAATACGCAAGGCACTCAGCTCGGTATTTCGGTGCTTCCTCCTTTTTATAAGACGTGGTGGTTCATTAGCGCCATGTTTGTCGCGAGCGCGGGGGTCGTAATCTTCGGTTGGAAATATCGGGTCTCGCAGCTTCAGCGCGCCTATGCAGCGCAGCAGGCTTTCTCGCGTCAATTGATCGCGTCTCAGGAAAGAGAGCGTAAACGTATTGCGGCCGAACTGCACGACAGTTTGGGTCAGCAGCTGCTGATTATCAAGAACTGGGCGATGCTAGCATTGAGCAACCTCGACGGGCAAAAATCACTACAGGAACCTCTCGACGAGATTTCGACTACCGCCTCGCACGCCGTCGAGGAAATGCGGGGAATTGCCTATAACCTGAGACCTTATCAACTGGAAAAGCTGGGCCTCACGGCGGCGATTCGGAGCCTGGTTGCTCGGGTGAAGGCATCGTCTAACATTCGGTTTGCTGGCAGAATCGAGGACGTGGACGGCCTGTTCCCGCAGGAGGTGGAGGTCAGCATTTACCGAATCGTTCAGGAAGCTCTGAACAACACCATCAAACATTCACAAGCAAGCGAAGGCAGCGTACTGGTGACCAGCAACTCGGGGACGTTTGATTTGATGGTCGAGGACAACGGTCGCGGATTCACGCCACCCGATAGCCGTATACAGCAGGAGAGCCCGAAGGGGTTCGGCCTTTTGGGAATTGCCGAACGCGTACGGCTGCTGGGTGGTCAGGTGGTGATTCAGTCCGCGCCAGGGCAGGGGTCCAGGATTCAAATTTCCTTAAAAACATATAAGACCACATGACCAAGATTCGCGTCGTGATTGCCGATGATCATCCCATCTTTAGCCGGGGTTTGCGCCAGGTCGTAATGGGCGATCCGACATTCGAACTCGTTGCCGAAGCGCAGGATGGGGAAGCAGCCTTGCATTGTATCGAGGAACACCGGCCGGACGTTGCCGTACTGGACATCGACATGCCGAAGAAAGATGGTTTCGATGTGGTGCGGGCCATGGAGCAGCGCAAACTCGCCAGCGCGGTAGTTTTTCTCACTATGCACAATGATGAGGAGTTGTTCAATGGCGCAATGAACTTGGGGGTGCGCGGCTACGTATTGAAGGAAAGCGCGTTTACCGAACTCGTTGATGGCATCAAAGCCGTTGCCGCCGGCCATCGCTTTGTAAGTCCATCGTTATCCACCTATCTTTTGAACCGGCGGAACCGGCAGGGAGCCCTCGTGGAAGAGCGGCCCGGACTGAAGGAACTTACTGCTGCGGAGCGCCAGGTGCTACAGCTCATTGCGGCAGGAATGAGCACGAGCGACGTCGCTCGGGAGCTTTGCCTCAGCGCTCGAACCGTTGAAAATCACCGAGCGCATATCTGCAGCAGGCTCAACCTGCAAGGCAGAGATGCGCTGTTGCGCTTCGCTCTCACGCACAAGTCTGAACTTCTCTAGTGCCAAGTTGCGCAAATTGACCTCTGGTCGAATTCCGAAACCGCTTGCTTGCGCGCGCGGCTCTGCACGGTCTTCCGAGCGGTATACGCGAACTTTCGCAAATTGGTACTAGCCAGTAGCCAGAGCTAGTCGAAAAGCTCCCGCAGCGGAAATGAGTACATGTACTCATTCAAGATGAGTACAACCACTCTGGCCGTTTCTCGACGAAAGCTGCATCCTGGAGTTCAGAACGGTAACAGACATCGTGACGGTTCTGATCGTTGAAGACGACGGCGCGATGCGCGAGATGATCAAGAAAGTGATTGGCGATCTCGTAAGCAGCTTTTTCGAATGTGGCGACGGCCGCGAGGCGCTCGCCCTATACGAAAAACATCGTCCCGCCTGGGTGCTGATGGACCTTCGGATGGAACACGTGGATGGCCTGGCGGCCACGCGGCAGATCACGACGGCTTGGCCATCGGCCCGGGTGCTTATGGTCACTGCCCATACCGATGAAGATTTGCAAGAAGCGGCGCGTCGGGCGGGCGCGTGCGGCTATATCCCAAAAGAGAATCTGCTGGCCATCCGGAAATGGCTTGCGACACAGGCCTGAGTACTTCTGCTCATCAAATTGTCCACAAAAATGAGTACATGTACTCATGCAAATAGAGTATTACCACTCTCGGCCTTTATTACCTCAAAGGTGCATTCTGGAGACCGATACCAAGACTAGTATCTGGAGGATTTTGTGACGTGCACGCTAACACTCTTCGTTGTCTTAACAATTTTTCCGGTGATTTCCCGAGCTACTAACGTAACTCTCCAAGGTAACTTCACCGCAGACGATAGCGTTCAACTCTTCTCTGTTTCGATTGCGGCTCCCGCTGCTGTCGACATCCGCAGCTACGGCTATGCGGGCGGCACGACCTCCACCGGTACGGTGGTGCCGCGCGGCGGCTTCGATACCATTCTGACCCTCCTCGATGGCAGCGGTAACTTCATTACTGACAATGACGAAGGCGCAGGTGTTGCGAGCGACGCAAACACCGGGTTGGCGGCAGATGCCCGAATCACGACCAATCTTTCGGCCGGCAACTATATCCTGGCCCTCACCGAGTTCGATAACTTCTCCATCGGGAATTTGGCGGACGGCTTCTCGGAAGCAGGCAATCCACACTTTACTGCAGACCCAACGTTTACCTCCGGCGGAGGCTGCCCCGGGGATGTGTTCCGTGACATTTCGGGAACGGCGGCACATTGCCGCACGGGCAACTGGGCAGTCGATTTCCTGAACATTGAGAGTGCCGCGGCGGCAGCTGTGCCGGAACCTTCTGCGTTTGCTCTGGCGGGCTTCGGGTTTGCGCTCTTGCTCTTGGGGCTCAGACGAAAGCGCGCACTCAAGGCGGTTACGAGCGCCCTCGTCGCCGGCAGCTTTGGGTTATCAGTAAATGCGCAAGCCGTGTCCGGCCCCGATTATAGCCAAACGGCGGACTTCACCAACGGCCAGAGAAATCTGCTGAACATCACCGATATGCAGATCGCCGCGTACAACCTCAAATCGGGTGATGTGTACATCTTCCCGATCACAACGTCCAATTCGCAGCAGACGGATGGAACGTCACAGCGCCTCATCATGCGAGGGGACGAATCTCAGTTGAAAGCCTTCTCCGCGCGAATGTTCAACCAGCCGGCGGCAGCCATGCTCACAGCTATCCATAATTCGCAGCTTCTTGCGGGGGCCGGACGGCTCGCGATCGTGGTCCAGAATAGTCCCGGTCTGCCCGCTGCGCAGAATATCTTCTTCGGTGCCGGCGACGATCCAAATGTTCTCTCCGGGGTGGCAGCCGATTTCACGGGGGATGCCTACGACGAAGTTGCGATGAGTCTGGATGATGGCCGGTTGATCGTCATCAGCCCAAATGATGTCAACAATCCGAACGGCGGCTATCGTCTGCCCGGTACCACGGTTGACAAACTTTACGCTATGACGGCGGGCGACTTCAAAGGGGACGGTACGCGTGAGATCGCCGGTCTTACGACAACGGCCACCGGCGGCGCGAAACTGGATATCTACAGCGTCGATTCCGGTTCACTTGCGCTCTCGCTGGCAGGATCGCTAACTCTGACCACGCCCGGCGCCTCCACAAGCGATCCGGTTCGCACTTGGTCCATAACTCGCGGGCGCTTCAATTCGACCACTCATGACCAGCTCGCAGTAGCGTTCGCAAATTCTTCAGGGCCAGGTTATGTCGAAGTCATCGACTTCGATCCCGGCACCCTGAATGCGCATCAGCACACGCTGGGCAGTCCTGCCGGTAATACACCTATATCGTCCGGGTTTATCCAAATCGCTGCAGCCCAGTTCCAACTCCCATCCAAGAGCTCCGATCAGATCGCGTACCTGAGTTCCAGTCCCGCTGGTGGCGGCCGCTTCCTTGAGGTTCTTTCAGTTGACGAAAATACCCTGGCAATCGGCGGAAACACTGTCGTTTCCTACGACAACAATTTTTCTCTGTGCTCGTTCGGAATGACGGTGGGCAACTTCGACCATAAGACATCAACCGGTGACCACGACCCCAATGCAGAACTCGCCTTCACCTACAGTGATTGCAGTCCAGAGTCAGGCATCTCATTGAACATTTACGCCTTTGATCCGAGCAACCTGAATCCGACGAATGTCAGCATTCATAATCTGCCGGATCTGCAGCAGTCGGGTAACAACGGGGTAAATATCGCTCTTGTGTCTACCGATCTCCAGGGGCGCTCCTTGATCATCGGAGACCCCTCCGAAATCACCATAAGCTCTTCAGTTCAACCCGCTGTTGTCATGGGCATTCCACCAATGCACATGGACTTCATCCCAAATGATGCGAGTGCAGTCACTCCGCCCGTTCCCTTTAGCGTGAGCGCAGTACCCGACGGCTTCTACGCGCAGTACGATTTGTCTACATCAAGCGGATCAGGTTCAACCTCAACAAATGGAACCAGTTGGTCCTTTGGCGCGAAAGAGTCGGTATCAACCGGATTCTCTCTTGGAGACCCGGACGTAACTGGTCTTTCTGTAAGCGATACTTTTACCGCAGCGCAGAATCTGAAGGGCGCGGCCGACACAACGCACGGCCGTTATCAAAGCCAGACGGTTGACCTGACGTTTCCCTCGGGTGTTGACGACTCAGTGAATTACAGCGACGACACGGTACATATATGGGCATACCCGGTGATCGGGCGATCGGTTTGCCCGGTGACAAATCCTCCCTCAAACTGCACTCAAAAGGTCCCGCTCACCATTCAGTTTTCGGCAGTGGATGGAGATGCCGTCATCGCAAACAAACAGGGCTACCTTCTGCAGTGGTATCAGCCGGTTTGGGAGCCGTTCAACATCTTCTCGTATCCAGGGAACCTCAAGCAGTTGAAGGCTGCCTACCCAAACCTGTCGGTCTTAAGCGTTCCCCAAGTTTTTGCAACCGATGGCACCACCATCACCGAATCAATAAAATGGAACGTGACAGGTAAAGAGCAGAGCTCAACGAGCTTGAAGCAGAACTATTCTTTTGAAAACGATTTCTCGGCAAGCCTCAAGGAAAGTGTGCCCGCTGTTGAATCCGATTCCACATCGTTCAACATCGATTTGAGCGGTAGTTTCGGCTTTAACAGCCTGACGAAGAATACGACTGATCTTGGAGAATCGACAGGAATTACCCTTTCCAAAACCGGCACATTCCCGGAGCCGCAGACTTTCGCATACAGTATCAGTCCATACATCCTGGGAAGCACTCAGCCGGGCGGCTTAGTGGACAATCAGCAGCTGAACACAGATCTGACTACATTCACTCAAGTGACGGCCGCGTATACGGTCTCCATCGATACGAATAATCAAGCATGGTGGAAGCGCGCCTACGGTACGCTTCCGGACGTGGCGCTGAACCATCACTCGCGATGGCAAGTCTCGAATCCCGGAGTGGACAATAATGGCGAGCCGAGTAATTGTTTGGTCACCGGCAAAGAAGTCCCCAAGGTAGATTGCTTGACACTCTCTTCGAGATCGACGACGGACGCCTGGACGAGTGTGTTTCATGAGATGCGCGGCTTTTTCATTTCCAAAGCCGAGTTTCCGGGCCAGGGACCGCAGTTGCAGGAAGGTAAGGTTACCGATAAGCTTCAGTTACAAGCTCGCGTGTACAACTACAGTTTGGCGACGATGCCGGCGAACAGCCAGGTGCATGTCCAGTTCTTCTTTGCGCCCTTCAACCTGAACACCAGCGCAATCAATGATGCAAACACTCAATTCATCGACGAATACGTTTCGGATGGACCGATCCCTCCGTTCGACTCGACGAGCGACACACCCAATTGGATACTCGCCGGCGTCACGTTCGACCCCAGCCTGTTCGACTACACCAAGGCCGGTGGGGTTGCGGTTGCGTTCTGGGTGCTGACGTGGATCGAGGATAGCAACAACAACCTGGTACCGGAGATCAACGGACACGGGCTCACCAGCCTGCCCCCTACGAAGCCCGGTCATGTGGCGTCGTTCGCGGCTGCCGCAGCACTCGAACAATGCCAGGCGGATGGTTGCTATAGCAACAATCTGGGCATTTACCATTTGCCGTATTACATTGACGCTTCCGGTTTGGGCTCGGAGCCCGGACCGGCACCTGGGCCGGCCTCATTCAACCTCGACAAGCTAGAACTCTCTGCTCGTCGGGTTGTTCTTGGACAGGATGTTCGCGTGTCGACTAATCTTTCGGTCAGCGGTTTGGACGCACCGGCAGCCGTTGTCACGTTCTACGACGGAGATCCAAAACACAATGGGCGCGCCTTTGCAACGGAATCGATACCTCACATCGCAAAAGGCAGCGAACCCCTAGTGCGAACAACCTATCGCGCAAACCAGTGCGGTTTACACCAGCTGTTCGCCGTCTTGAATGAAGGCAAAATGACTGAGGTAGTGCGTCGCGCACCACCTTTGCGGGTTGCCTGTAGCGTCAACGAATGAGTAGAGAAGCACTGATACAAAGCCAAGCCGCGGCGGATCCAGCATTTGCTCCGGGTCCGCCGCCTTGCTGTCTAATCGCCACCAGCCAGATCACAACGGGTTGGCCGTCCGCCCGTGTGCTGATCGCCACTGCCCATACCGACGAAGATTTGCGCGCAGCGCGTGTGGCTATGTTTCGAGATGGAGCGCGCGTATATTATTCATTGATCTAGACAGCAACATAAGCGCCGTGTCACGCGCAGGAGCGCGCAAACCTTACGAACATTTTAGGAGGACAGCATGACATTTCTGAAACGGGTAGTGGTTGGGGCGGCGTTGCTGCTTGGCTACGGCAAGATCGCATCGCCAGCGCAGGCCGGATACGTCGTGACGTTGCAAGAGGTGGGGAACGACGTCGTCGCGACTGGAAGCGGGCCAATCGATCTGACCGGCTTGTCCCCTCTCGGATACCCCGGATTCGCTACAACCCCGGATTCGCTACTCGGGCACTGGTGACGCCCGCTGATATAATGCTCGCTACCGGGCCAACAGAATACACGCCGATCGATCTTTATAATGGAGCCGTATACTCTATTCCGGAGTTCGGAAGCGGCCGTGCGGTGCATCTTGCTGACAGCGGCAGCGGAGATATGGTCGGCATCAGTATCCAGGATTATTTTCCAATCTTTCAGGTGCCAGCAGGCTATGTCTCCGGCAATCTTCTGTCGGATACCTCGACATATGCCAACCAGACCTTCGCTAGCCTCGGCCTGACACCCGGCACCTATGTATATGACTGGGGAACTGGCAACCAGAGCTTCACGCTCATCATCGGCGCCAGCGCCGGCCCCAGCCCTGTTCCCGAACCGGCCAGCGCTGCATTGCTCGGGGTGGCGCTCGCCGGGTTGCTGCTGGCGGGCACCATGCGCCGCATCCAGAACGGCGCGTGACGCGCACCCGGGGTTCCGGACTGCGACAAATCCGCTATCGAGTCCGTCAAGTACGACCGGCGCCTGGTCCACGTCTAAGATCGGTAAGCCATGAGCCGTGCGGATCACGCGGCCACGTGTTCAGCGGTTTTAGCTGCGTGATTCTGGCCGGGAGGGATGTTAGTTACGGCAGGGTTGACAAAAGAACCCCGGTTAACGTGCCCAAATAACAACCGAATATCGAGCCTTTGTTTCTCCTGCTGAAGAACGTTGGGAACTCATGGCCATGCAAACTCAAACACTGCGACCGGATTTTTAGGAATGTGAACCCTTCAGCGCCGTCAGTTCGGGAGTGTTGAATACCTGGGCGATAATTTGCCGGATCTCTGCTGCTGCCGCATTATAGGGTTCTAACAAGGGTGCCATCGCAGGAGTGGGAACCGTTCGGAATGGGCGCGTACCGGCGGGCATCTCTATGAGCCGAAGGAAAGCTTCTGCCACTTCTGCAGGGCCCGGAGTCTCTGGTGAAGCGTTGGCCGCATCGAACACTTCCTTCACCCGCGAAGTGAAATCGCCGCCAGGACCGTACTCGGCTGCGCGGATCTCGTCATCCGGAGGTTGAAATGCTTCCAGAATTGGCGTGCGGTGAATACCGGGTTCCACGATCACGGAATCCACTCCGAGGGGCGCCAACTCGAATCGATAACTGTCTGCCAAGGCTTCCAGTGCAAACTTGCTTGCGCAGTAGATACCAAAGTAGGCCACGACTGCACGTCCCGCAGCAGAACTGACATGAATCAACAGACCGCTGCCTTGCCGGCGCATCGAGGGAAGAACGGCGCGGTTCACTCGCGCCACTCCAAAGAAGTTCACGTCGAAAAGTTTCTGTATCTTCTCCAGCGTGTATGCCTCAGTTATTCCGAGCGCGGCAACTCCAGCGTTGTTGATCACTACGTCTATCCGCCCCGCGCGCTCCAGGATCTGCTCAGTTGCCGCGGCAACCGAAGCATCGTTGGTTACATCCATTTCGACTACCTGGATCGGAAGCTTCTCTTTGACGGCCAGCGATTCCAAGCCCTCGCGATGCACTGAATTCCGGCCCGCGGTGTCGCGCATCGTCGCAAAGACAGCGTAACCACGGCGACCGAGAACTTCCGCTGTTGCTCGTCCGAATCCGGTACTCGACCCTGTAATCAGAACGACTTTACTCATGATCCCGATAGCCTAACAAAGCCTGTCCGGCTCCCCACATCTCCAAAGTCCCGGGAGCGGACTGCTCCCGTGTCTCGGGTGCACAACTCACGCGGAAGAGTCGCGCTTACTATACTGTCTTTGGTCGGCTTCGTCCGGTTACCACGTGTGAGCTGATTCTCTTTATGTTTCGTTTCCAACGACTCTTTGTTCGCGGCTCGATGCTGCTTTCCAGTTTGGCTTTTATCTTGTCGTCCGCGTATGGCCAGTCCATTCAGTATTCGGAGCAGCGTAAGATCTGGCTGCTCAATTCAAAGTTCAACTCCTACGCCATGGGTATCAGTCCGAACGGCCAGTTGCAGCACCTCTATTGGGGCGGGCCACTCTGGCGCATAGAAGATGTTCCAGCGGCTGGTGCACCGCGTGAAATTTCCTCATTCGATCCCGCGCAGATGCTGGAAAACGAGGAGTTCCCCGGATGGGGAGGTCCGCGGTTTTATGAGCCGGCGCTTAAGATTTCGCGCGCCGATGGCGATCGCGATCTGGTTCTCCACTACGTTTCGCACCACATCAGCGGAGACGAGCTAGACATCGTGCTGAAGGATATTCAAGACGATATCGAGGTAACACTTCATTACCGGATCTATCCGGACGAGGGGATTATCAGCAGATCAGCGAGCATTCACAATAAGACGCAACAGGAAATCACGGTGGAAAGCGCGCAGTCGTCGACGTGGTACCTGCCGCCCGGCGACGGGTATCGTCTCTCCTATTTGAGCGGGCGCTGGGCTGCCGAAACCCAGTTGAACCACGAGCCCATTCACGAAGGCATGAAGATTTTGGAAAGCCGGCTGGGTCACACCGGGCATAATTTCAATCCCTGGTTTGCGATCGATGCCGGCGACTCCGACGAAGAGCACGGGCCCGTCTGGTTCGGGGCGCTCGCCTGGAGCGGCAATTGGCGAATCACGGTTGAACAGACCCCTTACCAACAAGTGCGTGTGACCGGCGGCTGGAATACGTTTGACTTCGCTTACCCGCTAAAACCCGGAGAGCAGCTCGCGACGCCGGATTTCTTTGCCGGCTACTCCGGTCATGGATTCGGCGAGGCATCACGTCTGCTCCATAATCTGGAGCGCAACGAAATTGAACCAAACAAGGCGAAGGCCCGCGTACGGCCTGTCCTCTATAACTCATGGGAAGCCACGGAATTCGCGGTGAATGAGGCGGGCCAGAAACTTCTCGCTGATAAAGCTGCAAAGCTCGGCGTAGAACTTTTCGTCATCGACGACGGTTGGTTCGGCCACCGAAACACAGACAAAGCGGGTTTAGGCGATTGGACGCCCAATCCCGAAAAGTTTCCGAACGGTTTGAAGCCCCTGATTGATTACGTAAACCACCTCGGCATGGACTTCGGTTTGTGGGTAGAGCCGGAGATGGTGAACCGGGATAGCGACCTGTACCGCGCACATCCCGATTGGGTGATGAATTTCGCCGGCCGGCCGCGCAGCGAGTTGCGCAATCAACTGGTGTTGAACCTGGCGCGGGATGACGTAAAGGAATACATTGTCGGCTTCCTGGATAAATTGGCGAGCGAATATAACATCCGCTATTTCAAGTGGGACATGAATCGGATCTTCTCCGAGCCGGGCTGGCCCGAACAGGCGCCAGCGGAGCAGCGTGAGCTGTGGGTGAAATACGTTTGGAATTACTACGACATCATGGCGCGTATTCGCGCGAAGCATCCGAATCTGGAGATTGAGTCTTGCTCGGGTGGCGGCGGCCGCGTCGATCTGGGCGTTCTTCGGTACGTTGACGAGTTTTGGACCTCCGATAACACCGAGGCATTTGACCGGCTTCGAATCCAGGAAGGTTTCTCGGAGGCCTACGCTGCAAAGCTGATGTCAGCTTGGGTGACCGATGTTCCGAACACGAATGGGCGCAGCACGCCGCTTCAATACCGCTTCCTTGTGGCGATGCAGGGCGCCATGGGAATTGGAGCAAATCTAAACAAATGGACGGACGACGATACGCATTTGGCGGAACAGATGGTGGCTCTCGATAAAAGAATCCGAAAAACCGTGCAATTCGGGGATCTGTACCGTCTGCTATCGCCGCGAACCAGCGACACGACTGCCAATGAATACGTCTCGACGGACGGTAGCCAAGTGGTGCTTTTCGCGTTCCGGCATTCCCAGCAATACAGCACGCCTTCACCGGTGATTCGGTTTCGCGGACTAGACAGTCGCGCACTCTACCGGCTGGAAGTGGCCGGCGGAAAAGCACCGGCTTCCTCCGACGAAGTAAGCGGCGCCTGGCTGATGGCAAATGGCCTGAGCCTCGACCTGAAAGGCGATTACGACAGCCGCGCGGTAATTCTGACCAAAGCGCAGTAACTAACTTCAAAACAGGTCAATCGAAGCTGAGCTGGCGCTCGAAAACCGGAATGCGCCGATAGCTTGCCTCCAGGCTGCAAAGCAAATTGAATCGCACGATATACCAGAGCGCGGCAACGCCGTCCATCACTCCGATCTTCTTCCCTTCTTCGTACGTCCGGCCATAGTAGCTGATGGGGGATTCGTAAATCGCACACTTCAATTTGGCGACTTTGGCCGTCACTTCAATTTCGAAGCCAAATCCCTCTGACGTAATGACCATTTCGCGTATGATTTCTCCGCGAAAGACTTTGTAACCGGTTTCGACATCGGTCAGGTTGATATTCGTTAGAAGGTTCGAAAAAAACGTGAGGGACCGATTGGCCAAATAGTGATAGAAGTACAAAACACGCGCGGCTTTTCGAACCAAGAAACGGGAACCATACACAACATCTGCTCGCCCTTCGAGAATCGGCTGGATCAGGTCGGGAATCTCTTCGGGATCGTACTCGAGGTCCGCGTCCTGCACGATGACAAGCGGGCCTTTCGTGTTCTGAAATCCGGTCTTCAGTGCTTCCGTTTTGCCCCGATTCACCGGATGATGAAAAACGCTGACGCGCGCATGCTGCGCCGCCAGTTCATTCGCGATCTCGCCCGTTCGGTCCGATGATGCGTCATCGACAATTACGATCTCCAGCACCGCCGCGAGACCAAGCACCTTAGTTACTACATGACGGAGAGTTTTCTCTTCGTTATAGGCAGGTATGACAACCGACAAACAGGATTCAGCGGAAATCAAAACAATTTATGTTCGCATACGGGCCATAAAATACAGGCCAGCCAGCGAGAATAAAACATCGGGAAACCACGCCGCCATCGCCGCGGGCAATTGGTTCAAATCACCAATCTGATCAAACAGGGTACCGACTACCCAGTAGGCAATGGCAATTCCGAAGCTGATTCCGACACCGGTCATCGCACCCCGATTCCCTGCAATAAAGGCGAACGGGATGCTAAGAAGGGCCATGATCAAGGCAAACAGGGGCACCGAAAACTTTTTGTAATACTGCACCTGCAGCGGCGTGGTCTCGAGACCACTCGCGTGCAACTCCCGGATGTAGGAGCCAAGCTCCTGAAAATTCATCTCCTTATATTCTTTTTCCTCCTTTACGAACCAGGTCGGCGGCTCGGTTATGTCGTGAAAAGTAGCAGAAGCGCCGTAGAATTCCTGATAGTTGGCATTGGCGCCGTGAAGGTCCTGGCTGATGCCATTTTCAAAGACCCAGGTCTTCAAAGATGGCTCCCAGCGCGCACTACCGGCGGAAATCTGATGGAGTATGTGAAACGTCGCTGGATCGAGTTCATAGACATTCACTTGCGTCATGATGGAATGCTGCGGATCCAGAAAGCGATAGTTGTAGATTCGCGATCCTTGTCCATAAATCCACTGGCGGTTCGGATCGAGATATGTTTGCACCGGTTTCTTCTTGATTTCTGCGCGCAACATCTCCTGGCGGCGGTTGGCAGCCGGAATGTAGTAATGATCGAACGCAAACAGAAGACCGCTGATCACGAAGCTGACGAACAGCACAGGAGCAGCCAGACGATGGACACTGACCCCTCCCGCTTTGAACGCAGTTACCTCGTTGTATTTGGTGAGGATCCCGAAACAAATCAAGGAAGCGACTAAGGTGCCGATGGGCGTGAGGTCGTAAAAAAGTTTAGGGGCGAGATGCCACAGGTAGTCGACCATTGTGCCCATGGTGATGTCGTTTTTGATCATGTCGCCAAGAAGCTCGAAGAACGTGAAGACCTCAATCAGGCAAACCAGCGCAATGAGGAGCACCGCGAGATAGAAAAGGAACCCGTTCAGCACATAGGCGTCAATCAACATAGGCCTGAGGCCAAAGCGACGAATGGCAATGAGGCTCGGATTTTCAAACACCGGCGCTCGCGTGCGGAGCGCGCGCAACCGGATTACCAGTTGATCGAAATGCATTTTGACCCAGGTCGCCAAATCGCGATCGCCCGGCTTGTCCAGTTGAGATAGCAACAAGATGCCGACGAGCAGAAAAATCGCGTTGGGTGTCCAGACCGCCACCGGCACCGGCAGCGTGCCCTTTTTCGCAACGCCGATCAACGTAATAAAGGCCAAATAGTAGAGGAATGCAAGCAGGACGGTGAAAACAAACGCCGCCGATTTACCCCCTTTGCGCGAAGAAACTCCGAGCGGAATGCCCACTAAGGCAAGCAGCACGCAAGCAAGCGGCAAGGCGAAGCGCTGGTTGAGTTCGATGGCTGCATCGACGTAATCCTCGCGAGACAATTTCGGACGATGGCGGCCATAGACGCGCTTGTACAACGGGCCGATGTCCATCTCCTGGACGGTCTTGTTCACTTGCAGATCTTCCTGCTTCTGCGCCTTCAGCGTCTGAATCTGAACGGGGGCCGCCGTGGTGACAACCTTGCCCTCTTTATCCCGCTCGGTCGTGCGCACGTTGCGCATCTCGAGAACGATGCGGTTGTTCACGGGATCGGGGTGCGGAATCGCTTCCTGCGCAACGAGGATGCGTGGGCCCTCGCCGCGATCTTTCCCTTGCTGCTTCAATTCGTCCGGAGGAGTGACATCGGCGAGGAAGACCTGGCGCCACACCGGTTGCGAACCAACGTTGGTTACGTTGTTCACGTAGACGACGGTATTGGGAAACTGCTCGTTGAAGATCTGCGACTCAATCTCTCCGGTCAATTGGGCCGCCGCAAAATTGCGCGCGATCAATGTTTCGAGATGGAGCGAGAGCGGAGTCAGCCACAGCGATGACAAGGCCGTGAGCATCAGAGCGAAGCTCGCAAATAGCAGCACCGGGCGGACAATGCTCATGCTCGAGATACCCGCGGCGCGTATGGCGATGATCTCGCTATCGGCCGACATCCGGTTCAAGCCGATGAGAATGCCTACCAGCACACCGAGCGGCAATGCAAACGGAATGGTGGAAGGTAATGCAAAAAGGAACAGCTTTGCGACAACCGCAGCAGGGGCTGAAGTTTTCACCAGCAGCGACGACAACCGTTCAATGGTCCGCAGGAAGAGAACGAACGTGAACAACAGCGCGCCCAAACTCGCGCTGGTTGCTACTTCGAGGAAAATACTTCGGCTTAGAATTCGCATCCGGCTGTCGTCGACTACTGGGCAACCAGTGCGGGTGGGGGGACCAAGGGGGGTTTCGTCGATTCACTCTCGGTGTGGCCCATCTCCACATCCTCTATCAGCAATGCGGGACAGATCACGGAGGATGTTGTAGCATCGGATGCCGACCCTGGAATATTGAACGGATTGCCGTTGTTCACATAATTCAAGACGTACGGAGTATCGGAGGCGAGTTCCAGATCCCGCAGATTTTTTGCGCTGAATTCATGAAAACGGGCGCCGCGAACCAGTTCCTCATGTCCGTCCGGATAGACCTTGTAAGCCAATAATGGGGCCGTAATGGTCCGTGCGTAGCCATTCTTCTGCATTTCGCGAACAATATCTTCCAAGTCCTGCAAGTCGGCCGTGGACGGGAAGTCGAGACTCTGAATCCGCATTCCGTATTTGAGGCCACTCTTTTGGATTCGTTCAAGCAATTTAGCCTTCATCGCGAATTGCGGAGTTTGTTGCGAGGCCTGTATGAAAAGGTTCCCGATGACCGGAGTCTCGCCACCATACGTGCCCGGCAGACGACCGTGCCCGTTCGATGCCGTAAAGGTGCGGATGGGCTGGCGGGTCATTAGAAAGGCCTTTAATACTCCATTTTGGACGAGCGTCACTTTGGCTGCGGAAACGCCCTCATCATCCACCTCGTAGAAACCGGCAAGTCCCTTTCCAAATGCTGTTTGCCGGGTCGGATCATCAATGATGGTCAACCAATCGGGAGCAACCCTGGTGTCCAGGCGCGAGGCCCACACACTGTCGAGAGCCGAGCGCGGTGCGGATTCGGGAGGGGCCACGGGTTTGCGTCGCAAGCGCACGGCATCGTTCAAGACTTGCGCCATCAACTCCGCTGCGGCCTGATTTTCGAAGAGCACGGGACCGTCGTAATCGTCCATCAGAGGCGCCTTCTTAAGCGCCTCTACTTCTGAGGCCGCTTCGTCCACACGCTTCGCAATTTCGTTCTCGGATGGCAGCTGCGATAGCTGTGTTTCATTCAAGAACCGATGGGTCCAAACCTTTCCGCCATCCGGGGCTAATCCGTCGGCGCGAATTTCCAGATCGGCGACATTTTCCGGAACGCGCACCATCGTTCCTTCGGTATTCACCAGATGGTAGTTCGTGACCGCGGCGAGCAGGCGGACGCTCGAAGTCAATACATCCGGGTGAGCGGTAAAACGCGCGGAGAGACGCCTGATTGTGTCTTCCCATGCGCCACGATCGAGTTGCAGCCGACTCATGGGCGCAACAATCTTCAATGCAGGCGCCGGCGCGAAATCGGGCGTTTGATCCGGCGAGGCAATCTCTCGCAGCGCGGTTCTTTTGCGAGTGATCTCATCCACTGCCGACTTGTAAAGCGCATCCGATTGCAGCCAAAAGGCAGTCCGGAGCGCCTGATACTCATCGTCAACGGGAAGCAGACCGCCGTGCTGGGGATGCGAATAGATGGAGTTCGTGTTATCGAAGGCGTAGCTTCCGACGCGGATTTCGATGCGCGGCTGACGAAGGCGGATGACGTTAGTGGTCGTTAATCCGCCTAAACTCGCGGCGATCACCGCTTGTTCGGAGTCGTTACTGACGAAGGATATAAAGTACGGCTTGTCGAGATTGTTCAGCTGAAGCGTTTTTGCGCGTGCGAGTTCATCCAGCATCGAACGAAATAAAGCATCGTTCTGCGCACCTGTGGAGATGTTTGCGGACGCCCGAACGGTCTGGCTGGCGGAAGGGAAAGACGCAGCGAAGGCGGTCAATATCAACGAAGCCCAGGAACGCGCCGTCATTCGCCCTCCGGCCTGGGAAGAATCGGCAGCCTTTGCTGGGCGTTTCGTTTTTTCTCAATCTCGATTTCCGAAACGAGAATGGCGGGTGAGACTGCCGAAACAGGGATGCTCCCTGATTCGGCGCCGCAGTAGCCATTGAATACTTCGGCCTTGTCGGAGGTCGCAAGTATCTTCTGAAAGCTGGCGAGCGGAGTGCCCACGATATCGACGCCACGTATTAACTCATCGGGGCGGCCATCCGCATAGACGCGATAAACAATGAGCGGGACGACGGTGAATGCCTGAAGGCCGCGGCGGCCCGTGGTTGTATATCCGCTGGCCACTTCCTCAAAATAGAGACCGTATGGTTTGTTCTGACGCCTGATTTCAGCCAGCAGTTCTGCCCTGAGGCCGCTGTTCGATACCTGCTTGGACGATTCGACGATTAAGTTCGATTGGCGCGCGACGACCTCGAATCCAGGCTGGCGCCGCCCATGTCCGTTCGAGTGCGTAAACTGCCCGACGGGCGAGCGAGCCAGCAGGAAAGTTTTCAGAATACCGTTCTCGACAACACTGACCGGGCGCGCTTTCACACCTTCGTCGTCATAGGCGTACGCGCCAATCAGATCATGGCCCTGGTATTGGCGCTCGGTCGGATCGAACTTGACGCTCACGAATGCCGGAAGAACGGGATGGCCTAACATCTTGGTAAATGTCTGGCCCTCTTCGATGTCCTTTTGGCGATGCCCTTCCACGCGATGACCAAAGATCTCGTGAAAGAAAACTGCGGCGGCGCGGCCGGACAGAATTGCCGGACAGACGATGGGCTCCGCCGGCGGCGCTTTTACCAGTGCGTCTACTTTCGCCGCAATATCCTGAACTCTGGCCATTACAACCTTGTCTGAGGGTAAGTGCGCCGGATCAGCAGCTTCGAACGTCGAATAGGTCCGAACTCCCATCCCGTCGGAAGCGACACCTTCCGCACTCACTTCGATCCGGAACAGGTTGCCGCCCTGCATGATGGCCGAACCTTCCGTATCCGCAAACGTCCGGACTGTTCGCTGCGCTTGAACGCTGACTTCGGAGCCAAGAAGCGCAGGATGCTTCCTGAATTCCGCCGACCATACCCGAAGTTTGCGATTCCACGTTTCCGCGTCGTACGGAAAGGTTTCCGGCACATCACTGAAGTGTTCCGGCGGCTCTTCCGAGAAATCGGCATCGTGCTGTTCGCTCTCCGCAATCAACTGTTCGCCGGTTTTCAGCTGCAGAAGGCGCCGAGTCCCTGCTTTATACACGCGATCCGTCTCCTCCCACAGGGCGCGGCGGATTTGATTCGGGACATCGTCCAGACTCAGAGGTGTGAAGCGATCGAACTGCCCACGGGTGCCTCGATAAGGGTGGTAGTTGTCAAATGAGGGCGAGCCGACACGGACTGTTGTGTCGAGTCCGCGTACACGGTTATGGTTACTGCTAACCAGCGCTCCTAATGTCGCTGTTGCAGTATCGGAGCGTACATCGCTGACTTCGTACGCGATGTAGTAGGCGGCAGGATCGCCCTTGGTTTTTAAAATCGGAAATTCCCGATCCAATTCGCCGCGAAGGACGTTCAGCAGCGGTTGTCCGGCGGCGCCAGCGGTATTCTTTCCGTCCGCGCCAATGAGTAGCGGCAGGGCCGCTGACAGACACACAAGAACGCCGCAAAGACCTGCCGTATCGCGCAATTTTCAGGATAACGGAGAGTGTTTGTCATGCCTTTTGCGATGGTGCTCGTGTAACGCAAGTTCTTCGTCTGCTGCATCGCTTGGGCGCTTAACTTCGCCGACGCTCACGGCGCGGTTCGAGGCTTGGGGCGGCAGAAACAGGTCGTTTCCGTTTCAGGCAACCTTAATTTCGTTGTTGAAACAGGCTTCGAGCGCCTCCATTTCTGTTTCCATCTGCTCCGGAGTCAGTTTGTCGATCCTCTTTCCGAGGTCCTCGACCTTTTTTAAAAATTCGAAGCCATTTTTGGGTAGGATCGCCGGTTTGGACACGTGAGGCGGGACGGGTTTGGCCGGCGCTGTGGAAAAGACGTCGCGTTTGATCGTCAGCCTTCTCAATTCGGACAGATCGTCTTCGTATTGGCGGCGCAAACGCCTTTCCTGCATCCAGAGATTGCGCAGCTGGCGTTCATAGACAATGACCGTTTCGGCGTCGATGAGCGCGGCGGCGGTATGTGGATCCTGTTCCGAAAATTGTTCCGCGAAGTGAACACGGCCACGGGCAAAGATCGCCATTTCGAGCGCCGGAATGCGCTGCAGGCGCCATTGCGTGTCGGCCAGGCTTTGCACGACTTCGTATTCGCGGTCACTTTCGGGCTCGTGGTCGCGGAAGAAGCTTTCGACGTGTTGCTGGTAGGCAGCAGCATCATCGGAAGGCAATAAGACCGTGCGCCCGGTGAGACCGGTTTTGACCGCGTTCAGCGAAGAGACGCGCTTGACTGTCTCGGAGCGTGGGCCAGTAGACAGTTGCGCGTTGGCCTGGTTAGCGGCCCGTTGCGCTTCGGAAAGCGAACGCCCGGTTGAGAGATCGGGGGAGTTGGTCTTTTGATTGGTGGTGCGCCGGGTTGATCGTTCTTTCACGGCACAAACGGTAGCATCCGCTCGGGGAACCCGGGGATCGCATGCGAGTGATTTTCGGCGTAGCTGGTGATTTGTTTGAGGAAATGTTTATTCGTTCGATTTGTGACTGGCCACAGCCCGACCCCGGCCCATGGAGAGTCTGGAGCACACTTCAAATGACCCTCAGTTATGAGTTGGCTCCGAACGGGCTCAACTTCAATTTCCACGTAACCGTATCACTGTGTCAGCGCTTTCCGGTCGGGGAAATTGACGATGTTCAAGTCAAGCGGAAATTGTCGTTCGCGTGGAGACGGCGTTTGCAGCCGGCCTTCGCCCCACTCGCCTTCGACACCCGGCGCCGCGGCGAATTTCGCTACTGATACCTGTCCATCAAAAGCGAACGAGTCGATCACATAAGGCAGACCGTTCGACCCGAGTACAGAGGGGCTGTCCATTATGTGGAAATGCAGGTGTGGGCCTGAAGTATTGCCTGTATTGCCCAGTTTCGCGAGAATCTGCGCGCGCTTGACACGCTGCCCGGGCTTCACCAGGACGGAACGTTTTTGTAAATGCGCATAAAATGCGAAGAATCCGTTGCCGAGATCGAGCACAATATGATTGCCATCGACATTACGGATGTTAACGGTTTTTGGGTCCGGCAAGCGCCCGGGAACCTGGTCATCGAGCGTGTCGAGCGTCTCAATAACTGTTCCGTCGGCCACGGCCATTACGTCGGCTCCATAATCGGCATAACTGTGCACATCCGAAGGATCTCCGTGAACGAGGCGTCCGGCGCCATCGAGTAGCATCCAATCGATTGCGAAGCGCTGGGCGAAGCAGATTTTACCATTGACCGTCACAGACGTGGCCCGGTGTACGCCGTCGGGTCCGCAGCAGCCATTGACCGCGACCCAGCCCTTTCCCGCGAGCGGCGGTCCAATCTCGGGGATCGTTCGTTCGATGGATAATGGCGCGAGAAGGTAGCTGAGCGGAACCGGCGTCGTGGGAGTTAAACTCGGCCCCCCTCCTCCGAGAATCGAAACGCGATGTTCTAAGCGTTCCGGAACTGCGGCGTCCGAGTCGAACGCCAGGTCGATGAGAAATAGGCGCGTCCCGTTGTATTCAATTTCGGTGCTGTCAACCGAGCCATGCGCCGTCGTGCGCAGGCGCGACAGCAATTCATGGCTTTCGTATGTCGCGATGAGCGACGACGGGTTGAGCCCATCGACTACTTCGATCTTTTGAATTTTGGCCGGTGTGGCGTTCGCGTTCGTTACCAGCAATTCGTAGACGACATGCTGTTTCGCATCCGTTCCGCGAACAGAGTGCGTTGTCGCTGTCAAGGCGGAGATCACGACAGGGGTGAATTCGTCCGGTCTGTCGGACTGGTTCCCACGAACGGCGACGGCGAGTATCGAAACGACTGCGGCGAGTCTAATTGTCACCTCAGAATTATATGGTTACAGGACTTGCCACGTGCGATAACAGACGAGATCGTGAACTTACCTCTTTGTCGTTGGCCGTTGGGTTACGACACCTTGCTTCATCGAAAGCAGAGGCCCCGGGATTGGCGGAGACGCTACTGTTCACGGAGGGGCGAGAGCGCGCGGTCTATTCCTCGTCAGCGGCCAAAGAGTGTTTGCTAAAAGGGACCGGCGGACCGATCAGAGGAGTCACAATCGGTCCCGCTGCGCCGATCGCGATCACCAGTGCATTCCCGCCTGGATTTCGAACTGGATTCACATCTTTTCTCCAGTTATTCGTCAGCCAAATATTGCCCGATGGATCAATCTGTCCGGCAGTGATGCGTTCTAAGGCATCGCTTCTATAGCCCGTAAACGGCGAGATCGCTTGACCTACCTTCATGCCCGCCGGGCACTTATTTGTGTTCACGCCGCAGAAGCGGCTGATACCGGTCAGAGTCGTTTCATTCGAGCCGAGTGGATAGGCTCCAAAGTTGAAGATCCATACCGTGTCATCTCCGTCGACCGTAACACCCCATGGCAGCGTCAGGCCACCGCCGGTGAACGGCGAATCCGGATAGGGCGCTCGTGTGCTGCTCTGAAACAGAGTAATCGAGGGATGCGTTGCCGGGCCGGTCTTGCCTGGGGTCGGACATGGCAGGCTGACATAGTCCGAGTTCGCCACCCAGACGTTGCCTTCTACATCCGAGGCAATCCCCATGGGACGCGTCAGGACGATTTTGCCGTTATCGCTGCCCGGCACTGTTGCGATCAGCTCGCCTTCGGGTGAGACGACCGACAGCGTGCTATTGCCGTTGTTCGCAGTCCACACATTTCCGGCGAGATCGGTGGTAAGCCCAAACGGCTTCAGCCGGACTCTGTCGCCTGTTTCCGATGAACGAAGCGATACATTCGGGTGCTTTCGGGGATTACCGCCGCGATACAGTGTGACGCTATCGCTGCCGCAGTTGCCGATCCAGATGTTTCCCTCATGGTCCGATACGGTTCCCTGCGGATACGACACCTCACCCCCGGTGAACCCTTCCGGCGGCGACAGCGGAGTGCCGTTGCTATCGAACTCAGAGACGCTGTTGTGTTTCGCGGCTTGCGGCAAAAGAGCACAAGGCGGGTCTTGGAAACCGAAGTTCGCGACCCAAACGTGACCGCTGGGGTCGAGCGTAATGCCAAAGCCTGCGCCGCTCAAACCGCCGCCGAAAAACGGCGTATCCGGAACCGGTTCGCCCCAGGGATAGAATTTCAGAACCCTGCGCCCGGCGCACGTGAACTCGTCCGGCGGCTTAGGACGGTAGTTGTCATTCAGCCAAGCGAAGCCTTTGTCGTCAATGGCGAAATTTCCTGGCCCGTTCATCAGGTTGTTGCTGTCCTGCTTGCTGTAAAATCCGCCGGTAATCCTGAGGAACAGTAACCAGCTGGTGGGCCGCTCGTTCAGGGCTGGTTGATAGACAGGTTCGGACTGACTTAACGCGAAAATCGGATCGTCAGCATCGTTGGGATAACCGGGATAGGACGGATTCTTCACGAGATTCGCGATCGCCACCAATACGTTCGAGGGCGCCTGCGCACCAGCCGGTGTTGTTGCGGCGAACAACTTCGCGCAATTCGACTCGCTCGCAACACAACCCGCCACGGCGTTACTAAGCGAATTGAAAGTCGCAAGCGTCGATGTGTCCGTGCCATTCGGCGCCGAATCTAGCACAATTCCGACGGCGCCTGTTTCCGGGGACGCGAGATTCCCGGCCATTCGCACGGCATTCTTCATTCCGTAAAGATTGCCGTGTACCGTCCTGCCATTGACGAACTGCGCAAAGGCGTTCCCGGTCGCTACCGTTGTCTGTTCGTTCACGACCACGCTTGCTGGAACGGTAGAGTCCGCAGCGATAGCGCTCGCCAGCATCGCATTACCGTGCTCTGCCTCGACGAACAGAACGGGTTGGCCATCGTTGTCCCGTTCTTTGGGGATCCGATACGAGACGTGAAACTCTCCCGAACCATCGCTAACGCCGGAACCTAATAACTTCCAGTGTGCTCCGCCATCGGCAAAGCTGGCATGCAAAGAAACGTTATAACCCGGCAATCCCCGCCCATGACTCTCGATTCTCCCATGCAGTATTGTGACGGCCCCGGCACTTCCCGAACCGGTCACCGCAGTCAAGAACAACGCCAAAAATACAGCCACATACAACAAAGCGAGCCGCCGTGCGGACAAGCGCAAACCAGCCATTCAGCCCCCTGTCTATTAGCGCGTACTGAAGCATCAAAGCACGATGAGAATCGTAGCCGAAACAGAGCTTAGCAGGTAGCCGTCACTTTAACAACGGTAAATCGAGCGGTAAATCGAGCGCATGCCTCATTTACTTGCTTCCTAAGCCACAGAAACGTACTTAGTACGAGACTTACTATGAGTTATCCGTATAGCGTCACTTTGCGCTATTTACCGAGCGCAAACGCAATCAGCGAATCGGAAAGCTCAGTTCCGAAGAAGCCGCCGCCTCCAGCAGCAATCACGACGTATTGGCGTCCGTCGCGGCCGAGGTAGGTGGCTGGCGTAGCGTAGCCCGCAGCGTCGAGTTTGGTGGACCATAACTCGCGACCTGTGCCGGCATCGAATGCGCGAAAGCGGCTATCATTCGTAGCGGCGATGAAGACGAGGCCGCCTGCGGTGCTGATGGATCCTCCGATGTTGGGCGCTCCGGTGTTGTGGATTCCTTTGGCTTCGAGTTCCTCGGTTATTCCGAGAGGCACGCGCCATGCAATGTCGCCGGAATTTACATCGACTGCGGTCAGTAATCCCCACGGTGGCTTTTGACACGGCCACAAGTTGTCATCCCAAAAACGTGCGTACGCTCCCATGGAACTGGTGCGCCGGTAAGCGGTGGAAGACCCGGGCTCCTGCTTCACCATCTGTCCGATCGCGCCGATCTCGTTCGTATTCACGTAAATGTAACCGAGCTTCGGAGAGAAGGAGAGTCCCGACCAGGTCGCGCCGCCTAGCGTTCCAGGATAGACGACCGTTGGCTGTGTGCCATAGGGGGTGTATCGGCCATGGTTCTGAAGCTTCGCAAACATTGCCGCACATGCGGCGTGTGATTCAGGCGTGACGTCCGTGAGATCCGCAGCGGTGATGCTTGAACGCGAAAGAGGCGGCGGCTTCAGAGGAACCGGCTGGGTTGGCCAAGGGGCTTCACCGGGAACGTCGCTGCGCGGAAATGCTTGCTCCTCAATCGGGAATAGCGGAGCGCCATTCTGGCGATCGAACACGAAGACCAGTCCCATCTTAGTTACTTCAACGACGGCTGGAATCGTCTTCCCGTGTTGATGCACGTCAAGGAGTGCGGGCGCTGCCGGCGGGTCGTAGTCCCATATATCGTGGTGCACGAATTGGTAGTGCCAGATCGGTTTACCGGTCCGGGCGTCCAAGGCAACCAGGCAGTTACCGTAAAGGCCTGCTCCTTTTCGATCGCCGCCGTAGAAGTCATACGCCGGGGAGCCGATTGCCAGAAACACCATGCCTCGCTGTACATCGACTGTCAGTGAAGTCCAGACATTTACGCCCGTTCTCGTTTTCCAACTGTCGCCCTCCCATGTTTCATGTCCCGCTTCGCCGGGCTGCGGAACGGTATGAAAGGTCCAGACCAAGCTTCCTGTTCGTACGTCCCAGGCGCGCACATCGCCGCGCGGTCCCATGCCTGGGCTCTCGGGCACCTCGGCTCCAGTGATAACGAGATCGCCGTAGATCGCAGGCGGCGATGTCTCGGCGTAGACGGCATCGGGGAAGGTGTCCGCCACTCCACGTCTGAGATTCACCTCGCCTTCGTTTCCGAACGCCGGCGTCTTCCGGCCGGTTTGGGCGTTCAGAGCAATCAGGCGTCCGTCCAGTGTGCCGAACAGAATGCGAGCCGGTGTGTGCGCGTCTCCGGGCCAACAGGCAACACCGCGATGCGCGCGGTACTTCGGGGGCCCGACGGTATTTGCTTGCGGATCAAATGTCCATAGCTGACGGCCCGACACGGGATCGAGAGCCACGATGCGATTCGCGGGCGTCGAAACGTACAGAACTCCATTCACAACCAGCGGGGTGGTCTCAAATGCAATCTGGCGCTGGCCGCGCGGGCCTGAACTGGATGGATGCTCACCGGTGTGATACGTCCAGGCGCGGTGCAACTGGTTCACATTGGTTACGTTTATTTGATCCAGCGGCGAGAAGCGCATGCCGCCGGGATCGTGACCATATACCGGCCAATCATTCTGTCCGCAGGCTACCGCGGCAAGCGCCGCGAACGCGAATATGCCCCGACCCGTAATCACACTTGCAGTATAGGAGCGAAGCTGTTTCGTCTTTGCGCGCGACGAATTAATGATGCTCCTAATGCGCCGCGGGTGGGAGCGGAGACAACGGTATTTGCTTGCCGACGAGCGCTTCGTATGCGCTCAAGTCCATAGACACGCGTCCGGAGTAGAGTTGGAAATACTTTTTGCGTTCGGTCAGAAGATCGTCGACGGACGAATATTCCATCACCGGCAGGTCCACAGTCACATGGGTGTTTCGATTAGACATGTTCAGGACGACCAGTATCCGTTCTGATCCCTGCGTTCGGATGAAGCTCAAGACGTTCTCGGGCGCAGTGTTGTTGATCCAGGTTAAATCGCCCGATTGAAGCGCCGGGTACTGGTTACGGATGGCGAATAAGCGTTTGAACTTCGCTAAGGTCTCCTCTGGAACTTTGCTGTCGTTGCGATCGCTCGGGTGGGGCCAGTCAATCGGAGCACTGGTCAGCCAATGCGTCGGTGTACAGTCGCCGATTTCCTGACCGTTATACAGGAACGGCACACCGTCCAGCGTGAAATTCAAGACGGCGGCGGCATAGGCTGCGCGATCGCCCAACTCGAGAACCGCTCGACGCCAATCGTGGTTGTCATCGAAGCGAAGAAGTCGAGCGCCTTGTGGATAGTCTCGCTTCGTCTGCTCCCATTGTTTCCGTATGTCGATCGCCGGAGCTCCATCGCGTAATACGGAACGCAGTGTCAGAAATCCCTGGAAATTGTAATTGATATCGAAGGCGTGCAGTTGATCGTCGGGCCGATCGGATTCGGAGAGCAGGATCACGTCGCGATTAATTTTGTCGAGCGCTCCTCTAGCTTCCTCCCAGAAGGAGACCGGGACGCCTGCGCCGACGTCACACCGAAAGCCGTCGACTCCGAAATCCCGTACCCAATGAACCATGCTGCCAATCAAGTATTCACGAACTTGTGGTTTTGAGAAGTCGGGTAGGGGCTGGGGCCAGAAGCCACGCGCGATTTGGTTATCGCCAGTATGTATCAGCCAATCCGGGTGCTCCATCATCACGCCGTCTGGGGCTGTGTGGTAGTAAACGATATCGAGCATCACTTTCAAGCCGAGTTGGTGCGCCGCGCGGATGAACTCATGCAGGTCGGCTTCGGTTCCGTATTGCGGGTCCACCGCATTGTAGTCGGCGATGTTGTAGGGGGATGCGTGTGGTCTCGCTGAGCGCTTGGCGATTGGTCCTAGGTATACGACAGGCGCGCCCAAATCCGCTACGCGCTTCAGGCCTGGGATTGCTCCCCTTAGCGTTCCTTCTTTACTGAAGGCGTTTAGCCAGATTTGATAGATGGTCACCTTGCTCATCCAGGCGGGCTCGCCGCGAGCGGGCAATGAACCGACGGACAGCCCTTGCGAGTTGCAGGGTGACACAAGTACGGCTGCGAGACAGAACCCAAATAAGATTCGCATTCTGTTCACAAGTTACACGCTGAGTGTTCGAGCAGAGTAACTGACCCCCATGACAGCAGGGATGGCCGGCAGTTTTAGGCGATCTTGGCGACAGGCCTGGGTTCCTGCCGATAGGCGCGCAGGCGGTGCGCCAGATCGGGACCAAACCCATAATCGGGAATCTGCGCTGCAGTGATCTTGCCGCGTGCAAGTGCTCCGTAGATGCCGGACAACTCCGTTCCGATGCGGTCCATCGTACCTTCTGCGAGACTCCAGATGCCTTGTCGATCGATGACCCCGGTGCAGCGTGTGCAGGCGTTCGACCAGTCGGTCGTGTCGATAGACGGATACCAGCAGAAGCCGCGAAAGTCGATGCCCGATGAGGCCAGCTCTTCGCACTCGGCTTCCATCAACTTGAGCCAGGAGATCCGTTCGTGGATAGTGCCGACGAGGTTAGTTTCCGACAGCATAACGGGTAAGCCGTATCGAGCCACGTATTCATTCGCAATCGCAGCAAATCCTCGCGACTCACTAAGCACCGGGGTGATGTCCGGCCGGCGCTTCTCGGGTGACCAGGCCCAATCCATTTCCGAGTGCGCGTAGTAATCGAGCCCGAGCACATCGATGCGTGCCGGATGCCTGGCGAACCAGGCGAGATCGGCATCACTGGCTCCATTACGGGTGAGATACGAGTAAAGTTCGTGATCGCGTCCGATAAGGCCCAGAACCAGATCCGTAACGAGAAAGCGACGAGCATTGGCAAAGCGGGTCCAAGCCGAGGAACGCCGGTCGATAGCGTTGTGGTGTTCGCACGTGTCCACGTGAATGAAGCGTGCGGGGATGAGTTTTTTGACGCACTCGCAACCTAGGCAAATCGCTCGGCCCACCTGCAGCAGCATGCGGACGAAAGTGCGGTGGGACGCTAGATGCGGATACCACATGCCGGTGTAGGAGCAAAAGAGCGTCGTCGGCAAGGGCTCGTTGAAGATCGTATAGTGATGTGCCCAGGGATAGCGGGCGCACAAGTGCCGCAGAAAGCACGTGTAGAGCTCAGGAAATCGGGGGTTCAGAAAGCCGTCCTTCAGCCAGGATGGAAACGAGGTGTGGTGCAGGGGATCGAGGATGGGCACCATATTGTTGGCCCGCATGAATTCCATGGGTCCGTCGAACCAGCTCCAGTCGTAGGTGCCAGGGTGCGCTTCGATTCGGTGCCAAGGCGCGGAGTAGCGCAGCATCGTTATGCCCTGTGTGAGCAGGCGATTCAGATCGCTTTCCCACAGCTCTATATGTCTGGTGGTTCCGAGGATGTCGCGGCCGGCGCCAAAGATGTGGGTGCTCTCGAATGCCCCTAAGTGAATATGCATTGCAAGTAAGACGCGAGGCAGCGGCAAAACTGGACCTAGGAATGTCAGGCAGGTAACTTCGCGTACGGAATTGCAAGACACGATTCTTTACGCTGGCTAGTCGATAACTGTGATGCCCCTGCGTTGAGGCTCACATGAAGATACACGAGATCCGCACTGTTTCCGGACCCAACGTTTACAGCCACACCCCCGTTCTAGTGATGAAGCTGGATCTCGAAGGCATGGCAGGCATCGAGAGCTACGAGATTCCGGGCTTTGTCGATCGCCTGATTGAAACTCTGCCGGGAGTGAAGGAGCATCACTGCGGGTTGGGCCGTCCGGGAGGGTTCGTGGAGCGGCTCCGCGGCGGCACTTACTTCGGCCACATCGTCGAGCATGTTGCGCTGGAGTTCACGGACCCGGTCGGGATCTCCACATACCGCGGCAAGACGGTGGAAACGGACGATCCACGTGTATACCTGGTAGCCGTAACATATAAGGCCGAACAGGCGATGAAGTATCTGCTGAATGTCGCCGTGGATTTCGTGCAGGCGCTGGTGGACGGCCGCGCGTTTGCGCTCGAACCACATTTCCAGCACGCCAAAGAACTGGTGGCCAACTACGAGCTGGGCCCGAGCACGAAGGCCATCGTCGCCGCTGCTCAGAAGCGCGGGATTCCCTGGAAGCGGGCGGATGAGAACAGTCTGGTTCGCCTCGGGCTGGGCAAGCACGCCAAGTACGTCGAGGGCACCATCTCGTCGAACACGAGCACGGTTGCGGTGGATGTTGCGAGCGACAAGGAACTGACAAAGCGCCTGCTCCGGGCGGCGGCGCTTCCGGTTCCTAACGGCTGCGTGGTCCGGACCCGCGAAGAGGCAATCGAGTGTCTGCATACGGCTCCTTGTCCGGTGGTCGTGAAGCCGCTCGACGGCAGTCAGGGGCGAGGGGTTTCCCTGAACCTGCGCACGCCGGAGCAAGTTGGCGAGGCGTTCGAGCTAGCCGCAAAGATCTCGCCTTCCGTGATCGTCGAAGAGATGTTCCGGGGAGTGGACTTCCGGGTAGTCGTGGTGGACGGCAAGATGGTTGCCGCCGCGCAGCGAATTCCACCGCATGTTTGGGGCGACGGCAAACATTCCATTCGCGATCTGATCGAGCTTGCGAACCGCGATCCCAGGCGAGGCGACAAGCATGAGAAGCCACTTACGAAGATTGCGGCGGATCCGATTGCACTGGCGGTTCTGAATAAGGCGGGTCACACTCTCGACGATGTGCCGGAACCGAACGAGATGGTGTTGCTGCGCGAAAGCGCCAACCTATCGACGGGAGGTTCGGCGCGCGACGTGACGGACCGGCTGCATCCGACTGTGAAGCGAATTTGTGAACGCGCCGCGCAAACGATTGGGCTAGACATCTGCGGCATCGATCTCGTGCTGCCGTGCGTCTCCGAGCCATTCGCCGGCCGCGGTGGGATCGTCGAAGTGAATGCCTCCCCAGGCATTCGGATGCATCACTTTCCAAGCGAAGGCGAGCCGAGAGATGTCGGGGGTGCGATCGTCGACATGCTTTACCCCGACGGACACAGCGCGCGCATACCAATTTTTTCGATCACCGGAACGAATGGAAAGACCACCGTCACGCGCATGGTGCGTCACGTTCTGGCCGCAGCGGGCGCGAACGTGGGCATGACCACGACGGACGGGATCTGGATCGGCGAAGAAGAGATCGCGCGTGGCGACATGACGGGCCCGTGGTCGGCTGGAGTTGTACTGCAGGACCGCACGGTGGATGTGGCGGTGCTCGAAACCGCACGCGGCGGCATTGTCAAATCCGGTCTGGGGTACGACTGGTCCGACGTGTCGATCATCACGAATGTTCAGGCGGACCACATCGGCCAGGACGGCATTCATTCGGTGGAGGATATAGCCCGCATCAAACGCCTGGTTGCGGAGAGAGTTCGCGAAGGCGGCACGCTGGTGCTCAATGCAGATGATGGTCGCGTGGCCTTGATGGCGCAGCACGAGAAAGTACGAGCCGTGCCTAAGAACGTCGTTTGGTTCTCGATGCGATCCGATTTTCGCGACAGAGAGGGGACCGCGTACGTGGCTGCGGGCGATTGGGTCGAGGAACGTACGCCCGAAGGTTCGAAGCGTGTAGTTCATATCGGTTCCATCCCGGCCACCATGGATGGGACGGCGGAGTTCCAGGTTTATAACGTATTGGCCGCCGTTGCCGCGTGCCGCAGTTATGGCATGGAAGCAGCGGAGATCGAGCGAGCTCTGCAAACGTTTCAGTCCGATAAGGATGGGAAGGGCCGGGTGAATTTATATGCCTGGCGGGGCGCTTACATTCTGCTCGATTACGCGCACAACCCGGAGGCCATTCGTGCCGTGTGCGGGATGATCTCACGCTGGCACGCCACCCGGACAACGGGGATTGTGGGTTTACCGGGAGACCGCACCACGGAGTTGACGGCCGACGCAGCGCGCGCGGCAGCTTGCGGCTTTGATCGCGTTATCGTGCGGGAAGATGGTGATCTGCGCGGCCGGCGCGAGGGCGAAGTGGCCGAAATCATCGCCGCAACCATCCGGGAAGTACGCCCCGGTGTTCCATTGCGGATCATCCTCGACGAGCTAGAAGCATTGCAGGCCGCGGCCGAGGAAGCGATCCCGGGGGAGCTGATCGTCTCCTTCACCGACGATGTCGAGAGAGTACTCGAGTGGCTGCACTCGCACGGTGCTGCTCCGATGCCGGACATCGGTGTCCTGACACGGCGAACAACGGCGTGCAGCGCCGCCTGAGCATGTTCACGTTACTGCACGGCGGTGAGGTTTATGTGCCGGAACCAACGGGTAAAACGGATGTGCTGTTTGCTTGCGGCCGGATCGCGCAGATCGGAAACATAGATGTAAACGCGCTGGAGCGCACGGGTCTGCCGGTGGAAGTATGCGACGTCCACGACTGCTACGTCGTGCCCGGACTGATCGATCCGCACGAGCACCTGCTTGGTGGGAGCGGCGAGCAAGGCTACGCGACCCAAACGCCCGAACTGGCGTTGCGCGAGATCGTATCAGCGGGCATCACGACGGTGGTGGGGTGCCTGGGCACGGATACCACGACGAAAACGATGCCGGGCCTGCTGGCGAAAGCGAAGGCTTTTAACGCAGAAGGCTTAACGGCGTATATTTATTCGGGCGGGTACAATGTCCCGCCGGTAACGCTGACGGGCTCCGTACGCACGGATCTGTTGTACATCTCCGAGGTGATCGGAGCCGGGGAAACGGCCATCTCTGACGCGCGGTCGACGGAGCCGAGTGCGGCCGAGCTCGCCCGCCTGGTGCGGGATGCGTATGTCGGAGGCATCCTGAGCGGCAAAGCAGGCATCGTGCACTTTCATGTCGGCGCCGGTTCGCGGCGGCTTGCGCTGCTGCGGACGCTGCTGGACGACTTCGAGATCGACCCCGGACGCCTCTACCCGACGCATGTGCAACGTACGCAAGAACTCATGCTGGAAGCGGTGGAGCTGTCGCGGCGTGGCGTTAGCGTAGATGTCGATACGGTAGAGCATGACCTGGTGAAATGGCTGAAGTTCTATTTTGACCATGACGGCGATCCGGCACGCATCACGGCGTCGTCCGATGCAGCCGTAAACAGCCCTCGAACTTTGTTGGAACAGATACGCCTCTGCGCGCGCGAGCTGCCGATCGAGAAAGTCCTTCCCGTGGTGACGCGAAACACTGCCATGGCTTTAAAGCTCCCGACCAAGGGCTGTATTCGCACGGGATTCGATGCCGATCTGGTCGTGCTATCGAAAGACATGCTGGAAGTCGTGCATGTGTTTGCGAACGGCCGGTGCTTCATCCGAAACGGCGCGTTCAACGTCACCGAGCAGTTCCTGAAGGAAAGCAACCGGGAGATCGTAATTCATGGCGACAAATTCTGAGCAACAACTCGACTCGACGCCCTGCTCACCTCTGGGCACGCTGATCGTCATCGGCGGTCACGAACGGAAAGAGGGCGGCAATCCGATTATGCGCAGCATCGCGGACCGCGCAAGGAGCGGGAAGCTGGTGATTGCCACGCTTGCGAGCGACGAGCCCGACGAGCAGTGGACCGAGTACCGGCAAGTGTTCCGCGAGTGCGGCGTGCAGAACATTGAGCAGTTCGATACGCGAACGCGCGAGGAGGCATTGCGGGTCACGCCTGATTTCTTCGACCAGAACACGACAGTCTTCTTCGCGGGCGGGAATCAGCTGAAGATCACGCGCAGTTTCGGGGGGACTGCTTTGTGCGATCGTTTGCGCGAGATCTACCGGCAAGGTGCAACCATTGCCGGCACTTCGTCCGGGGCCTCCGTGATGACCGAAGTCATGATGGCGGGAGGGCAAAGCAATTCGTCGCATGAGGAGGGCGACAGCCTGCAGCTCGCTCCTGGTCTGGGGTTTATCTCCGGCGTGATTATCGATCAGCATTTCGCGGAGCGGGGACGTATCGGCCGGCTGCTGGGCGCGGTGGCGGAAAATCCGCGGCTGCTGGGCATTGGAATCGATGAAGACACGGCGCTGGTCATCAAAGGCCACCATGAGGCGGAGGTGATTGGGAGCGGTGCCGTGTATGTGGTGGACGGCCGCGAGATTACCGGCAACCGAAAGGAAGAGGGCGTGATGTCCGCCTTCGGGGTGCGTTTGCACGTGCTCAGCTCGGGCGACCGAATTAACCTGGCAACTCGTACGCCCGAACATGGCTGCTGAGAGCCCGAGCGGACCGCGGACCCTGTATGAAATCGAATGACGCCTGTGGCTCAGAACCGAGAGCAGTGGCCTAACGCCGTATCGCCTTGGATTTGCCGTGAATTCCCGATAGGTTTCCCGTTGCGAGCGGTGCCGCCAAGCGCGGCCCTTTTACAGATTAGTGAACCTTCTCAATACCGGGCGGAACATATGTGTTATCGGCAACGCTTCCTGTCGGACCGTAATCACGGAGCATCACATTGAACGGCCCAGCCGGAATCGGAAGCCAATTAGCAGCAGGCACGCCTCGCGGGAGGCGCCGCGCAATATAAATTGAGACGGACCCGTCTGCGTTCTTCTGCAACTCTGGGGTGTAACTCGCGACCAGGTATTTGTCGGCCGAATTGGGTACCAGTTCGATTGCGTTTGGCGTGTAGGCTGTGAGCGACCAGAAGCGGTTGGTCGAGGGAATTTCCGAAGAGGAAAAAGTCAGGACATAGCCATTGGGATCGGTTCCATCCAACGGCGAACCGTCACGATCCTTGAAAGCGTGAAAATAAGCCGCTGCTTCATGATCGTTTGCATACTGGATAAATTCTGTTATTGAGGACCGTTGGACTGCTAAGGAGGACCCTGGGTCGGGGTTGGTGCAAAAATCAGCGGGGTTGGGGCACCAATGACCAATGTTCTGGTATGTGATCCAGTTTGTATCGCCTGTATTGGCAAGGTACTGGTTGATAATCAGATTGTGCGCTGCCCGCGCACCCCGCGCAAATTCGGACCTGTTACTTGCTGTCCTGTTTGCAAATAGCGCATTGAAAGTGGTCGATAAGGTTTGCACGGCTTCCGACATCGGCGGAGTCTTAGGAGAGTCCACTGCCGTCTGGAGCTGCCGCAAGAAGGCGATCGGGTCTAGCGCGATCAAGGTGTCCGCGAACGTCTTGAACGGTAAGACGAACTCGATTTCCGGCACGATCTTAGTAGGACCTCCGGCAGGCACTCCGGGCGGGCAGCTCTGGCCGAGGTAGGCGCAGAGCGGCATCGTGGACATTCCCCGCCTGAAGGTATCGGCTTCGGTAGTCACATCCTCTTCAACGTCGTTGACGAGCTTAAATCTATCCGCTCGGAAAATGAGAGCCATGTAATTGAAAGGCAATGGAACCGGGGTAACTGTATCAGGAAGCTTGCTCGGGTCAAACCCGGGCCCGTAGAGTGCGTACGTTCCCGCCTTGTTAGCAGGGAGTGCGGAATGGAATATGTCGCAGTAGCGATCAAGCAAGAGTACCGAGTAATTGACGGGCGTCCATGGGATCGTTACAATAACTGGCTCCATCGAAAGGTCAAGAAACGAACTCGCGTAGACCGTATCATTATTGATCGCAACCACGTAGTGATATATGGGAGAGATCTTGTTGGGGCCGACCATGCGATTGGGAGTGCCAAACGAAGTCTGATAGTAGGTGAACCATAGCGGATAGAACTGCGAAACGTAATCCCGCGTTGTCGTAAAAACGTCTTGTGCCTTGACGCCTGCCGGCATTACGGCCAAAGAGAGCACCAAAACGAGATACACAAATCCACGTTTCCCGCCAAGCTGCTTTGAGCCGATATCTTGGGCGACCGATTTACAGCCGGCCATCGGGCTTGGGCGTGTAGTAGTTGTCGTAGCTTTCCGAAATTTTCTGTGATTCATGGTTCCGTCTCCCTTGCGCCAGCCTGTCAGTGGTTCCGGACGGCAACGCTGAAGTAGTTTACCTCACCTGACGTGAAACTGCCCGCAAAAAATGACCGATTTGAAGCAGAGTGTACGGATTATTCCCTTACACTACTTACATCACGGTGAGCCCGGAGTCGTCGGGGCGCTCGTAAGTGTTATTGGCCGGCAATGCTTGCTAATAACCTGACTAAGTTGCAAATAATCTTACAATCGTCGGGGTTTTTCTGCTAACGAATCGGGATTACGAATAATGTCGTTCTGATTGCAGGGTTGAGTAGAGGATGCCGATGAGCAACAGCGACAGTTCTCATCTTTTCGATGATGCGGGACACGATGGGTGGGAACACTACCGAAATGGCTGTTCAAGGTGACGAACCAGCGACTCCAGCCGTTTTTACGGCTTTCATCGTTATTGATTGATTTGGATGGTGGCCAGGGACGGAATCGAACCGCCGACGCAGGCCTTTTCAGGGCTGTAATCGCTCAGAACCAAGTAACATTCTGCCTGACTTACTTCTCATTTTTCCCTCTCGAAACCGCCATAATTTTGGAATGGTAATGGAATAAGCTTTTTAGTTCACCAGCTGATATGAACCCCAGGCGTGAGACAGCGAATTAAGGGGTTGTTTGCCGTTCAATGAAAATTCATTGCTTTGGCGACCTCAGCCCATTGAGGGCTTGCGTCGCCTGCATTGACCGCCTAACGCCGGGGCTGATATGAAAGTACGCAATCGCTAACAACCGCTCAATGCTGTCGCAGTTGCCACCGCCTCGGATTGCGCCGTCCATGCATGCAGGCAATCACCACAATCCGATGGCTTTCCACCTTGAATAAAAGGCCATAAGGGAAGCGCTTCACTCCCGCCCGACGTATTTCCGCATGCACCATCTGAAAGGCGAGGGGACTTCGCGCCATAACCTCCACTACGGCATCTACCGCCAGAGCAAAGCGCACCCCAAGGTCAGGGTGAATGCCTTCGTACCAGGCGAGCGCTTCCTTCAGGTCAGCATCCGCTTCGGGTATCCAGACGATCGGCAGCGTCACTGTTTCTTAAACAGGGTCGCCTTGACTTGCTCCCATGGAATGACTGCATCCGGGTTGCGCTCGTACTCGCCCATGCGATAGTCCAGCTCACGGCGCTGGCCATCCGTCAGTGCTAGTTCATCCGCTTCCAGGCTCTCCCACAGCGCGTCGAGCAATTCAAATTTCTCCGCCGCCGACAGGTTGCCGATTTCATTTCGTAAATTGCTCATGGCCGCCACCTTCTAATTCCATTGTCTCCGAGAGAGCGGATGGGCATGTTGCCACGCCCAATCAGCCCCGGTATTCCCGCACGAAAGCGGAAAATCCCGGGGGAAATATACAAGGGGGCAGAGCCCCTTGTTCCGCGTTCCTAACGGTGATGTAAATGACGATTCGAAAGCATGGCTTACGAGCGCTTCCCAAGCAGCATTCCAGATGAGGCGAATCGTCCCGCGCCATAGTTTGGAATGAAATGGAATGAGAATGCCGAAGGGGAACCTTGTAAGCTGTTGAAACAATGGTGGCCAGGGACGGAATCGAACCGCCGACGCCAGCCTTTTCAGGGCTGCGCTCTACCGACTGAGCTACCTGGCCGCTGCGGTCGGAATATCCAGTTTAGCAAACGCCGCAACGTGCAGACTGCCACGCAGAGCCCGTTTCTAACCACGCGCAGACCTTTTGAACGGCTACGATTTCGGCGGGCTTGCGAGGGCGAGACTCTCCTGAAACGGCACCGTCAGGCGCACTTCGATGCGTTCGAGTTCACGCAAAATAGTCAGCAATAATTCCGTTTGCACGCGCTGAAATTCGTCGCCATCGCTGGTAAGCACGTACGAGAAGACTTCCAGTTGGAAGCCATCATTGGTGATTTTCGTGAAGCGCACCGGTACAGCAGTTGGATCGACCTTCGGATGATCCCGCAGCACTTGCTCCACTGCCTTCATCGCCTCCGCTATCTTATTTACCGGCGTATCTCGCCGCAGCAATAGAGCCGGGTGGAACCAGAAGCGATCACGCCGGGAATAATTTTCGAGAGTCATCGTCGAAAATTGCGAGTTCGGAACCGTTACGAGCGTTCGATCGTTGGTGCGAATACGCGTTGACCGCAGGCCGATGTCTTCAACCGTGCCCAGTTGGCCACCGAATTGACATAGATCCCCGACCAGCACCGGCCGATCGCTGATAACCGAGACACCGCCAAAGAGATTCTCGATCGTTTTCTGAGCAGCGAGGGCAACTGCCAAACCGCCGACGCCGACGCCAGCGAGCACTGCCGTGATATCAACGCTCCACTCCCGCAGCAGGCCGAGAACTGCGAGGAGGAAAATACAAATCTTGATAAAGCGCACCGCCAACGGCATCACCGAGATGGACATCGCTTTTTCACGCGGATTGAGCCGAGACATCCAACGGTCAGAAATCAGATCGACGATCCGCATCAGCAGAGCCGCCGTGCCCAGAGCGAAAAGCAGCGCCAAGACTTTCACAATCCAGTCGCGAACCAACGCTTCGGGCGCGATTACGCTTAAGCAGGCGCGGAACGCCACAACGCTGAGCAGAAGGCGCAACGGTTCCGTAAACGTATGCAGCCGGAACGATTCAGGCGCAGCAAGGAAGCGCTTCGCCATCGGCTCGGCAAGGGCAATCGCCAGACGAGAAAACAGCCGCGACAGTAACGACAGCAGTAGGGCGATCAGCAGCAACACAAGCCATATCCATACCGGTGTTCCCGCCAGCCTGGTCTTCGTCAAGGGCGCGGGCAGCAATTTCTCGATGGCTGAGGGTTCGGCGAGCGGGGCTAGCTCCGGCAAGCGCTGCACGGTATCGGCAGACACGACCCAGATCATGAACCCATCGCGGTTCGTATGCTCCAGATAGAGCGGAACGGACTCGCCGTTCACATCTTCTGTGACAATCTTGTCTATATCCGGCGCCAAGCCGTCGCTCTGTCCACCCTCCGGCGTGTTGTTTAGTTGACCAAGCTCAAAATGAGGGTCGCGGTTCAAGATCGAACAAAGCAGGCGCGCACGCTCCCGCGCTGTGTTTGCTTGCTGGCTCGACGGAATTCTGGTCACATCCAGATACTGCGCGGCTCTTGAGAAATTGCCGGCGTGGCAAGTTTGCAGAAAACCGTAGACAGCGTTTCTCGGCGTGTCGCGGCCGAGCGGATCGGTTGGCGTGCTCTCGGGTTGCGGGGTGGGCGATTTGGCGGCCGACAAAACGCTGCTCAGTCCTTGTGCCGTTGCCATAACCGACATCAGTGATAGGCCCAAAGCGAAGATCCTGACGATTGAACGCAATTGTGCGACGAAGGGCGTTGCCTTTGCATGGAAAGCAGTCATCGTAGTTTTCATTTCAAACGAAATGACGATGAGAAGTAAACCTGGGCCGAAGCTTGTCTTTACAGGTTGAGTTCTCCAGCATACGCGTCGCGAGCGAATATGCTAAGCCCTCGGACCTTCTGATTAAGAACAAGATTTGGCATACAATTAAGATCCGTTTCGTGCGCGAACGGCTAAGTGGACGACAAGCGAGATTCACGACCGTTCGCAGTGTTATTGAAGACGAAGCCACCTGGGCGTTCCGTATTCAGAAGGTCTTCATCACACATAAAGCGTTCCCGAGCGCTTTGGTTTGCCACTCCAGGAGGCGGTTTCTTTCGCTGGGACCGGCATCGATTGGGCGCATCGCCGGCACGAATCGGCGGGCAATCCAATGCTCCTGCGAACCGGGAGTTTTCGCGTTATTCTCCCCCTGATCCAACAAAAGTAAACTTGCGAACTAATTCTTTTTGCTGTAGACCTTGCTTCCGTCTTCGAGAACTTTAATCGCTCGTTTGGGACCATGCATGCCCAACACCTTGAACTTTTTCCCGCGGCTTTTGTTGTAGGTAATAAAAAACTCTTCTACCTGCTTGAGAATTTCCGGATTTACGTCTGAAATGGATTTGATGTGCTGGTGGTTATAGGAGTGTACGGCAACCGCAACCAAGCGATGATTTGCAGTGGTCTTGCCGGATTCGGTTTGTTCCGCCTCGATCACGCCGATGATGCGAACGCTGAGAACACAGCCCACATGCGCCGGTTCGTCCATCAATATCATCACGTCAACGGGATCGCCGTCGTCTGCCAGGGTGGACGGAATAAAACCGAAATCATATGGGAAGCTGAGGCCTTCCGCGAGCAGGCCGCCAAGCGCGAAAGCCTCCAAATCAGGGTCGTAATTGAACTTGTTCCGCCGGCCTTTCGGCGTTTCCACGATGGCGCGGCATTCGCAAGTTTTTTTATCCAGCAGATGTGGGAGAGCAGCTAAATTCATGAAACCGATGATCTCGCATTAGAAAGCTGCTGCGAGATCTCCCAGCACCTGACATTGTTCAACATCATCAGACCGCCCGGGTACGCCCCCGGACGAAGTGCACAATCAAAGCAATCAGCGCGATGACCAGCAATAGATGAATCGCGCCGCCTGCAAGATGAAACGCGGCCCATGCTACCAGCCAAACGGCCAACAGACAGAAGAACAGGATCAGAAAGATGAAATCGGTAATCAGACGCATAGCTCGCCCTGCTGCTAGGTAGACACGGCAAAGCCGCTAAGTGTAACGCGTAATTAATGCCGGGGGCAAGCATCTCGCAGCCCTGGTTCCGGCAGAACCGCAGAGCATACCGGATAATGAAATGACCACATGTCAGCTGAGCGCGCAGAAGAAGCGGCGAATAATCCCGAAGGTGACCAGCACGCGCAAATCGGGATTACTTCAATCGAAACCCCCGGCACCGATGAACCAGCGCTTCTGTTTTGTCCCGTCTGCGATAGCCGCCTTTGCGGACACCGCTGCAAGCTAATCTGCCGGCAATGCGGCTATTTCATGAGCTGCGCGGATTATTATTGATGCCGCCCCGCCGATAGCGAAAAGCCGCGCGCACAAAGCCATGGTCGATATCCCGGCGACTTGATATCCTTACCAACGCTAGGAAGACGGCCAAATGGGATCGGTTTTGAAATTAGGCAATTCGGGACGTGGGATAGTCGCTCTCCAGAACGCATTGGCGGCGGCGGGTTTCAGTCCCGGAGCGATCGATGGCTCTTTCGGACTCGGCACCGAAGCGGCTGTGCTTGGCTTCCAGCGAAGCGAGGGGCTGGTACCTGACGGTTCAGTTGGTCCAAACACCGCAGCGGCACTAGGTCTATCCGCAATTCCTTCCGTGCCGTCCCCGATTCCCAGCATTACTGTAGAAATTGTTTTCCAGATGTTTCCGGTTACGCCAATCGGCAATATTAGCGCGCAGCTGCCGGTGGTACTAGGGTCATTGGTATCCACGAATCTTTCAGACAAGTTGATGGTGCTAATGGCACTTTCGACAATTCGCGCCGAGACCGAATCCTTTGAGCCAATCAATGAAGGAATGTCGCGTTTCAACACGTCTCCGTCCGGCTCCCCATTTGATCTCTACGACAATCGTAAGGACCTCGGAAATATCGGGCCGCCGGACGGTGCCAACTTTCGTGGGCGCGGTTTTGTCCAACTCACCGGCCGCGCGAATTACACGCGTTACGGCCGCGAACTGGGCCAGGATCTGATCGGAAGTCCTACATTGGCGAATGATCCATCGATTGCTGCCGAACTGCTTGCGCGTTTTCTCAAAGATCGAGAAAATAGCATCCGCGAAGCTTTGGCGGATGCTGATTTAGCGGCGGCTCGCCGACTCGTTAACGGTGGCAAAAACGGCCTGGACAGATTCCAGAATGCGTTTGAGGTGGGCAATCGTCTTATTCCTGAACAGGCTTAATTGGCGGTCGAAAAATCTCCGGCCGCAGAGCTATGAATACCTCAGATCACGGAACCGTGGAAGGTGCGGGGGAAACGGTAAGGTCGGGCGCGGGACCTTAGGCCAAATTGGCGGTGCTGGCCACCTGCTGGGTCTGTTCAGCCTTTGGCAGCGCGTCATTGAAGCTGTAGCCGAATCCGCGCACCGAGCGGATGAAAACCGGCGTTGTGGCGTCAGTCTCAATTTTTTGGCGAAGGCGCAGGATGTACACGTCAACGGTGCGATCGGTCACAGCGCGGTCATGTCCCCACACCGCGTCGAGCAACTGCTCGCGGCTGAAGACAACGCCGGGGCGGCTCATCAGGAACTCGAGCAGACGGAACTCAGTGGCCGTCAGCGTGAGCGCTCCGCCATTCAATCGCGCCTGGCAACTGGTGCGATCGAGTTCGAGGGCACCGGCCTTCAGAACTCGCGTGGCGCTCACCTGGCCGCGAAATTGAATCTTGATTCGAGCAATCAGTTCACGAATAAAGAAGGGCTTGACGATATAGTCATTGGCGCCCAGTTCCAGACCGACAATGCGGTCGGTTTCGGAAGCCCGGGCAGTAAGAAAAATGATCGGAATGTGAGCAAGCTCCGGATGCGCGCGGATGGCTTTGCAGATTTCAAGACCATCCGAATCGGGAAGCATGATATCAAGCAGGAGCAAATCCGGACGTTCGCGGCGGCAAAGGTCGATGACACCCCGGCCGGTCTGCGTGCCTTCGACCGCAAATCCCTCTTTTTCCAGGTTGTATTTGATCAGCGCGTACAGATCCGCGTCATCTTCTACCAGTGCAATTTTTCGCATAGAATCGGCCCGCTCGGCCACACAGTCAGAGTAACCGACGGTGTGTGACAACCTTGTTACGATTGCGTGTATATTGCGCTGGTACGCCGCACTGTCGCGCAACCCGACTGCTTGCGTTTGTGGTGAGATAAAAGCAGAGTGATGAGGAAGCCGAAGCCAGGGCGGCGGCTGATCTTCCATGAACCAGTACGAACGGCAGGCAGAGCGTCAGCGCACGGCGTCCATGCGCTTCTCCATGATGCTGTGGAGCGCGGGCGCCGGATTGATTGCGATCATCCTGACGATCCTCGGCTTAAGCATTTCGGCCCCGCGCGAATTTTGGTATAAGGTTGCGATTGCAGCGGCGGTTCTGCTTCTCCTCCTGCGGCAGATTGCGCGCCGGCTGCGCGTGCGAAATCCCCGTTCTGCAGAGCCCGATCCGGCATCGCGATTGAATCTCGATTGAACGCATCTTTTTTGTCGAGAGATGCGGATTAATTGTTATCAGGCCGCGCCCCGATATAATTTGGCAAGGGCCCGCGGGTGCGGTGAGGTTTGTTTCAAGAGAAAATTCCATCGCTCGATGAGTTGAAGCAGATACGGGGGGAGGCGGCGAAAGCCACATCCGTAGAAACGCTGCGACGCTGTTTCGAGCAACTGAAGACGCTGCGGCAGGCGTATGGCGACGATTTTGACGCGGCGGTCGAAATCGCAGCCGTGCAGCACGAAATCGTGGAACGCGGGCGGCTGCTTCGCGAGCAACGGGCGGAAGCGCCCGCCGAACCGGTTCAGGCGGAAGCCGAGGAAGTAGCTGAAATTCCGCCGGAAGTGGAGCGGTTGGACGCCAAAAACTGGCAACGCGCGATCTACATTGGATTGTTTTTCGCGACGCTTCTTTTTGCCGCGTTCTTCTACCTGATCCAGACGGCGCGCCGCCTGAATCTTTCACCCACGGTGGCCGCAACCACCACCCCAAGTACCCAGCCGCCAAAGAGTGAACCGGTGGAAACCGTGGCCGCACCGCCGCCAGAAAAACCCGCCGTGCGGTTGTATACCGACCTGGTGCCAGGAACGGTTACCGTGGATGACGGCACCCCCGAAGATTTGAAGGACGGCGAACTGACGCTGGATCACCTGGACCCCGGGGAACACTCGATGAAGGTGGTGGGGCGCAACGGAGTGGCGCAGTTCACATATCAAGTGCAGGAGAACGGGGTGCCGAGCATTGCCGGAGTGCCGAAAGCATCGAACACGATGGCGGTCCTGGTCGAGACTGCGGACGGTAAGGCGCGGCTGGTAACGAATGCGGAAAATGCCGACGTCACGCTGGATGGCAAACCCGTCGGCCAGGCCGGCGCCGATGGCTTGACCATCACGGATTTAGGTAAAACGGATCATTTACTGCAGGTGACGGAGGGAAAAGACCGGCAGCGTTTTGTATTGACCTATGCCGTACCTCCAACGTTGACGGTGTATGTGAAGTCCGATCCGAACGCGGGCGCAGTGGTGGTGATGACGAAGCAGGACGGCGTTGAGGTTTATATCGACGATAAACTGTATCGGCGGCAGACCGAAGCGGGCCAATTGCGCATTCCGCTCAACGCTGGCGAGTACACCCTTCGCGTGCACAAGCCGGGATTCATCGATCCGCCGCCGGCAACAGTAACGGTGAAAAAGGCCGAAGAGACGGCGTTGTCATTCAAGCTGGAGGCGGCTCCCCAGATTGCAACGCTACAAGTGAAAGGCGCGCTTCCCGGAACCATGATCTACGTCGACAAGGACTTCGCGGCAGCGACAGGAGCGGATGGGTTGGCGACAATCCCGAACGTCAAGCCAGGCGAACACACGATTGAACTGCGCCGCGATCAGGCTCTCCCGAAGAGATTCGAGCGGACATTCCGGAACGGAGAGCTACTTGTTTTATCCGGACCCGACGTCACGCTGGAGCGTGCTGTTGTGGATACATCGACGCCTGCGCCACCCGCTGCAGCCGCAAGCGCCGCACAGAATACGACTGCGCCGCAAACCAACAGCATGCAGATGGACGGCCAGCAGGTACGGCGGGGAGGCGGATTTGTGGCGTATCACGTGCCGCGCGTTCCCGGACACTACAGCTTCTCCGGTCAGGCACGGCTGGGCGGAATTCTGAAACACGGCAAGCTGCAATGGTACGCCGGGTATCTGGATGTGGACAACTACATCCTGTTTTCCGTAGACGGCAAACATGCGAGCGTTCGCGAGGTGCAGAACGGAAAAACCAAGGAGGTCAGCCGCATTCCTTTCGAAGCGGACTCGAACACCTGGGTGCAAGTCGATTTATCCGTGCGTCCCAACGGGATTGATGCCCGGGTGCGAACACCCGATGGCGCATGGTCCGATATGGGCCTTGTTCCAAGCGATGGCCGTGATTTTACTCAAGGCAAGGTTGGATTCTATATTCCGGATAAAGATGAGATCGCGGTAAGCAACTTCCGCTTTTCGGCGCGATAGCTATGGACGAACGAGCATTTTATCGCGAGTCGCAAACCACGAAGCAGACCAGTCTGAATTGCCCTTACTGCCGCACAGCCAACCTGTACGATCTCAAGTGGCTGCTGCGCCGTAAAATTGACCGCTTACCCCGCCAGGCGGATGAACGGGACCGCGCGAAGTTCGCAAAAGCCGCCAGCTATATGGTTCTCCTCGACGATAAAGTCACGTGCAAGACTCCGGGCTGCCGGCGGACGTTTGAAATTTCTGGAATTAAAACGACCGCATTCCTGACCGACTGACCGATAAGTCTTCGTATTAAGTCTCGTTCAATTCTCCATCCCGTCGATACGGGAGTAACCTGTCAAATCGCTCGAACATCTAGGGCATCGGGGGTAGCAAATCTGTGGGTATCCATATAAAAAAGGCGCGACCTATCCTTGTCTCTCTTGTGTTCGCGTTGACGAGCGTAGCGGCGTTCGGCCAGGAGGTTGATCCGCCCACCCGGGTTATTCGATTGAATTTGATCGAAGGCGCGGTATCGATGGAACCTGCAGGCATCGACGAATGGGCTCCTGCTGTCGTGAACCGGCCATTTTATACAGGCGACTATCTTTATGCCGACAACAGTTCGCGGGCGGAACTCCATTCCGATGTTGCCGCCATTCGGCTCGGGCCGCTTTCAAATATCGGCATTTTGAATCTGACGGACACCGCCATGCAAATTAAGCTGACGCAGGGCGATCTGGAGGTCACGCTTCACGATTTTGACCAGTACCAGACGTTTGAGGTCGACACCCCGAATTCGGCCATCAATTTCTTGCGGACCGGCGTTTATCGCGTGCATGTCGATCCCGAAGGCAATACAACGTGGTTAAACGTGCGATCCGGTCAGGCGGAAGTCACCGGCGGTGGACAAGCCTTCGCGGTAAATAGCGGGGCCATGGCCTCAATGGCCGGCAGCGACAATCAGATGTCTTATGATATTCAGGCGCTAGCGCCAGCAGACGAGTTCGATCAGTGGGTGTCCGCACGAGATGCTCGCTTTGCCCATCGGGCATCGGCTCGCTACCTTCCACCCACTGTCATTGGCTACGAAGATCTTGATGATTACGGCAGTTGGGCACCGACGCCCCAATACGGCCAAGTCTGGTATCCGACGACAGTCGCGGCGGGATGGTCCCCGTATCACGCAGGGCATTGGGCGTGGGTAGAACCCTGGGGCTGGACATGGGTTGATGATGCCCCATGGGGGTTCGCGCCGTTTCACTACGGCCGATGGGTATACGTCGGCGCCCGCTGGGGCTGGGCTCCGGGGCCGATGGTCATTGCAGGCGGTTACGGTCGGCCGATAGTGCGCCCGTGCTATGCGCCCGCGATGGTGGCCTGGTTTGGCGGCGCCCACTTCGGGGTCTCCATCGCTGTCGGGAGCGCCCCGAGCGTCGGCTGGGTGCCTCTCGGTTGGGGCGAAGTCTATACGCCGTCCTACCACGTCAGCCAAAGGTACTTCTCGAATGTCAACGTCTACAACACGCGCGTCGTGAATAACGTGAATATCACGAATGTGTACAAAACGGTGTATGTGAATAAGACGGTTTACAACCAGACTTTTGTAAACGTGCGCGCGCCGAACGCGGTTGTGGCCATGCCGCAAACCGCTCTGGCCACGGGTCGGCCGGTAGCGCAAAACGCAGCGGTCCTGCGGCCCGAACAAGTCGCCCACCTACAGACGGCGCAGGCCGTGGTAGTCGCACCCTCCGCTGTCCCAACACAGCACGCTGTGGCGCCAACGCTTGGAACCGCGGCGACACCTCATCCAACCGCGCAGGCCGTCACTCGACCCGTGGTGGCGAGGAATATTCCACCGCAATCTGCTCCGTCTTTTACAGCGCGGCAGAGTTATTTGCAGCAGCACGCGGGTCAGCCGCTCAACACGGCGGAAATGCGCAACGTTGTCATGAGACCGGCGGTACAGCAGGTCGCTTCAGTGAAACAGGCGCCTCCGGCGAAGCCGGTCCCGGTAAGTCCTGGCCAGCATTTCGGGTTGCCGAAGGCACAAGTAGCTGCCACTGCAAATCCGGGATTGCCCAATTCAGGCACGGCAAATCCGCATGCGGCGCAACCGCACGCCGCGCAGCTCGAGGAAGCCCGACCGCGTCCGGCTCCCTCTGCCCCTGGTGTTCCAACGGCGCATGGTGTTGCACCAACTGCGCCCGGATCTCCGGCTGAGCATACAACGGCCTCGCCTCACTCAAAGCCACCGCAACAACCGGTTGAAACAGAACCGCGCCCGGCTGCCTCGGTTCACGGTGTTCCACCAGTGCATCCGGCCTCGCCGAACGCGTCCGAAGGTCGTGCTGAGCATCCCACCGCGGCGCCTCACGCAAATGCGCCGGAACCACACGCGCAGCCGGAAGCCAGAGAGCCGGTGACACATGGCGCGCAGCCGAGCAGGCCAACTGAGCCACCGGCCGAGCGCGCGGTCCCGCACGAGGGGTCGCCAACAAAACCGCCCGCATCGCAGAAACCGCAGTCCTATCCGCCTGCGAGCCAGCACTCCGAGGCCAAGCCGCACGGAACGCCACCACCATCGCACGAGACATCACCACATCCGAAGCCCAAAGATAATCAGAAACCGCAGAGGTAACAGGCGGGCGCGCGGCCATTCGATAACATCAGACGGAATGACGGACTTCCCGCATAGAAACCCTACCCGCCGCCTGGCGCTAAAAACTGTAGCGGCGCTCCCGTTAGCGTTGCGTGCTCAGAAGCAAAAGCACATGTTCCTGAGCCTGAATAGCGTATTGCTCAGCGGACGTGTCGGTTGGCCGGAGTTCGCACATGTTGCAGCGCGCGCCCGATATCCCGGCGTGGACATTATGGCGGCCGCTGTTCAAGCCGGGGCCGCCGCGACGACTGCACTGCTGAAAGAATTGAATCTGCGCCCTGCTGTTCTGGATTTCCCGGTAGAATTCCGGAAAGATGACGCTACCTTCCAAGCATCACTCGCAAAGCTCGCCCCTGTTGCCAAATTCGCCGCCGATATCGATTGTCCTCGCATGTTCACCTACATCATGTCTTCCAGCAACACCCCGAAGGATGAACTGCGGGCCACCTACAAGAAGCGTTTCACCGAATCGGCAAAGATCCTCGCGCAGTACAACGTCCGCCTCGGGCTGGAGTTCCTGGGACCGCTGGCACTTCGAAAGGCGTTCAAATATGAATTTATCTGGCGCATGAACGACATGCTTGCCTTTGCCGAAGAGTGCGGGCCGAACGTAGGATTGCAGCTGGATTCTTGGCACTGGCATCACGCTGGTGGAACGACACAGGACATCATCGCCGCGGGTCGCGACCGCATCGTGCATGTGCATTTCAACGATTCTCCGAATCTTCCACCGGAACAGATCAAGGATGATGAGAGGCTGCTCCCCGGCGAGGGCGTAATCGATCTGGTGGGTTTCTTGCGAGCGCTCCAGCAAATTGGATACACCGATGCGCTCAGTGTTGAAGTGTTCGGACGATTGAAAAACGTGCCGGTGGAACAGGCAGCAAAGATGGGGCTGGATACTTCGCTGAAAGTCTTCGCGAAAGCGGGCGTACCGGAAGGCTGAAGCGTTTACTCCAGAACCTTCGGCAAATCGCAGACGAAGTTACGGCATTCGTAGATCGTTATTCTTCCTTTGCGTTCCAGGCTGCCGAGAAACGGAAAGCGCCCCGCCAGCGCCGCTGCTGCGTCATCTGTCAAGGCAAAGATGACGTCATAGGGTTTGAATGTCTTCCTGTGGAGTGCGAGGATGCTCTCGACCTCGGCATTGATCTCTCGGCAGCGCACGATGGTTTGGGCCGGCTCCGCAAGGAACCGGCCGACCGCAACGAGCATCTGCGGCGCGATCGAAGGTTGGGCCTGCAACTTCGGTCCAAACGACTGCAGGGAGCGTTCCGCACGTTCGGAGAAGCTTAGATCTCCTGTGACATGCGCCATTCGAAGCAGCACATCGGTCGCCACCGAATTGCCGGAAGGCTCCGCTCCATCGTAGTCATCTTTTATGCGAAGGACCAGATCGGAGGCCCGCTCGGTCGTGCTGAAAAACCCGCCGTGCGCGGCATCTTCGAACCGCGCCAATGGTGTGCCCGCCAGTTCGGCGGCACGGAGGAGGTAGTCCGGCTCGCTGGTCGCTTCAAACAGATCGAGCAGAGCTTGGATAAAGAAAGCGTAGTCGTCGAGGAACGCCGGAACAGCTGCCTCGCCCGCACAATAGCGGCGCAGCAAAACCTGGTCGGCATACATCGTGTTTGAAACAAATGACGCGGCCCGGCGAGCGGCTGATAAGTAGGCGGGCTCGCCTAAGACAATAAAACCTTTCACCAATGCCGAGATCATCAGCGCGTTCCAGGACGTGAGAATTTTGTTGTCCAGATGGGGCCGCGGACGTTGTTCACGCGCTTCAAAAAGCAGCGAGGACCATTCCTTCAGGCTTTCGCCAACCTGCGCGGGCGTCGTGTTCAGACGCGCTGATACTTCATCCAGCGGAGTCGCCCGGTAGAGAATGTTCTGGCCCGTGAACTCGCCGTGCGGGTCATTGTGGACATTGCCATCCGGCTCAACACCATAACGCAGACGGAACGCCACGTCCGAGTCGCCTTCCAAAATTTCTGAGATCTCCTGCGCCTTCCACACATAGAAGGCGCCTTCGCGATTATGGCCGGGATGTTCCGGATCCGGACTGTCCGCATCTTCGGCCGAAAAGAATCCGCCGGTGGAATCAGTCATGTCCCGCAGAACGTATTCGAAGATTCGGCGCGCCGTGTCCGATACTTCCGGATTCCCAGTGATCTGGAAAGCTTCGAGGTAAGAAGATGCTAACTGCGCCTGGTCGTACAACATCTTCTCGAAGTGAGGAACGAACCACCGCTCGTCGACGGAATAGCGGTGAAAGCCTCCGCCGAGTTGATCATGCATTCCACCGCGCTGCATCGCATCAAGCGTCGCTACGGTCATGTCCAGCGCCTCTTCGTTTTTGGTGAGCGCGTGATAACGAAGCAGAAAGTTGTATGCAACCACGCGCGGAAACTTGGGCGCGCTGCCGAAGCCCCCATAACGCGAATCGAACGTTCGCCGGAAATGGTAGAAGGCCGAATCGAGCAGGGCGCGGTCGGGAGCAGCAGCGGCATCGGAAGAGGTGCCGATATATGAACTCAGTTGGTCCAGTACCGTGACGCTGGAGCTTTCGATGCGCGCCCGGTCCTCCTTCCAGGCTTTAGACAGGTGTTTCAACACATCGATGAATCCCGGCCGTCCATGGCGTGACTGCGGCGCAAAATAGGTTCCGCCAAAGAATGGGCGCAGTTCCGGCGTCAACCAGACAGACATCGGCCAGCCGCCGCTTCCGGTCGAAGCCTGAACGAACAGCATATAGATGCGATCGACGTCTGGCCGCTCTTCGCGATCCACTTTGACCGGAACAAAATCGCTGTTCAGGAGATCTGCAACTTCCTGACTCTCGAACGATTCGTGCGCCATCACGTGGCACCAGTGACAAGTCGAATAACCGACCGAAAGGAAGATGGGCTTGTCTTCCGCGCGCGCTTTCGCAAAGGCACGCTCACCCCAGGGAAGCCAGGCTACCGGGTTCTGGGCGTGTTGGAGCAGATAAGGACTCTTCTCGCCAATCAGCGCGTTGGTCATGCGCTTTCAGTCTAACGAGGTAGCCAAACCGTGTTCGTAAGATGAGGATGTATGGATGACAGCAACGATTTTCCTCTTCCGCCGGCAAGTTTCACATTTCTGGTGGAATCCATTCTCATGCAGACCCAACTTCAATTAGGACTTCTGAAGTTCGGCGAGGAGGAAGAGGGAGAACAGGAGCCAAACCTGCCGATAGCCCGTCATTCCATCGATATGCTGGCTGTTCTGCAGGAAAAGACGCGCGGGAATCTCACAACCGAAGAAGCGCGGGTGCTCGAAAACGGGTTGACCGAGCTGCGCTTCCGCTATGTCCAGGTGGCCGACGAGCTGAAACAGAAAACGGGGCCGGCCGAGGCGCAAACACCATCCGAAGAAGGGCCGCGCATTATTTTTCCGGACGGCGGCAAGGGAACGAAGACCAGCTAGATGCCCGACGAGCCGGAGCCCGCATCCATCCTCGTCCTTGGGTCCGGTACCAGCGTCGGTGTGCCCATGATCGGTTGTCATTGCAGCGTGTGCACGTCTCCCGATCCGCGCGACCGGAGACTGCGGCCTTCCGTGCTTCTGCGCTTCGGAGAGCTTCGCATTCTGATCGATACTTCGCCCGATCTGCGATATCAGGCGCTACGCTATCGAATCAATCGTCTCGACGCCATCCTGTTCACGCATGGGCATGCCGATCACATCCTGGGTCTGGATGACGTGCGCCCCTTCAACTTCATGCAGAAGGGCGAGATCCCCATCTTCGCCTCGGAAACTACCATGGGCGTCATCCGCCAGACTTTCGGCTATATCTTTGAATGCAAACCCAGCGAATCTACTCGTCCTCGCCTGAGCACGCATGTGTTCGACGAGGCGCCGATTGTGGCCGCCGGTATCGAGTTTCAGCCGATACGCGCTGCTCATGGAACGGGCATCGTGCATGGATTTCGCTTTGGTAATTGCGCCTATTTGACTGACCACAGCACCATTCCGCCGGCAAGCATGGAGAAACTGGCCGGTCTGGATGTCCTGTTTTTGGATGCGTTGCGCCACAATCCTCATCCGACGCATTCGACCGTGGAAGAGTCGCTGCGAACGGTACGGGTGTTACAGCCTAGACGGGCGTTTTTCACTCACATTTCCCATGATCTTCGGCATGAAACACTGGAGCAGCGCTTGCCGCCGAACGTGCAGCTGGCGTATGACGGCCTCGAGATTCCGGTCGGACGGGCATGTCCGGCATGAGCCAAGTGTTTTACTCGCTGCCGACTCAGGATATCGGCCCGTGTGCGCTCGCCATCGGAAATTTTGACGGAGTTCATGCCGGCCACAAGGCTCTGCTGAGAACCATGGCTGAGTACGCGACGCATCATAACGTGCCAATCGCAGCGCTGACGTTCGATCCCCATCCTGCTGCGATTGTTGCACCCGAACGGCTCCCGAAAATGATCTGCACCGTACCTGAGCGGATCGAGTTACTGCAGCAGGCAGGCGCGGAGAGAGTCGTTGTGCTGCCCTTCACACGCGAGTTATCGCAGCAGACGCCGCGTGAATTCGCTGAACACTGTCTGGTCCAAGGGCTGCATGCGCGCGCGGTTTTTGTCGGTGAGAATTTCCGTTTTGGGCATAAACAAGCGGGCGACACCACCGCATTGGCGAAGCTGGGACGCGAACTAGGCTTTGAAACATCGTTCCTGCCTCCGGTTGTCATTCGGCGGGAGATTGTCTCCAGCTCTCGCATCCGGCGCCATTTACGGGCGAACGAGGTGGAGATCGCGGGTCGCCTTCTGGATCGGTGCTTTTCGCTGAAAGGGCCAGTCATTCCCGGACACGGAATAGGCTCGAAACAAACCGTTCCGACTCTGAACATACCGCCCACCCCCGGCCTGGTACAACCACTTGGAGTTTTTGTCAGCGAGACAATCGACTCGCTCTCCGGCCGCCGCTGGGCTTCGATTACCAATGTCGGAAATCGGCCTACCTTTGGAGGAGAGGACATCACCATCGAGACATTTCTGTTGGACCCGTTTACCGGAGACCCTCCCAGCGAGATCGAAGTGCGCTTCCGCCACTTCGTACGCGCTGAAAAGAAATTCGAAACCGCGGAGGAGCTCAAAAAACAGATCCTCGCCGACGCCGCGCACGCCCAGGCATACTGGCGCCGTACCCGGCGCTGGACGAACGTTGTCAGATGTAGCGAAGAACAACCCTCGCGGTAGGCGGTAACGTATTCGGTAAAGTGCTCAAATCGATATACTGATACGTACACTCAGCCAGATTTGGAGACTTCAAACAGTGCAGCTTTCTGAAGGCAAAATCAAACATCTAGACGCTTTGTCGGATAAAAACGGCGTCATCGCCGCCGCCGCCATGGACCAGCGAGGCAGCCTCCGCAAATCGATCGCAACCGCCAGGGGCGTTCCCCAGGGCGAAGTTAGCGATGAACAAATGCAAGAGTTCAAAGTGATTGTGTCGAAGACGTTGACCCCGCACGCGAGCGCCATCCTGTTGGACCCGGAGTTCGGCCTTCCCGCCGCCAAGGCGCGCGCCAAGAATGCCGGGCTGCTACTGGCATATGAGGAGAGCGGTTACGACAACACCAAGCCGGGGCGTCTTCCGGATCTGCTTCCGCATCTCTCTGTGAAGCGGATCAAGGAAATGGGCGCGGATGCTGTCAAGATCCTGATTTACTACTCTCCGTTCGATGATTCATCGGTAAACGACATTAAGCATGCCTTCGTCGAGCGCATTGGGGCCGAGTGCGAGTTTTATCAAATTCCATTCTTTCTGGAATTCGTCGGCTACGATCCCAAAGGCGGAGACGAAAAAGGCTTCGAATATGCCAAGCAGAAGCCGCAGGCCGTCATCAAAAGCATGGAAGAGTTCGGCAAGCAGCAATACTATGTCGACGTCTTGAAAGTAGAAGTGCCGGTGAACGCCGAGTTCGTCGAAGGAAGCAGCGTTTTCAAAGGGCAGGCCGCTTACTCGCGCAAAGAAGCGCTCAATTTCTATCGCAGCGCGGCGGAAGTTGCCGCCAAGCCGTTCATCTATCTCAGCGCAGGTGTCAGCAACGCGCAATTCGTAGAGTCTTTGAACATGGCCGCCGAAGCGGGCACCGACTATTCCGGCGTCCTCTGCGGACGCGCCACCTGGAAAGAGGGCATCCCGGTCTATGCCAAGCAGGGCGCGAAAGCACTGGAAGACTGGATGAACAATGAAGGCATTAAGAACATCAACGCTGTAAACGCAGCGATCAAAACTGCCAAGCCATGGCAGCGCAAATACGGCATCGCCGTAGGCGCCTGAGCGCCCGCCTTCTCAATGCCGTTTGCTTCTATACCCGAAGCGATCGAAGATTTCCGCCAGGGCAAGGTTCTCATTGTTGTAGACGATGAAGACCGCGAAAACGAAGGGGACCTCGCCGTCGCTGCGGAAAAAATCACGCCCGAGATCATCAACTTCATGGCGACGCGGGGTCGCGGCCTAGTCTGCCTTTCCCTAGATAGCGAAATCTGCACGCGGCTCGACCTGCAGCCCATGTCTCAGGTAAACACTGCGCGCTTCGGCACTGCCTTCTGCGAAGCTATTGACGCTGCCGAAGGAGTAACCACTGGTATTTCGGCTTACGATCGCGCGCATACCATCCGCGTCGCCATGGATCCGAATACCACGCCCAAGGATCTGGCGCGGCCCGGTCACGTGTTTCCGCTGCGCGCCCGCCCCGGCGGCGTTCTGGCCCGCGCCGGCCAGACCGAAGCTAGCGTCGATCTCGCGTGCCTAGCCGGTTTATCTCCCGGCGGTGTCATCTGCGAAATCATGAACGAGGACGGAACCATGGCACGCGTTCCGGAGCTGGAACAGTTCTGCTCTCGCTATGACATGAAGATGATTTCGGTCGCGGACCTGATCCGCTACCGGATTCAGACGGAGCGCTTCGTACAGCCCGAAGCGCGTGGACGTCTTCGCAGCATATATGGAGAGTTCGATGTCGTTCGCTATATCAACCGGCTGGACAATGAGGCGCATCTGGCTCTTGTGCACGGCGATATCCGCGGCAAGAAAAACGTTCTGGTGCGCGTGCATTCGCATTGCGCCTATGGCGATATTTTCCGATCGGCCGAGTGCTCGTGCTTCGAGAACATCGGATCAGCGTTGCAGATGATCAGCTCCGAATCGTGCGGCGTGTTTATCTATCTGCATCAAACCGGCCCAGGTATCCAGGCGATATGGGAAGACGGCCAACGGCATCTTCTGACGCATGGCCGCGATACTGCCGGTTTCACCGCAACCATCGATCGCCACCAGCCATTGCTCCAGCATGAAGCGGGGATTGGCGCCCAGATTCTTTCCGACCTGGGACTGACCACCATTCGTCTGCTGACGAATCATCCGCGCAAGGTCGTCGGTCTCGAGGGTTTCGACATTCAAATCACGGAGCAAATTCCGTTCGGGAGCGAGACCGGAACGGCGGCCCGGTGATTCCACGTTTTTATCCCATCGTCGATACGGCTGCTACGGCGTTGCACGACGGAGAAGTAACCGAAGTAGCGAAAGCGCTTTTGGACGCCGGCGTCCGCATGCTCCAATATCGTCACAAGGAGAATTGGACGCAACAACATTACGACGAGGCCGCATCAATTGCTGAGTTAGGCCGCTCCGCCGGGGCGGCGTTCGTCGTGAATGACCGTGCAGATTATGCGCACCTCCTCGAAGCGGGCGTTCACCTGGGACAGGACGATCTGCCGCCCGTAGCCGCCCGCAAGATTATGGGCAACGTTGCCCTGATGGGGTTCTCCACCCATAACCGGCGTCAATTACTGCTGGGCGCGGAAGAACCCGTGCAGTACCTCGCAATCGGTCCTATTTTTCCGACCACCTCCAAATTGAAGCCGGATCCCGCACTGGGACTGGACAGGCTGAAGACATTCCGCGCATTGACGGACAAACCTCTCGTCGCGATCGGCGGCATCAGGCTTGATAACGCCGCAAGCGTGTTCGAGGCCGGTGTGGACGCGGTCGCTACCATATCCGGCTTTCTGATCGATGGCAGCGAAGCCGGTAAAGTGACGGCAAGCGCGAAACGTTGGCTCTCGCTTTAAACCTCTGCGCGCGGCCATTTCTACTCAATTGACAACTGTCTGTTTTGGTGATACTTTTGCCGCTGTTAAGAAAACCCAACTAGTCTCTGGGTTCCACTTCAAACAGCCGCTACAAAATCAGCGGCCGGGAGGGTCAATGTCCCAACTTTGGAATACAGTTTTCCGAACTCTTGCCTTTTGCGCCGCTTTGTCCGCTGCAACTTCGTGCTTCGCACAAGCGGTTTCGGGTTCCATCAACGGCTACATCACAGACGCGAGTAATGCCGTCATCGCAAGTAGCAAGGTGACGATTCTGAACGAGGGCACAGGTGCTACCGTACAGGTCACCACCAGCAACGAGGGGTTCTACAGTGCCGCGAATCTGCCGCCCGGCGTTTACTCTGTCACAGCGGAACAGCCCGGCTTCTCGAAGCTTAGCCGCGAGCACGTAACGCTGGCCGTCGATGCGGTCGTGCGGATCGACTTAACGCTCTCGCCGGGCAACGTCTCCGAATCGATAACCGTGGCTGCCGGAGCCGAACTACTGCAATCGGAAAAGGTAGATGTCTCGCAAACTTTGAGCTCGAATCAGATACAGAGCCTTCCTACCATCGGCCGCAACGTCACCGAGCTGTACCTCACGGTTCCTGGAGCGCTCCCCGACAGCTTTCAAATGGGCTCGGGAGAAAATCCGAGCGGGGGCGTACGCACGTACATCAACGGAACGTGGTCCGGATCGCAGGAATTCGTTTTGGACGGCATCACCGACCGCTCCTACGGGTTCAGTGGGATCCAGTTAATCGTTCCGCCCGAAGATGCGGTGCAGGAACTCAAGATCACAACCGCCGATTATGACCCGGAGTTCGGTAGTACGTCCGGGATGGTTGCGCAATTTGTTACTAAGTCCGGCACAAATAATATACACGGCTCGGTGTTTTACTTTAACCGCAACAGTGCGACTTTCTCGGCTGACCCATTGACTCAGAAGATCGCGGGCACCGGCCCGAATGGCAAGGGGACGGGCGTTGCTCCCTATAACTGGAACGAAGGCGGATTCAGCGTCGGCGGACCAATCAAGAAAAACAAATTGTTCCTGTTTGGCGACTATCAATTTGCGCGCGAGATCCAAGGCGCGTCGATCATCGCGACCGTGCCGAATTCCGCTTTCCGTTCCGGTGACTTCAGCGGGCTACCCAATGTACTGTACGATCCGGCGACTGGAAACGCGGACGGGTCCGGCCGCACACCCTTCCCGAACAATGTAATTCCAACGAGCCGGATCAGCCCGGTTGCGCTGAATCTTATGAATCTGCTGCCGGCTCCCAACATTAACCTGGGCACAGACAACAACTACGTCGGCGACGTGAAAGAGAAGTTCAACCAGAACTGGACCGACCAGCGCGGCGACTGGAATATTCGCGACAACGATAAATTCTTCGGCCGGTACAGTTACTTCAGCACTTTGTTGGCTAACCCGCCGCTGTTCGGACAAGAGGCCGGCGGCCCCTCGCAGGGCGGATTAAGTGCGGAAACAGCAAACTCGTCGGCACACCTCGCGGCGATCAATTACCTCCACATGTTTAGCCCCAGCTTGCTGGCCGAGTTCCGCGCGGGCTATTCCCGATTCAATCTGGCCGCGTTACAGTATGACGCCAATTTGGAGACAAACACAAAGGTTGGCATTCCCGGTATTAACACCGGAGACCTGCTGACGGGTGGTCTTGCCGGCATCAACGTCGGCGGCCCGGTGGGCAGTTTCTTTATGGGAATCCCAAGCGGCGTTGGCATTCCACGGTTCGATACCGAAAACACTTTCGAATATGTCAGTAACTGGTCTAAGTCATCCGGTAAGCATGAGGTGCGATGGGGAGTGGATTACCGCCGCTATCAGTTTGACTTTCAATCGGTGAACGCCAGTTCACGAGGCAACTATAACTTCTGTCAGTCCGCGACCGGCGATCCAAGTGACCCGACATCGGGGCTGGGAATGGCAACATTTCTCCTCGGCAGTACTTGCTCGTTCGATCGCGCGGTATTCACCGGAGAGCCGGCCGAACGCCAGTCTACGACCGGATTATATGCGCAAGACGTCTGGCGGATCTCCCCCAAACTTACCCTCAACTACGGATTGCGTTGGGACTACTTCACGGCTGTCTCCTCTCCTTACAAAGGAGGTCTGGCTAATTTCGATCCTTCCACCGGCGATATCCTGTTGGCCGGGATCGGCTCGGTCTCCAGCTCGGCGAACGTTCATACGCCGAAAAACGATTTTGCGCCGCGGCTTGGCTTTGCTTACAAATTGACGCAAAATACCGTGATTCGAGCAGGCCTGGGACGCAGCTTCTTCTCGTCGGGATACGACGCCACGTTCTATCATCTAACCAGCGGGTACCCGATCGTAACCCAACAACAGGTTTCGCAGACGAACGTTTATGACGCAGTGTTCCCGATCAACGAGACGCCTCCAGCGGCTACGGTTCCCGCTCTCCCGAGCAGCGGCATGCTCCCGGCGCCGGATGGCGTGACGTTGAAAACACGCCAATTCGATTGGAAGACAGAAACCATGGATTCCTGGAACTTCACGGTGCAGCAAGCCGTCGGCCATGGCGCTACGGTATCCGTCAGCTATGTAGGCAACAAGGGCACACATCTGAACTGGCAACCGAATATTAACGCCGCCAATGTGGGCACTGGATCGCTCCTGAGCCGTCGGCCCTATTACCAACTGTACGGCCTTTCCCAAGGCATCAGCCTGGCGTGTAACTGCTCGGATTCAAACTATAATGCGCTGAACATAACCTTCAATAAACAACTTTCTAAGTTGTACACCATGAACTCGAACTTTACTTACTCGAAAGCCATGGGCTACGGTGCGTTCTGGAGTGCGACAACTTACAACCGGGCGATCGATTATGGACCTGGCGGCGGCACGATCAACAGCGGCTCGATGGACCGAAAATTTGTTTGGATCACGACGCACACTTTTAACATCCCCTATGGGCCGGGGCTTCGGTTTGGAACCGATGTAACCGGATGGCGGAAGTATGTCCTGGGAAGCTGGGTATTCAGCGGTGTCACGAGCGTCGAATCCGGACTGGCATTTTCCCCCTACGTTTCGAGTAATGCCACCCTGAATGCGGACTTTACGCAACGGCCTGACCCAATTAAAGGCATGTCGCCGTCCAACGTTCCCGGCGGCCAGAATTCCGCGCTCTGGTACAACCCGGCCGCGTACAGCATTCCAACCTGCTGCCGCTTCGGCTATGCTTCGATCGGATCCCTGAGAGGCCCCGGCCTGGTGAACGCAGACTGGGCGATGTCGAAAGACTTTATCTTCTCCTCCTTTCTAAACCGCGAATCGACGCGCATTCAGATTCGAGCTGAGGCGTTCAACGCATGGAACAACACCAATCTCGGTTTGCCGAACAACGCCGTCGACCAGTTATCTGCCGGTCAGATAACTGCCCTGCAGTCAACCATGCGGAGGATGCAATTCGGCGCGCATATATATTTCTAGCCGGTGTGCGCTGGAGCCTTTTACTCATAACTACCGTCGCAGTAAGCTTCGCCCAATCGGACCCTGACTTCTCCGGACACGCCCGGCGTGCGGAAGCGGCGATCAAGGCCAACGATAAGACAACCGCGGAAGCGGAACTCAACTGGATGCTGAAGGCGGATCCGGGAAACGTGAACGCTCACGCAAATCTCGGAATGCTCAAGTATGTTCAAGGCGACTACCTCGAAGCTGCCGGTCAATTTCAGGCAGCGTTGGCAAATTCTCCTTCCTTGTGGAATGCCCAAGCGTTCCTAGGCTTGTGTGAAGCCCGGCTGGGACATACAGCGCGGAGCCAAACCCTGCTCGAAGCTTCGCTTCCGCACTTGACCGACTCGACACTGTTGAAGCAGGCGAGCCTGGAACTGGCCCGCATTTACACCGATATCGGGCAGATCGATAAGGCTGTTCCGGTTATCGATCATCTGGCAAGCGTGCAGCCGGCGGATCCGGAGGTCCTTTACACGCAGTATCGTCTGCATTCCGAAATCGCCTCGAAGGCGCTCCGACAGCTGACCGCGGCCGACAAGGATTCCGCCTGGGCGCATGAGGTCTACGGACAGAGTTACATGCTGCAGGAGCAATATGACTCGGCCATACGCGAGTTCCAAAAAGCGCTAGAGTTAGGCCCCCAACTTTCCGGCCTGCACTATCAGCTTGGCGAAGCACTTCTTCTATCGGAACGCAGCGAGAGCAAGCGCACGGCTGCCGAACAACAGTTTCAACTGGAGCTGAAACAAAATCCGCAAGACGCAGACTGCCTGTTGAAACTGGCCGATATTGCGCTCGAACGCGGCAATAACGAGCAGGCCAGAGCGTTGCTTGCTCGCGCGCTCCGCGTTCGTCCCGAATCCGCGGCTGCGCATGTTACGCAGGCTCGAATTTTAAAGGCGGAGGGGAACATCCCCTCGGCTATTGCTGAACTTGAAGCTGCCGAAAAGCTGGCGCCCGATGTGAAGACAACCTACTATCAGTTGGCAACCTTGTATCGCCAGCAAGGACGGCAGGCGGATGCGGATCAACAGTTGCAGGTGTTCCGGCGGCTTGACCTTGCGGAGCAAAGCCGCGTTCGCAGTGCCGATACGCTCCCATAGCCTTGGGCTCCGGGCTCGCTTTGCCAATGGGTTCCTCAATGGTTTGCGCCCCAACTCAGGTACACCGGGCTGGCGGTCTTCGGTTCCCATGGATGGTTCCAAAGCTCACGCCAGGTGTGCCCGGAGCCTTTGCCTAGAACTGCTAACAAGTCCAAGTGATATTCCACGAAGTTAGGATTCAGCATTGGACTTCTCACTCCCTTGCTCCCGGCAAGGCTCGTATGAGCAACCGGCAAACTGTTGCGAGTCAGCATTGGTTGGCGAAGCGCGGGTGACACGCTCGCACGGACCGGCGCAAACGAGACGCGTGCTAGCGCCAGAGCGCCGACAATACGTGGATTCACTACGTTCGACGAACTCATGGAAGACACTGACAGCGGCGTTCGCGCAGCGCTGCGGCCGGATAAGCTAAGACCGTGCAAGGTAACGTCTCGTTCGCCACTCGACTGGGCAGCACCACGGGCATGACCGGTTGCGTTTATGGCGCTGGATTGGCTGGCACTGGACGCGGCGCCCGCGACGACGGTCAGCAACACGTCAGTCGGCTGATACGTCACCGTGAAGTGCTCGGTGGAGTTGATTGCCAGACCATTTACCTTTGAAAACTGACCCGTCGCCGAAGTGAAGTTCATGACCTTGAACGTGCTTCCAACACTCGGGACAAAGCCGGTCGGCCGGCTGAGGTTCAGAGTTCCGCTCAGCGTCGCTTTACTCGGGTTCAGTTGATCGTACTGCGTGCCGGCCGTTGTTCCGGTGATGGAGATGTTCAGCGTGCCCGTGGACTTCTGGGTGTAGGCGCCTGTGGCCTTCAGAACGCCGGTTGCGGTGGCGGAGTCGCCCGGGTCAACTATGGCGCTCGAGGTCACGGAACCGGTAATTCCTCCCTTTCCCAATAAAGTTCCGCTCTGCAGGCTTAGCATGCCGGTCGAGGGAAGGGTCAGGCTGCCGTCGTCGGTTGTGCTTCCGGCTGTCTGGGTGTAGCTTCCGGTTCCGCCAACGGTAAACCCGCTGCCAGTGCCGATGATAAAGGTACCGGCATTGGTGAAAGAGCCGGCAGTGGTGAATGTCCGGCCGGCTTGCAGGCTGAAAACACCGCTCGAGCCGTTGGTAGCAAACTTCGCCAGACCGTTGGCGCTGTTCGTCGAGTTCAGGATTCGGGAGGTCGTTCCGGAGAGCGTAATATTAGCCAGATTCGTCACGATGTTAGCGCCCGGAAATTGCATCGTCCCGGTCACCAGGTACTTGCCGCCCGTCAATGTTGTGCCTACGAAGTTGGTGAATGACCCGCCGGTGGAGAACGTGCTTCCCGTAGCAACCGTGAGGGTGCCGCCGTTGCTGAAACTCCCTGCGGTGCCGGCGGCAGTTTCCGTAGCGCCGCTCAAAACCGTAAACGTACCCTTGTTGTTGAAGTTTGTGGAGCCACCAGTCGTCAATCGGCTCCCGGCCCCGGAGACTGTCAGGCTCCCGCTGTTCGTGAAGGCGCCCACGGAAGTAAGAACTCGTCCACCAGCCAGGCTGAACACGCCGTTCGTCGCGTTATTGGCAAAGTTGGCCAGTCCGTTGCCGCTGGTCTGGTTGATGATCTGCGAACCGGTTCCCGTCAAGCTGATATTCGCCGCGTTGGTGACGATATTCGCTCCGTCGAACCGCAGTGAGCCGGTGACGTTGTAAGTGCCGCCGGTCAATGTTGTGCCTGAAAAGTTAGTTAGGCTGCCATTCACTGCGAACTTACTGCCGCCGCCGACCGTCAACGTGCCATGGTTGGTGAAGTTACCGGCCGTCGTAAAGTTGCGCCCGCCGCTGATGGTGAAACTGCTGCCGGTCGCATTCGTGGCCAATTTCGAAAGAGCGTCTTTGCTCGCGGAATCGATAAAGCTTGAGGCCGCGCCGTTCAACGTGATATTGGCTGCGTTCGTTACGATTTCGCCGCCCGCAGTGCCCAGTTGGTCTATCTTGAGAGTTCCGCTGGTATTGTAGGTGCCGCCGGTAAGAGTGGTCCCACCGAAATTGGTGAACGGCCCTCCTTCCACATGCATCGTGTCCCCGCTACCAACCTGCAGCGTGCCGCTGTTGGTAAAGGAGCCGCTGGTGTTTATCAGAATCCCGGCAGACTGATTGGCATTGATCGTTCCCGAGTTCACCAGCGTCATGCGCCCGTTGCCGATGTTGCCGGCGCCCTGAATCGTTTCCTGGTTGGTCAGGATATCGGCTGACGCCGCCCCGAAGATATAGTTGTTCGGATTGTTCGACATGGTTATGGTGCCGCCGCTCAGGGTCACGTTTGCCCCATTCACCACCAGTTCTGTAAAGTTGCCGGTTGAGTTCAGCTGAACCGCACCGAGCGTGGGATAACTTCCGTTCTCCAGGTTCAGCACCGATCCGTTGTCGATCTTGATCAATCCGCCTGTCGGATTCACCACCTTGCCGCCCAGGGTGTTGCTGCCCGCCAACGATTCAATCACGCCGGTCGAGCTGTTGGTCAAAGTGCTGCTGCTGTGAATGGTGCCATTGGTCAACTGCAGCGTTGAAGCGCCGGTCAGCGTCACCGCACCGCCATTTATGGTTGTGTTGATAAGTTTCAACCCGCTCGCGTTCGCCAAGACCTTGCCACCAGTGTTGGTAACTGTCGTCCCGCTCAGCGACAGGCTGGCGCCCGCAGTCGCTTCGAGCGTGCCGGTATTGGTGGTTCCTCCGTTTGGCGCAATCGTCATTCCTGCCGATTGATTGGCGTTGATCGTTCCCGAGTTCACCAAGGTCATGCGGCCATTGCCAATGTTGCCGGCGCCCTGAATCGTTTCCTTGTTCGTCAATGTGTCGGCTGCGGCTGCGCCAAAGATGTAATTGTTTGCGTTGTTCGACATCGTGACGGTGCCGCCGCTCAGGGTTACACCCGCACCGTTCACTACCAGCTCCGTGAAGTTCCCGGTTGAGTTCAGCTGAACGGCACCAAGAGTCGGATAAGTTCCGTTCTCCAGGTTCAGCACCGATCCGTTATCGATCTTGATGAGGCCGCCTGCCGGATTCACCACCGTCCCGCCCAGCGTGTTGCTGCCCGCTAGTGATTCGATCACTCCGGTCGAGCTGTTCGTCAGCGTGCTGCTGCTATGAATTGTTCCATTGGTCAATTGCAGGAGAGAACTGCCGGTCAATGTCACGGCCCCGCCATTTATGGTCGTGTTCACAAGCGCCAGCTTGCTCGCATTGGCCAAAACC